>SPQJ01000006.1 GCA_004570425.1 Bacillus sp. AZ43
CGTCTACCACGCGGGCTCGTGGGACCCGTTCGGCCCGGGCGACTTCGCCCTCGTGCACGAGGGCGGCGCGCACGGCTTCCGCAACGACGGCGACGAGTGGGCGACGTTCCTCATCCTGTTCGCGCCGCCTCGTGCGCGAGGGAGGGCAGGCGGGCCGACCGGGCCGCGGGGTCGCGGGCCAGCTCGAAGTCCTCGCCGAGCGCCTGCACCCGCGGGGCGGCGGCCCGGAGCACCGGGCGGTCGGCCACCAGCTCGTGCGCCCAGCCGGACTCCACGAGCAGGGCGGCCTCCGCGGTGCGAGCGGTGCCGGCCACCACCGCGGCGCAGTTGTCGAGCCAGGCGCGCTGCACCAGCACGTCGCGGGCGTGCGGGTAGGGCGCGTGCTCGTCGGAGTGCAGGTCGTCGCCGTCGTCCCACACCACGACCAGGCCGAGGTCGCGCACCGGCGCGAACATGGCCGCCCGGGTGCCCAGCACGACCTGGGCGGCGCCCCGGGAGGCGGCCAGGAACTGCCGGTAGCGCTTCTCCGGGGAGTCGCCGGCGCGCAGCACCGTGTACGAGTGCTCCGGGAGCAGCCGGGCCGCCGCGACGGCCAGCCGGTCGAGGTCCTTGCCATCGGGGACGACGACCAGCGCGCCGCGCCGGCCGGAGAGCGCCGCGCGGCAGAGCTCGACCAGCCGGGCGGGCCAGTCCTCGCCCGGCAGGGCGTTCCACACCGCCCGGGCCGGCCGCCCCTCGGCCAGCGCGGTGAGCAGCGCGGGGCCGGCCGGGTAGCGCGCGAAGCCCGCCGGGTCCGGCGGCCCCGGCAGCGTCTCGGGGGTGGGTGTCGGTCGTTTCTCCGCGGCCGCCCGGCGGGGTGGCACCGCCAGCCGCAGGACGTCGCTCATCGTGCCGGCGTACCGGTCGGCGACGACCCGCAGCAGCCGCGCCACCTGCGGCGTCAGCACCGGCTCCCCGGAGGGCACGTGCGCCAGCGGCATCAGCCGGCCGGCGAACTCGGTGGACTCCCCCAGCTCCAGGACGAAGCCATCGACGAGCTGGCCGCTGAACCGCACCCGCACCCGGCAGCCCGCCCGGACGGTGTCGGCGAGCTTGTCGGGGACGGCGTAGTCGAACGGCCGGTCCAGGTGCGCCAGGGGCACGTCGACGACGACCCGGGCCACCCGCGGCTCGCGCGGGTGACCCGGGTCGTCGGGTGGAGCTGAGGCGTCCAGCGGGGCCTTGCTCAGGCGCCCACGGCCGCGCGGAGGGCGTCGACCCGGTCGGTGCGCTCCCACGGCAGCTCGACGTCGGTGCGGCCGAAGTGGCCGTAGGCGGCGGTCGGGCCGTAGATCGGGCGCAGCAGGTCGAGGTCACGGACGATCGCGGCCGGGCGCAGGTCGAACACCGTGGTGATCGCCTTCTCCAGCACGTCGTCGGAGACGGTGCCGGTGCCGAACGTCTCGACGAACAGGCCGACCGGGTGCGCGGCGCCGATGGCGTAGGCGACCTGCACCTCGCAGCGCTTGGCCAGCCCGGCGGCGACGACGTTCTTGGCGACCCAGCGCATCGCGTAGGCGGCGGAGCGGTCGACCTTCGACGGGTCCTTGCCGGAGAAGGCGCCGCCGCCGTGGCGGGCCATGCCGCCGTAGGTGTCGACGATGATCTTGCGGCCGGTCAGGCCGGCGTCGCCCATCGGGCCACCGATGACGAACTTGCCGGTCGGGTTCACCAGCAGGCGGTAGCCGTCGGTCGGCAGGCCCAGCGCGGCGAGCTCCGGCTCGACCACGAGCTCCTTGATGTCCGGGGTGAGCAGCTGCTCGATGGAGATGTCCTCCGCGTGCTGCGAGGAGACGACCACCGTGTCGACGGCGACCGGCTGGTCGTCCTCGTAGACCACGGTGACCTGCGTCTTGCCGTCGGGCCGCAGGTAGGGCACGGAGCCGTCCTTGCGCACCGCGGAGAGGCGGCGGGCGAGGCGGTGGGCCAGCGCGATCGGCAGCGGCATCAGCTCGGGGGTCTCGTCGGTGGCGTAGCCGAACATGAGGCCCTGGTCGCCGGCGCCCTGGCGCTCCAGCTCGTCCTCGGCGCTGCCGGTGCGCGCCTCGTAGGCGGTGTCGACGCCCTGGGCGATGTCGGGCGACTGCGCGCCGATCGAGACACTGACGCCGCAGGACGCGCCGTCGAAACCCTTGCGCGAGGAGTCGTAGCCGATCCGCAGCACCGTGTCGCGGACGATCGAGGCGATGTCGACGTAGCCGGCGGTGGTGACCTCGCCGGCGATGTGCACCTGCCCCGTGGTGATCATCGTCTCGACGGCGACCCGGCTCTTGGGGTCCTGGGCCAGCATCGCGTCCAGGATCGAGTCGCTGATCTGGTCGGCGATCTTGTCCGGGTGGCCCTCGGTCACCGACTCGGAGGTGAAGAGACGGCGCGACATGTCGGTACTCCTGGGTCGGCGAGCGGATGGAGCGGGCCGGCGAGGACGCGACCCGCGGGGAACGGTACCCGGCGGGGACCCGCCGTCGGCACCGGTGTGGACGACGCGCTACTCCTGGGACGGGCGGGGCAGCCGCGACGCGATCGTCGCCCAGATCCCGGCGGCGACCGCGTCCTTCGTCCCCCGGGCCACCTCGGTGGCCGAGCCGTCGGCGCCGAGGACCACCACGGTGTTCTCGGACCGGCCGAAGACCTGGCCCTCGGAGACGTCGTTGACCACGAGCAGGTCGCAGCCCTTGCGGGCGAGCTTCGCGCGGGCGTGGGTGAGGACGTCGGCCTCGTCGTCGCCGGTCTCGGCGGCGAACCCGACGACCATCCGGCCGGCGGTGCGGGCCGCCACCAGCTCGGCCAGGACGTCGGGGTTGCGCACCAGCGCCACCGACTCCGGCTCGCTCGCCGACCCCTTCTTCAGCTTGGCGCCGGCGACCGACGCGGGCCGGAAGTCGGCGACGGCGGCGGCCATGACGACGACGTCGGCCTCCTTGGCCTCGGCGTGCACGGCCGTGCGCAGCTCCTCCGCGGTGCCGACCGGGACGACGCGGACGCCGAAGGGCGCCGGGAGGTCCACGTTCGCCGCGACGAGGACGACGTCGGCGCCCCGGGCCGCGGCGACCCGGGCCAGCGCCCAGCCCTGCTTGCCGGAGGAGCGGTTGCCCAGGTAGCGCACGGGGTCCAGCGGCTCGCGGGTGCCACCGGCGCTGATGACCACGCGGCGGCCGGTGAGGTCGTGCGCGAGGGCGTCGGCGCCGTGCTCGAGCACCACCGTGGCCAGCGCGGCGATGTCGGCGGGCTCCGGCAGGCGCCCGGGGCCCGAGTCGGGACCGGTGAGCCGGCCGACCGCCGGGGGCAGCACGACGGCGCCGCGGCGGCGCAGCGTCGCGACGTTGTCCTGCGTCGCGGGGTGCAGCCACATCTCGGTGTGCATGGCGGGCACGAAGACCACCGGGCAGTGCGCGGTGAGCAGCGTGGCGGTGAGCAGGTCGTCGGCCCGGCCGGCGGCCGCGCGGGCCAGCAGGTCGGCGGTCGCGGGGGCGACGACGACGAGGTCGGCGTCCTGCCCGATGCGGACGTGCGCGACCTCGGGGACGTCGGACCAGACGTCGGTGGTGACGGGGTTGCCCGAGAGCGCCTCGAAGGTCGCGGCGCCGACGAAGTGCAGCGCGCCGGGGGTGGGGACGACGCGCACGTCGTGGCCCGCCTCGGTGAACGCGCGCAGCACGAAGGCGGCCTTGTAGGCGGCCACTCCCCCGCTGACACCCAGCACGATGGAACTCACGACGCCCATCCTCCCAATACGAGAAGGCACCCAGCAGCTGCTGGGTGCCTTCTCATCACAACTGGTGGCCCCGAGGGGGCCGGCCGGATCAGTTCTCGCCGGCGGTGTGGGTCAGCAGGCCCTCGTTGATCTCGCGGAGCGCGATCGAGAGCGGCTTCTCCTGCGGGGCGGTGTCGACCAGCGGGCCGACGTACTCCAGGAGGCCCTCGGAGAGCTGGCTGTAGTAGGCGTTGATCTGGCGCGCGCGCTTGGCGGCGAAGATGACCAGGCCGTACTTGCTGCTGGTGCGCTCGAGCAGCTCGTCGATCGGCGGGTTGGTGATGCCCTCGGGGGCAGGTGCGACTCCGGACACGGGCGGGCGTGCTCCTCTTTCGGTGGCGGGAGAAAGGCGCCGGCGGTGCGGCCGGCGGTGCTCTTCCTCGTGGGCGCTACTCCCCTGGCACGAGGCCGGGCGAGGGCGCAGTCAGCAATCCTACCAATTCGTCGGCGGCCCGGGCCACGTCGTCGTTGACGACGACCACGTCGAACTCCCCGGCGGCGTCCAGCTCGGCCTGGGCGAGGGCGAGCCGACGCTCCTGGACGGCCGGCGGCTCGGAGCCGCGGCCGGCCAGCCGGCTGACCAGCTCGGCCCACGACGGCGGTGCCAGGAAGACCAGCTGCGCCTCGGGGTCGCGGGCCCGCACCTGCCGGGCGCCCTGCAGCTCGATCTCCAGCAGGGCCGGGGCGCCGGTGGCGAGCCGCTCGCGCAGCGGGGCGACCGGGGTGCCGTAGCGGTTGCCGGCGTACTCGGCCCACTCCAGCAGCCCGTCGGTCGCGATCAGCCGGTCGAACTCGGCGTCGTCCACGAAGTGGTAGTGCACGCCGTCGACCTCACCGGGACGAGGCCGGCGAGTGGTCACCGACACCGACAGCCAGACGTCGGGATACCGACGCCGGACCTCGGCGACGACCGTGCCCTTCCCGACCCCCGACGGGCCGGACAGCACGGTCAGCCGTGCCGCGTTGCCTGAAACCACTCGCCGTCCTCGTCCGGTGTCGCTAGCTGGGGCGCCTCAGGGCTCGACCTTCTCGTCCGCGAACTCGGACTCGAGCGCCTTGCGCTGGTTGGCCCCCAGACCGCGCACGCGGCGGGTCGGGGAGATCTCCAGGCGCTCCATGATCTTCGCAGCCCGCGCCTTGCCCACTCCGGGCAGGGACTCCAGGACGGCGGAGACGCGCATCTTGCCGATGACTTCGTCGGTCTCGCCCTGCTTGAGGACGTCGCCGACCGTGGCGCCCTTGCTCTTGAGGCGCTCGCGCAGCTCGGCGCGCGCCTTGCGGGCGGCGGCAGCCTTCTCGAGGGCGGCTGCGCGTTGTTCCGGGGACAGGTCAGGCAAAGGCATGGCGACCCAATCGTGTTCGCCGGCGCGGGATCCGGCCGGGCAGTCGTCAAAGGAGTCGTAGGGAAGCGGCTCGCCTCTGAGCCTCACGACCAACCTAGTTCCCGGCAAATCCGCTGGTCACGCTCACCCGCCCGGAAAACGCCGGTGCGCGTGTCGTCGCCGTGGACGCCCTGACCGCACACCCGGTGACGAACGGTCATCACCGCAGGTCGCGGCCGGAAATCGCGCGTTCCCGTTCCGGTAGGCCCGTGGAGTTCCGCCGCACGGCAACCCGGGGTTGCCCCGACCGACACGCCCAGCGGCGACACGCCGGTCAGCCGCCCGGCCGGCGCTCCCGTCGCCCCGCCCGGCGGCCCAGCAGCCAGGCGCCGGTGGTCACCAGGACCAGCACCCCGAGCAACGCCAGTCCGGCGCCGAGCAGGTGCCCGCCGGTCCAGAGCACGGCCCACTCGTCGGTGGACGTCAGGGTGAGCCGGCTCTCGTAGGCCGACCCGGGTCGCAGGGGCGCGTCGCTGCCGTCGTCCTCGGTCCACCGCCGGGTGTTGGTCAGCCGGAACACCGTTCCGCCCGCCAGGGCGAGCACCACGCCCACGGCGCCGAGCAGTCCGGGCAGCGCCCGTCTCACCCGGCCAGCTCCGCCGCCCAGCGGTCGGCGGCCGCCCGGAGCGCGGCAGGGTCCGGACCGGCCGCGAGCACGTCCCGCGAGACCGTCGGGACGACGACCTGCCCGGCACCGAACAGGCGCCGCAGGTCGGCGGCCGAACCGCCCTGCGCGCCGAGGCCCGGCGCGAGGATCGGTCCGCCGAGATCGTCGAGGTCGACGTCGAGCTCGCGCAGCGTCGCCCCCACCACGAGGCCGAAGGAGCCGGTGGGGGTCCCGGTGTTCCAGCCACGGACCGTGTCGACGACCCGCTGCGCCACGGTCGGCTCCCCCACCAGCTGCAGGGCGCCGGCGTCGGGGTTGGACGTGCGCGCCAGGACGAACAGCCCCCCGCCGTGGCGGCGGGCGGTGTCCACGGCGGGCTGCAGCGAACCCGGGCCGAGGTAGGGGCTGACGGTCATCGCGTCGACCCGCATCGGGTGGTCCTCGCGCAGGTAGTCGGCGTAGGCGGCCATGGTGGAGCCGATGTCGCCGCGCTTGGCGTCGAGCAGCACCAGCGCCCCGGCACCGCGGATCCGGTCGACGGCCTCCTCCAGCACCGCGATCCCGCGGGACCCGAAGCGCTCGTAGAACGCCAGCTGCGGCTTGAGGACGGCGACCGAGCCGGCCAGCGCCTCGACCACGGTGTCGGTGAACCGGCGCAGGCCGTCGAGGTCGTCGCCGACGCCCCAGTCGAGCAGCAGCTGCCGGTGCGGGTCGATGCCCACGCAGAGCGGCCCGCGGCCGCCGACGACGGCGGCCAGCCGCTCCCCGAACGGCGCGGTCACCGGGATCCCTCCACGGCCCGCGGCAGCGACGCCCCCAGCTGCGCGATGCAGTCGCGGGCGAGGAACGGGTCGGCGAACGCGCCGGAGGCCGACTGCACCGCGTCGGCCCCCAGCGCGAAGAGCGCCTCGAACGACGCCGGGTCGGTGACGCCGCCCATCGCCAGGACGTCGAACGTGGCGCCGTTCGCCTCCCGCAGGGCGACCAGCCGCCGGGTGAAGTCCCGTGCCGGGTCGCGCACCGCGATCCCGGAGAGGCCGGCGAGCTCGCGGCCGGGGAAGGTCGGGGCTCCGTCGCTGCGGCGGACCCGGCTCTGCACCGTGTTGATGCCGGCCACGCCGTCGACCAGCGGGGCCAGCCGTGGGACGAGCGCGGCCAGGGCGGGCTCGTCGAGCCAGGAGAGCTTCGCGACCAGCGCCGTCCGGTCGTCCAGGGCCCGGCGGACCTCCTCGACGACGGCGACGGTGGCGTCGGGGTCCAGGCACAGCGGCGGCTTCACGCCGCCCGCCGACCGGTCCAGGGTGTTCGGGCAGGACAGGTTGAGCTCGACGACCGGAGCGCCGGCCTCCTCCGCCATGCGCGCCGTGCGGGCGAAGTCGGCGGCGAGGTCCTCGCCCTCCCCCATGACGCTGACCAGCAGCAGAGCGTCGTCGCCGACGGCCGCCAGTGCCCGCTCGAGGTCGGCCATCCACTCCTCGGGCGCCGGCGACGGGACGCCGAAGGAGTTGACCGTGCTCACGGCCGGGTTCCCGGGCGCCACCCAGTCCCAGGGATCGGAGACCACCTCGGCCGCCCCGCCGGGCGGCAGGCTCGCGGTCTCGCGGGGGGCGAAGGTCCAGTTCGGCTGCTCGTTGGGCGGGTGCTCGCGGCCGCGCACGGTCTTGTAGGTCAGCACCGAGAAACCCCTCGCCAGGTTGGCGCGCACCCACGCCTCGCTGCCGTTGAGCACGCACGCCGGGACACCGATCGGGAAACCGACGTCCCGGCCGAGGACCCGCCAGCGCCGTCCCCCGGCGGACGGACGGGCGGCCGGCACAGGGCCGAGCGGCCGGGCCAGGTTGTCCCGGAACGACCCCAGGACGTCGTAGGCGGGGCTCCGCAGCCCGGCGGCGGCGAGCACGTCGGCGTGACCGGCGAAGAACAGCGTCCGCGTGAGCAGCGGCAGGTCCTCCTCCCGGGTCCCCTCCGCCGCGAGCCGGGCGGCCAGCCCCGCGGCGTCCCGGCGGAGGACGTCGAGCTCCGACGGCGGCGGCGCCGCGAAGCGGGTGACCCCGGCGAGGAAGGCAGCGGGCAGGCCGTCGACGAGCCCGCGCGCGACCAGCTCCGACCGGACCCGCTCCGCCGCCGGCGTCACGAGCGGGACCCGGCCAGCGCCGCGTGGACCTCCTGCAGGCTGCGCACGCCGATGTCGTCGCCGCGCAGCGCCTCGATGCCCTGGACGGCGGCCGCCATGCCCTGGACCGTCGTGATGCACGGGATGCCGGCCGAGACCGCGGCGGTGCGGATCTCGTAGCCGTCCAGCCGCGGGCCACTGTTGCCCGGCGAGCCGAACGGGGTGTTGACCACCATGTCGACCTCGCCGGCCTGGATCCGCTCGACGACGTTGCCCGGGCCCTCGCTGAACTTGCCGACCACCTCGGCGGCCACGCCGTTGCGCCGCAGCACCTGCGCGGTGCCGACGGTGGCCAGGACCCGGAAGCCGAGGTCGGCCAGCCGCTTGATCGGGAACACCGCGGAGCGCTTGTCCCGGTTGGCCAGCGACACGAACACGGTGCCCGCCGTGGGCAGCGAGCCGTAGGCGGCGGCCTGGGACTTCGCGAACGCCCTGCCGAACTCGCTGTCGAGCCCCATCACCTCGCCGGTGGACTTCATCTCCGGCGAGAGCACCGTGTCGACGCCGTGGCCCTCGACGGTGCGGAAGCGGTGGAAGGGCAGCACGGCCTCCTTCACCGCGATCGGCGCGTGCGTCGGCAGATCGGTGCCGTCGCCGGCCGCCGGCAGCACTCCGGCGGCGCGCAGCCGGGCGATCGGCTCGCCGACCGCGATCCGGGCGGCGGCCTTCGCCAGCTGCACGGCGGTGGCCTTGGAGACGAACGGCACCGTGCGGCTGGCGCGGGGGTTGGCCTCGATGACGTAGAGGATGTCGTCCTTGATGGCGTACTGGACGTTCACGAGGCCGCGCACGCCGATGCGGGCGGCCAGCTTCTCGGTGGCCTCCCGGATCTTCAGCAGGTCGGCCGTGCCGAGCGTGATCGGCGGCAGCGCACACGCCGAGTCGCCGGAGTGGATGCCGGCCTCCTCGATGTGCTCCATGACCCCGCCCAGGTAGAGGTCGGTGCCGTCGTAGAGCGCGTCGACGTCGATCTCGACGGCGTCCTCCAGGAACCGGTCGACCAGCACCGGGTGGTCCGCGCTGACCTCGGTCGCCTTGGCGATGTAGGCCTCCAGCGTGGCCTCGTCGTAGACGATCTCCATGCCCCGCCCGCCGAGCACGTAGGACGGGCGCACGAGCACCGGGTAGCCGATCCCCGCGGCGATCTCGCGCGCCTCGGCGAACGTCGTCGCCGTGCCGTGCATCGGTGCGACCAGCCCGGTGTCGGCGAGCACCCGGGAGAACGCCCCGCGGTGCTCGGCGTCGTCGATGGCCTCGGGCGAGGTGCCCAGGACCGGCACGCCGGCGTCCTTGAGCCGCTGGGCCAGCCCCAGCGGGGTCTGCCCGCCCAGGGTGCAGATGACGCCGGCCACCGGACCGGCGGCGCGCTCGGCCTCGACCACCTCGAGGACGTCCTCGAACGTCAGCGGCTCGAAGTAGAGCCGGTCGGCGGTGTCGTAGTCGGTGGAGACGGTCTCGGGGTTGCAGTTGACCATCACCGCCTCGTAGCCGGCGTCCTGCAGCGCCATGACGGCGTGCACGCAGGAGTAGTCGAACTCGATGCCCTGCCCGATCCGGTTGGGGCCCGAGCCCAGGATCAGCACCGCCGGCTTCTCCCGCGGCTGCACCTCGGTCTCCTCGTCGTAGGAGGAGTAGTGGTACGGCGTGCGGGCGGCGAACTCGGCGGCGCAGGTGTCGACGGTCTTGTAGACCGGCCGGATGCCCAGCCGCCAGCGCAGCGCGCGGACGCCGTCCTCACCGGCGAGCTCGGGCCGCAGCGCCGCGACCTGCCGGTCGGACAGGCCGTACCGCTTGGCCCGGCGCAGCACGTCGGGCGTCAGCGCGGGCGCGTCGCGGACCTCGTCGGCGACCTCCCGGACCAGGGCGATCTGGTCGACGAACCACGGGTCGAACCCGCTGGCCTCGGCCACCTGCTCGACGGTCGCGCCCGCGGCCAGCGCCTGCTCGGCCACGTAGAGCCGGCCGTCGACCGGCGTCCGCAGCGCATCGAGGAGCTCCTCGGCGGTCCGGTGGTCGGCTCCCCCCGTCCAGAATCCGGCCGTCTTCGTCTCGGTGGACCGCATCGCCTTGCCGAGCGCCTCGGGGAAGTTGCGGCCCATGGCCATGACCTCGCCGACGCTCTTCATGGTCGTGGTCAGCCGGGGGTCGGCGCCGGGGAACTTCTCGAACGCGAACCGCGGGATCTTCACGACCACGTAGTCGAGCGAGGGCTCGAAGCTGGCCGGGGTGACGCCGGTGATGTCGTTGGTGATCTCGTCGAGCGTGTACCCGATGGCGAGCTTCGCGGCGATCTTCGCGATCGGGAAGCCGGTGGCCTTGGAGGCCAGCGCCGACGACCGGGAGACCCGCGGGTTCATCTCGATGACGACCAGACGCCCGTCGGCGGGGTTGACGGCGAACTGGATGTTGCAGCCGCCGGTGTCGACGCCGACGGCGCGCAGCACCGCGATCCCGACGTCGCGCATCCGCTGGTACTCCACGTCGGTGAGCGTCATCGCCGGGGCGACGGTCACCGAGTCGCCGGTGTGCACGCCCATCGCGTCGATGTTCTCGATCGAGCAGATGACGACCACGTTGTCGCTGCGGTCGCGCATCAGCTCGAGCTCGTACTCCTTCCAGCCCAGCACCGACTCCTCGATCAGGACGGTGTGCACCGGGGAGTCGGCCAGGCCGTGGCCGGCCATGCGGCGCAGCATCGCCTCGTCGGTGGCGAAGCCCGACCCGAGGCCGCCCATGGTGAAGCTGGGCCGGATGACGACCGGGTAGCCCACCTCGGCGGCGGTCTCCAAGGCCTCCTCGACGGTGCCGCAGACCCGCGAGCGGGGCGCGTCGGCGCCGATGGACCGGACGATGTCCTTGAACAGCTGCCGGTCCTCGCCGCGGTTGATCGCGTCCACGTCGGCGCCGATGAGCTGGACGCCGTACTTCTCCAGCACGCCGTTCTCGTAGAGGCCGATCGCGATGTTGAGCGCGGTCTGCCCGCCGAGCGTGGCCAGCAGCGCGTCGGGGCGCTCCTTGGCGATGACCTTCTCGACGAACTCCGGCGTCAGGGGCTCGACGTAGGTGGCGTCGGCGACCTCCGGGTCGGTCATGATCGTCGCCGGGTTGCTGTTGACGAGGCTGACCCGCAGGCCCTCCTCCTTGAGCACGCGGCAGGCCTGGGTGCCGGAGTAGTCGAACTCGGCGGCCTGCCCGATGAGGATCGGCCCGGAGCCGATCACCATGACGTGCTGCAGATCGGTGCGCTTGGGCATCAGGCCTTCTCCCCCGTGCTGTGCTCGACCACGGGCGGCGGGCTGACCGCCGCCCCGTCGCCGCGGGCGGTCTCCATCAGGTCGACGAACCGCTGGAACAGCGGGGCGGCGTCGTGCGGACCGGCCGCCGACTCCGGGTGGAACTGGACGCTGAACGCCGGGGCGTCGAGCAGTCGCAGCCCCTCGACGACGTCGTCGTTGAGGCCGACGTGGCTGACCTCGACCCGCCCGTACGGGGTGTCGGTGGGCCGGTCGAGCGGCGCGTCGACGGCGAAGCCGTGGTTGTGGCTGGTCACGCGCACCGTGCCGCTGACCCGGTCGAGGACGGGCTGGTTGAGCCCGCGGTGACCGAAGCGCAGCTTGTAGGTGCCCAGACCCAGGGCGCGGCCGAGGATCTGGTTGCCGAAGCAGATGCCGAACAGCGGGCGGCGGGCGTCGAGCACCCCGCGCACCGCCTCGACGGCGTAGTCGGCGGCGGCGGGGTCGCCGGGGCCGTTGGAGAGGAAGACGCCGTCGGGGCCGGCGGCCAGCAGCTCCTCGGCGGTGGCCGTCGAGGGCAGCACGTGCGTCTCCACCCCGAGCGCGGCGAGGTGCCGCGGGGTCGCCGTCTTGATGCCGAGGTCGAGCGCGGCGATCGTGAACCGCTTCTCCCCCACCGCCGGGACGACGTAGGGCTCGGTGGTGCTCACCTCCGGCGCGAGGTCGGCGCCGGTCATGCTCTCGGCGTCGCGCACCCTGGCCAGCAGCTGCTCGGCGTCGAGCTCGCTGCTGATGCCGGCCCGCATGGCCCCGCGCTCGCGCAGGTGCCGGGTGAGCGCCCGCGTGTCCACGCCGCTGATGCCGACGACGCCCTGCGCGGCGAGCTCGTCGTCCAGGCTGCCGGTGGCCCGCCAGTTGGCCGGGCGGCGGGCGGGATCGCGGACGACGAAGCCCGCGACCCACATGCGACGGCTCTCGTCGTCCTCGTCGTTCACGCCGGTGTTGCCGATGTGCGGGGCGGTCATGACCACGACCTGGCGGTGGTAGCTCGGGTCGGTCAGCGTCTCCTGGTAGCCGGTCATGCCGGTGGCGAACACCGCCTCGCCGACCGTCGTCCCGACCGCGCCGTAGGAGTCGCCCCGGAACGTCCTGCCGTCCTCGAGGACGAGCAGTGCCTCTCTCACTTCTGTGCCTTCCCGTCCAGAACGGTCGGCGTCCCCCGCAGGAACGTCGCGACCACCCGGCCGGGCAGTTCCCGGCCGGCATAGGGGCTGTTGCGGCTGCGGCTGGCCAGCGCGGCGGGGTCGACGGTGACCCGCGCCGTGGGATCCAGCAGCAGCAGGTTGGCCGGCTCGCCGACGGCGAGCGGGCGGCCGTGCCCGTCCAGCCGGCCGATGGTGGCCGGACGGACCGACATGCGGTCGGCGACGCCGCGCCAGTCCAGCAGACCCGGCTCGACCATCGTCTCCAGCACGACCGACAGCGCCTGCTCCAGCCCGAGCATTCCGGGCCGGGCCTGCGCCCACTCGCTCTCCTTGTCCTCCACCGCGTGCGGCGCGTGATCGGTGCCGACGGCGTCGATGGTGCCGTCGGCCAGACCCGCCCGGAGGGCCTGGATGTCGGCCTCCGTCCGGAGCGGCGGGTTCACCTTGAACACCGGGTCGTAGGACTCGGCGCAGGCATCGGTGAGCAGCAGGTGGTGCGGCGTGACCTCGGCGGTCACCCGGACGCCGCGCGACTTCGCCCAGCGCAGGATCTCCACCGACCCCGCCGTCGAGACGTGGCACACGTGCAGCCGGGCACCGACGTGCTCGGCCAGCAGCACGTCGCGGGCGATGATCGCCTCCTCGGCGGCGGCCGGCCAGCCGGTGAGCCCGAGCCGGGCGGAGCGGTCGCCCTCGTGCATCTGGGCGCCGACGGTGAGCCGCGGCTCCTCGGCGTGCTGGGCGACGACGCCGTCGAACGCCTTCACGTACTCCAGCGCGCGCCGCATGAGCGCGGGGTCGGCGACGCAGTGCCCGTCGTCGGAGAAGACGCGGACGCGGGCGGCGGAGTCGGCCATGGCGCCGAGCTCGGCCAGCCGCTCGCCGCGCAGGCCCACGGTGACCGCGCCGACCGGGACGACGTCGACCAGCCCGGCCTCCTGTCCCAGCCGCCAGACCTGCTCGACGACGCCGGCGGTGTCGGCCACCGGGTCGGTGTTGGCCATGGCGTGCACGGCGGTGAACCCACCGAGCGCGGCGGCGCGGGAGCCGGTCTCGACCGTCTCGGCGTCCTCGCGGCCGGGCTCGCGCAGGTGGGTGTGCAGGTCGACCAGCCCGGGCAGCGCGACCAGCCCGGCGGCGTCGACCACCTCGGCGCCGTCGGCGGACAGGGCCGCGCCGACGGCGGCGATCCGGCCGTCGGTCAGCAGGATGTCGACGGCGTCCTCGCCGTAGGGCCTCGCGCCCTTGATCAGGTGGTTCACTGCGGCGAGCCTCCGAGCAGCAGGTACAGGACGGCCATGCGGACGGAGACGCCGTTGGCGACCTGCTCGACGATGGTGGAGCGGACGGAGTCGGCGACCTCGGCGGCGATCTCCATGCCGCGGTTCATCGGCCCCGGGTGCATGACGATCGCGTCGTCGGGCAGTGCCGCCATGCGCGGGCCGTCGAGGCCGTAGCGGCGGCTGTACTCCCGCGCGCTCGGGAAGTACGACGCGTTCATCCGCTCCGCCTGGACCCGGAGCATCATGACGACGTCGCTCTTGGGCAGCACCGCGTCGAGGTCGTAGCTCACCTCGGCCGGCCAGCTCCCGACGCCGACCGGCAGCAGCGTGGGCGGGGCGACCAGCGTCACCTCGGCGCCCAGCGTGTGCAGCAGGCCGACGTTGGACCGGGCGACCCGGCTGTGCAGGACGTCGCCGACGATCGCCACGCGCACGCCCTCGAGCCGGCCCAGCCGCTGCCGGATCGTGTACGCGTCGAGCAGCGCCTGGGTCGGGTGCTCGTGCGTGCCGTCGCCGGCGTTGACGACGCTGCCGCGCACCCAGTTCGCCAGCCGGTGCGGTGCGCCCGAAGCCGAGTGCCGGACGACGACGGCGTCGCTGCCCATCGCCTCGAGGGTGAGCGCGGTGTCCTTGAGGCTCTCGCCCTTGGAGACGCTGCTGCCCTTGGCCGAGAAGTTGATGACGTCGGCGGAGAGCCGCTTGGCGGCGAGCTCGAAGGAGATCCTGGTGCGGGTGGAGTCCTCGTAGAAGAGGTTGACCACGGTGCGGCCGCGCAGCGTGGGCAGCTTCTTCACCTCGCGGCCGGCCAGCGCCTGGTCGATCTGCGCAGCGGTGTCGAGCACCAGCGTCGCGTCGTCCCGGTCGAGGTCGGCCGCCTCCAGCAGGTGCCGCTTCACTCTGTCCCCCGTTCGCTACCGCGGGGCGCTCCGCTCCTCGCTCGTTCCTCGCTGCGATGCTCACGCCCCTGTTCGCTCACACCGTCCCCCTCGATGACCAGCACCTCGTCGGCGCCGTCGACCTCCTGCAGGTGGACCTTCACCTGCTGGCTGCGGGACGTCGGCACGTTCTTGCCGACGAAGTCCGCGCGGATCGGCAGCTCGCGGTGGCCGCGGTCGACCAGGACCGCCAGCTGCACGCTGCGCGGGCGGCCGAGGTCGCGGAGCGCGTCGAGCGCGGCCCGCACCGAGCGTCCGGAGAAGAGGACGTCGTCGACGAGGACCACGAGCCGGCCGTCGATGCCGGCGTCGGGCAGCAGCGTCGGCTCCAGGGCCCGCACCCCGCGCAGCCGGAGGTCGTCGCGGTAGAGGGTGATGTCGGCGGTGCCGACGTCGACCGGCGTCCCGGTGAACGCCTCGATCCGGGCGGCGAGCCGCCGGGCGAGCGGGGCGCCGCGCGTGGGGATGCCGACCAGCACGAGGTCGGAGAGGCCGCCGTCGGGCGCGGCGGGATCGGCACTGGCGGCGCGTTCGATGAGCTGGTGGGCCATCCGGTCGACGACCCGGGCGACGTCCGCGGCGGTGAGCAGGACGCCGGGGGTGCTGCCGGGAGCCGGACTCCGGGCAGGCTCGGGCGAGCGGGCCATGAGGCCTCCTTCCCCGCCTCACTGGACGGGTCGTTAAAGGAGTGGGTGGACCGCCGACGACGGTACTGCACCCGCGGGAGGCCCCCGGCGGCGGGCGTTCCGCCGCAGGTCAGGGGCCGGGATCGGTCACGCTCCGTGTCTCGGCAGTCACTGACTCACCATGAGCAGCCTCCTGTTGCACGCCTCCCGCGACCAGTACGCTCTGTCACCAACAGGACCTATCCGAGACGACGGACAGTGAGCACTCAGCGATGAGCACCGACTACTCACGGGCCCTCGGCGCCCGCCTCCGCGCCATCCGCAACCAGCAGGGCCTCTCCCTGCAGGGGGTGGAGGACAAGTCGCACGGCCGCTGGAAGGCAGTCGTGGTCGGCTCGTACGAGCGCGGCGACCGCGCCGTCACTGTGCAGCGTCTCTCCGAGCTCGCCGTGTTCTACGGCGTGCCGGTCTCCGAGCTGCTGCCCGACCCCCGGCCGAGCTCCGCCGTCACCTCGAGCACCAAGATCGTCCTGAACCTCGAGTCGCTGGGCTCGCTGCCCGCCGACGAGGCCGGCCCGCTGGCGCGCTACGCGTCGACCATCCAGGCCCAGCGGCACGACTACAACGGCAAGGTCCTCTCGATCCGCGCCGAGGACCTCAAGTCGCTGGCGATCATCTACGACATGAGCCCCGACGAGCTCACCTCGCGGCTGATCGAGTGGGGCGTGCTCAACCCCGGCATGGAGAGCGTCGTCGGCTTCGGCGGCCCCGAGGACGACGACGAGGAGTTCGACCCCAACTGGGAGCGCCGCCGCGCCCCGCGATGACCTGTGACACCGTCGCCCTCCGGGCGACACCGCGGCCACGTGCCGTTCCCGAGGCACGTGGAGCCGCTTCGAGCCCCGCGCCGGGACCCCTCCGGGGCCCGCGTCGCGGGGCTCAGGCGTTCGGCAGCCCTTGGGTGGGGACCTCGGCGCTGAGGATCGCGCCCAGGACGCCGTTGACGTAGGCCGGCGAGTCGTCGGTGGACAGCGCCTTGGCCAGCTCCACGGCCTCGTCGATCACCACGACGTCGGGCACGTCGTCGGCCCACAGCAGCTCGAAGACCGCCATGCGCAGGATCGCGCGGTCGACGTCGGGCAGCCGCTCCAGCGTCCAGCCCGAGGCGTGCCGCTCGATCAGCTCGTCGATGCGGGCGGAGTGCTCGACCACGCCCTCGACCAGCCGGACGGTGTGCTCGGGCACCGGCGGGTTGCCGGTCTCGATCCGGTCGCGCAGCACCGCCAGGCGGTCACCGCCGCGCACCTCGGCCTCGTAGAGGACGTCGACGGCGCGCTTGCGTGCCTTGGTGCGTGCAGCCATCAGTTGGCGCGACCGAGGTACCGACCGTCGCGGGTGTCGACCTTGAGCTTCTCGCCGGTGCTGATGAACAGCGGCACCTGGATCTGCGCGCCGGTCTCCAGCGTGGCGGGCTTCGTGCCGCCGGTGGAGCGGTCGCCCTGCAGGCCCGGGTCGGTGTGCTCGACGACGAGCTCCATGGTCACGGGCAGCTCGACGTACAGCGGCGTCCCGTCGTGCACGGCGACGACGACCTCGGTGTTCTCGAGCAGGTAGTTCGCGCCGTCGCCGACGGTCTCGCCCGGCACGTGGATCTGGTCGTAGGTGTCGCCGTCCATGAAGACGTAGTCGGCGCCGTCCTTGTACAGGTAGGTCATGTTCCGCTTGTCGACGTTGGCGGTCTCGACCTTGGTGCCGGCGTTGAAGGTCTTGTCGACGACCTTGCCCGAGAGCACGTTCTTCAGCGTGGTGCGCACGAACGCGCCGCCCTTGCCGGGCTTGACGTGCTGGAACTCGGTGACGGTCCAGAGCTGGCCGTCGAGGTTGAGGACCAGGCCGTTCTTGAGGTCGTTGGTGGTAGCCATCTAGAGGACCAGCAGTTCCTTGCTCGTGAGGGTCAACAACTCGGGCGCGTCGTCCGTGACGATCAGGGTGTCCTCGATCCGGACACCGCCGTGGCCGGGCAGGTAGACGCCCGGCTCCACGGTGACGGCCATGCCGGCGGCCAGAGTACCCGCGCCGAGCGGGCCGATGCCCGGCGCCTCGTGGATCTCCAGCCCCACGCCGTGCCCGAGGCCGTGGGTGAAGTGGTCCCCGTGACCGGCCCGGGCGATCACCTCGCGCGACGCGGAGTCCACCGCGACGACGTCCGCGCCGACCGTCAGCGCCGCCCGGCCGGCCGCCTGCGAGGTGGCCACGAGCTCGTAGACCTCGCGCTGCCAGTCGGCCGCGTGACCGAGGACGACGGTGCGCGTCATGTCGGAGTGGTAGCCGTCGACGGTGGCGCCGAAGTCCAGCTTGAGGAAGTCGCCGTCGCGCAGCACCGTGGCGTCGGGCCGGTGGTGCGGGATCGCGGAGTTCGCGCCCGCAGCCACGATCGTCTCGAACGACGGCGCCTCGGCCCCCAGCACCAGCATGCGGGCGTCGAGCTCGCGGCCCACCTCCAGCTCGGTGCGCCCGGGGCGCAGCGCACCCTCGGCGGCGAGCTCGGCCAGCGCCTGGTCGGCGACGGCGCAGGCACGGCGCAGCGCCTCGATCTCGTCGTCGTCCTTGATCGCCCGCTGGGCCTCCACGGCCCGGCGGACCGACGCCAGCTCGGGGACCGTCCCGCCCGCCGCGGCGTCGGCCAGCACCTTCTCCAGCTGGGACAGCCCGTCGACGGTCAGGTCGTGCGACTCGTAGCCGATCCGCCCCGCACCGCGGCGGACCGCCTCGCGGGCGACCCCGGCGACGGTGGCCCGGTCGACGAGCACCTCGACGTCGGGCACCTGGGTCGCGGCCTGGGTGGTGTACCGCCCGTCGGTGCCGAACAGGTCGCCGCCGTCGGCGCGCACCAGCAGCACCCCGTTGGAGCCGGTGAACCCGGTGAGGTAGCGGACGTTGATCAGGCTCGTGACCAGGACGGCGTCCAGCCCCTTCGCCCCCGCGGTCGCCCGCAGCGCGTCCCGGCGAGCTCGGTGGTCCATCCGCCCCACCGTCCCGGGCGGAGTCACTGCACTCCCTGCTGGGCCAGCCAGCCCAGGGCCAGGACGTACCCGCTGATGCCGAGCCCCGCGATCACGCCGTCGGCCACGCCGGAGACGTAGGAGTGGTGCCGGAACTCCTCGCGGGCGTGGATGTTGGTGATGTGCACCTCGACCAGCGGCGCGTTGAGCCCGGCGAGCGCGTCGCGCAGCGCGACCGAGGTGTGCGACCAGCCGCCGGGGTTGATCAGCACGGCGTCGCCGGCGTCGGAGGCCGCGTGGATCCAGCGCAGCATCTCGGCCTCGTCGTCGGTCTGGCGGACCTGCACCTCGACGCCCAGCTCACGCCCGGTGACCTCGACCAGCTCGACCAGCTCGGCGTAGGTGGTCCGGCCGTACTTCTCCGGCTCGCGCAGGCCGAGGCGGCCGAGGTTGGGGCCGTTGAGGACCTGGATCGTCATGCTGCTCCTGATGGGGCGGTGGGGCGGGTGGACTACTGGTTCACGGCGGCCCAGGCGGCGTCGAGCCAGGACTGGTCGGGGTCGGTCAGGATCCTGGGGTTCCCCAGCCCGTCGAGGACGACGAAGCGCAGCGAGGCACCGCGGGCCTTCTTGTCCACGCGCATCACCGACTGGAGCGTCGCCCAGTCGCCGGCGTACGTCGTCGGCAGGCCCATGGCGTCGACCAGCGTGCGGTGCCGGTCGACCTCGGCACGGGTGAGCAGGCCGGCCCGGCCGGCGAGCTCGGCGGCGAACACCAGGCCGACGGCGACCGCCTCGCCGTGCCGCCAGCCGAAGTCCTCCACGCGCTCGATGGCGTGGCCGAGGGTGTGCCCGTAGTTGAGGAACTCCCGCCGGCCGGTGTCGTAGAGGTCCTCGGCGACCGCCTCGGCCTTGACGCGTACCGCCCGCTCGATGAGCTCCTCGGTGTCCCGACGACCGGTCGGGTCCTCGGCGAGGAGGTCGAGGATCGCGGCGTCGGCGATGAAGCCGCACTTGACGACCTCGGCCATGCCGGAGCGGAACTCCGCCTCGGACAGGCCGGCCAGCGCGTCGGTGTCGGCGAGCACCGCGATCGGCGGGTGGAAGGCGCCGACCAGGTTCTTCCCGGCCGCGGTGTTGATGCCGGTCTTGCCCCCCACGGCCGCGTCGACCATCCCGAGGACGCTGGTCGGCACCGTCACGAACCGGACGCCGCGGGTCCAGGTGGCGGCGGCGAACCCGGCCAGGTCGGTGACCGCTCCCCCGCCGAGGCCGACGACGGCGTCGGAGCGGGTCATGCCCAGGCGGCCGAACTCCTCCCAGAGACCCGCGGCGACCTCGGCGGTCTTGGCCGCCTCGCCGTCCGGGACGACGACGGCCTCGGCGGCGACGCCGGCGCTCTGCAGGGTCTCCACCGCGGCGCCCGCGGCGGCGGCCAGCGGCGGGGCGTGCACGACGGCGGCCTTCGGCGTCCCGGCGAGCACCAGGCCCAGCTCCTCCTGGGCGCCGGGGCCGATCACGACCTCGTAGGGTCGCTCGCCCCCGACCGTCACCCGCCTCATCGGCCGGCCCGGGTGCCCGGCAGCGCCGCGAGGACCTCGGCGACGACGTCCTCGGGAGCGCGGCCGGTGGTGGACACGGTCACCGTCGCCACCTCCCCGTACAGGGGCGCGCGGTTCTCCAGCATGGTCCGCAGCATGGCCCGCGGGTTGACCCCGAGGATCGGCCGGTCGCGGGAGAGGCCGACGCGCTTCGCGGCCGAGGCGAGGTCGACGTCCAGCCAGACCACGGTGCCGCCGGCGCGGCCGTAGGCCACCAGCTGGTCGCGGGTGGCGGCGGTCGTGACGGCGCCGCCGCCGAGCGCCAGCACGCCGTCGTGGGTGCTCATCGCCGCCGAGACGGCCTGCTCCTCCAGCGCCCGGAAGTGCGCCTCGCCCTCGGCGACGAACAGGTCGGGCACGCTGGAGCCGGTCGTCGTCTCGATGTCCTGGTCGGTGTCCCGGAAGCCGACGCCGAGGGCGGCGGCCAGGGCCGTCCCGACGGTCGTCTTGCCCGCGGCCGGAGGGCCCACGAGCACCAGCACCGGCTCGGTCATCGGATCGGGAGCGCGTCGAGGTAGGCCTGCGCGTTGCGGCGGGTCTCGGTGACCGAGTCGCCGCCGAACTTCTCGAGCACCGCGTCGGCCAGCACCAGCGCCACCATCGCCTCCATGACCACGCTGCCGCGGGGCACGGCGCAGGCGTCGCTGCGCTGGTTGATGGCGACCGCCGGCTCGAGGGTCTCGGTGTCGACGGTGGCCAGGGCCCGGGGCACGGTCGAGATGGGCTTCATCGCCGCCCGGACCCGCAGCACCTCGCCGTTGGTCATGCCGCCCTCGAGGCCGCCGGCCCGGTCGGTGCGGCGCTGGACGCGGCCCTCGGTGTAGTCGATCTCGTCGTGGGCCACCGAGCCGCGGCGGCGGGCGGTCTCCAGGCCGTCGCCGACCTCGACCGCCTTCACCGACTGCACGCCCATGAGGGCGCCCGCCAGCCGGGAGTCCAGCCGGCGGTCCCAGTGCACGTGGCTGCCCAGGCCCGGCGGGAGGCCGTGGACGACGACCTCGATCACGCCGCCCAGGGTGTCGCCGTTCTTCCGGACGTCGTCGATCTCGGCGACCATGCGGGCGCTGGTCTCCGGGTCGGCGCAGCGCACCGGGTCCTCGTCCAGCCGCGGGTTGTCCTGCGGGCCGGGGACCAGCCCCTCCGGCGCGACGACCGGGCCGATCGCGACGACGTGGCTGACCACCTCGACGCCCAGCACCTGGCGGAGGAAGGCCTGGGCCACCGCCCCGAGGGCGACCCGGGCCGCCGTCTCGCGGGCGCTGGCCCGCTCGAGCACCGGCCGGGCGTCGTCGAAGCCGTACTTCTGCATGCCGGCGAGGTCGGCGTGCCCGGGTCGCGGCCGGGTCAGCGGGGCGTTGCGCGCCTGACCGGCGAGGACCTCGGGGTCGACCGGGTCGGCCGACATGACCGTCGACCACTTGGGCCACTCGGTGTTGCCGACCTGGATGGCGATCGGTCCGCCCTGCGTGCGGCCGTGCCGGACACCGCCGGTGAGGGTGACCGCGTCCTGCTCGAAGGACATGCGCGCGCCCCGGCCGTGGCCCAGCCGGCGGCGGGCGAGCTGCAGGTCGATGTCGGAGGTCTGCACCTCCACGCCGGCCGGCAGCCCCTCGAGGATCGCGGTGAGCTGCTGACCGTGCGATTCACCTGCGGTCAGCCAGCGCAACATGGCCGCGAGTGTAGAAGGCGCCCCTTCCCCCGTCGCTCAGGTGAGGGACACCGCCCCCAGCGCGAGCACCAGCACCGCCCCGGCCAGCAGGGGCGGGCCGAACGGGATCGCGGTCCGCCAGCCCGCCCGGCGGCCGGCCAGCAGCGCGAAGGACACCAGGGAACCGGTCACCAGGCCGAAGAAGACGCCGGTGAGGAGCACGCCCCAGCCGAACCAGCCCAGCACCAGGCCGAGCAGCGCCAGCAGCTTGACGTCGCCGTAGCCGAACCCGGCGGGCGAGACGGCGGCCGCGCCGGCGCCGACGGCGAACGACACCGCGGCGGCGGCGACCGCGCGCAGGAGCGAGACCCAGCTGTCGAGCACCGCGGCGTCGGCCAGCAGCGCCGCGCCGCACGCGACGTAGGCCGGGTAGGTGACACGGTCGGGCAACCGGTGGCTGAGCAGGTCCACCGCGCCCAGGACGACGGCGGCCCCTGCCCCCCACGCCAGCGCGAGGGTCATCGGCCGCGCGCCGCCCAGCACGACGGCCCCGCACAGCAGCGCGGCCAGGATCGCCGTCGTCACCACGACCCGGGGCACCGTCGGGACGGCGCGCTCGTCGCGCGTCGCCAGCCGGACGGCGACCCGGGCGAGCCACGGCCCGACGACGAGCGCCACCACCAGGGCCACGGCGACGAGCACGGGCCGGGAGAGCTCCACGGTGGCCGTCAGCGCGTGGCGACCGCCGCGTCCAGCGCGACGCGCATCGCCTCGATCGGCGCCGGGTGCCCGGTGATCAGCTCGACCTGCACGGTGGCCTGCCAGAACAGCACGTCCAGCCCGCCGGCCACCGTCGCGCCCCGCGCGGCCGCGTGCTCGGCGAGCACGGTCGGCCAGGGTGCGTACAGCACGTCCAGCAGCGTGTGCTCCGCCCGCCAGGGCAGGGACAGCAGCGCGGGCTGGGCGTCCACCGGAACCGTGCTCACCACCAGTGGCCCGTCCAGCCCCGCCCTGTGGAGCGGGGTGATGGTGGCCGTGACGCCGAGGGTCTCGAGGATGCGGACCGCCTCGCGGGCCCGGGCGGGATCGCGGACGACGACGTCGACGTGCTCGGCGCCCAGCGACGACAGGGCGACCGCCGCCGCGGCCGCCGTCCCGCCCGCACCGATGATGGCCGCCCTCCCGACCTCCTCGACCCCGGCGAGCTGCAGGGCCATGCCGATGCCGGCGACGTCGGTGTTCTCCGCCCGCCAGCCGCCCTCGGTGCGCACCAGGGTGTTGGCCGCCCCCAGGAGCCGGGGCAGCGGCTGCACCTCGGCGGCCACCGCGACCGCCGCCTGCTTGCACGGCATCGTCACCGAGAAGCCGCGCCACTCCTCGCCCAGCCCGGCGAGGAGCACCGGGAGGTCCTCCGCGCCGATGTCGAGGGCGTCGTAGGTCCAGTGGGTGAGCCCGAGCGCCGCGTACGCCGCCCGGTGCAGGACCGGGGAGAGCGAGTGGGCGACCGGGCGGCCGAGGACCGCCGCCCTCATCCCTCGGGGTTCTCCCGCAGCCACTGCCGGAAGAGCAGGACGTTCGCGTCGTGCTCGGCCTTGGTGGCGGCGAACCGCGTGTCGCCGGTGTCGGGGTCCACGACCACGAAGAAGCGCCAGTCACCCGGGGTCGGGTTGAGCACCGCGCGCAGCGCGTCCTCGCCCGGGTTGTTGATGGCGCCCGGCGGCAGGCCCGGGTGCAGGTAGGTGTTGTACTCCGAGGGGTTGGCCCGGTCCTCGGCCGAGGTGGTGATCCCACCCTTGCCGTTCGCGTAGTTGACCGTCGTGTCGAGCTGGAGGGCCATCCCGTCGGCGAGCCGGTTCTCCAGCACCCGGGCGACCTTCCCCATGTCCTCGACCGAGCCGGCCTCGGCCTGCACGAGGCTGGCCTTGGTGACGACGGTCAGCCGGTCGGCCTCGGGGATGCCGAGCTCGGTGAAGACCTGGGTGCCCCGGGCGACCATCGCGCGCAGCACGTCGGCGGGCGTGGTGTCGGGCTCGACGTCGTAGGTGGCCGGGAAGAGGAAACCCTCCAGCTTGCCGTCCGCGTAGGCCGGCAGCCCCAGGGCGACGGTGTCGGCGGCGGCCGCCTGGAACTCCTCGACGGGGCGGCCGGTCTGCTCGGCGAGCCGGGTCAGGGTCCGCTCGACGGTGAGCCCCTCGGGCAGGGTCACCCGCGAGAGCAGCCGGGAGGCGGGGTCGAGCAGCAGGTCCAGCGCCGCCTGCCCGCTCATCTGCTGGCGCAGCGCGTAGACGCCCGGCTGGATGCCGACGGAGGCGGCGTTCTGCTCGGCGGCGTCGACGAACGGGCCCACCGAGGCCACGACGTCGGCGTCGACCAGGGTCCGGGCGATGTCGCTGAGCGTGTCGCCGTTCTGGACCCGGATCTGGATCTCACCGGTCCCCTGCCCGGCGTAGTCCTGCGAGGCGGGGTCGATGAGGGCGATGAGCTTCTGCCCCCCGAGCACGATGCCGGCGACCAGGCCGGCGAGGACGACCAGGGAGAAGATCACGGCGACGGGGTTGCGGCGCCGGCGCGCCCGCCCGGTTCGCCGGTCGTACGGCTTGACGGGGATGTCCTCGCCGTACTCCTCGTCGTGGACGAGGGAGTCCTCGTCGAGCTGCGCCGGATCGATGGCGGCGGCGTCCGCGGCCTCGCGGCGCCGGTCGCGCCGGCCCCTGCGGCCACGGGGGCCGGGCCGGTCCTCCTCGACGTGCGCGCCGATGACCTCCAGGCCACCGGTCTGGTCGTCCCAGTCGTGCCCGTCCTCGGGGACGCGCGCGTGGGCATCGGTGAGGTCGTCGTGGTCGTCCGAGCCCGAACCGCTCACGGGGGCCGCAGTCTGCCCGGAGTGGCGGCCCGTGTCGAGGGGGCCAGCTCCCGGTACGAGGGGCTGGGCCACGGTCTGGGCGTCGTCCCCCGGCGTGTCCTCGCGGGGGTGCAACCGGTCCCACACGCCCGTGGGAAGAGGCGGGAGCGGTGCGGAGGGGTGCGTCCGCGGGAGGTCGTCGCCGCCGTCGGGGCTCCCGTGGCGGGCGCTCAGCGGGTGGTCGGGGTGGTCGCTGGAGCCGTAGGACCACCACTCGGGCTCCACGAGCGGCCCGGTCTGGTCGGCGGACCGGTCGAGGATCCGGGGAGCGCGACGGGAGCCGTCGCGACCGACCGCGGGGAGCCCGCCGGTCACGTACGGCGGGACCTCGTAGCGGGCCGGCTCGTAGCGGGGGGCCGCGAAGCCGGGGGCTCGCCCGTCCAGCCCGCGCGGGTCGGCGCCCGGCGGGAAGAGGCCGTCGGCCGCGGAGTGCCGCCCGTGCCCCGTCCTGCCGGAGCCGCTCACGATCGCTGCCGCCGGCTGTCGAGGAACTGTTGCAGGATGACCACGGCGGCTGCCTGGTCGATCACCGAGCGCTGCTTGCGGCTGTCGATGCCGCCCTCGCGCAGGTGACTGGCTGCAGTCACGGTGGAAAGCCTTTCGTCGATCAGGATCACCGGCACATCCGGAATGCGGTCGGCTAGTTCCTGAGCGTAATTGCTCGCGTCCTGCGCGGACGCGCCCGACGCACCCGACAGGTGCACCGGCTCCCCCACGACCACCTCTGTCACCTCGTGTTCCGCGACGAGGGCCACGAGCCGGTCCAGATCGGAGCCGTCCTTGGCCCGGCGGAGGGTCTCCAGCGGGCTGGCGAGAGTGCCCGTGGGGTCCGACAGCGCCAGGCCGACCCGCACCGTGCCGACATCGACGCCGATCACCCGCCCGGCCGGGGCGGCCGCGGGCCGGCGCGGCGGCACCTTGAGGTGCTCGGGCCAGCCACCGCTCAGGTCGATCTCGCTCGTCTCGTTGGAGACCGGCGGGAAGCCGCGGCTCAGGTCGAGCTCGGTGGTCGGGTGGTAGGCCGGCTGAGCCGGACGCGGGGACGCGGGAGGCACCGGCGGCAGCTTCTTGCGGGGGCCGCCGACCGGGCCGGTGTCCTCGGGGCTGTACTCGGAGTCGGACACGTCGCTCACCTTTCCGTGGCGGTCGCGACCGCCTGCTCGCCGGCCTGCAGTGCCGCGGGGATACCCGCGGGATCGGTGCCGCCGCCCTGGGCGACGTCCGCCTTGCCTCCCCCGCGCCCGCCCACGGGCGCCGCGGCGGCGCGCAGGACGTCGTTGGCCGACAGCCCGCGCTCGAGGGCCGCGGGGTTCAGCGCGGCCACGAGTGCCACCTTGCCACCGGACTCCGACGCGAGCAGGACGACCGCGGGCCGGTCGGCGAGTCGGCCGCGGACGTCGAGCGCCAGCGTGCGCAGGTCTCCCCCGCCGAGGCCGACCGGGGACCCGGTCACCACGGCCACACCGCCGACGTCCTTCGCCGCGCCCGCCAGCTGACCGGCTGCGGCCACCGACTGCTGGGCGCGCAGCTCGGCGAGCTCGCGGTCGAGGTCGCGCAGCCGCGACACCATGCCGCTCACGCGGTCGACCAGTCCGTCCTGCGGCGACTTCAGCAGGTCGGAGAGCTGCCGGACCAGGTCGCGCTCGCGCGCCAGGTAGCGGAAGCCCTCCAGACCGACGACGGCCTCGACGCGCCGGGCGCCCGAGCCGACCGACGACTCGCCGGTCAGGGCGAGCGTGCCGATCTGGGCGCTGCCCCGGACGTGCGTGCCGCCGCAGAGCTCGCGCGACCACGGGCCGCCGATCTCGACCACCCGCACCTGCTCGCCGTAGGTCTCGCCGAACAGCGCCAGCGCACCGAACGCCTGGGCCTCGGGCAGCGTCATGTACTGCGCGGTGACCTTGTGGTCGGCGCGGACGGCGGCGTTGGCGACGTCCTCGATGTCGGTGCGCTGCTGCTGGGTGAGCGCGCCCTGCCAGGCGAAGTCCAGCCGCAGGTAGCCGGGCCGGTTGTAGGAGCCGGACTGGAGGGCCTGCGGGCCGAGCACCTGCCGCAGCGCGGCGTGCACCACGTGGGTGCCCGAGTGCGCCTGGCAGGCCGACAGCCGCCAGTCGTAGTCGACCTCGGCGGTGAGCTCGGCGCCGCTGCGCAGCTCGCCCTCGAGGACGCGGACCTGGTGGGCGACCAGGCCCTTGACCGGTCGCTGCACGTCGATGACCTCGGCGCGGCCGCCGTCCCAGGTGAGGACGCCGGCGTCGGCGACCTGCCCGCCGGACTCGGCGTAGAACGGCGTCCGGTCGAGGACGACGCGGACGATGTCGCCCGGCGACGCGACCTCCGGACCCTCCTCGTCGGGGACGACGGCGAGCACGCGGGAGTCGGTGCGCAGCGTGTCGTAGGCCCGCCAGTCGGTCGGCCCGTGCTCGGCCAGGAGCCGCCGGTAGGCGAGGACGTCGACCGAGCCGGTGCGCTTGGCGCGGGCATCGGCGCGGGCCCGCTCGCGCTGCTCCTTCATGAGCGCGCGAAACCCCTCCTCGTCGACGGTCACGCCCTGCTCGGCGGCCATCTCGAGGGTGACGTCGATCGGGAAGCCGTAGGTGTCGTGCAGGCTGAACGCCTGGTCGCCGCTCAGCGCCGGCTTCCCGGCGGCCTTGGCCTGCTTGACCGCCGTGTCGAACAGCGTGGTCCCCGCCGACAGGGTGCGCCGGAACGCCTCCTCCTCGGCGTAGGCGACCGCCGAGATGCGCCCGAAATCGGTGGCGAGCTCGGGGTAGCTCGCGCTCATCGCGTCCCGGGACACCGGCAGCAGCTCGGGCAGGGTGGCCTCGAGGACGCCCAGCAGCTTCATCGAGCGGACCGCGCGGCGCAGCAGCCGGCGCAGGATGTACCCGCCGCCCTCGTTGCCCGGCGTCACCCCGTCACCGATGAGCATCAGCCCGCTGCGCACGTGGTCGGCCACGACCCGGAGCCGCACGTCGGCGTCGTGGTCCTTGCCGTAGGTGACCCCGGCCAGGTCCGCGGCGCGGCGGAGCACCGGCGAGACCTCGTCGATCTCGTACATGTTGTCGACGCCCTGCAGCAGGTAGGCCACCCGCTCGAGGCCCATGCCGGTGTCGATGTTCTTCTTCGGCAGCTCGCCGACGACCGTGAAGTCCTCCTTGCTCCGGACGTCGGTCAGCTCGTACTGCATGAAGACGAGGTTCCAGATCTCCAGGAACCGGTCCCCGGCCGTGTCGACCAGCGGGCCGCCGTCGGGACCGAACTCCGGCCCGCGGTCGTAGTAGATCTCCGAGCACGGCCCGCCGGGGCCGGGGGCACCGGTGTGCCAGTAGTTGTCCTTCTTCCCCAGGCGCTGGATGCGCTCCGTGGGCAGCCCGGCGATGCGGTGCCAGGCGTCGGCGGCCTCGTCGTCGTCGAGGTAGACCGTCACCCAGATCCGGTCGGGGTCGAAGCCCAGCTTGCCGTCGGCGACCGATCCGGTGATCAGCTCCCAGGCGTACTGGATCGCGCCGTCCTTGAAGTAGTCGCCGAAGGAGAAGTTGCCGTTCATCTGGAAGAACGTGCCGTGGCGGGTGGTCTTGCCCACCTCCTCGATGTCGAGGGTGCGCACGCACTTCTGCACGCTGGTGGCGCGCGCGAACGGCGCCGGCTCCCGTCCGGTCAGGTACGGGATGAACGGCACCATGCCGGCGACGGTGAACAGCAGCGACGGGTCCGGCGAGATCAGCGAGGCGCTGGGGACGACGGTGTGGTCGCGCTGGGCGAAGTGCTCGAGGAATCGGCGGCGGATCTCGGCGGTCTGCATCAGGTCTTCTCGGGTCGGCGGGCGGGTGTGGTTTCCCGGCCGGTCAGGTCAGTGGTCGGCGGAGTGCGCGCCGTGTCGCCCGGGCAGCTGGACCTGGTCGCCGGTGGGCAGCGGCGCGTCGAGCCCGGTGCCGCTGCGCAGCTCCTGCTCGCGCTCGGCCATCGCCTCGCGGACGTCGGCGCCGAAGTCGCCGATCGCCTCGGCCAGGTCCCGCAGGCCCTCGGCGATGGAGGCGCCGATGCCCGCCGGCGTCATCTTCTCGGCGGCAGCGGACAGCTTGCGGACGACGAGGGCGCCGATGGTGATGCCCATCGCGAGCCAGAACAGCCGGCGCATCAGGCGGCCCGCCGGGCGGCACGGCGCGCGCGGCGCGCGGCCTTGTCACGGGCGGCCGCGTCGGCGATCGCCTGGCCCTCCCGCTTCTTCCTCGCCGCGCTGCGCACGCCGTAGCTGAAGGCCGCGACCTTGATCAGCGGGCTGCCCAGGGTGGCCGCGACGACGCTGGTCAGCGCGGCCACGTTGCTGGAGACGTTGGCGGCGTTGCCGGTGATGTCGTCCACGCGCTCGAGGTTGCTGTTGACGTGGGCCACGGTCGTGCTGGCCTGGCCCAGGATCGGGGCGCTCTGCTCGCGCACCTGCCGGATGGTCAGGGTGGTCTCGTCGAGCGTGCGGCCGAGCTTGAGCAGCGGGACGGCCACCAGCACCACCAGCAGCACCAGGGCGCCGGCTGCGATCAGCCCGGCGATCTCTCCTACGGACACGCGCACTCCCGTTCTCGGTCTCTGGTCGGCCGGCGCGGACGGCGGCGTCCGGCCCGGCGTGGTCACAGTAGTCGCGCCGTCGTGGCCCCCCGGAGCTGTATCGGCAGCCGGTCAGCGCCCGCGGCGGATGATCGCCCGCAGCTTCGCCAGCCGCTCCCCCAGCCGCGCCTCGGCGCCGCGCGGCGTCGGCCGGTAGTAGTCCTTCCCGACCAGCGCGTCCGGCGGGTACTGCTGCGGGACGACGCCGTCGGGGTGGGCGTGCGGGTAGACGTAGGTCGTCGCGTGCCCGAGCTTCTTCGCCCCGGGGTAGTGCCCGTCGCGCAGCCCCGGCGGCACCGGACCGGCCAGGCCGGCGCGCACGTCGGCCACCGACTCGCCCATGGCCACCGTGACGGAGTTCGACTTGGGGGCGGTCGCGAGGTGGACCACCGCCTGCGCCAGCGGGAAGTGACCTTCGGGCATGCCGATGAACTGCACCGCCTGCATGGCGGCGACGGCGAGCGGCAGGGCGGTCGGGTCGGCCATCCCGATGTCCTCGCTCGCGCTGATCACCAGCCGCCGGGCGATGAACCGCGGGTCCTCCCCCGCCTCGACCATGCGGGCGAGGTAGTGCAGCGCGGCGTCGACGTCGCTGCCCCGGATGCTCTTGATCAGCGCGCTCGCGACGTCGTAGTGCTGGTCGCCCTGCCGGTCGTAGCGGACGGCGGCCTGCGCGACCGCCGTCTCGAGCGTCGCGAGGTCGATCTCGGTGGCACCCACCGCCTGCGCGGCGCCCGCGCCCGACTCGAGGGCGGTGAGGGCCTTGCGGCCGTCGCCCCCGGCGATGCGGACGAGGTGCTCCTGCGCCTCGTCGGTGAGGGTGACCGCGCCGTCGAGCCCGCGGTCGCTGGTCAGCGCCCGCCGCAGCAGCGTGCGGACGTCGTCGTCGGACAGCGGCTGCAGGGCCAGGACCAGCGAGCGGCTCAGCAGCGGGCTGACCACGGAGAAGAACGGGTTCTCGGTGGTGGCGGCGATCAGGCTGACGATCCGGTCCTCGACCGCGGAGAGCAGGCTGTCCTGCTGGGTCTTGGAGAAGCGGTGGACCTCGTCGATGAACAGGACGGTGCGGCGCCCGGAGAAGGTGAGCTCCCGCTTGGCGCTCTGGATGACCGCGCGGACCTCCTTCACCCCCGAGTCGAGCGCCGAGAGCTGGACGAACTGCCGCTTCGTCGCCAGCGAGATGACGTGCGCGAGCGTCGTCTTGCCGGTGCCGGGAGGGCCGTAGAGCACCAGCGACATCGGCTCGTCGGACTCGACCAGCCGGCGCAGCGGCGCCCGGGGGCCGAGCAGGTGCTGCTGACCCACGACCTCGTCGAGCGAGCGCGGCCGCATGCGCACCGCCAGCGGCGCCCCGGGGTCGACCGGCGCGGGCCCGTCGTCCGCGGGCTGGTCGAACAGCGATGTCACGGTTGCGACGCTACCCGCGGGGCACGACAGCCTCCGTGCAGCAGCGACGCATCGGAGACCGGACCGTCAGCGCGATCGGGCTCGGCGCCATGCCGTTGTCCACGAAGGAGGACCGCCCCTCACCGGAGGACGCCGAGGCCGTGGTGCACGCCGCGCTCGACGCCGGTGTGACCCTGATCGACACCGCCGACGCCTACGCCCGGGACGAGGCGGAGTTCGGGCACAACGAGGAGCTGGTCGCCCGGGCGCTGCGCAGCTACGGCGGCGACACCTCCTCGGTGCTGGTGGCCACCAAGGGCGGGCACACCCGCGACGGCCGGGAGTGGGGCCTGGACGGGTCGCCGGGGTACCTGCGCCGGGCCTGCGAGGGCTCGCTGCGCCGGCTCGGCGTCGAGGCGATCGACCTGTACCAGTTCCACCGGCCCGATCCGGCCACCCCGTGGGACGTCTCGATGGCCGCGCTGCGGTCGCTGTACGACGACGGCCTGGTGCGCGCGGTGGGCGTCTCGAACGCCGACATCCCGCAGATCGACGCCGCCCGCGCGATCCTCGGCGAGGCGCTGGTCGCCGTCCAGAACCAGTTCTCCCCCGGCTACCGCTCCTCGGCGGTCGAGCTGGCGCACTGCGCGGAGCACGGGCTGGCCTGGCTGCCGTGGAGCCCGTTCGGCGGGGTGTCGCGGGCGGGCGACCTGGACGCGGCGGCACCCGAGTTCGCCGCGGTCGCCGGCGAGCTGGGCGTCTCGGTCTACCAGGTGACGCTGGCCTGGCACCTGGCCCAGGCCGACGCCGTCGTCCCGATCCCCGGCGCCTCCCGGCCCGAGTCGATCCGGGACTCCGCCGCCGCCGCCGATCTCCGCCTGACCGACGACCAGCTCACCCGCCTGACCGGCAGTTGACCGGCCCGCGTGAGTTTGATCATCGCCAAGTGGCTGCGGCCGTCGGCGCGTCGGGCAGCCATCCGCCGATGATCGACTCGGTGCAGTCGGTCCACAGCTAGGTCCGGGATCCACAGATGGGCGCCGCGGCCTGCTGGCACCGGGCGGGGGCCCGATGGTCGGCGCATGGCCGACCCGACGCTCCTCACCACCGCAGCGGCCCGCGCTCTCGGTCTCACCCGCGGGCAGTTGCGTGGACCGCGGTACCTCCGCCTGGCGCACGGGCTCGTCGTCCGGCTGGACGACGCGATCGACGAGGTGGACCGCCTGCGCCTGCTCGCGACCGCCCTGCCCACCGGCACCGCCTACAGCCACGCGACCGCTGCTGGCCTCCTCGGTGCACCGGTCGACCTCCCGGGCCGTCCGCACGTCGTCCTCACCCCGAGGCGGGTGCTCCCGCAGCACGCCGGGCTCGTCGTCCACCGCCGGCAGATCGGGCGGGACGACGTCGTGCGGCATCGAGGCCTGTTGCTGACCGCCGGTCCCCAGACGTTCCTGGACCTGGCCGCGGAACTGCCGCCCGACGAGCTGGTGGCCGTGGGCGACGCCCTGTGGCGGCGAGGTCATCTCGACCGACGCCGGCTGGCCGAACGCCTGGCGCGCGCAGATCGCGTGCGCGGTGTCGTCCGGGCCCGTGCGTGCGCCCCGCTGCTGTCCCCGCTCGCCGACTCGAGGCCGGAGAGCCTCGTGCGCTACTGGCTCGCGGTCAGCGACCTGCCCGATCCCGTCCCGCAGCTGCCCGTGACCGACCAGCGGGGACGCGTGGTGGCGCACGGCGACCTCGGCTACCCCGAGTGGAAGGTCCTCCTCGAGTACGAGGGCCGGCACCACGCCGAAGCCGAGCAGTTCCGTCGCGACATCGACCGCTACTCCCTCATGGGCGCGAGCGGCTGGCTGGTCCTCCGGTTCGCCGCGCGGCACGGAGCAGATGCCGTGGTCGACCGGACGCGCCGGGCGCTGTGGAGCCGCGGCTGGCGGCCTGCCGCAGGTTGATCATCGGCGGATGGCTGTCCGACGCGCCGGCAGCGGCAGCCATGTGCCGATGATCGACCGCGAGCCACGCGACTCAGCGGCCGAGGACGTCCGCCAGCGCCGCCAGCACGAGGGCGACCTTGTCGGGGGCGGCGTTCGGGCCCATGAGCCCGATCCGCCAGACGGTGGCCGCGTGGGCGCCCACTCCCCCACCGATCTCGAGGTCGAAGCGCTCGAGCAGCTCCTTGCGCACGGCGGCGGAGTCGACCCCGTCGGGGACCTTCACCGTGGTCAGCTCCGGCAGCCGGTGCCCCTCGGCGGCGAAGAGCTCCAGCCCCATCTCCTGCAGGCCCTCGTGCAGCAGCCGGCCGGCCTCGGCGTGGCGGGCGTGCACGGCGTCGAGCCCCTCGTCGAGGATCCGGCCGAGCCCCGCGTGCAGGGAGACCACCATGCCGGTCGGCGCGGTGTGGTGGTACGTGCGGCCCGAGCCGGCGGCCTCCCCCGCGTAGCCGCCGAGCAGCCCGAGGTCGAGGTACCAGCTCTGCGGCTTCTCGATCCGCCGCTCCCACGCCCGGTCGGAGATGGTGAACGGCGCCAGCCCGGGCGCGACGCCGAGGCACTTCTGCGAGCCGGAGTAGGCGAGGTCGACGCCCCAGTCGTCGAGCCGGACCGGGATACCGCCGAGGGAGGTCACGCAGTCGGCGAGCAGCAACGCGTCGCCCTTGCCGGCGGCCAGCGGCTCGAGGTCGGAGCGCACCCCGGTCGAGGTCTCGGCGTGGACGGCGGCGATCAGCTTCGGCGACGGATGGGCGGCCAGCACCCGCTCGGCGTCGACCGGCCGGCCCCACTCGTGCTCCACCGGCACCACCTCGGCGCCGCAGCGGGAGGCCACCTCGACCATGCGCTGGCCGAAGAGGCCGTTCACGGCCACGACGACGACGTCGCCGGGGCCGACGGTGTTGACGAACGCCGCCTCCATGCCCGCCGAGCCGGTCGCCGACAGCGGCAGGGTGCGCCGGTTCGCCGTCCCGAAGACCTGCCGCAGCCGGTCGGACGTCTCGTCGAGGACGCCCAGGAACACCGGGTCCAGGTGCCCGAGCAGCGGCTGCGCCAGCGCGGCCTGCGCCTCCGGGTACGGGTTGGACGGGCCGGGTCCGAGCAGGGTGCGGGCGCGCAGCGGCATGTCGAGCAAACTACCGGCGTGGCCACCGACCAGCCGGGCGACCTCGACCGCACCGCCGCCCTCGCGATGTGGCGGGACTACGCGGCCGCGTCCGGGCACCCGCGCGAGGAGGAACCCGCCGTCGAGCGGTTCGGCGACAGTGCCGGCCTGGCCGACGAGCTGCTCGGCTCGGTGCTCGCGGGCACGAAGCGGGCCACCGCCGCGCTCGTCGCCGACTTCGCCGCCGACGGCCAGCCGCTGCCGCGCATCGGCGGCCACTGGATCGCCTGCGACGGCGCCGGGACGCCCCGCTGCGTGCTCCGGACCACCGAGCTGCGGTTGGGACCGCTGGCCAGCGGCGACGACGCGTTCGCCTGGGACGAGGGCGAGGGCGACCGCACCCGGGCGAGCTGGCTGGACGCGCACGAGCGCTACTTCCGCCGCACCCAGGCCGCCCGGGGCCAGGCGTGGGACGACGACCTCGAGGTGGTCTTCGAGCGCTTCCGCGTCGTCTGGCCGCCCGAGGTCGCCGACCGCGGCTAGCGGGCGGGGTTGGTCGGCCCCGGCGCGCCGGGCTCGCCGGGCAGCGCGGGCTCCTCCGGCTTCGCGTCGATGCCCGCCTCCGTGCGCTGCGCCTCGGTGATCGGCGTCGGCGCGCCGGTCAGCGGGTCGAAGCCCGCGCCGGTCTTCGGGAAGGCGATCACCTCGCGGATCGACTCCACGCCGGTCAGCAGCGCCGTGAGCCGGTCCCAGCCGAGCGCGGCACCGGCGTGCGGCGGCGGGCCGTAGGCGAACGCCTCCAGGAAGAAGCCGAACCGCTCGCGGGCCTCCTCGCGGGACATGCCCAGGGTCTCGAAGACCCGCTCCTGCAGGGCGGCGTCGTGGATACGCACCGAGCCGCTCATCACCTCGTTGCCGTTGATCACCATGTCGTAGGCGTCGGACAGCGCCGCGCCCTTGTCCTCGGCGAACCGCTCCCGCCACTCCGGCGTGGGCGAGGTGAACGGGTGGTGCATGAACGTCCAGGAGCCGTCCTCGGTCTCCTCGAACATCGGGAAGTCGACGACGAAGAGGAACGACCACGAGCCGGGCTCGATCAGGTCCAGCCGCTTGGCGATCTCGTTGCGGGCGGCGCCCAGCAGCTCCTGCGAGGTGCGGCGGGCACCGGCGGCGAAGAAGACGCAGTCGCCGGGCTGCGCGCCGACGGCGGCGACCAGGCCCTCGCGCTCGGCGTCGGAGATGTTCTTGGCGACCGGGCCGCCCAGCGTGCCGTCCTCGGCGATCGTCACGTAGGCCAGGCCGCGGGAGCCGCGCGACTTCGCCCAGTCCTGCCAGGCGTCGAACGCCCGCCGCGGCTGGGAGCCGCCACCGGGCATGACGACGGCGCCGACGTACGGGGCCTGGAACACGCGGAACGGGGTCTCGGCGAAGTAGTCGGTCAGCTCGGTGAGCTCGATGCCGAACCGGAGGTCGGGCTTGTCCGAGCCGAAGCGGTCCATGGCCTCGCGGTAGGTCATCCGCGGGATCTCGGGCACGTCGTAGGAGGCCAGCTCCTTCCACAGCGCCCGGACGACGTCCTCGGCGATCGCCAGGACGTCGTCGCGCTCGACGAAGCTCATCTCGAAGTCGAGCTGGGTGAACTCCGGCTGCCGGTCGGCGCGGAAGTCCTCGTCCCGGAAGCAGCGGGCGATCTGGTAGTAGCGCTCGAGGCCGCCGATCATCAGCAGCTGCTTGAACAGCTGCGGCGACTGCGGCAGCGCGTACCACTTGCCCTGCTGCAGGCGGACCGGCACCAGGAAGTCGCGGGCGCCCTCGGGGGTGGAGCGCGTGAGGTTCGGCGTCTCGACCTCGACGAACCCGTGCCGGTCCATCACCCCGCGGGCGATCCGGCTGACCTCCGACCGCAGCCGCATGGCCTTCGCCGGGCCCTGCCGGCGCAGGTCGAGATAGCGGTACTTGTATCGGACGTCGTCCGAGGCGGCCTGGTCGGTCTCGATCGGGAACGGCAGCGGGGCCGCGGCCGAGAGGACCGTCAGCTCCGACGTCGCGACCTCGATCTCGCCGGTGGGCAGCTCCGGGTTCTCGTTGCCCTCGGGACGGCGCCGCACCTCACCGGTCACGAGCACGCAGTACTCGTTGCGGAGGTGGTGGGCCTCCTCCTCGCGCACGACCACCTGGACGTAGCCGGAGGCGTCGCGCAGGTCGAGGAAGACGACACCGCCGTGGTCGCGGCGGCGGGCGACCCAGCCGGCGAGGGTGACGGTGGTGCCGGCGTCGGACGCGCGCAGCGTTCCGGCGTCGTGGGTGCGGAGCACGGTGGGGCCTTCCTACGGAGAAGTGGTTACCAGCGGTCGTGCACGTGGGCGCGGATGCGCTCGTCGTACAGCCGCTCGAGGTCGGACAGCTGGCTCTCGGACAGCGGCGCCAGCGTGGCGGCGGCGACGTTGCCGCGCACCTGCGTGACGGTGCGCGCCCCGGGGATCACCGTGGTGACACCGGGCTGGTCGACGACCCAGCGCAGCGCGAACGCGGCGGTGGGGACGGCGTCCCCGGCGATCGCGGCCACCTCGCGGGCAGCGGCGACGCCGACCTCGAAGGGGACGCCGGAGAAGGTCTCGCCGACGTCGAACGCCTCGCCGTGCCGGTTGAAGGTGCGGTGGTCGTCGGCGGGGAACTCCGTCGACTCGTCGTACTTGCCGGTGAGCAGCCCGCTGGCCAGCGGCACGCGGGCGAGGATCCCGACGCCGGCCTCCCGGGCGGCGGGCAGCAGCGCCTCCAGCGGCTTGCGCCGGAAGATGTTGAGGATGACCTGGATGGTCGCCACGCCGGGGTGCTGCAGCGCCGTCATGCCCTCGGCGACGGTCTCCACCGAGACGCCGTAGGCGGCGATCGACCCGTCGGCGACGAACCCGTCGAGGGTGTCGTAGACCCGCTGGTCGGAGTAGACAGCCGGCGGCGGGCAGTGCAGCTGCACGAGGTCGAGGGTGTCGACGCCGAGGTTGCGCCGCGACCGGTCGATCCAGGCGCGGAGGTTCTCCGGCGTGTACTGGGCGGCCTCGAACGGGTCGGCACGGCGGCCGGCCTTGGTGGCCACGAACGGGCGCTCCGACCGCGCCGCGAGGGCCTTCCGGATGCGCTCCTCGGAGCGGCCGTCGCCGTAGACGTCGGCGGTGTCGAGCAGGGTCACCCCGGCGTCGAGGGCGGCGTCGAGGACCTCGGCGGCCGTCTCGTCGTCGACGTCCCCCCAGTCACCGCCGAGCTGCCAGGTGCCCAGCCCGATCACGCTGACGTCCGCACCGGTCCGGCCCAGGGGGCGCTGCTCCATGCTCACTCCTCCACACTCGCACGCAGCCGCTCGAACAGCTCTCCCACCGGGACGGCGACCTGCTCGCCGGTGCGCATGTCCTTCAGCTGGCCCACGCCCTCGGCCAGGTCGCGCTCGCCGACGACGACGACGTGCGACGCGCCGGAACGGTCGGCGGCCTTCATCGATCCCTTGAGCCCGCGGTCGCCGTAGACAGTGTCCGCGGAGATCCCGGCCTCCCGCAGCTGCCCGACCAGCCGGACCGCCAGCCGCTTGGCCTCGGCCCCCAGCGGGACGACGAACGTCCGCACGCCGGCGCTCGCGCCGACGTCCAGACCCTCGGCCTGCACCGCCAGCAGGGTGCGGTCGACGCCCACGGCGTAGCCGATGCCCGAGACGTCCGGCCCGCCGAGCGCCGCCGACAGCCCGTCGTAGCGGCCGCCGCCACCGATCGCCGACTGCGCGCCCAGGCCGTGGTGCACGAACTCGAACGTCGTCTTCGTGTAGTAGTCGAGCCCCCGGACCAGCCGCGGCGCCTCCGTCCACGTGACGCCGAGGTCGGTGAGGTGCTGGCGGACGGCGTCGTAGTGCGCCTTGGTCGTGTCCGACAGGTGGTCGACCATCAGCGGCGCCTCGTCGAGCTGGGCCTGCACCTCGGGACGCTTGTCGTCGAGCACCCGCAGCGGGTTGATCTCCGCCCGGCGGCGGGTCTCCTCGTCGAGGTCGAGCTTCGCCAGGTACTCGACCAGCAGCTCGCGGTACTGCGGGCGGCAGGTGGCGTCGCCCAGCGAGGTGAGCAGGAGCTCGAAGTCGGTCAGCCCCAGGTCGCGGAAGCCCTGCACGCCCAGTGCCACCACCTCGGCGTCCAGCGCCGGGTCGTCGACGCCGAGCGCCTCCATGTCCACCTGGGTGAAGTGGCGGTAGCGGCCGGCCTGCGGGCGCTCGTAGCGGAACGCCGAGCCGACGGTCCACAGCTTCACCGGCAGCGCGCCGTCGTGCAGCCGGTGCTCGATGAACGCCCGCATCAGCCCGGCGGTGAGCTCGGGGCGCAGGGTGAGCGACCGCCCACCCCGGTCCTCGAACGTGTACATCTCCTTGGTGACGACGTCGGTGGACTCACCGACGCCGCGGGAGAACACGGCGGTCTCCTCGAACACCGGCGTCTCGACGTAGCCGTACCCGGCCCGCCGCAGCGGCGCGGTCAGGGTGTCCCGGACGGCGAGGAAGCGCGCGGAGTCCGGCGGCAGCGTGTCGAAGGTGCCCTTGGGCGCGGTCAGCCCGCTCACAGTCCACGCCCCTTCGGCGCCTGGGCTGCCTCGGCCAGGTAGGGGTTGGTCGCCCGCTCCCGCCCGATGGTGGTGGCCGGCCCGTGCCCGGGCAGCACCACCGTCTCGTCGTCCAGGGGCAGGACGACGTCGCGCAGCGAGCGGAGCATCGAGTCCCACGACCCGCCGGGCAGGTCGACCCGGCCGACCGAGCCGGCGAACAGGACGTCGCCGGCGAGCAGACCGGGGGCGTCGTCGAGGTCGAGGGAGAACACCACCGACCCCTGGGTGTGCCCGGGGGCGTGCCGGACGGTGAGGTCGACGCCGGCCAGGGAGAGCACCGCGCCGTCGTCGAGCGACAGCACGTCGGAGGGGTCCGGCAGCCGCACGCCGGTGATCAGCGGCGCCAGCTGCGGGCCGTGCCACTTCGCCGGGTCCGAGAGCATCCCGGAGTCGCTCGGGTGCAGGTAGGCGGGGATGTCGTAGCCGTCGCAGACCGGCAGCACCGAGAAGGTGTGGTCGAGGTGGCCGTGGGTGAGCACGACCGCGACCGGCTTGAGGCCGTCGTCGGCCAGCATCCGGGCCAGGGGCTCGACGGCGTCCATGCCGGGGTCGACGACGACGCACTCCTGCCCGGGCCCGGAGGCGACGGCGTAGCAGTTGGTGCCGAACGCGCCGGCGGGGAACGAGCGGATGAGCACCCGTGCAGGTTACGCGGGCGGGCTCGCCGTCCCGGGCGCCGCAGGTGTACGCCCAGGAACGGCACCTAGACTCGGCCGCCGAGCAGCCCCGCGGGCGCTCCGCCCACGCACGCGCCCGCCCGGGAACAAGGACGTCCGAGGAGTACCGAACCGTGCCCACGAACAAGCAGCGGCGGCAGGCCGCCCAGCGACACCTGCAGCGCCAGCTGGAGCGTCGCGCCGAACTGGCCAAGAAGCGCCGCCGCAACCTGGGCATCCTCGCCAGCGCGATCGCCGTCCTCGTGGTGGTCGGCGCCGCGCTGCTGATCACCGGCGCCCTCGGGGGCGACGACGAGCCCACCGATCCGGTCGCCTCCGACGCACCGGCCGCCACCAGCGCCGCGGCGCCCAGCACGAACGCCGACGGCACGGTGACCTGCACCTACGCGCCCGACGAGTCGGGCAACCCGAACCTGACCGACGTCGGCACCCCGCCCTCGCCCGAGGCGACGCCCGCGCAGGGCACCAGCACCCTGCTGATGAGCACCGACCAGGGCGACCTGACGCTCACCCTCGACCGGGCGAAGGCCCCCTGCGCCGCGGCCAGCTTCACCTACCTGGCCCAGCAGTCGTTCTTCGACGGCAGCACCTGCCACCGCCTGGTCAACCAGCCCTCCTTCGGCGTGCTGCAGTGCGGCGACCCCACGGGCACCGGCTCGGGCGGCCCGAGCTACAAGTACGCGGAGGAGGTGACCCCGGAGACCACCTACCCGCGGGGCACCATCGCGATGGCGAAGACGGCGGCGCCGGGCACCACCGGCAGCCAGTTCTTCCTCTGCTTCGTCGACACCGAGCTGCCGCCGGAGTACACGGTCGTGGGCACCGTCGACGAGGCGGGCCTCGCCGTCCTCGAGAAGGTCGCCGAGGCCGGCATCGAGGGCGTCGGCCCGGAGGGTGACGGCGCCCCGGCGCTGCCGGTGAACATCACCTCCCTCTCCGTCGTCGCCTGAGGCCGGGGCGCGGAGGACCGCGGGTGGGCTACACGGCGGTCCTGCGCCACCGGGAGTTCGCCTGGCTGGTCGTCGCGCACACGGTCGTGCTGCTCGGCACCACCGTGGCGACGGTCGCCCTCGCGGTGCTGGTCTTCGAGCGGACGGCGTCGCCGCTGCTGTCGTCGCTGACCTTCGCGCTGGGCTTCACGCCCTACCTGCTCGGGGGCCTGCTCTCGGCCCGGTTCGAACGGGTGCCGCCCCGGCGGCTGATGATCTGCTGCGACCTGTTCCAGGGCGGCGCCTACGGGCTCATGGCGATCCCCGGCCTGCCCGTGCCGGCGCTGCTGGCGCTGCTCGGGATCGGCAGCGTCGCCGCCCCCGTCTTCAGCGGCACCCGCGCCGGCCTGCTCCCCGCGATGCTCGGCGACGGGGAGGGCTTCGTGCTGGGCCGCAGCATCCTGCGGCTGATCGCCCAGACCGGTCAGATCCTCGGGCTCGCGGTCGGCGGGGCGCTGCTCCTGGTGGTCGACGCCCGCACCGCCGTCCTCGGTGTCGCGGGCGCGTACGCGCTCTCGGCCCTGCTGATCCGGCTGGGGATCGCCGATCACCGGCTGCCCGTCGCGCGGGCGGAGGGCGGGGTGGACGCCGCGCGGGTCCTCGCCGACCCCCGCCGCCGGCGTCTGCTGCTGCTCGGCTGGCTGGTGCCGATGGCCGCGGTCGCGCCGGAGGCCCTCGCCGTCCCCTACCTCGTCGGGCTGGGACTGCCGGCCGCCAGCGCGGGCCTGCTGCTGTGGGCGGCGCCGGCCGGCGCGGTGCTCGGCGAGGTGCTCACCGCCCGGCTGCTGCGGGAACGGGGCCGGGTCCGGGCCGTCGTGCCCCTCGCCGCCACGGTGCTGCTGGTGCCGCTGGCCTTCGCCGCGCAGCCGCCGCTGCCCGTGGCGATCGCGGTGCTGCTGCTCTCCTCGGCCGGATTCGGCTTCTCGCTGGGCCTCGACCAGCGGCTGATGGCGGTCACGCCCCCCGAGCTGCACCGGCGCACGCTCACCGTGTCCTCGGCCGGGCTGATGTTCTGCCAGGGCCTGGGCTTCGCCCTCGCGGGGGCCGCCGCGGAGCTCGCCGCCCCGCACCTGGTGATCCCGGCCATCAGCTTGCTGGGTCTGCTCGCGCTGGTCCTCCTCCGGGGCGCGGTCACAGCCCCTGCAGCGTCAGGTGCTCGGGGCTGAGCGCGGTCAGGAAGTCGGCGGCGTCGAACGTCTCCCCCGGCGCGGCGGCGCCCCGGATCGTCGCCCGGCCGTCGAGGAGGCGCTGCACCGCCTCGCAGACCAGGGGTGCGGTGACGGCGTAGATGTCGCGGCCGCCCGCCCGCACCCGGCGCTCCTCCGCGCCGCACCGCGCCACCACGTCGACCACGAACTGCTGACCCGAGCGCCCCCGCTCGTCGACGGCGGACGGCGCGGGCGTCGAGGGGTTGCGGATGTCGTCCAGCGCGCCGGTCGCCAGGAAGGTCTCGATGCGGGACGCGTCGACGTGCCGGGCCAGGGTGACGATCTCGGCGAACGGCGTCCGCACCACCGTCCGCCGCCCGAGCGGCGCCGGGAAGTCCCACTCCGTGACGGGGGGCTCGCCGGCGACCGGGACCAGCCGGCCGCCGTCGACCACCAGCCGGGTGGCGGTGTTGCGCTCCCCGGTGCGCCGGGTGCCCTCCGTGGGCCACCACCGGTCCAGGCCGATCGCGATCGTCAGCTCGTCGACCGCGGCCCACGGCTGCACGGCGACGGTCGCCAGCAGGTCGGCGAGGCCGCCGAAGAAGGCCATCGCGGGCAGCACCGCCACGTCGCTCGGCCACCCGCGCTCCCCGGCGGCGCGGTAGAGGTGCTGGACGGCGGGCTGCTCGGCGGTGACGTCGAGGTAGTGCGCCCCGGCGCGCACCGCGGCCTCGGCGACCGCCAGCCCGGTGTCCAGGAAGGGACCGGCGCAGTTCACGACCGCCGCGACGCCGCGGACCGCGCGCTCCAGCGCCGCGCCGTCGTCCACGGCCGCCGGGCGCAGCTCCAGCCCGGGGAACGCCTCACCCAGTCGTTCCAGCGCGGCCCGGTCGCGCCCCGACAGGACCGGCACCAGTCCCCGCCGCCGCAGCTCGGCGACGACGAACCGACCCGTGTGCCCGTAGGCCCCGTACACCAGCACCTCGTGATCCATGCGTCGATCCCATCGGACGGTGTCCACCGGCACGAGCGTCCGATCTGACATGGTGCGTACAGTTTCCGACATGCACACGGTCGGGCTCGCCCTCCACGAGCACTCGATGCTCTACGAGACCGCGATCGCCGCAGAGGTCTTCGGCGTCGACCGCTCGGACCTCTCCCCGACCGGCTCCTGGTACGACCTGGTCGTCTGCACGCCCGACGGCGCCCCCTCGCGCTGGCTGCCCGACGCGACGACGCGGGACTTCTCGGCGCTGCGCGAGGTCGACACCGTCGTCGTGCCGTCGTCGGACGTCCTCGACGGCTCGCCCGACCCCGCGCTGACCGAGGCGCTGCGGGCGGCGCACGCCTCGGGCGCCCGGATCGCCGCGCTGTGCACCGGGGCCTTCGTCGTCGCGGCCGCCGGGCTGCTGGACGGCCGCACCGCCACGACGCACTGGATGCACGCCGACGAGCTGTCCCGGCTGCACCCGGAGGTCGAGGTCCGGGCCGACGTCCTCTACGTGGCCGACGGCCCGGTGCTGACGTCGGCCGGCAAGACCGCCGCGCTCGACCTCTGCCTCCACCTCGTGCAGGCCGACCACGGCGCCTCGGTCGCCAACGGGCTGGCACGCCGGCTCGTCGTGCCGTCGCACCGTCCCGGTGGCCAGGCGCAGTTCATCGCCCCACCGCCGGACCCGCGCGTCACCGACCGGCTCGATCCGGCGCTGGACTGGGCCCGGGCCCACCTCGACCGGCCGATCACCGTGCAGGACCTCGCGCGGGAGGCGGGACTGAGCACTCGGCAGCTCGCCCGGCGGATGAACGCCGAGGTCGGGCTCGCACCGCTCGACTGGCTGCACCACCAGCGGATCGACCGGGCCCAGGCCCTGCTCGAGCGCACGGACGCCTCGGTCGAGCAGATCGCCGACCGGTGCGGCATGGGCACCGCGACCACGCTCCGGCGGCACTTCAGCCGGTCGCTGGGCGTCAGCCCCACCCAGTACCGGACGTCCTTCCGCAGCTAGGCGGTGCTGATCGCGCGACTCCGCGCCGCGGTCAGCTCCTCGCTCGGCCCTGCTGTGGTGCTCCCGCGGCTGTCGTCACGCGGTGACGCGCTCGACGTCGAAGACGCCGTCGACGTTGCGCACCGTCTGCAGGACCGCGCCCAGGTGCGCCGGGTCGGCCAGCTCGAAGGTGAACCGGCTGATCGCCACCCGGTCACGGCTGGTCTGCACCGACGCCGACAGGATGTTGACCCGCTCGTCGGCCAGCGCCTTCGTGACGTCGGACAGCAGCCGGTGCCGGTCGAGCGCCTCGACCTGGATGGCGACCAGGAACATCGCGCCCGGCTGCGAGCCCCACTCGACCTCGACCAGCCGCTCGGGCTTGCGCTGCAGGTCGGCGGCGTTGGTGCAGTCGGTGCGGTGCACGCTCACGCCGCCGCCGCGGGTGACGAAACCGAGGATGTCGTCGCCGGGCACCGGGGTGCAGCACTTCGCGAGCTTGGCCCACACGTCGGTCATGCCGTGGACGACGACGCCCGGGTCACCGCTGGCGCTGCGCCGCGGCGCGCGCCGGGTCGGGATCGCCGTCTCGGCGATGTCCTCGACCGCGCCCTCGCTGCCCCCGAGCGCGGTGATGAGCTTCTCGACCACCGAGGCCGCGGAGATCTGGTTCTCCCCGACGGCGGCGTAGAGGGCGGTGACGTCGGCGTAGCGGAGGTCCTTGGCCAGGGTGGACAGCGCCTCGCCGCCCAGCAGCCGCTGGAGCGGGAGCCCGGCCTTGCGCATGGCGCGGGTGATCGCCTCCTTGCCCGCCTCGACGGCGTCCTCGCGGCGCTCCTTGGTGAACCACTGGCGGATCTTGGTCCGCGCCCGGGACGACCCGACGAACGCCAGCCAGTCCTGCGAGGGCCCGGCCGTCGGCGACCGCGAGGTGAAGACCTCGACGACGTCGCCGTTGGAGAGCTTGCTGTCGAGGGAGACCAGGGAACCGTTGACGCGGGCACCGATCGTGCGGTGCCCGACCTCGGTGTGCACCGCGTAGGCGAAGTCGACCGGCGTCGACTCCCCCGGCAGGCTGATCACGTCGCCCTTGGGCGTGAAGACGAAGACCTCCTGCGGCCCGAGGTCGTAGCGCAGGGTCTCGAGGAACTCGCCTGGCTCCTGGGCCTCCCGCTGCCAGTCGAGGAGCTGGCGCAGCCACAGCATGTCGTCGGGCGAGCCGACCTTCGGGGCGCCCATCTCGCCGGCGCTCGGCTTGCCGCCGGCGCGGGCGCTCTCCTTGTACTTCCAGTGCGCCGCGATGCCGTAGTCGGCGGTGCGGTGCATGTCGTGCGTGCGGATCTGCAGCTCGACGGGCTTGCCGTGCGGGCCGATCACCGTCGTGTGCAGCGACTGGTACATGTTGAACTTCGGCATCGCGATGAAGTCCTTGAAACGCCCGGGCAGCGGCTGCCAGTGGGCGTGCATGATGCCGAGCGCCGCGTAGCAGTCGCGCACCGAGTCGACCAGGATCCGGATGCCGACCAGGTCCCAGATGTCGGCGAAGTCGCGGCCGCGCACGATCATCTTCTGGTAGATCGAGTAGTAGTGCTTGGGCCGGCCGGTGACGACGGCGTCGATCTTCGCGGCCCTGAGCTGCTCGCTGACCTGCGAGGTCACCTCGGCGAGGTAGGTGTCGCGGGACGGCGCGCGCTCGGCGACGAGGCGGACGATCTCGTCGTACCGCTTCGGGTAGAGCGTGGCGAACGCGAGGTCCTCCAGCTCCCACTTGATCGTGTTCATGCCCAGCCGGTGGGCCAGCGGAGCCAGGATCTCCAGCGTCTCGCGCGCCTTCTTCTCCTGCTTCTCCGGCGGGAGGAAGCGCAGCGTGCGCATGTTGTGCAGCCGGTCGGCCAGCTTGATGACCAGCACGCGCGGGTCGCGGGCCATCGCGACGATCATCTTGCGGATCGTCTCGGCCTGGGCGGCGTCGCCCAGCTTCACCTTGTCGATCTTGGTGACGCCGTCGACGAGGTGGGCGACCTCGGAACCGAAGTCCGTCGTGATCGAGTCCAGGGTGACGCCGGTGTCCTCCACCGTGTCGTGCAGCAGCGCCGCGATGAGCGTGGTGGTGTCCATGCCGAGGCCGGCGAGGATCGTCGCGACGGCGAGCGGGTGGGTGATGTAGGGGTCGCCGCTCTTGCGCTTCTGCCCGGAGTGGGCCGCCTCCGCCACGTCGTAGGCCCGCTGCAGCAGCGCCAGGTCGGCCTTGGGGTGGCTCTGCCGGTGCAGCGCGGCCAGCGGCTCGAGGACGGGGCGCACGACCGTGCTGCGCTGGCCCGCGACGATCCGGCGGGCCAGGCGGTCGCGCACGCGGCGGCGCGGAGCGCCGTCGGCGTCGCCGGGCTCGGGGCCGACGTCGTCGGGACGGCGGACGGCGGGACGGTCCGGCAGGGGCGGACGCCGGGTGGTCGTGGCCCCGGCCGTGGCGGTCTCCGCGGGGGCCGGCTCGCCCGGGCGCGCGGGAGCCGCGTCTGCGGCTACGTCCGAGGCCACGGCGACTCCTGCCCATCGAGGAGAGAGGACCCTCCCCATGCTAGCCGGACGGGGACCCGGCCGACCTCACCCGAGGGTGACGTCTCCCTCGCTCAGGTGGTCCAGAGGGCGTGCACGGTGTGCGGCGCCAGGCGCTCCCGACCGCCCAGGGCGGCCAGCTCCACGACCACGGCGACGGCCGTGACGACGCCGCCCAGCTGCTCGACCAGTGCGACGGTCGCCCCCAGCGTGCCGCCGGTGGCCAGGACGTCGTCCACGACGAGCACCCGCGATCCGGGCAGCACCGAGTCGGCGTGCAGCTCGAGGGTCGCCGTCCCGTACTCGAGGTCGTAGTCGGCCGAGATCCGCTCCCGGGGCAGCTTGCCCGCCTTCCGCACCGGCACGACCCCGACCCCGCGGTCGTAGGCGACCGCGGCGGCCAGCAGGAAGCCGCGCGCCTCGACGCCGACGACGAGGTCGTAGCCGGGGTCGCCGTCCGCCGCGTCGGCGAGGGCGGCGGCGCGCGGGTCGGAGACCGCCGGCGCGGCCAGCCCCCGGACGATCCGCCGGAAGGCGGGGCCGTTCGCGAACACCGGCGTGAGGTCGCGGAAGAGCACCCCCGGCTCCGGGTGGTCGGGGATGTCGACCGTCAGCTCGGCGATCAGCTCGTCGAGCGGCGGCTCCCCCGGGCCGGGCGTGCCGGCGCGCAGCGGCCCGGTCCCGGGAACGGCGCTCACCGGCGCTTCTTGCCCTGCGGCCGCCCCTTGGCGCCCGGACGGGACGGGCGCGCACCCGGCTTCGGGGCCGGCGGCGGCGTGCCGGGCTCCCGGCGCACCGAGGCGGGCGACTCCACCACGACGTCGGCCTCGACCGCGTCCGGCAGCTCGGCCACGGCGACGCCGCCGCGCGCGGGCCGGGTGCGGCGGGCGCTGGCCACGGGGCCCGCGGGCGCCGTTCCCGCACCGGTCCGGGCGGCCGAGGAGCGGCGCGCCTGGACGCGCCGGCGCAGCGCCTGCACCTCCGGCTCCCGCTCCTTGAGGTCGGCCACGATCGGCGTCGCGAGCACGATCGACGAGTACGCCCCGGCCGCGAGCCCCACGAAGAGCACCAGCGCGAGGTCCTTCAGGGTGCCGACGCCCAGCAGGCCGGCGCCGACGAAGAGCAGCCCGGCGACCGGCAGCAGCGCGATCACCGTCGTGTTGATCGAGCGCATCAGCGTCTGGTTGACCGCGAGGTTGGCCGCCTCGCCCCACGTCATCCGGGCGCTGCGGTCGAGGTCCTTGACGTTCTCGTCGACCTTGTCGAACACCACGACGGTGTCGTAGAGCGAGAAGCCCAGGATGGTCAGGAACCCGATCACGGTCGACGGCGTGACCTCGAAACCGATCAGCGAGTAGACGCCGGCCGTCACGATGATGTCGTGGAGGAGCGCGGCCATGGCGCCGATCGCCATCTTCGGCTGGAACCGCAGCGCGAGGAAGGCCACCACGGCGAGGAGGAAGACCACCAGGGCGATGAGCGCCTGGTCGGTGATGTCCTGGCCCCACTCGGCGCTGACCGACTCCGGGCTGACCTCGTCCGGCGCGACGCCCGCGGCCTCCGCGACCGCGTCGACGACCGACCGCTCCGCGTCGTTGTCCAGGGCCCCGGTGCGCAGCAGCAGGGTGTCCCCGCCGACCACCTGCGCGGTGGCCACCTCGGCGCCGGCGTCCTCGGCCGCCGCCCTGACCTGCTCGAGCTGCTGCTCGGTCCCGGGCAGGCGGAAGCTGTTGCCGCCGGCGAAGTCGATGCCGAAGTTGAAGCCCCGGAAGACCATCGACAGCAGGCAGAGCAGCACGACGACGGCGGTGATCCGGTAGATCAGCCGGCTGTTGCCGACGACGTCCAGCCCGGCCTCGCCGTTGTAGAGCCGGTGCCCCAGCCCGCGGAACCCCCGGCCGGCGCGCGGCGCCGGGGCCGGCGTGCCGTCCTCGGCCCGCAGCCCCGCGTCGGCGAGGGCCCGCTCGTCCGCGGGCTGGTCGACGAGCTGGTCGTCGTCGGGCGGGCGGGTCATGACGTGCTCCTGTCTGCGCCGGAGCCGGCGCCCACGAGGGCGCGGTCCTCCGGTGCGGGACGGCGGGCCGGACGGCGGGTGTGCTCGACCCGGCCCAGACCCGAGATCCGGCTGCTCCCGAACCAGCGGAAGCGCGACAGCACCGCCAGCAGCGGGTGGGTGAAGAGGAAGACGACGACCAGGTCGAGGACGGTCGACATGCCCAGGGTGAAGGCGAAGCCCTTCACGTCCCCGATCGCCAGCAGGTAGAGGATCGCGGCGGCCAGGAAGCTGACGGCGTCGGCCGACAGGATGGTGCGGCGGGCCCGGACCCACGCCCGCGGCACGGCGGACCGGAAGCTGCGGCCCTCGCGGATCTCGTCCTTGAGCCGCTCGAAGTACACGACGAACGAGTCGGCCGTGATGCCCAGGGAGACGATGAACCCGGCGATGCCGGCGAGGCTCAGCGTGAACCCGATCTGCCGGCCCAGCAGCACCAGGCAGGCGTAGACCACCACGCCGGACAGCACCAGGCTCGCGATCATGACGAGGCCGAGCAGCCGGTAGTAGACCAGCGAGTAGAGGAAGACCAGCGCGACACCGATCGCGCCGGCGATGAGACCGGCCTGGAGCTGCTCCTCGCCCAGCTCGGTGGAGATCGACTGCGCGGTGGCCTGGGTGAAGCTCAGCGGCAGGGCGCCGTACTTGAGCTGGTTGGCCAGCTCGGTGGCCGACTCCTGGTCGAAGCTGCCGGAGATCTCCGTGCCGCCGGCGATGGCCTGGTTGATCGTCGGCGCCGAGATGACCCGGCCGTCGAGGGTGATGCCCACCGACGACCCGACGTTGGCGGCGGTGTAGGCCGCCCACGCCGAGGAGCCCTCGGAGGTGAAGTCGAGCTGGACGATCCACTCGCCGGTGCCGGCGCGGGTGCCGGCCGAGGCGTCGGTGACCGACGTGCCCTCGACCACCGACGGGCCCAGCAGGTACTTCGCCGTGCCGTCCTCGCTGCAGGAGGCGACGTAGTCCTCGGGCCGGTCGACCGAGCCCTGGGACTCCTCGCTGCAGGTGAGCGTGGCGTAGGCCGCGGCGGCCTGCTCCTGCGTGACGGGGGGCGCCGACTCGTCGGTCGCGGGGTCGGCGACCGCGTCGCCCGAGGGCGCCGCGGTGCCGGTGGGCGCCGCGGGCGTGGTCGTCGCGGCGGCCGGGTCGCTGGGGGCAGCCGTGTCGCTGGGCGCCGCGGAGTCGGTGGGGGCAGCCGGCGTGGTGGTCGCCGCCGCGGGGTCGCTCGGCGCGGCGCTGTCCGTCGCGGCCGGGGTGGCCGGTTCCGGTCCCTGCACCACCGGGCGGAACCGCAGCTGCGCCGTCTCCCCGAGCTGGCGGGCCTGCTCGCCGTCGTCGCCGGGCACCGAGATGACGATGTTGGCGTCGCCCTCGGTGACCACCTCGGCCTCGGCGACACCGAGCCCGTTGACCCGCTGCTCGATGATCTGCCGGGCGAGCTCGAGATCCTCCTGCGCCGGCGCCTGGCCGTCAGGGGTGCGGGCCGTGAGCGTGACGGTCGTCCCGCCGCGCAGGTCGAGGCCGAGCTGCGGCGTGCGGTCGGTGCCGGTGAAGTAGATCAGGCCGTACAGGACGGCGACGATCAGCAGGAAGGCCGCGAAGTAGCGGCCCGCCGGCAGGGAGCGGTTGGCCACGGTGCTGCCCCGGCTCAGAGGGCGCCGTCGGCCGGCCGCCCGCCGGTCGCGCCGTTGGCACCGGAGTCGGTGCCGTCGATGCCCTGGACGTCACCCGCGGGCTTGCGGATCTCGAGGATGGCCGGGCGGGCGAACGTGACGACCACACCCGGGGCGATCTCGAGGTCCAGCGTGGTCTCGCCCAGCGCCGCGACGGTGCCGTGCAGACCACTGGTGGTCATGACCGGCGTGCCGATGGTCAGGGAGTCCTGCATCTGCTGGGCCTGGAGCTGCATGCGCTTGCGCTGCCGGGCGGGCAGCACGAAGAGCATGACGGCCAGCAGGCCCAGGACGATGATCGGGAAGTACTGCTCCACGACTGGTGTGCCTCTCTACCGCGCGGCTCGCTCCGCGGTGGGTGCGACCCCCGGACGGGGTCGCTCGGGTGCGTCGGATTCCTCTGCTGCCCGGCGCCGCGACGAGCCCAGCGGCGACCGGACAGGACGCGCACGGCCGCGGCCGGACGAGTTGCGCGCCAGCGTGCGGGAGTCTATGCGTCGAACAGCGGCTCTGACGACGCCCCCGGGGCCGGCGGTGCGCCGTGGCCCCCACCCGCCCCACTGATCAGGGCACCACCGCGGGGCAGCGGGTGGCCCAGGTGGTGCCAGGCGGCCTCGGTGGCCACCCGCCCGCGCGGGGTCCGGGCGAGCAGGCCCGCGCGCACGAGGAACGGCTCGCAGACCTCCTCGACGGTGTTGGGCTCCTCCCCCACGGCGACGGCGAGGGTGGCGACGCCGACCGGCCCGCCGCCGAAGCGGACGACGAGCGCCTCGAGCACCGCGCGGTCGAGCCGGTCCAGCCCGAGCACGTCGACGTCGTAGAGCGCGAGTGCGGCCTGCGCGACCTCGCGGGTGACCCGGCCGTCGGCCTCCACCTCGGCGTAGTCGCGGACCCGGCGCAGCAGCCGGTTGGCGATCCGCGGCGTACCGCGGGACCGTCCGGCGATCTCCGCCGAGCCGTCCTCGGTGAGCTCGACGCCGAGCAGGTCGGCGCTGCGGCGCAGCACCTGCTGCAGCTCGGCGGGCTCGTAGAACTCCATCTGGCCGACGAAGCCGAAGCGGTCCCGCAGGGGGCCGGTGAGCAGGCCGGCGCGGGTGGTGGCCCCCACCAGGGTGAACGGGCTGATCTCCAGGGGGATGGCGGTGGCGCCCGGGCCCTTGCCGACGACGACGTCGACCCGGAAGTCCTCCATCGCCATGTAGAGCAGTTCCTCGGCCGGGCGCGCGATGCGGTGGATCTCGTCGATGAACAGCACGTCGCCGGGCGCGAGGTTGGACAGCATCGCCGCGAGATCGCCGGAGCGCTCGATCGCCGGCCCGCTGGTGATCTTCACCGAGGTGCCCAGCTCGGACCCGATGATCAGCGCGAGACTGGTCTTGCCCAGCCCGGGCGGGCCCGACAGCAGGACGTGGTCCGGCGGGCGGCCGCGTCGCTTCGCGCCCTCGAGGACCAGCGCCAGCTGGCGGGCAACCTTCGGCTGGCCGATGAAGTCGTGCAGCGAGTGCGGCCGCAGCGCGGACTCGACCACCCGCTCCTCGTCGCCGGCCTGCGGCGAGACGGCGGTCTCCGGAGCCGGGGCGTCCTTGCCGAGGGCGTCGGCGATCGAGCCGGTGAACGGCCGGTCGAAGGGGGTGCTCACGACCGGCCCAGCAGCTGGAGCGCCTGCCGCAGGAGGACCGCGACCTCGACGGTGCCGGTGGCGCCGATCTGCTCGTCGGCGACCGGGGCGAGCTGGGTGAGCGCGCTGTCGGCCTCCTTCGCCGACCAGCCGAGGCCGACCAGGGCCGAGGTGAGCTGGTCGCGCCAGGGCGCCACCGGTGCGACGGAGGGCAGGCCGGCCACGGCCGGCCCGTCGAGCGAGGTGTCGGTGGCCGTGGAGCCCAGGCGGTCGCGCAGCTCGAGCACCAGCCGCTCGGCGCCCTTCTTGCCGATGCCGGGCACCTGCTGCAGCGCCTTGAGGTCGCCCATCGTCACCGCCCGGCGGATCTCCCTGGGCGGGTGGATGGCGAGGATCGCCTGGGCCAGCCGCGGCCCCACGCCGTTGGCCGTCTGGAGCAGCTCGAACAGCTGGCGCTCGTCGTCGTCGGCGAAGCCGTAGAGGGTCAGGGAGTCCTCGCGCACGACGAGGCTGGTGGCCAGGCGGGCGTTCTCCCCCACCTGCAGCCGCGCGATCGTGCCGGGGGTGCACTGCACCGCGAGGCCGACGCCGCCGACCTCGACCACCGCTCCGTCGGGTCCCACGGCGGCCACCCGGCCGTTGACCGAGGCGATCATCGGGCCGCCACCCCCTGCCAGCGGGGCAGCGTGCGCTGCACGACGGGGGCGCCGATCCCGCCGGCGACGGCGGCGGCGCGCAGCCGCTGCTGGGCCGGCCCGCGCCAGGCGTGGCAGACCGCCAGCGCCAGCGCGTCGGCCGCGTCGGCGGGCTTCGGGGCCTCGGCGAGGCCCAGCACACGGGTGACCATGAGGGTGACCTGCTCCTTGTCCGCGCGGCCGTTGCCCGAGATGGCCGCCTTGACCTCGCTGGGGGTGTGCCAGGCGACCGGACGGTCGGCCTGGGCCGCGGCCAGCGCCGCCACCCCGGCCGCCTGCGCGGTCCCGGTGGCCGTGCCCTTGTTGTTCTGCGTGAACACCCGCTCGATCGCGACCACGTCCGGCCGGTGCTCGCGCAGCAGCGCGGTCACCGCGGTGTGCAGCTCGAGCAGCCGCAGCTCCAGGTCGAGCTCGGCGAGGGTCCGGACGACGCCGACCCCGACGGCCGTGGGCCGGGCGCCGGGACGCCCGTCGACCACGCCCCACCCGCACCGGGTGAGCCCCGGGTCGATGCCCAGCACCCGCATGGTCACGCTCCCGTCAGCCGAACTGGTGTTCGACCGAGGCTACCGCCCACCAGCCGCGGCGACCGGAGGACACGCCACTGTCGGCCCTCCTGCAGGGACCCGCCACGAGCTTGCGAGTGGTGGGTGGCAGGAGGGTCCTCCTGCTGTCAGGCGTCGGCGGTGACCTTCTCCATGACGTCGTCGGGCACGTCGTAGTTCGCGTAGACGTTCTGCACGTCGTCGAGGTCCTCGAGGGCGTCGATCAGGCGGAAGACCTTGGCCGCGCCGTCCTCGTCCAGCTCCACCTGCACGCTCGGCTGGAAACCGGCCTCGGCGGAGTCGTAGTCGATGCCGGCGTCCTGCAGCGCGGTGCGGACGGCGACCAGGTCGCCGGGCTCGCAGAGGACCTCGAAGGTGTCCCCGAGGTCGCGGACCTCCTCGGCACCGGCGTCCAGGACCGCCATGAGCACCGAGTCCTCGTCGACGCCGTCGGCCTGGGGCACGACGATGACGCCCTTGCGGGAGAAGAGGTACGAGACCGAGCCGGGGTCGGCCATCGACCCGCCGTTGCGGGTCATGGCGGTGCGGACCTCCATGGCCGACCGGTTCTTGTTGTCGGTCAGGCACTCGATGAGCACCGCGACGCCGCCCGGCGCGTAGCCCTCGTAGGTGATGCCCTGGTAGTCGACGCCGCCGGCCTCGGCTCCCGAGCCGCGCTTGACGGCGCGGTCGATGTTGTCGTTGGGCACGGAGCTCTTCTTCGCCTTCTGGATGGCGTCGTAGAGCGTCGGGTTGCCGGCGGGGTCACCGCCGCCGGTGCGGGCCGCGACCTCGATGTTCTTGATCAGCTTGGCGAAGAGCTTTCCGCGCTTGGCGTCGATCCCCGCCTTCTTGTGCTTCGTCGTCGCCCACTTGGAATGGCCGCTCATGCCTGTCCTTCCTCGTTCCCGGCCTCAGCGCCGGCCTGCTCGGCCAGATGAGCGCGGACGATGTCGACGAACAGCGCGTGCACCCGGCGGTCCCCGGTCAGCTCGGGGTGGAAGCTGGTGGCCACCAGATTCCCCTGGCGGACGGCGACGATCCTACCGTCGGCCGCGTCCCCGACGATCCGGCCGAGGACCCGCACGTCCGCACCTGCCTTCTCGACCCACGGCGCACGGATGAACACCGCGTGCAGCGGTCCGCCGTCGAGGCCCAGGTCCACCTCGGACTCGAAGGAGTCGACCTGCCGGCCGAAGGCGTTGCGACGGACGGTCACGTCGAGGCCGCCCACGGTCTCCTGGTCCGGCGGCGCGTCCAGGATGCGGTCGGCGAGCAGGATCATCCCCGCGCAGGACCCGTACGCCGGCAGTCCCGCGCGGACGGCCCGCCGCAGCGGCTGGAGCAGGCCGGACCGTGCCGCCAGCTTGGCGATCGTGGTCGACTCCCCGCCGGGCAGCACGATCCCGTGGACGGCGGCCAGCTCCTCGGGGCGGCGGACCGCGACCGGCTCCGCGCCGAGGGCGGCGAGCGTCGCGAGGTGCTCGCGGACGTCGCCCTGCAGGGCGAGCACCCCGACGACGGGTCGGGCGGGGGTGGCGGACACGACCGACGAGGCTACGTCGGCCGGGCAGGCGGCACGGCGGCGGCACGGGTGGAACTCCACGTCAGCAACCGTTCGAGCGGCCCCCGCCCGAGTCTCCACCGCCAGAAGCCGGCTCCCGCCAGCGCGGAGACCACGAACACCAGCCAGAGCCCGACGCCCTGGGGGCGGTTCTCGCCGACCTCGAGCAGGGCCCAGAGGAGGACGATCTGCGCGGCGTAGACCGTCAGCGCCAGGGCCCCGACGGCGCGCACGGGAGCGGTCACGAGTGGAGCCAGGTCGGCCACGACCAGGCAGCCCGCGATCACCAGGACGGCGAACCCGCACGACCCGACCAGCTCGAAGGTCGTGCCGCTGTGCGGCTCGGCGCCGCTGAGCCAGGCAGCCTCCCACTCCCCCACGGGCGCGGCGAAACCCTCCTCCGGACCCGCCGACGGGACGCCGCCGGCGAGTGCGCGGGTGCTCATCCACCCACCCCCGTAGCCGAGCACGACCGCGAGCAGGCCCGCCCCGGCCAGCCGTGCGCGGACGCCGCCGGCGGCGAGGTCGAGCCGCCCGACAGCGAGGCCCACCAGCACGAGAGCCAGCCACAGCATCGCGGGGTAGGTGCCCGTGACCAGCAGCTCGGCCACGTAGTGCGACTCCGCGTCGGAGACCGAGAGGACCTGGCCGAGGAGGACGTTCAGCGGCGGCCCGGCCGCCGCGACCAGACCCGCGGCCAGGAACAGCCGCTGCGGGGACGAGCGCAGGAACGGCAGGGCGAGGACGAAGAGCGCCGCGTAGACGCCGAGGATGACGGCGACGAAGGTGTCCAGCCACTCCAGGACCGCGCCGATCAGGAAGATCCAGGCGGCGCGCACGGCGATCCGCAGTCGCGCGCGCACCAGGTCGATCCCCTCGGCCGGCCGGGTGCCACCGGACAGGAGCGCCATCGACACGCCGGCCAGCGTGGCGAACAGGACCGACGAGCGACCGTCCACGACGGCGGCCCAGGTGGACGGGTCCGTCGTCAGCTCGGCGCCGATCCGGAGGTGGGCGCCGAACATCCCGAGCACCGCGAGGCCACGGGCGAGGTCGAGCCCGCCGATGCGGCCGGCACCGCCCGGGTCGGTCACCAGCCGCGGGAGGCGAACCGCTCGTCGTCCGGCAGGGTCGCGACGTTGATGCCGACCATCGGCTCGCCGAGGCCCCGGGAGACCTTCGCGATCACGTCCGGGTCGTCGTGGAAGGTCGTCGCCTGCACGATGGCGGCCGCACGCTGCGCCGGGTCACCGGACTTGAAGATGCCCGAACCCACGAACACGCCCTCCGCGCCCAGCTGCATCATCATCGCCGCGTCGGCCGGGGTGGCGATGCCGCCGGCGGTGAACAGCACGACCGGCAGCTTGCCCAGGCGGGCCACCTCGGCCACCAGGTCGTACGGCGCGCGCAGCTCCTTGGCCGCGACGAACAGCTCGGTCTCGTCGAGGGTGCCCAGCGCTCTGATGCCTGCGCGGATCGACCGCATGTGCCGGGTGGCCTCGACGACGTTGCCGGTCCCCGCCTCGCCCTTGGAGCGGATCATCGCCGCGCCCTCGGAGATGCGCCGCAGCGCCTCGCCCAGGTCGGTGGCGCCGCAGACGAACGGCACGGTGAACTCGCTCTTGGCGATGTGGTGCGCCTCGTCGGCCGGCGTCAGCACCTCGGACTCGTCGATGTAGTCGACGCCGAGGGCCTGCAGGACCTGGGCCTCCACGAAGTGGCCGATCCGGGCCTTCGCCATCACCGGGATCGAGACGGCGCCGATGATGCCCTCGATCATGTCGGGGTCGCTCATCCTCGCGATGCCGCCCTGCGCCCGGATGTCGGCGGGCACGCGCTCGAGGGCCATGACGGCGACCGCGCCTGCGTCCTCGGCGATCTTCGCCTGCTCAGGGGTGACGACGTCCATGATGACGCCGCCCTTCAGCTGCTCCGCCATCCCGCGCTTGACGCGATCGGTACCGGTGGAGGGGGTCTGCGCAGACACGGGTCGCCTCGGGTTCGACGGAGGGAGGGGGCGAGGCGATGGTACGGCGGGTCAGAGAGCAGGCCGCCCCGCCCCGGCCACGTCCTCCAGGCGGTCGTCGATGTCGAAGTAGCGGGGCACGGGGCGGCCGGCGTGCAGGCGCAGCAGCCGGCACAGCCGCTGCCCGCGCAGGACACGGGTGTCGCGCACCGCGTCGTTGTAGAACCGGCGCGCCAGTCCCACCCGGGTGGCGGTGCCCTCCAGGTCGCGCTGCAGCGCGGGCGGCACGCCGGGCAGGTCGGGCGGCAGCTCGCGCAGCTCGCGGCCCAGCGCGTTCTCCGCGAGCTCGCGGTCGCCGTCGGCGGGCCGCCGGGCGTCGGCGGCGAAGGCGGCGAGGTAGGCCGCCCGCTCCTCCCCCACCGCGGCCGGGTACCGGCGCGCCAGTTCCTCGGCGAGGCCGGCCCGGCGTCGCAGCTGCGTGTCGAGGGCGACCCAGGCGCGGGCGACCCGGGCCTCGAGCCGGCTCAGCCGGGTGAGCGTCCAGGCGGTCCAGGCGAGCAGGAGCAGCACCAGGCCGCCGAGCAGCAGCAACCAGGCGTCGGGCGTCACGAGGCGGAAGGCTAGCGCTGCGCCCTGCGCCGTGGGGTCGTCCGCGCCTGGGTCCGCGAGGGCGGCACCGCGGGGAAGTCGTCGTCGTCGGTGGCGGTGACCGCCGAACCGGGGAGGACCACGGTCTCGTACACCGCGAGGATCCGCCGCGCGAGCACCCCCCAGTCGTAGGCCCCGGCGGCCCGCGGGCCGGCGGCCGAGAGCTCCGCGCGGCGCTCCGGGTCGGCGAGCAGGTCGCACAGCGCGCGCCCGAGGGCCGCGGCGTCGCCGCGACGGACGAGCACGCCGGCGGCGCCGTCCTCGAGCACGCGGGCGAAGGCGTCGAGGTCGCTGGCCACGATCGGCGCGCCGGCGGCGAGGGCCTCGATGAGCACCACGCCGAACGACTCGCCCAGCAGGTTGGGCGCGCAGTACACGTCGATCGACCGCAGGAAGGCCGCCTTGTCGGCCTCCGAGATCTCACCGAGCAGCCGCACGTGCGGCCGGAGGTCGGGCCCGACCAGCTTCTCCAGCTCGCCGCCGTCGCCCCGCCCGGCGATCAGCAGGCGCGCTCCCGGGTGCCTCCGGACGACGGTGCGCATCGCCTCGAGCAGCACGGGGAGCCCCTTGCGCGGCTCGTCGAACCGGCCGAGGAAGCCGATGGTGGGCCCGTCCACCCCGCGGCGGAGACCCGGCAGCCCGGGGCCGTGCGTGAAGGCGTCCACGTGCACGCCGTTGGGGATGATCACCGCGTCGCCACCGAGGTGCTCCACCTGCACGCGGCGGGCGAAGTCGGAGACGGCGATCCGGCCCTGGATCCGCTCCAGCCACGGCCGGACGACCGGCCCCCAGGCGGCCAGCCACTTGGATCGCGTGGTGGCGGCGTGGAACGTGGCCACGATCGGCCCCTTGGCGATCATGCAGACCAGCAGCGACACCGACGGCGGGGCCGGCTCGTGCACGTGGACGACGTCGAACCGGCCCTCCCGCAGCCAGCGGCGCACCCGCGCGGCCGACACCGGCCCGAACTGGACGCTGGCCATCGAGCCGTTGTACGGGATCGGCACGGTCCGCCCGGCGAAGGTGATCCAGGGGTCGGTGAGCGACTCCTCCCGCTCGGCCGGGGTGAGGATCTCGACGTGGTGGCCGAGGCCGCGCAGCGTCTCGGCCAGGTCGCGCACGTGGTACTGGACGCCGCCCGGGACGTCCCACTGGTACGGGCAGACCAGGCCGATGCGCATCAGCGGGTGGGGGCCGTCGAGTCGGAGCGCGGCGGGTCGGGCGGCACGTCGGCCCAGATCCGCCCGAGCATGTGCCAGTCCTCCGGCCGGCCTGCGATGGAGGTGGCGAACGCGTCCGCGACGCCCTGCATGGCCGTGGTCACCCGGTCCTTGAGCCGGCCGCCGCCGTCGACGGGCACCTCCGGGGAGAAGACCAGCCGCCAGCCCCGCTCGGTGAACTGGCAGACGACCGGGACGACCGCGGCCCCCGTCCGGTCGGCCAGCAGCGCCGCCCCGCCGGGCATGGCCGCGGGCCGGCCGAAGAACTCGACCGGCACTCCTCCGCTGCCGAGGTTGCGGTCGACCAGCAGGCAGGCCGCTCCGCCGTCGGCCAGCCACTCGCGGACGACGTCCGCGCTCGGCCGCGGCCCGCCGGTGAGCGGGACGACCCGGAAGCCGAGGGACTCCCGGTAGGCGAGGAACCGCTCGTAGAGCGATTCGGGCTTCAGCCGCTCGGCGACGGTCATGAACGGCCCACCGAGCCAGTCGATGAACCAGACGCCGGCGGCGTCCCAGTTGCCGCTGTGCGGGAGGGCCATGACCACCGGCCGCCCCCCGGCCCGGGCCTTCTCCAGGTGCTCGAGGCCCACGACCTCGGTGCCCGCGACGATCCGGTCGCTGCTCAGGGCCGGCAGCCGGAACGCCTCCTGCCAGTAGCGGGCGTAGGAGCGGACCGCCCGGTCGGTGAGCCCGGCGAGCTCGGGCTCGGAGAGCCGGCCGCCCGTGACCACCCGCAGGTTGGCCCGCAGCTGGCGGGTGCCCTTGCCGTCCCGCCCGGCGGCCCAGTGCCCGGCGCGGTCGAAGAGCCCGCGGGCGGCGGGCTCGGGCAGCAGCCGGACGGCGTGCCAGCCCGCCGCGAACCCGGCGTCGGTCAGCCGGCCGGCCAGGGAGCCGCTCACGACGCCGGAGGGGAGGGCGGGACGGGCAGCGGGCGGCCGGCGGCGGCCCGTCGGACGGCGAGGAAGCGCTGGCCGACCGTGATCGCGCTGCCGGCCAGGAGCACCCACAGGGCCACGTGCACCGCGTACGGGATGCCGAGGCCGGTGAAGCCCGTCCCGACGAGCACGAGGATGAGCCGCTCGGTGCGCTCGACGATGCCGACGTCGCAGGAGAGCCCGACGCCCTCGGCGCGCGCCTTGACGTAGGACGTGAGGACGCCGAGGACCAGGCAGACCAGCGCGAGCAGGACGAGCAGCCGGTTGCCGCCCGCGCCGGAGAACCACCAGGCCAGCGCCCCGAAGATCGCGGCGTCGGCCGCTCGGTCGCCGGTGGAGTCCAGGACGGCGCCGAAGACGGAGCCGCCACCCCGGGCCCGGGCCAGCGCGCCGTCGAGCATGTCGAGCAGGACGAAGACGGTGACGGCGAAGGCACCCCAGAACAGGTGGCCGGTGCCGATGAGGAACACCGCGGAGGCGACCGCGCCCACCGTGCCGGTGATCGTCACCATGTCCGGGGTGACCCCGGCCCGCGCGAGCCGCGTGACGACCGGCGCCCAGAACCGGGCGACCGCCGGCCGCGCGTTGCTGCCGAGCACTCAGGCCTCCCGCGCCGGCTCGGCCCGGGCCGACCAGGCCTCGGCGAGCAGTGCCCGGGTCTCGCGCAGGACCTGCGGAAGCACCCGCGTCAGGCCGATGACGGGCATGAAGTTGGTGTCCCCGCCCCAGCGCGGCACGGCGTGCTGGTGCAGGTGGTCGGCGATCCCGGCCCCGGCGACCGATCCCTGGTTCATGCCGATGTTGAACCCGTGCGCCCCGCTGACCGCGCGCACCGTGCGCATCGCCGTCTGGGTGAAGGCGCCGAGCTCGGCGACCTCCTCGGCGGTGAGGTCGGTGTAGTCGGGCACGTGCCGGTACGGGACCAGCATCAGGTGGCCGGCGTTGTACGGGTAGAGGTTGAGGACGGCGTACACAGTCGTCCCCCGGGCCACGATCAGCCCGTCCTCGTCGCCGAGCGTCGGGATGACGCAGAACGGGCAGTCGTGCGTGCCGGTGGGCTTGCCCTCGCCGCGGATGTAGGCCATCCGGTAGGGCGTCCACAGGTGCTCGAAGGGCTGCACGTCCGGCACGCCCGCGCCGTCCGCGCTCATCCGCCGTTCTCCGCGGTCGGGTCGGCGTTGGACCGGCCGGCGACCCACGCGGCGACCTGCTCCACCGCCTCGTCGACGGGCACGCCGTTGCGCTGGGAGCCGTCGCGGTAGCGGAAGGACACCGCGCCTGCCTCGGCGTCGGTCGCCCCGGCGATGAGGACGAACGGGATCTTCTGCTTGCTCGCCGTCCGGATCTTCTTCTGCATCCGGTCGTCGGAGTCGTCGATCTCCACCCGGAGCCCGCGGGCCGTCAGCTTCAGCGCGACGTCGCGCAGGTAGGGCACCTGCTCGTCGGTGACGGGGATGCCGACCACCTGCACGGGCGCCAGCCACGCGGGGAAGGCGCCGGCGTAGTGCTCGGTGAGGACGCCGAAGAACCGCTCGATCGACCCGAACTTCGCCGAGTGGATCATCACCGGCTGCTGCCGGCCGCCGTCCGCGGAGGTGTACTCCAGGCCGAACCGGGCGGGCTGGTTGAAGTCGTACTGGATGGTCGACATCTGCCAAGTGCGGCCGATGGCGTCCCGCGCCTGCACGGAGATCTTCGGGCCGTAGAACGCCGCGCCACCGGGGTCGGGCACGAGCTCGAGCCCGGTCTCCTTCGCCGCCTCCTCGAGGACCGCGGTGGCGACCGCCCACTCCTCGTCGGAGCCGATGAACTTGTCCTGCTTCTCCGGGTCGTCGCCGCGGGTGGACAGCTCCAGGTAGTAGTCGTCCAGGCCGAAGTCGCGCAGCAGCCCGAGCACGAACGCCAGCAGGTGCCGCACCTCGCCCGGCGCCTGCTCCGGGGTGACGTAGCTGTGCGAGTCGTCCTGCGTCAGCCCGCGCACCCGGGTCAGGCCGTGGACGACGCCGGACTTCTCGTACCGGTACACCGTGCCGAACTCGAAGAAGCGCAGCGGCAGCTCGCGGTAGGACCGCCCGCGCGACCGGAAGATCAGGTTGTGCATCGGGCAGTTCATGGCCTTGAGCCGGTACTCGCTGTTCTCCAGCTCCATGCCGGGGAACATCGTGTCGGCGTAGTACGGCAGGTGCCCCGAGGTCTCGAACAGGCCGCTCTTGGTGATGTGCGGCGTGCCGACGTAGTCGAAGCCCTCCTCGATGTGGCGGGCGCGGACGTAGTCCTCCATCTCCCGCTTCACCACCCCGCCCTTGGGGTGGAAGACGGCGAGGCCGGAGCCGATCTCGTCGGGGAAGCTGAACAGGTCGAGCTCCACGCCGAGGCGGCGGTGGTCGCGGCGCTCGGCCTCGGCCAGGTGCTCGAGGTAGGCCTTGTGCGCGTCCTTGCTCTCCCAGGCGGTGCCGTAGATGCGCTGCAGCTGCGGGTTCTTCTCGCTGCCCCGCCAGTACGCGGCGGCGCTCCGGGTGAGGCTGAAGGCCGGGATGGCGTTGGTGCGCGGCAGGTGCGGGCCGCGGCACAGGTCGGTCCAGAGCCGCTCGCCGCTGCGCGGGTCGAGGTTGTCGTACATGGTCAGCTGACCGCCGCCGACCTCCACGTCGGCACCCTCGGCCGCGTCCCCGGCGCCGCCCTTGAGCCCGATCAGCTCGAGCTTGTACGGCTCGTGCGCGAGCTCCGCACGGGCGTCCTCGTCGCTGATCTCGCGGCGGGCGAAGTTCTGCCCGGCGCGGACGATCTCGGTCATCTTCTTCTCGAGGGCCTGCAGGTCCTCGGGGGTGAAGGGCCGCTCCGGGTCGAAGTCGTAGTAGAAGCCGTTCTCGACCGGCGGGCCGATGCCCAGCCGGGTGCCGGGGAACAGCTCCTGCACCGCCTGGGCCAGCACGTGGGCGGTCGAGTGCCGGATGACCGCGCGCCCGTCCTCGCTCGCGGCGGGGACCGGCTCGACCTCGGTGTCGGCGTCCGGGGTCCAGGCGAGGTCCCTGAGGTCACCCGAGGCGACGTCCCGGACGACGACCGCGCCGTCGGGGCCCTTGAGCGGGATCCCGGCGTCCTTGAGCGCCTGCAGCGCCGTCGTGCCGGCCGGGACCCGGATCGGGGGGACGGCGGTCGGCGAGGGCGGGGCGGACACGGGAGCTCCTGGGAGATCGGCGAAACGGCACCCCGAGCCTAGTGCGCGCCCGCGAGGCGGTTTCGTCCTCCGCGCCGTCAGAGGGAGACGGCGTCCCCGACGCTGACCGGCCCGGGGACCTCCACGTCGGCGTAGACCCCGAGGCAGTGCTTCGGCGTCCGGGTGATCCGCAGGACCGCGCCGCCCACCCGCACCGTGCGGCCGACCCACGTCCGCTCGTCGTCACCGGGCAGGGACAGGACGAGGTTGGCCCGGGGGTCCTCGGCCGAGCACCCCTCGGGGACGTCGCCGGCCGCCGCGCGGGCGGTGGCCTGCTCCGAGACCAGGTGGACGGCGGCGCCACCCTCGTCCCCCGCCCGTGCCAGGCGCACCGGCCGGCCGAGGGCACCGGCGACGGCCCGGGCATCGGCGTCCGGGTCACCGGTCGGCACGAGCCCGGCGAGGACCGGCGCGTGCTTGCCCCGCACGACCTCCCCGGTGGCGGCGTCGACCACCGACCAGGCGCGGTCACCGGCCGGACCGGTGGGCAGCAGGTCGACCACGTCGGCGGCGCGCCCGGCCAGCGACTTCACCGGGAAGATCCGGATGCCGGTCACCCGGCCGACGCTCCGCTCGCTCACCCGCGCCAGCCTATGCGGGGAGCGCAGCCCCTCCCCCGCGCCGCCGCAGCCGGCGCAGCTGGGCGGCGAGGTAGGGCCGGGCGCGGCGCTGACCGCCGCGCCGCTCGATCGCCGCGGCCAGGTCCGCGAGGGCGCGGGCCAGCCGCGGTTCGTCGGCGTCCCAGCCGCGCCGCAGGCACTCCTCCAGCCACTCCACCGGGCCGCGGTGCCCGCGCTCGCCGTTGCACCGGCGGCAGGCGGCGACCTCGTTCTCGAGCCACGACGGGCCACCCTTGACCCGCGGCACAACGTGCTCGGTGGTCGGGACGACGAGGCCGGTGAAGGCGCGGCCGCACCAGACGCAGGTGTCCCCGTCCCGCTCCCGGACGGCGAGCAACCGGACGGCGCGACCGGGCTGGGTGGGCATCCCGCCCATGGACCCCCCGACGACGGCCTCCTGCCGGGGGCATCCCGTCACGCCGCGTGACGGATCGCAGGTGGCGGTACGGGTTCGTCACCGGCCGTGTATCCGCCACCGCCACGCCCGGCTCCTCCTCGCAACGCTGCACCGTCGACATGACCGGCGCCTGCCGGCCACCGCAGAGAGGTTGGAGAACATGCACAGGACGACTGGCACCCGAGCGCTGCGCCGCGCGGTCATCGGCGGAGCGGCGCTCGCGCTGGCCGCCACCATGGCGGCCTGCGGGTCGGACGACTCCGGCGGAGAGGACACGCAGGCAGCCGGGACGAGCGCGTCGGAGTCCGCGGACCCCGCCGAGTTCTGCGAGGCCTCGGTGGCCCTCGAGGGCGCCTTCTCCATGGGTCCGGGCGCCGACGAGTCGGCGCCGCCGGAGGAGCAGCAGGCCGCCCTGGAGGAGTTCTCCTCGCGGGTCGAGCCCCTGCTCGGCGACGTCGAGGACACCGCGCCCGAGGAGATCTCCGACACCGTGACCGAGGCGACCGGGATCGTCCGCGAGGCACTGTCGAGCAACGATCCCTCGATGCTCGACGGGCCGGAGTTCCAGCGGACCGACCAGGAGATCGACGAGTACATGCTCGCCGAATGCGGCTACGAGGAGCTCGAGGCCACCGGCGTCGACTACGAGTACGAGGGCATCCCCGACACCGTCCAGGGCGGCACCGTCGCCATCACCTTCCACAACGAGGGCGAGGAGCTGCACGAGATCGGCCTGGCCCGGATCAACGAGGGCGTGACGCAGTCGGTCGAGGAGCTGCTCGCCATGCCGGAGGACCAGCTCCTGACCATGGTCACGCCGATCGGCGCGGCGTTCGCGATGCCGGGCGAGTCGGACACCGTGTTCATGGAGATGGACGCCGGCCGCTATGCCGCCGTCTGCTTCGTCCCCCAGGGCACGACCCACGACATGGAGGGCAGCGGCCCGCCGCACGCCATGCTCGGCATGGTCACGGAGTTCACCGTCGAGTGACGCCGCTGACCACCCGGCCGGCGACGAGGCGCCAGTTCCTCGGCCTCACGGCCCTGACGGGACTGGCCCTCGCCGCCGGCTGCTCGGGTCGCGGACCGTCGGCCGCGGTGCACTCCTCCCCGGGGGGCCTGCGGCTGACGGCCGCGCCGATGCGCCTGGACCTCGCCGGGCACGCCGTCCCCACCTGGGGGTACGGCACCGTCCCCGGCCCGGAGATCCGCCTCCGCGCCGGGGACGTGCTGCGGGTGCAGCTGGAGAACGGTCTCGACGAGGACACCTCGGTGCACTGGCACGGGCTGGCGCCGCCGAACGCGATGGACGGCGTCCCCGGGATCACCCAGGACCCGGTCGCGCCCGGCGAGCGCTTCAGCTACGAGTTCGAGACCCCTGTCGCCGGCTCGTTCATGTACCACGCGCACGTCGGCATGCAGCTCGACCGCGGGCTCTACGGGCCGCTGGTCGTCGAGCCGCGCACCGAGGAGCTCGCCTACGACCGCGAGGTCGTCCTGATGCTCGACGACTGGCGCGACGGGATGGACGCCCACGCCGGGCACGACGATCCGGAGCCCTCCGAGGATCCCGACCCGGCCGACGTCGTCTCCTTCGGCGGGCGGGCCTACCCCCTGCTGCTGGTCAACGGCCGGCCACCGGACGACCCGGTGACGGTCGAGGCCGGGCCCGGCGATCGGGTGCGCCTGCGGGTCATGAACATCGCGGCCGACACGGGCTTCCGGTTCGCCGTCGCCGGGCACCGGCTCACCGTCACCCACAGCGACGGGATGCCCGTCGAGCCGGTGACCGTCGACGCGCTCCGGCTGGGCATGGGCGAGCGGTACGACGTCCTCGTCGACGCCGCGCAGCCCGGCGGGGCGTGGCAGATCGGGGTGCAGCCGGAGGGACGACCTGGCTGGGGACGCGCGGTGCTCCGCTACACCGGGAGCGACGTCTCGCCCACGCCGCCGGTCGGCGAGCGGCCGGCCGAGCTGACCGGCCGGCTGGTCACCTACGACGAGCTCCTGGCCCGGGAGCCGCTGCCGCTGCCCGGCGGGCAGCCCGACCGGGTCCTGGACCTGGAGCTCTCGGGCACCGAGATCGGCGGGCAGAGCTATCCCGACGCCGACCCGCTGGTGGTCCGCCAGGGCGAGTGGGTGCGGTTCCGGATGCGCAACACCAGCAGCAAGTGGCACCCGATGCACCTGCACGGGCACCACTTCCAGGTGCTGACGCCGTCCGGCCGTGGACCGGTGAAGGACACCGTGTCCGTGCCCGCGCGCGGAGGCGAGGTCACGTTCGACTTCCTCGCCACGAATCCGGGCCGCTGGCTGTTCCACTGCCACAACCACCACCACATGGAGGACGGGATGCTGCGGCTCGTCGAGTACGAGGAGGAGTGACCCCCGGACGCGGATCTCTAGGGTCCGGGGCATGACGACCCCGCAGCGCCTCGTCGAGGCCGGCAGCCGCCACCACGGCTGGTTCGACGCACGCCCCCATGACGTGAACCCGCCCGACGAGTTCGGCGGTCTCCGCCGGCGGTGGCACGACTTCCGGCTCAAGGAGTGGGTGGGGTTCACCCTCGTCCACCCGGAGCTGTACGGCGCCCTGATCATCCAGGAGGCGAAGTACCTCTCCTCCTCGGAGTTCTACGTGCGCGACCGCGCCAGCCAGGTGCAGACGGAGTTCGCCGCGAACGCGCGCGGCGGCTTCGCCCGGCTCCCCCGCGTGCTGCTCGACGGGGCGCACTGCGAGTTCGTCAAGCCCGGCTACGAGGTGCGGTACGACTTCGACGACGCGGCCGGCCGCCACCACGTCCGCTTCGGGTTCGCCGCGACGGAGGCGAGCGAGGCCGTCTCCGGCGAGCTGGTGCTCGACGCGCGCGGGGCGTCGCCGGCGCTGTCGATGAGCGCTCCCCTGCCGCGCCGCGCGACCCTGTTCACCCACAAGCGGATCTTCCCGGCCACCGGGCACATCACCGTGGGGGCGCGCACCCACCGGTTCGACCCGGAGCGGCACTTCGCGATCATCGACGAGCACCGCTCCCGTCTCGCCTACCGGACGTCGTGGACCTGGGGCACGTTCGCGGTGCGCCGTCCGGACGGCATCGTGGGCGCCAACTTCGCGACCCGCCCGCAACTGCCCGGCGAGTTCGAGGAGTCGGGCATCTGGACGCCGGATGCGGCCGAGCCGCTCCGGGACATCCGCTTCACCCCCGACCCCGGCGACCAGCCGGCCGACCTGACGGCCCCGGTCACCGTGCGCGACGGCGAGGGGCGGCTCGACCTGGTGTTCACCCCCGAGGGGTCGAAGGGTGTCCGCCACCAGCTCGTCGTCGCCGCGATCCGCTACGCGCAGATGTACGGCAGCTACTCGGGCACCGTCCGCGCGTCGGACGGCCGCGAGTGGTCGATCGACGGGGTGCCCGGCGTGCTGGAGCGCATGGACGCCCGCATGTGAGGCACGGGCCGCCGAGCGGCGCCTCCGGACACGACGAAGGGCCGGGCTCCGCGCGGAAGCCCGGCCCTCGTGCCGGTGGGCGATACTGGGTTCGAACCAGTGACCTCTTCGGTGTGAACGAAGCGCTCTACCACTGAGCCAATCGCCCGGAGCGCATCCGATTGTGCCAGACGCTCAGCGCCAGAGCGGTACCCACCCCGGCACCCAGTCCGGCACCCCCATCACGTGCAGGGTGACGACGAGGACGCCGTAGACGAAAGCCGCCGTCGCCGCCGCGATGAGCAGCCGCACCCACACCGGCTGGGCGCTCACCCAGTCGGTCCAGCGCTTGACGTGCTTCTTCGTGAACTCGAGCAGCCGCTCGGCCCAGGTGAACTCCGTGGCGAGCACGAACAGGCCCGCGATGACCGTGAGCCAGCCGGGGCCGGGCAGCGGGATGGTGGCCAGACCGAGCGCCGTGATCAGCCCGCCGACGATGCCGACGCCCACCCGGTAGCCGTGGTTGACGCTCCGGCGGGCGGCCAGCCGCCTGCGCCACCGCGTGGCGGCCACCCGCTCGCGCAGGCTGTGCACCTCGTCGGCGTCGTAACGGGCCCGCCGCTCCTCCGGGCTCTCCCGGTGGGCGTGGCCGGCCGGCGCCGCCGTCCCCTGCTCGCTCAGCTGGTCACCTGCCCGGTCGCACCGTGCTCCGCCGCGCGGCGGAGCCTGTCGCCCGGAGCCTACGGTCCGACGGCCGGTCTGTGACCCACGCACGGCGGGGACGCCGCGGCACCGCCCCACCCCACGCGCCTCATGCGTCACAGGAGTCACGCGCACCCGTCGGGACGGTTCGCCGGAGCCCTCGGGGGGCATGCAGGGACCACCAGGACGCACGCCCGCGTGACGGGTGTGACAGGAGTGAAGGAAGTGCGATGCCGCGTCACCCCGAGACCCGACGGTCGTTGACCTGACATGCGCAACGGTTGGAACCCCGGGTACTCGTCCCCCATCACCCTCCAGCTGGTGGGTCCGCAGTCGTGGACCGAGGTCCCGGCGCTGCTCTGCTACGACGCCGCCGACCCGTTCGCCGTCCGGATCGCCTTCGGTGACGTCGGCGACGAGAACGGCGTCGTCGACCCGGAGGACGCCGGCATCGCCTGGCTGCTGAGCCGGGAGCTGCTGCAGGCCGGCCTGGAGGCCCCGGCCGGCGAGGGCGATGTCCGGCTGTGGCCGGCGCACGCCGCGACCGATGTGCTCTTCCTGCACCTGCGCGCCCCGTCGGGCGAGGCGCTGTTCGAGCTGTCGCGGGCGACCGTCGCCGCGTTCCTGCGGCAGACCGAGGCGCTGGTGCCCACCGGCTCGGAGACCGAGCTGCTGGGGCTCGACGACGAGCTCCACACGCTGCTGTCCAACGGCGGATCGGACCCGTCGGGCCGCTGACCTGGGGAAACGACCGCCCCAGCCCCCCACGAGGGGGGTGGGGGGACCCCCCTGCTTGGAGGCCTCAGGGGCGTCGGTTAGAGTTCTCCACGCAACGCGGACGTGGCTCAGTTGGTAGAGCATCACCTTGCCAAGGTGAGGGTCGCGGGTTCGAATCCCGTCGTCCGCTCGGAACCTCGGGCGCTGGTCGAGAGACTGGCGCCCGCGTGCGGTGGAGTGGCCGAGAGGCGAGGCAACGGCCTGCAAAGCCGTCTACACGGGTTCAAATCCCGTCTCCACCTCGTCTCCTCTGCGGAGCACGAGCGCGGAGGAGGGTCCGGTCGCGAGGCCGGGACGGGCGATTGGCGCAGCGGTAGCGCGCTTCCCTGACACGGAAGAGGTCACTGGTTCGATCCCAGTATCGCCCACCAGCAGGAGAGCCCCAGGTCGACGACCTGGGGCTCTCGTCGTCTCCTGGGCGGCTCAGCGAGGGGCGCGACGACGCTTCCGCCACCAGCGCGCCGCGATCATCAGCTCGAGCGCCGCGATCACGCCGAACAGCCCGTGCACGACCGGGTTGAGATCCCCGTCGAGGAACAGCAGGACCACGATCCCCACCGGAACCAGCACCAGCGCCATCCAGGTGCCCTCCTGGGCCCGCTGGACCTCGGTGCCCGCCTCCGGCCCCGGCGGCCTCACCGGGTCACCGGCCCGACGCGCTCGGCCCAGAACCGGTCGACCTGCTCGGCCAGCTCCTCGGGAGTGCCGCTGTTGTCCAGCACGACGTCGGCGACCGCTCGCCGCTCCGCGTCACTCGCCTGGGCGGCGATCCTGGCGCGGGCGTCGTCGGCCGTGAGCCCACGCCGGACGAGCCGGGCGACCCGCAGCTCCGGGTCGGCCTCGACGACCACGACGAGGTCGTAGAGCGAGGCCTGGCCGGTCTCCACGAGCAGCGGGATGTCGTGGACCACGACGGCGTCCCGCGGCGCAGCGGCGGCGATCTCGCCCGCCCGCGCCCGGACGAGGGGGTGGACGATCCCGTCGAGCCGCCGGCGCGCCTCGGGGTCGGCGAACACCACGGCGGCCAGCGCCGGGCGGTCCAGCGCCCCGTCGGGGCCGACGACGCCGTCGCCGAAGGCCTCGACGACCTGCGCCAGCCCGGGCGACCCCGGCGCCACCACCTCGCGGGCGATCACGTCCGCGTCCACGATCACGGCGCCGCGCGCGGCCAGCAGCCGGGAGACGGTGCTCTTGCCCGACCCGATCCCCCCGGTCAGCCCGATGCGCAGCACAACCGGACAGTAGTTGGCCCGCGCTGGCTCCCCGCACGGGCGAAGGTCACGGCCGGATAACAGCACCCCGTCCGTCCGGCGCGTCGCTCCAGTCACACGCGTCCCACGCATAACGTCCGTGCTGGCGATCTTCCCCGCCCAGAGAGGCAAGGACCCGACATGACCAGCACCACCGCTGACGCAGCCCCGTCGACGCGCGCCGCCCGCCGGCAGGCCGCCGGCCGTCACCGCCTGGGCACGGCCGCCGGTGTCCGCTGCGCCGACATCCCCGCCGTCCGCGAGCGGATGCAGTTCCAGCGCCCCGCCGCCCCGCGCCGCAACTCCTTCCTCCAGTGGCTGTTCCAGGCCCCGCCGGCCGGCCGCCACACGTGGAGCTTCCTCGCCGGCTCGGGTGGCCGTCCGCGCACCGCGTTCGCGATCATCCTCAGCCTGTAGAAGGCCCTCCCCAGCGCGACACGGGGCCCCGCGGACGACGTCCGCGGGGCCTTTTCCGTGCCCCCGGAACGCCAGAGGCCCGGCACCCCCGAAGGGATGCCGGGCCTCTGGACCGGTGGAGCTAGATCACTCGCCGCCGGCGAGCTTGGCGCGCAGCGCGGCGAGGGCCTCGTCGCTGGCCAGCGTGCCGCCGGTCGCCGGGGCGTCGGCACCGGCAGCGTCGTCGCTGGAGTAGCTGCCGCCGGCCGCAGCCTCGGCGTCGGCCTCCTTGGCCGCGGCGATCTGCTTGCGGTGCGCCTCGTAGCGGGCCTGGGCCTCGGCGTACTGCCGCTCCCACTCCTCGCGCTGGGCCTCGTAGCCCTCGCGCCACTCGCCGGTGTCGGCGTCGAAGCCCTCGGGGTAGAGGTAGTTGCCCTGCTCGTCGTACGAGGCGGCCATGCCGTAGGCGGCCGGGTCGAACTGGTCGTCCTCGCCCACGACGCCCTCGTTGGCCTGCTTGAGGGACAGCGAGATGCGGCGGCGGTCCAGGTCGATGTCGATGACCTTGACGAGGATCTCGTCGCCGACCTGCACGACCTGCTCCGGGATCTCGACGTGGCGCTCGGCCAGCTCGGAGATGTGGACCAGGCCCTCGATGCCCTCGTCGACGCGCACGAACGCACCGAAGGGAACGAGCTTGGTGACCTTGCCGGGCACGACCTGCCCGATCTGGTGCGTGCGGGCGAACTGACGCCACGGGTCCTCCTGCGTCGCCTTCAGCGACAGGGAGACCCGCTCGCGGTCCAGGTCGACGTCGAGGACCTCGACGGTGACCTCCTGGCCCACCTCGACGACCTCGGACGGGTGGTCGATGTGCTTCCACGACAGCTCGGAGACGTGCACCAGGCCGTCGACGCCGCCCAGGTCCACGAACGCGCCGAAGTTGACGATCGAGGAGACGACACCCGAGCGGACCTGCCCCTTGGCGAGCTTGTTGAGGAACTCGCTGCGGACCTCGGACTGCGTCTGCTCCAGCCACTGGCGACGGGAGAGGACGACGTTGTTGCGGTTCTTGTCGAGCTCGATGATCTTCGCCTCGAGCTCGCGGCCCACGTAGGGCTGCAGGTCGCGGACGCGACGCATCTCGACCAGCGAGGCCGGGAGGAACCCGCGCAGGCCGATGTCGAGGATGAGACCACCCTTGACGACCTCGATGACGGTGCCGGTGACGACCTCGTCGGCTTCCTTCTTGGCCTCGATCGTGCCCCAGGCGCGCTCGTACTGGGCGCGCTTCTTGGAGAGGATCAGCCGGCCTTCCTTGTCCTCCTTCTGGAGGACCAGGGCTTCCACCTCGTCGCCGACCTTGACGACCTCGTTCGGGTCGACGTCGTGCTTGATGGAGAGCTCGCGCGAGGGGATGACGCCCTCGGTCTTGTAGCCGATGTCCAGCAGCACCTCGTCCCGGTCGACCTTGACGATGACGCCCTCGACGATGTCGCCATCGTTGAAGTACTTGATCGTCTGGTCGATCGCCGCGAGGAAGTCCTCGGCCGAGCCGATGTCGTTGATCGCGATCTGGGGGGTGCTGGAAGGACGGACCTGGGTGGAGGTCATGTGGTTGGTTGCTCCGGACGGTTTATGCGTAGGGACAGGACGACCCGCGGCCGTCTGAGCCGCAGGTGTTGATCAGCGGGGAGAACCGGCGCAGGCCTTCCCTGTGGGGAAGAGCACGACAGACCTCTGGCGCATTCCCCATCGTACGGACGTCGGGACCGCCGGGTCCACCTGGGTCCACAGCGGATCTGCGCCCGTCGCGTGCCACGATCGGCGCGTCATGAGCGAAGTCCCGTCGTCCCTGCCGCTGGGCAGCGACGGCTATCCGTCCGCCGGCGGCGTCGCGCGCCGCCCGGCCGGGCCCGAGGAGTCCGCTCGCGCCAACCGCCGCTGGTGGGACGCCGCGGCGCCGGCCTACCTCGCCGAGCACGGCGCCGACCTCGGGGACGCCGACTTCCTGTGGTGCCCCGAGGGGGTGCGCGAGGCCGACGCCCACCTGCTGGGCGACGTCGCCGGCCGCCGGGTGCTGGAGATCGGCTGCGGCTCGGCGCCGTGCGCGCGCTGGCTGCGGACCGCCGGCGCCGACGTCGTCGCCTTCGACCTGTCCGCCGGGATGCTCCGCCGGGCCGCGGAGCTGAACCGGACCACCGGGATCGCGCTGCCGCTGGTGCAGGCCGACGCCGGTGCGCTGCCCTTCGCCGACGGGGCGTTCGACGTCGCGTGCTCGGCCTTCGGCGGTCTGCCGTTCGTGGCCGACGTCGAGGGGGCGCTGCGCGAGGTCGCCCGCGTGCTGCGGCCGGGCGGACGGTTCGTGGCATCGGTGAACCACCCGATGCGCTGGCCGTTCCCCGACTCCCCCGACCCCGAGGACCTGCGGATCGTCTCCTCCTACTTCGACCGCACGCCCTACGTCGAGACCGACGGCGACGGCCGCACCGTCTACGTGGAGCACCACCGCACGGTCGGCGACTGGGTGCGCGCCGTCGTGGGGGCCGGACTGGTGCTCGAGGACCTGGTCGAGCCGGAGTGGACACCGGGCCGCACACAGGACTGGGGCCAGTGGTCCCCCGCCCGCGGCGCCCTCGTGCCCGGCACCTTGATCATCGTCGCGGAGCGACGGCCGTAACTGCTGGGACGACCCCCGTCAATGGGCGGCGTCGTTCCACGTCCGGCCGAACCCGACGGAGACCTCCAGCGGCACCGACAGCTGGGCCGCGCCGGCCATCTCGCGGCGGACCAGTTCCTCGAGCTTCTCCTTCTCCCCCGGCGCCACCTCGAGCACCAGTTCGTCGTGCACCTGGAGCAGCATCCGGGAGCTGAGCCCCTCGGCGGCGATCGCCTTCTCGACGTTGAGCATCGCCACCTTGATGACGTCGGCCGCCGAGCCCTGGATCGGCGCGTTGAGCGCCATCCGCTCGGCCATCTCCCGTCGCTGGCGGTTGTCGCTGGTGAGGTCGGGCAGGTAGCGGCGCCGGCCGAGCGTCGTCTCGGTGTAGCCGGTCAGCCGGGCCTCCTCGACGACCGTGTCGAGGTAGTCGCGGATGCCGCCGAACCGCTCGAAGTAGGCGTGCATCTGCCCGCGCGCCTCCTCGGGGGTGATCTTCAGCTGCTGCGAGAGCCCGTACGCCGACAGTCCGTAGGCCAGGCCGTAGCTCATGGCCTTGATCCGCCGGCGCATCTCCGGGTCGACCTCGGAGATCGGGATGTCGAACGCCTTGGACGCGACGAAGGAGTGCAGGTCCTCCCCCGACATGAAGGCCTCGATCAGGCCCTCGTCGCCGGAGAGGTGGGCCATGATCCGCATCTCGATCTGGCTGTAGTCCGCCGTCATCAGCGACTCGTAGCCCGCGCCGACGACGAACGCCTGCCGGATCCGGCGGCCCTCGGCGGTCCGGATCGGGATGTTCTGCAGGTTCGGGTCGGTCGACGACAGCCGGCCGGTCGCGGCGATCGTCTGCTGGAACGTGGTGTGGATCCGGCCGCCGTCGTCGACCATCGGGATCAGCCCGTCGATGACCGTGCGCAGCCGGGTGACGTCGCGGTGGCGGAGCAGGTGCTCCATGAACGGGTGACCGGTCTGCTCGAACAGCCACATGAGGGCGTCGGCGTCGGTGGTGTAGCCGGTCTTGTTCTTCTTCGTCTTGGGCAGGCCCAGCTCGTCGAAGATCACCGCCTGCAGCTGCTTGGGCGAGCCGAGGTTCACCTCGCGCCCGATGACGGCGTAGCACTCGGCCGCGGCGGCCGAGACGGCGTCGGAGAACTCCTTCTGCAGGTCGTGCAGGAAGTCCAGGTCGGCGGCGATGCCCCGGTACTCCATGGCGGCCAGCACGCGGGTGAGCGGGAGCTCGATCTGGCCGAGCAGCGCGTCACCCCCGCGCTGCCCGAGGACCTGCTCCAGCGCGTCGGACAGGTCGTTGACCGCCACGGCCTTGAGGACGTCGGCCTTCGCGGCCTCGGCGGCGACGTCGTCCTCGCTGGGCCCCATCCCGTCGAGGGTGAGCTGGCCCTCCGGCTCGGCGGCGTCCTTGAGCTCGCGGCGCAGGTACCGGACGGCGAGGTCGCCGAGGTCGAACGACCGCTGCCCGGGCAGCGCCAGGTAGGCGGCCAGGGCGGTGTCGCTGACGACGCCCTCCAGCTGCCACCCCCGGGACCAGACGGCCAGCAGCGGGCCCTTGACCTCGTGGACGACCTTGGGCCGGTCCGCGTCGGCCAGCCAGGCGGCCAGCGCCTGCTCGTCGGCGGTGTCCAGGTCGGGCCCGAGGTCGACGAAGGTGGCGTGGTCGTCGCCGGCGGCCAGCGCCAGGCCGGTGAGCTCACCGACGCCCCGCCCCCACGTGCCTCGGAAGATCAGGCCGGTCCGTCCGCGCGCGTGCGCGTCCAGCCAGGCGCCCAGCCCGCCCGCGGCGACGTCGTCGATGGTGACGTCGAAGCCGCCCTCCACCTCCGGCTCGGCGCTGGTGAGGGTGGCGAACAGCCGGTCGCGGAGCACCCGGAACTGCAGGTTGTCGAAGAGGGTGTGCACCTCGTTGCGGTCCCAGGCCTGGACGGCGAGGTCGGCCGGGCCCACCTCGAGCGGGACGGAGCGGTCGAGCTCGGTGAGCCGGCGGTTCTGCAGCACCGACGAGAGGTGCTCGCGCAGCTTCTCGCCGACCTTGCCCTTCACCGTGTCGACCTGGTCGACCAGCGCGTCGAGGGAGCCGTACTCGCGCACCCACTTGGCGGCGGTCTTCTCCCCCACGCTCGGGATGCTCGGCAGGTTGTCGCTCGGGTCGCCCCGCAGCGCCGCGAAGTCGGGGTACTGGGCCGGGGTCAGGTTGTACTTGGCCTCGACCTCCTCCGGCGTGAAGCGGGTCATCTCCGAGACGCCCTTGCGCGGGTAGAGCACCGTGACGTGCTCGTTGACCAGCTGCAGGGCGTCGCGGTCGCCGGTGGCGATGAGCACGTCCATGCCCTGCTCGACCGCCTGGACGGTGAGCGTCGCGATGACGTCGTCGGCCTCGTAGCCCTCGGCGGTGATCACCGGCACGCGCAGCGCCCCGAGCACCTCCTGGACCAGGCTGACCTGGCCGCGGAAATCGGTGGGGCTCTCCGCGCGGTTGGCCTTGTACTCGGCGTAGATCTCGCTGCGGAAGGTCTTGCGGCCGACGTCGAACGCCACGGCCAGGTGCGTGGGCTGCTCGTCGCGCAGGATGTTGATCAGCATGGACGTGAAGCCGTAGACGGCGTTGGTCGGCTGGCCGGTCGTCGTCGAGAAGTTCTCCACGGGCAGCGCGAAGAAGGCGCGGTAGGCCAGCGAGTGGCCGTCCAGGAGCAGCAGCCGCGGGCGCGTCCCAGGGGTCGTCGGGACGGCGGGCGCGGAGGTGGAGACCGGTGCGGACATCGGGAGCAATCCTAGGTGCGGGGTCCGACTGATTACGGTGCCCTCGTGACGACCCCCGCGCCCGACTGGATCCCGGCCGACAAGCTCAGCCCGCTCGACGAGAAGCTCGGCATCCGCATCACCGACTTCAACCCCGACCGGATGGTCGCGACCATGCCGGTCGAGGGCAACGAGCAGCCCTTCGGCCTGCTGCACGGCGGGGCGAGCTGCGCCCTCATGGAGACGATCGGGTCGTGGGCGGGAGCCATCCACGCCGGCCCCGGCAAGCAGGTGGTGGGCATCGAGCTGAACGCCAGCTACCTGCGCGGGGCGACGTCCGGCGTCGTCACCGCCGTGTGCACCCCGGTGCGCCGCGGCCGCACCCTGGCGACGTTCCTCATCGAGATCACCGACGACCAGGGCCGGCCGACCGCCACCGGGCGGCTCACCTGCCTCACGAAGGACTGAGCGCCGGGGCGGCGCCGCCCCGCCGCCGCTGCCCCCCGGCACCGTTCCGTTCCGTCACCGTCCGGATCCCTCCGCGGCATCCACGACGGCGCGTCGCCGTCGAGGCGTCCTCCCGGGCGGCCACCCCGGCAGGCGGCGGCCGCCCGGTTCTACCCTCCTCTGCCTCGGCAGCGGCGGCCGGAGGTCGACGGCATGAGCGGCGGGTGGCGCGTCCAGGCGGGTGACCCCGAGGACGGGTCCGCTCTGGAGAAGTGGCTGATCGAGAACGGGCTCCCCCGGTTCTCCGACCACTACTCCGCCCTGGACAACCTGCCGGTCCTGCTCAACGTCCTGTTCGCGGTGCTGGCCTTCGAGCTGGGCATGGCACCGTGGCTCGACCTGCCCGGCGGGTGGCTGGTCCTCGCGCCGGGGGCCGTCGCGGCGGTGACGCTCACCGCCCACATCCTGTGGCGCCGCATCGTCGACCCCCGGCCGGTCGACGCCCGGGCGCGCGCGGGGTGGCTGGTCGTCTTCTACCTCGGGTGGTTCGCGCTCTGGTACGCCGCCGTCGAGATCTTCCCGGCGCTGTCGCCGGACATGGTCCTGGACGGCGCCGCCGTGTTCCTGCTGCTGCGCGCCTCCTTCCTGCTGGCCTACGGGGACGGGGCGACGTCCGCCGCGCCGCCCGCGCACCCGAGGACGCTCGTCACCGTGGTGGTCGGGGCGATCGCCTGGCTCGCCGTGGAGGACATGTTCGTCCCCGACTGGGACGCGGCGCTCCCGTACGGGCAGTCGGGGGTGTCGGCGGCGCTGGGCACGGTGATCCTGGGCCTCGTCCAACCGGGCCGGGACGGGCCGCCTGCTCGGCCCGTCGGGCGGGTGGTCGGCCACGTCCTGCCGGTGCTGCCGTTCCTCGTCCTCGTGCTGGGCGCGGACGCGGCGCTCCTCCCCTACCTCCGGATCGGCGGCTGGCAGGTCGTCCTGCCCCTCGTGGCCTGCGCCGTGGCCGCGGTGTACTGCCTCGGCCGGGGCCGGCGGGCCCACCGCGGCACTCCCCGCCCCGTGCGGCGGGGGATCTCCAGGCGATCACTGGTCATGTGGATCGCGCTCTACCTGGTCGCCTTCCCGGTCGTCACGTGGCGGGTCGGCACGACCGTCGACCTGGGGCACTTCTCGCTGAGCGGACCGGGGGCCGCAGGCTTCGCGCTCGGGCTCAACCTGCTGTACCTGGTCGTCGCCACCACGCTGGCGGGGCTCGCCGTCGAGCGGATCGGCGGTTGGGCGGTGGGACAGGCGGTCGCCCATCGCACGGAGATCCGGAAGGGACTCGTCGCCCACCTCCCGCTGGTCATCGTCTTCGCCCTGTTCTTCCTCTTCACCGCCGAGACGTGGGAGATCGTGGTGGAGACCGAACCGGGCCGGGAGTGGGAGTTCTGGCTCCTGACGGGCGGTCTCGTCGTCGGCGGGGTCCTGTTCCTGCTGCTGGACGCCCACCACGCGATCGCCCGGGCACGCACGTTCACCGTCGACGAGCTGGAGGCGGCGCTGTCCGACGCCTCGACGACCCGAGCGGGCCTGACCGCCCTGCCCGGCGTGTCGGCGACCCTGACGATGGACGCCCCGCCGGCCGGTGCCCAGGAGGTCCGGCTGCGGCTCTCCGTCCTCCGCTGGCTCAACGCCGCGCTGATCATCGGTGTGTACCAGGCGTTGATCTTCGTGCCCCTGTGGGCGCTGTCGGCCGTCACCTTCAAGCTGCTCGCCGAGGCCGCCGTCGCCCCGGACGTGGCGGCCACCTGGATCGCCGGTGACGACCCCGGCGCCCTCGACGGGGCGACCCTCAGCGCGCGCGACGGTCTGGACGACCCGTGGTGGCGGGTCTCGCTCTTCCTCACCGCCTTCGCCGTGCTGGAACGGGCGGTGCGGATCGTCACCGAGCCGGAGCAGCGGGCCGCCGTCCTGGGACCGGCGGACACGGCCTTGCGCGTGCGGTTCGCCGTCGCCCTGCTGCGCGACGGACGGAACGCCGAGCCCGCCCCACCGTCACCGCCTCACCTGCCCCACGTGGGGACGGGGACCGCCGGGCTCAGCCCTCGGCCGCCATCGGCATCCCGCGCAGCACCGGTCGACGCCGGCCCTGCGCACGCCGCGGCAGCGGAACCGTGACACCACCGCGCTGCCACGCGGCCAGGGCGCGGGTGAGCGACTCCACCGTGACGATCCGGCGGGTGGTGAGCGGCGCGAACCCCATGCGGGCGAAGAACCGCTGCCGCTCGGCCTCGTGCCCCCCGGCCGCCGCGACGACGTGGGCCGCGCCGTTCTCCTGCGCGTAGGCGGTCGCGGCGACGAGCAGCGCCGTGCCGACGCCCCGGCGCCGGTGGTCGCGGTGCACGACGAAGGTGTCGACGGTGACCTGCGGGTTGTCCAGGACCAGGGAGAGCGGGTCCAGCCCGAGCACCGCCAGGCCGACCGCGATCTCGCCGTCCGCGCCGCCGGCCGCGGCGTAGGGACCGGGGAGGACGGCGAGGACGACGCGGTGACCGGCGTCCTCGAGCAGCCGGCGGAACCCGGAGGCCGCGGCGTTGAGCGGGGTGTGGCCGGTGAGGACGTCCTCGACGTGCGCGTCGGCCCGGTGCTGCCGCACGAGCGCGAGGACGGCGGGCAGGTCGGCGGCGCGCGCCGTGCGCGTGACCACGCGGGACCGCGAACCGGTTCCTGACACGGGATCCTCCCCTGGACGGTGAGGGCAGAGTGCACCGCCGAACAGCACTCATCACGCCGACGCGCCGAGGAAACACGTTGCGTTACCACTCCGGCGTGTCGCGGAAAGGTCACAGCTCAGTCCGGAGAGACGGCGACGCAACACGAGCGGGTTAGGGTCCGTGCTCAATCATCCGCCCTGGGAGGTCGAGTGACGCACGCGGGAAACCGTGCCCGCCGGCACGGTCGACGAGCGGGATCCACCTGGTCCCCGCAACGGCTGCGCCGCCGTGGTCGGCCGACGGGGAGGTCGCGCGTCCTCGTCCAGCTGCTGCTGGTGCTGACCTTCGGGCTGGGCCTCGCGGCGTTCAGCCCCGGCATCGCCTCGGCCGAGGCCGGCGGCGAGCAGGTGGCGGGCACGCTCCAGACGAGCCGCAGCGGCCCCATCGAGGGCGTCGAGGTCCTCGTCGAGGACGCGGGTGGGACACGGGTCGACGAGGTCGAGACCGACGAGGACGGCCGCTGGTCGGTCGACCTGCCCGGACCGGGCCAGTACACGGTGACCATCGACGCCGACGACCTCCCGGACGGCGTCGAGCTCGCCGGTGAGGACAACCGCACCGTCACGGTGGACGAGGGGCGCCGGCAGGCGGTCATCATCGGCCTCGAGGACGGCAGCCGGAACTCCGGCGGCGGCAACATCCAGGCCGTCCAGCTGCTGGTCGACGGCATCCGCTTCGGCCTGCTGATCGCGATGGCCGCCATCGGCCTCTCGCTGATCTTCGGGACCACCGGGCTGACCAACTTCGCGCACGGCGAGCTCGTCACCATCGGGGCGGTGGCCGCCTGGTACATCAACGTGTCCGGCGGGGTGGACCTGATCGTGGCCACGGTGCTGGCCATGGTGGTCGGGGCCGCGGTGGGCGCGCTCAACGAACTGGGGCTGTGGCGGCCGCTGCGCCGTCGCGGCACCGGCCTGATCGCCGCGCTCGTCGTCTCGATCGGCCTGTCGCTGCTGCTGCGCTACCTCATCCAGATCGTCTACGGCGGCCGCTCCAGCCCCTACCAGGGCTACCAGGGCGGACGCGCCGTCGACTACGGCCCGTTCACGATGACCAACGCCGACCTCGCGTCGGTGGTCATCTCCGTCGTCGTCCTCGTGCTGGTGGCGCTCATGCTCCAGCGCACGAAGATCGGCAAGGCCATGCGGGCCGTGTCCGACAACCGCGACCTCGCGGCGTCGTCGGGCATCGACGTCAACCGCGTGATCCTGGTCGTCTGGATGATGGGCGGCGCGCTCGCCGCCCTGGGCGGCGTGCTGCTCGGCCTGTCGGACCAGGTCCAGTGGGACATGGGCTTCCGGCTCCTGCTGCTCATGTTCGCCGGCGTCACGCTGGGCGGACTCGGTACGGCCTACGGCGCGCTGGTGGGCGGCCTGATCGTGGGTGTGTTCGTGCAGATGTCGACTCTCGTCATCCCGAATGACGTGAAGTACGTCGGAGGGCTGCTGCTCTTGATCGTCATCCTCGTCATCCGGCCCCAGGGCATCCTGGGCAGCCGCCAGCGGATCGGCTGAGCCATGGCCGACCTCCTCAACGCCCTGGCCGTCGCCGGCAAGTCCGCGCTCGGCTTCCAGGCGATCTTCTTCGCGCTGCTGGCCATCGGCATCAACGTGCAGTTCGGCTACGCCGGCCTGCTCAACTTCGGTCAGATCGCCTTCGCCCTCCTCGGCGGGTTCGGCATCGCCATCTCGGTGAGCAAGTGGGACCTGCCGTTCTGGGTCGGCGTGCTCGTCGGCATCGCCGCCGCCGTCGTCCTGGCGCTGCTGCTGGGTCTGCCGACGCTGCGGCTCCGGGCGGACTACCTGGCGATCGCGACCATCGCGACCGCGGAGGGGCTGCGGCTGCTGTTCCGGTCGGTGTCGGCCACGCCGGTCACCAACGGCACCCGCGGCCTGTCGGGCTTCAACGGCGATTTCATCGCCCTGGCCCCGTGGGACACCAGCCGCCGGTACCGGATCCTCGGCACCAGCTGGTCCGGCGGTGAGCTGTGGGTGGCCCTGGTGGGCTGGGTCCTCGTGATCCTCGCCAGCCTGCTGGTCTTCGCGCTCATGCGCAGCCCGTGGGGCCGCGTCCTGAAGTCCATCCGCGAGGACGAGGACGCCGTCCGCTCGCTGGGCAAGAACGTCTACCTCTACAAGATGCAGGCGCTCGTGCTCGGCGGCGTGCTCGGTGCGCTGGGCGGCATGGTCTACGCGGTCGGCACCGGCTCGGCCGTGCCCGACCAGTACCAGAACGCCAACACGTTCCTCGCCTACGCCGCCCTGATCCTCGGGGGCGCGGCGCGGGTCCTGGGGCCGGTCATCGGCGCCATGATCCTGCTGTTCATCCTGCAGTTCGCCGACACGGGCCTGCGCCTGCTGATCAGCAACGGGATCATCCCCGAGGACCTCCTGTCCTCGACCGACGTCGCGCAGATCCGCTTCGTCCTCGTCGGTGTCGGGCTGATGCTGCTGCTCATCTTCCGGCCGCAGGGCATCTTCGGCGATCGACGAGAGGTGATGCTCGATGCCCGCTGACCCGACACCGCACGGTGCGACGGCGTCCGGGGTGGCCACCGGCGGGCCGCAGCGGCTCGCCCGGGCGGCGCTGAAGGACCTCCCCTGGGAGGTCGGCGTCGCCAAGCCCGACCCCGCCGTCGTCGTCGACGGCGTCACCCGCACGTTCGGCGGCCTCACGGCGGTCTCGGTGGACCACCTGGAGATCCAGCGGGGTGGCATCACCGGCCTGATCGGCCCCAACGGCGCGGGCAAGACGACGCTGTTCAACCTGCTGACCGGCTTCGACCAGCCCGACACCGGCACCTGGTCGTTCAACGGCAAGGACCTGGGCAAGCTCTCGCCGCACCGGGTGGCCCGGCTCGGCGTCGTCCGCACCTTCCAGCTGACCAAGGCGCTGTCCCGGCTCACCGTGCTGCAGAACATGCTGCTCGGCGCGCAGGACCAGCGTGGTGAGAGCTTCTTCCGCGCCCTGGTGCCCGGCACCTGGCGGGCGCAGGAGAAGGCGAACACCGAGAAGGCGATGGACCTGCTGAAGCGGTTCAAGCTCGACGCCAAGAAGGACGACTTCGCCGGCACCCTGTCCGGCGGTCAGCGCAAGCTGCTGGAGATGGCGCGGGCGCTGATGAGCGACCCGCAGGTCGTCATGCTCGACGAGCCCATGGCCGGCGTGAACCCGGCGCTGACGCAGAGCCTGCTCGGGCACGTCAAGGACCTGCGCGAGCAGGGCATGACGGTGATCTTCGTCGAGCACGACATGGACGTCGTCCGGGACATCAGCGACTGGGTCGTGGTCATGGCCGCCGGCAAGATCATCGCCGAGGGGCCGCCGGAGTCCATCAGCCAGAACCAGGCCGTCGTCGACGCCTACCTCGGTGCCCACCACGACGCGCCGCTGACCGTCGAGGAGGAGGACCAGGTCCTCGCCCAGGCGGAGCAGGCGATCGCGCGCGAGGAGACCGAGGGCACCGCCGCGAGCACGGACGCTGGTCCGGAGAGGAACGACCGATGAGCGACCCGCTGTTCGAGGTCGACGAGTCCGGGGAGGGCCTGACCCGCGCCGACACCGCGTCGGCCACCACCGAGCTCTCCCCCGCCGAGAAGGCGGCGACCCGCGAGGAGCACGTCCGCCTGGCCGAGGGTGCGCTCGTGCGCGCCGACGACCTGGTGGCCGGCTACGTGCCCGGGGTGAACATCCTGCGGGGCTGCGACTTCTACCTCCAGGACGGCGAGCTGGTCGGCATCATCGGCCCGAACGGCGCCGGCAAGTCCACGCTGCTGAAGGCCCTGTTCGGGCTGATCCCCGTCCGCTCGGGCTCCGTCACGCTGCGCGGCGAGGACATCACCTCGGCGCCCGCGCACCGCCTGGTGTCCATGGGCGTCGGCTACGTGCCGCAGAACAACAACGTGTTCCCCTCGCTCACGCTCGAGGAGAACATGCAGATGGGCGTCTACCTGCGGCCGAAGACGTTCAAGGAGCGCTTCGACTACGTGGTGGACCTCTTCCCGCTGCTGGGCGAGCGGCGCAAGGCCAAGGCCGGCACGCTCTCGGGCGGTGAGCGGCAGATGGTCGCGATGGGCCGGGCCCTGATGATGGACCCGTCGGTGCTCCTGCTCGACGAGCCCTCGGCCGGCCTCTCCCCCGCCTACCAGGACGAGGTCTTCATCCGGTGCCGCCGGATCAACGCCACCGGCGTCTCGATCATCATGGTCGAGCAGAACGCCCGCCGCTGCCTGCAGATCTGCGACCGCGGCTACGTGCTCGACCAGGGCCGCAACGCCTACACCGACACCGGGGAGTCGCTCATGACCGACCCCAAGGTCATCGAGCTCTACCTGGGCACGCTGGCCAAGGCCCAGTAGCCGAACCCCTCCGTACCGACGCGGCGCCGGTCCTCCCCCACGGGAGGGCCGGCGCCGCGTCGTCGGTGCGGGACGCGCGGTCCGGCGTCACGCTCGCGGTGCTGCGGCGGGGTTCGCGGTCGACGGCGAGTTCCGCTGCCGTACCGCGAACCCGGCATCCCGGAACAGCACAGTGGCCCGGCACCGCGTGGGTGCCGGGCCACTGTGGTGGCGCCTACCGGGTCGGCGACCCGGCGTCAGGGATCAACGCTGCGGGCCGATGCCGCTCTGGTTGAGACCCTGGAGGATCCGCGAGGACTCCTCGAAACCGATGACCACGATGGCGTCGGGGTTGAAGTCCACCATCTCCTGGACCTCGGAGTCGAAGTTCGCGGCCTGCGGGTCGTACGTGATGCTGACGATGTCGTCCTCGGAGAGGCCGGCCTCGACCAGGTTGTTCAGCGTGTTCTCCGCCAGGCCCGTGCCGTACGGGTCGTTGAGGGCCAGGATCCCGACGGTGTTGTTGCCGTCCTCGATGATCAGGTCGGCCAGGGCGCGAGCCTGCAGCGTGTCCGGCGGCGCCGTACGGAAGTACAGGCCGTTGTCGTTGTAGGTCGTGAACTGGTCCGACGTGTTCGCCGGGGAGATCTGCATGACGCCGGCCTGCGTGATGGCGTCGATGACGGTGAGGCTCACGCCCGAGGACGCGGCGCCGACGATCGCGTTGACGCCCGACTGCAGGAGGCGGTCGACCGTCTGGGTCGCGGTGTCGGTCGAGGCGTCACCGGAGTCACCCTCGATGAGCTGCACCGGCTGGCCGAGCACGCCACCGGCCTCGTTGATGTCCTGGACGGCGAGCTTGGCACCGGCGACCTCCGGCGGGCCGAGGAACGCGAGGTTCCCGGTCAGCGGGAGCAGCGTGCCGATGACGAGCGGGCCGCCCGCGGCCGGCGCGGTGACGGGGGCCGGGCCCTCGTCGGTGGCCGCGTTGGCCTCGTCGCCGGCCAGCACGTACTCGGTGGCGTCGTCGTCCAGCGCGTTGTCGTCGCCGAACTGCAGGATGCCGAAGCTCGCCTCGGCCGGCTCACCGGCGTCGGCGAAGCTCAGCGGACCGGAAGCGCCGTCGTAGTCGACGTTGCCGCCGCCCGACAGGATCTCCAGGCACGAGGCGAAGTCCTCGCACGTGTCGCCACCGAAGGTCAGGCCGTTGACGTAGTCCTTGAAGACGTTGGCGTCGTTGGTGCCGGCTGCCTGCGCCGCGAGCGCGACCAGCATGACCGCGTCGTAGGTCTCACCGGCGTAGTTGAAGTCCTGGAGCTCGGGGTCGATCTCCATCAGACGGTCGGTGAACTCGGACGACAGCTCGGTGAGCGGCGTGGTGCCCTTCATCCCGGCCAGCGAGCCCTCCTCGGAGAAGTCCTCCCCGAGGGCGTTGCCCATGTTGCCGTCCGTGCCGTAGATGTTGACCTGCTTCTCACCGCTGTCGGCGCCGGCGTCGCCGCCCTCGTCGCTCCCGCCGCCACAGGCGGAGATCGCGAGCAGGGCGGCACCGGCGACGGCGATGCTGCGGGCAGTGGTGCCAGTGCGCATCAAGCAACTCCCAGTGTCAGCGTTCTCTGCGTCGATGGGTGGAGCGGCAACGAGCACCCGTCCGCCCGGACGCCGATCGGTGCGGAGAACCTAACTGCAGGCCGCAGCGATGCACCCGACCTCACGACGACCGATATGAGGTCGTGATCTCCCGATATCCGCCGGTCACGCCTCGACACGCAGAGTCACGCGGGGACGACGGACGGCGAGAAAATGCCGCTCCGGGGTGCCCGGATCAGGTGGCGGCGCCACCGGGAGACGTGCCCGGGACGGCGCCGGCCGCCGCTCCGGCGTCGATGATCGCCTGCGCCAGACCCTTCATCGAGGTCCGCTGGTTCATCGCCGTCCGCTGGATCCAGCGGAACGCCTCCGCCTCGGTCATGCCCTGCTCGGACATCAGCAGGCCCTTGGCCTTCTCGACGACCTTGCGCGTCTCCAGCCGCTCCTCCAGCGTGCGCACCTCGCCGTCCAGCGCGGTCATCTCGGCGAACCGGGCCCGGGCGACCTCGATCGCCGGCACCAGGTCGTTCTTCGAGAACGGCTTCACCAGGTAGGCCATCGCGCCGGCGTCGCGGGCGCGCTCGACCAGCTCCCGCTGGCTGAAGGCGGTGAGCACGATGACCGGCGCGATCCGGGCCGACGCGATCTGCTCGGCGGCCGACAGCCCGTCCAGCACCGGCATCTGGATGTCCAGGATGACCAGGTCGGGGCGCAGCTCCGTGGCCCGGTCGACCGCCTGCTGCCCGTCGCCCACCTCCGCGACGACGGAGTAGCCCTCCTCCTCGAGCATCTCCTTGAGGTCGAGGCGGATGAGCGCCTCGTCCTCGGCGATGAGAACCCGGATCGTCTCGCTGCTCACGGGCCGAGCCTAGCCACGTCGGGCGTCCGGCACCTCACCGATAGGCTGCTCGGGCGCCGGGCCTCCCCGGCACGCCCCCGTACCCCAATCGGCAGAGGGAGCGGATTCAAAACCCGCGCAGTGTGCGTTCGAGTCGCACCGGGGGCACCCCACGATCTGTCGTCCTCCGGACGACACCGCGACCACGTGCCGTTCCCTCGCAACGCTGAGCCGCTGCGTCGCGGCTGCGCGGGACCCTCCGGGCCCCACTCGCCACGACAGGGCACCCCGATCGACCACGCGACCTCACCCCATACGGTGGAGACGTGAGCGACGCCTCGAACGTCCCGGTCCCGCACATGACGCCCGAGCAGTTCCGGCAGCACGGCCACGAGGTCGTGGACTGGATCGCCGACTACTGGTCGCGGATCGGGCAGTTCCCGGTGCGGTCGCAGGTCGCGCCCGGCGACGTGCGGGCGGCGCTGCCGGAGCGGGCACCGGAGGAGGGCGAGCCGCTCTCGGCCGTCCTCGCCGACCTCGACCGCGTCGTCGTCCCCGGCCTCACCCACTGGCAGCACCCCGGCTTCTTCGGCTACTTCCCCGCCAACACGTCGGGACCGTCGGTGCTCGGCGACCTCGTCTCGGCGGGTCTCGGCGTCCAGGGCATGTCCTGGGTGACCAGCCCCGCCGCCACCGAGCTCGAGCAGCACGTCATGGACTGGTTCGCCGACCTGCTCGGGCTGCCCGCCTCCTTCCGGTCCACCGGCAGCGGCGGCGGGGTCGTCCAGGACTCCAGCTCCGGCGCCAACCTGGTGGCCCTGCTGGCCGCGCTGCACCGGTCGAGCACCGGCGCGACGGTCCGCCACGGCGTCGAGCCCGACCGCGCGACCGTGTACGTCTCCAGCGAGACCCACTCCTCGATGGAGAAGGCCGTGCGCGTCGCCGGCCTCGGCTCCGACGCCGTCCGCATCGTCGAGGTGGACGGCGACCTCGCCATGCGCCCCGCCGCGCTGGCCGCCCGACTCGAGCGCGACGTCGCACGGGGCTTCCGCCCGGTCCTCGTCTGCGCCACCGTCGGGACGACGTCGACCACCGCTGTCGACCCGCTCGCCGAGCTGGGCCCGATCTGCCAGAAGTACGGCGTCTGGCTGCACGTCGACGCCGCCTACGCCGGCGTCAGCGGCATCGTCCCCGAGCTGCGCGAGCTGCAGGCCGGCGTGGAGTGGGCCGACAGCTACACCACCGACGCCCACAAGTGGCTGCTCACCGGCTTCGACGCCACGCTCTTCTGGGTCGCCGACCGGGCCGCCCTCACCGGGGCGCTGGCGATCCTCCCCGAGTACCTGCGCAACGCCGCCACGGACGCCGGCGCCGTGGTCGACTTCCGCGACTGGCAGGTCCCGCTCGGGCGGCGCTTCCGGGCCCTCAAGCTCTGGTTCGTGCTCCGCTGGTACGGCGCCGAGGGCCTGCGCGCCCACATCCGCTCCCACGTGGCGATGGCCCAGGAGCTCGCCCGCTGGGCCGACGCCGACGAGCGGTTCGACGTCGTCGCGCCGCACCCCCTGTCGCTGGTCTGCCTCCGCCCGCGCTGGGCCGACGGGGTGGAGGCCGACGTCGCCACCATGACGCTGCTCGAGCGACTCAACGACGGCGGCGAGGTGTTCCTGACCCACACCAACGTCGGCGGCACGCCGGTCCTGCGGGTCGCCGTTGGCTCCCCCGCCACCACGCCGGCGCACGTCGAGCGCCTCTGGGCGCTGCTGCGCGAGAACCACGACTTCCTGGCCGAGGACTTCGCCGCCGCGGCCGCCGAGCGCGCCAGGGCCCAGCAACCCACCGAGCAGCCGGCCGGTGACGAGCCCGCGGCCGCTACAGCGAACGGATGAGGCCCTCCTGGGCCACCGTGGCGACGTGCGTGCCGTCGGCGGACCAGATGGTGCCGAAGCACAGCGCCCGGCCCGACGACGCCGCCGGGCTGTCGGTCTCGTAGAGGAACCAGTCGTCGGCGCGCACCGGCCGGTGGAACCAGACCGCGTGGTCGAGGCTGGCGCCGACGAAGTCCGGCCAGCCGCCGCCGAGGCGGGCGAAGCCGGCCGACAGCAGCGTCAGGTCGCTCACGAAGGTCAGCGCCGCCGCGTGCACCGCGGGGTCCTCCCCCAGCTCCCCGGCGACCCGCAGCCACGTGTAGCTCTTCGTGTCCGGCGGTGACTTCGGGGGTGCGGTGAACGGGTCGTGCAGGAACCGCTGGTCGACGACCTTGCCCATCGCGGCCATCCACGCGGCCTTCTCGCCGTGCCGCGCGACGATGTCCGCCGTCCCGGGGAGGGTCGCAGGTGCCGGCACGTCCGGCATCGGTTGCGCGTGGGCAGCCACGGCCTCCTCGCCGGCGTGGAAGTCGGCGGTCAGCGCGAAGATCGCGACGTCCTCCCCCTTGCGGTACTGGCGCGCCACGACGCGCCGGGTCGTGAACGACCGCCCGTCCCGGATGCGGTCGACCTCGTAGCGGATCTCCTCGAACGGGTCGCCGGGGCGCAGGAAGTAGGCGTGCAGCGAGTGCACCGCGCGGTCCTCCGGCACGGTCCGCTCCGCGGCCATCAGCGCCTGACCGGCCACCTGTCCGCCGAAGATGCGCTGCCGCTCGGTGCTCGGGGTCTGCCCGACGTAGACGTCGGGCTTGCGCTCCTCGAGCTCCAGGATCGCGAGCAACCCCGCCGCCTGGCTGCGCCCCGCACCCTCGCTCACGAGTCGGTGCCCACCTCGTGCACCCGGATCAGGTTGGTGGAGCCCACGGTGTTGGGCGGGCTGCCGGCGACGACGACGACGCGGTCGCCGACCTTGAGCCGGCCGATGGACAGCAGCGAGAAGTCCACCTGGGCGACCATGTCGTCGGTGTGCTCCACCGAGGGCACCAGGAACGTCTCGACACCCCAGGACAGCGCGAGCTGGCTGCGCACCCGCGCGTCGACGGTGAAGGCCAGCAGCGGCTGGCGGGGGTGCAGCGCGGCCAGGCGCCGGGTGGTCTCACCGGTCTGCGTGAACGTCGCCAGGGCCTTCACGTCGAGCGCCTCCCCGACGTCCTTGGCCGCCCGCACGATGGCCCCCGAGCGGGACCGCGACCGGCGCACCACCTCGGGGACGCTGACGTCGTCGCTCTCGACCGCGTCGATGATCCGCTCCATCGTGCGCACCGCGGTGATCGGGTGCTCCCCCACCGAGGTCTCGCCGGAGAGCATGACCGCGTCCGCGCCGTCCAGGACGGCGTTGGCGACGTCCGAGGCCTCGGCGCGGGTCGGCCGGGAGTTGGAGATCATCGACTCGAGCATCTGGGTGGCCACGATGACCGGCTTGTTGCGCTCGCGGGCAGCCTGGATGGCGCGCTTCTGCACCAGCGGCACCTGCTCGAGGGGCAGCTCCACGCCGAGGTCGCCGCGGGCGACCATGATCGCGTCGAACGCCTCGACGATGGCGTCGAGGTTCTCGACGGCCTCGGGCTTCTCCAGCTTGGCGATGACCGGGACGAAGATGTCCTCCTGGCGCATGATGTCGCGCACCAGCTCCACGTCGCTCGCCGCGCGCACGAACGACAGCGCGATGAAGTCGACGCCGAGCCGGAGGGCGAAGCGCAGGTCCTCCTCGTCCTTGTCCGACAGCGCCGGCACGCTCACGGCGACCCCGGGCAGCGACAGGCCCTTGTTGTTGGAGACCGGGCCGCCCTCGATCACGAGGCAGAACACGTCGGGGCCCTCGACCCGCACGACGCTCAGGGCCAGCTTCCCGTCGTCGACCAGGAGCCGGTCGCCCACGACGACGTCGTTGGCGAGGTTCTTGTACGTGGTCGAGACCCGCTCGGCGGTGCCCGGGACGTCCTCGACGGTGATGCAGACCTGGCTGCCGGTGGCCCATTCCACGGGGCCGTCGGCGAACGTGCCGAGGCGGATCTTGGGGCCCTGCAGGTCGGCCAGCACGGCGACGGCGTGGCCGGTGGCGTCCGACGCCTCGCGGACGAGGCGGTAGGCGGCCGCGTGGTGCTCGTGGGCACCGTGGCTGAAGTTCAGCCGGGCCACGTCCATGCCGGACTCGACGAGGGCCGTGACCTGCTCCGGGGAGCTGGTGGCAGGGCCGAGGGTGCAGACGATCTTGGCGCGGCGGGACATGGTGATAACGCTAGTGCCCAGCCGAACCCACGGCGCATACGCCCCGGGGCGGGACCCGCGTGTCGGCAGGTCCCGCCCCGGGGCGGTGGGTGGTGCGGGAGGTCACCTCAGGGCGACCGTCGTGGGGGCGACGGGCACCGGCAGCATCGAGTTGCCGGTCAGCCAGGTGTCCGCGGCCGCGGCGGCGGCCCGGCCCTCCGCGATCGCCCACACGATCAGCGACTGGCCGCGGCCCATGTCGCCGGCGACGAAGACGCCGGGCTCGGTGGACATGAACGCCTCGTCGCGGGCCACGTTGCCGCGGCCGTCGACCTCGACGCCCAGCTCGTCCACCAGGCCCTCGCGCTGGGCGCCGGTGAAGCCCATCGCCAGGAAGACCAGGTCGGCCCGCAGCTCGCGCTCGGTGCCCTCGATCTTCTGGAACCGGCCGTCGACCCGCTCGACCTCGTGCAGCAGCAGCGCCCGCACGTTGCCCTCGCCGTCGTCCAGGAAGCGCTCGGTGTTGACCGAGTACAGCCGCTCCCCGCCCTCCTCGTGGGCGCTGGAGACGCGCATGATCATCGGGTAGGTGGGCCACGGGTTGGCGGCCTGGTCCCGGCGGTCCGGCGGCGCCGGCATGATCTCCAGCTGCGTCACCGAGGCGGCGCCCTGCCGGTGCGCCGTGCCCAGGCAGTCGGCGCCGGTGTCGCCGCCGCCGACGATCACGACGTGCTTGCCGTGGGCGTTGATCGGCGGGTCGTCGAGCTCGCCGAGCGCCTGGCGGTTGCCGTAGGGCAGGTACTCCATGGCCAGGTGGATGCCGGAGAGCTCCCGGCCGGGGGCCGGCAGGTCGCGGCCGACGGTGGCACCACCGGCCAGGACGACGGCGTCGTACTCGCCGCGCAGCTGCTCGGTCGACAGGTCGTCCTCGCCCGCGCCGCCGACCTCGACGCCGGTGACGAAGCGGGTGCCCTCGGCGCGCATCTGGTCCAGCCGGCGGTCGAGGACGGCCTTCTCCATCTTGAACTCGGGGATGCCGTACCGCAGCAGCCCGCCGATGCGGTCGGCCCGCTCGTAGACGGTCACCTCGTGCCCGGCGCGGGTCAGCTGCTGGGCGGCGGCCAGGCCCGCCGGGCCGGAGCCCACGACGGCGACCTTCTTGCCGGTGCGCTCGGCCGGGGTCTGCGGGGAGACCCACCCCTCGTCCCAGGCGCGGTCGATGATCTCCCACTCGATCTGCTTGATCGTCACCGGCGACTCCTGCAGGTTCAGCACGCAGGAGCCCTCGCACGGCGCGGGGCAGAGCTTGCCGGTGAACTCCGGGAAGTTGTTCGTCGCGTGCAGCCGCTCGATGGCCTCCTGCCAGTCGTCGCGGCGGGCGAGGTCGTTCCACTCCGGGATCAGGTTGGCCACCGGGCACGCGTGGTGGCAGAACGGGATGCCGCAGTCCATGCAGCGCGCCGCCTGCTTCCGGACCTCCTTGGTCGGGAAGAGCGGGTCCTCGCCGTTCTGCCGGGCGACGTAGACGTCCTTCCAGTCGCGGATCCGGACCTCGACCGGACGGCGCGGCGGCAGCGCCCGGTCGTACTTCAGGAAACCGGTGCTGTCAGCCACGAGCCGCCTCCTTCTGCGCGATGTGCGTGAGACATCCGGTCGAGTAGCGCGTCTCACCCACGAGCCGCCTCCATCACTGCCACGTCCACGTCCGTACCGTTCGCCTCGGCCATCCGCTGGGCCTCGAGGGCCCGGCGGTAGTCCCGCGGCATGATCACGCTGAACTGCTCCGACCAGCGGCCCCAGTCGGCCAGCAGCGCGTGCGCCACCGTCGACTCGGTGTCCTCCGCGTAGCGGACCAGCACGTCGCGGAGCCACTGCGCGGACTCGGAGTCCAGCGGCTCGATGTCCACCATCTCGGCGTTCACCCGGTGCCGGGCGAGGTCGAGCACGTAGCCGATGCCGCCCGACATGCCGGCGGCGATGTTCCGGCCCGTCGGGCCGAGGATCACCGCGCGACCGCCGGTCATGTACTCGAGCGCGTGGTCGCCCACGCCCTCGACGACGGCCAGCGCGCCCGAGTTGCGGACGCAGAACCGCTCGCCGACCCGGCCCCGCAGGAAGATCTCGCCGCCCGTCGCGCCGTAGCCGATGACGTTGCCGGCGATGACGTTGTCCTCGGCGGCGAACGGCGCCTCGCGCGACGGCCGGACGACGATCCGCCCGCCCGACAGCCCCTTGCCGACGTAGTCGTTGGCGTCGCCGAAGAGCCGCATCGTGATGCCCCGCGGCACGAAGGCGCCGAACGACTGGCCGGCCGACCCCCCGAACGTGAGGTCGATCGTCCCGTCGGGCAGCCCCTCGCCGCCGAAGCGGCGGGTGACCATCGAGCCCAGCATCGTGCCGACGGTGCGGTTGACGTTGCGGACCGGCAGCTCGAGGCTCACCGGCCGCGCGTCGAGCAGCGCGCCCTCGCACAGCTGGATGAGCGTCTGGTCCAGGGCGACGTCCAGCCCGTGGTCCTGCCCCTTCACCCGGCGCAGCGGCGCGCCCTCGGGCAGCTCGGGCACGACCAGCATCGGCGAGAGGTCGAGCCCCTCGGCCTTCCAGTGCCCCACGGCCTTGCGGGTGTCGAGCAGCTCCGCGTGCCCCACGGCCTCGTCGATCGACCGGAAACCGAGCTCGGCGAGGTAGTGGCGCACCTGCTCGGCCAGGAACTCGAAGAACGTGACGACGAACTCCGGCTGCCCGGTGAACCGCTTGCGCAGCTCCGGGTTCTGCGTCGCGACGCCGACCGGGCAGGTGTCGAGGTGGCAGACGCGCATCATCACGCAGCCGGACACGACCAGCGGCGCGGTGGCGAAGCCGAACTCCTCCGCGCCCAGCAGCGCGGCCACGATCACGTCGCGGCCGGTCTTCATCTGGCCGTCGACCTGCACGGTGATGCGGTCGCGCAGCCCGTTGGCCAGCAGCGTCTGCTGGGTCTCGGCCAGCCCGAGCTCCCACGGGGAGCCGGCGTGCTTCAGCGACGTCAGCGGGGCGGCGCCCGTCCCGCCGTCGTGCCCGGAGATGAGCACGACGTCGGCGTGCGCCTTGCTGACGCCCGCCGCGACGGTGCCGACCCCGACCTCGCTGACCAGCTTGACGTGCACCCGCGCGTCGTTGTTGGCGTTCTTGAGGTCGTGGATGAGCTGCTTGAGGTCCTCGATGGAGTAGATGTCGTGGTGCGGCGGCGGGCTGATCAGGCCGACGCCCGGCGTCGAGTGCCGGGTCCGCGCCACCCACGGGTAGACCTTGCTGCCGGGCAGCTGCCCACCCTCGCCGGGCTTGGCGCCCTGCGCCATCTTGATCTGGATGTCGTCGGAGTTGACCAGGTACTCGCTGGTGACGCCGAAGCGGCCCGAGGCCACCTGCTTGATCGCCGAGCGGCGCAGGTCGCCGTTCGGGTCCGGGGTGAAGCGGTCGGGGTCCTCACCGCCCTCGCCGGTGTTGGACCGGCCGCCGAGCCGGTTCATCGCGATGGCGAGGGTCTGGTGCGCCTCCTGCGAGATGGAGCCGTAGCTCATCGCGCCGGTGTTGAACCGCTTGACGATCTCGCTGGCCGGCTCCACCTCGTCGATCGGCACCGGCGGGCGGACGCCGGTCTTCAGCGTGAAGAGCCCGCGCAGCGTCGCGGCCTCCTCCGAGAGCCGGTCGACGGTCTGCGTGTACTTCTCGAACACGTCGTACTGGCGCGACCGGGTGGCGTGCTGGAGCAGGAAGACCGTCTCGGGGTTGAAGAGGTGCACCTCGCCCTCGCGACGCCACTGGTACTCGCCCCCGGTCTCGAGCCGGCGGTGCGCCCGCTCGGTCGGGTTCTCCGGGTAGGCGCGGCGGTGGCGCATGGCCACCTCCTCGGCGAGGACGTCGATGCCGACGCCGCCCAGCGGGCAGGAGGTGCCGGTGAAGTACTCGTCGACGACGTCCTGCGAGAGGCCGACGGCCTCGAAGATCTGGGCCATCGTGTACGAGCCGACGGTGCTGATGCCCATCTTGCTCATGACCTTCAGGACGCCCTTGCCGAGCGCCTTCACCATGTTGCGGACGGCCTGGCCCGGCTCCACACCGGTCAGCTCGCCGTCGCGGATGAGGTCCTCGATGGACTCGAACGCCAGATACGGGTTGACCGCGGCCGCGCCGTAGCCGAGCAGCAGGGCGACGTGGTGCACCTCGCGGCAGTCGCCGGACTCGACGATGAGGCCGACCTCCATGCGGGTCTTCTCCCGCACCAGGTGGTGGTGGACGGCGGCGGTCATCAGCAGCGACGGGATCGGCGCGCGCTGCTCGTCGCAGTCGCGGTCGGACAGCACGATCGTGCGCGCGCCGGCGGCGATCGCCTTGCTGACCTTGGTCCGCAGCTGCTCGATCGCCTCGGCGAGGGCCGCGCCGCCGCCGTTGACGTCGAAGTGGCCGGTGATCCGGACGGCGGCGTACCCGGGCAGGTCGCCGTCGTCGTCGATGTGCAGGATCTTGGCCAGCTCGTCGTTGTCGATCACCGGGTACGGCAGGAACACCTGCCGGCAGGAGGCCGGTCCGGCCTGCAGCAGGTTCTGCTCCGGACCGAAGGTCCGCCCGAGGCTGGTGACCAGCTCCTCGCGGATGGCGTCCAGCGGCGGGTTCGTCACCTGGGCGAACAGCTGGTTGAAGTAGTCGTAGAGCAGGCGGGAACGGTCCGACAGCGCCGCGACGGGGGTGTCGGTGCCCATCGACCCGATCGCCTCGGCCCCGCTGGAGGCCATCGGCGTGATGAGGACGCGCAGGTCCTCCTCGGTGTAGCCGAAGAGCAGCTGCCGGCGGACGACGGACTCGTGGCTGGGCCGCGACCGGCGCCGCTCGGGCAGCGACGGCAGGTGCACCAGGCCGGCGTGCAGCCAGTCGTCGTAAGGGTGCTCGGCGGCCAGGGCGCCCTTGACCTCCTCGTCGGAGACGATCCGCCCCGACGAGGTGTCGACGAGGAACATGCGGCCCGGCTGCAGCCGGCCCTTGGCGACGACGTCGGCCTGCGGGATGTCGAGCACGCCGACCTCGCTGGCCAGGACGACGAGGTCGTCCTTGGTGTGCCACCAGCGGCCGGGACGCAGGCCGTTGCGGTCGAGGACGGCGCCGATCAGGGTGCCGTCGGTGAAGCAGACCGCCGCCGGCCCGTCCCACGGCTCCATGATCGAGGAGTGGAACCGGTAGAAGGCCCGGCGGGCCGGGTCCATCTCGTCGTGGTTCTCCCAGGCCTCCGGGATCATCATCAGCACGGCGTGCGGCAGCGACCGGCCCGACAGGTGCAGCAGCTCGAGCACCTCGTCGAAGGTGGCCGAGTCGCTGAAGTCGCTGGCGGTGACCGGGAAGATGCGCTCCAGCCCGAGCTCGGACGCCGGGCCGGCCGGACCGTCGAAGAGCTGGGTCTCGAGCTTCGCCTCCCGGGCCCGCATGCGGTTGCGGTTGCCCTTGATCGTGTTGATCTCGCCGTTGTGCGCGATGAAGCGGAACGGGTGGGCCAGCGGCCAGCTCGGGAAGGTGTTGGTCGAGAACCGGCTGTGCACCAGCGCGATCGCCGACTCGTAGCGCTCGTCGCGCAGGTCGGGGAAGAACAGCGGCAGCTGGTCGGTGGTCAGCATGCCCTTGTAGGTGATCGTGCGCGACGACAGCGAGGCGATGTAGAGCGAGCTGCCGGCCTCGACCGCGGCCCGCTCGGCACGCTTGCGCAGCACGAACGACCGCCGCTCGAGGCGGGTCACGCCGTGGCACTCCACGTTGCCGCCGAAGGCCTTCTCGTCGGCCCGCGCACCCATCGTCTCGGCGACGAACAGCTGCGCGAAGTGCGGCATGACCGCCCGGGCGGTGGGGCCGAGGTCGGCGCCGTCGGGGTCGACGGGCACGTCGCGCCAGCCCAGGACGGTCAGGCCCTCCTCCTCGGCCAGCCGGGCGACGTCCTCGTACCGGGCCGCACGCTCGTCGGCGTCGGCGGGGAGGAAGGCGATGCCGACGGAGTACTCGCCCAGCGGCGGCAGGTCGAACTCGACGCTCGCGCGCAGCAGCGCGTCGGGCACCTGGGTCAGGATCCCCGCGCCGTCACCGGAGTTCGGCTCCGAGCCGGCCGCGCCGCGGTGGTCGAGGTTGTGGAGGGCGGTGAGGCCCTGCGCCACGATGGCGCGGGACCGGCGGCCCCGGGCATCGGCCACGAAGGCGACGCCGCAGGCGTCCTTGTCGTTCTTCGGGTCGTACAGGCCGGTCGGGGCGGGTAGGGCGGAGAACGGCACAGAGGCGGGGACCGCGGAGAACGGAACAGCGGCGGGGGCGGTGAGGTCGGGCATGTCACTCCCGTCGTCGGCGGCCGTCCGCACCTCGGGCGAGGCGGCGGACGGGGGCTGGGGGCCCGGGCCGGTGGTCAAGGGCGGGCACTGCGGAGGCCGGCCGCCGAGGAGGACGTCGGCCCCGGCGGGCTCTGGCTGGGGCCCCACCGGAGGGTGCCGGGGGGCTGTCGTCCGCGGGGCGACGCTGGCCCGGTCCGACGGAGGACCCGGCCAGGGTCGCCGGCGGGTCTGCTGCGAAGGGTACACAGCCGTAACACGGCTCCCTCCTGCATAAACCCGAGTTGCGGCGCGTCGGCAGGATCACTGCGGTTCCTGGCCGGACGCCCACCTGCGGGGATCGGTCAGCCCGGTTCCGCGGGTCGGTGATCATCCTCACGGGCGGGAGCCGGCCCGACGGGGTCCGACGCGGTGCCGGCGCCGGCCTCCGGCCCGGTCGGAGCCTCGCCGCCGCGGTCGATGACCTCCCGGGGCTTCCCGCGCTGCCAGACGAAGTAGGCCACCGCGAGCAGTCCCACGACGACCGACGTGTACACGTTCAGCCGCACGCCGAAGATGGTCTCCGCCGGATCGGTGCGGAGCAGCTCCACCCACAACCGGCCGAGGCAGTAGGACGCCACGTAGAGCGCGAAGGCACGGCCGTGGCCCAGGCGGAACCGCCGGTCGGCCCAGACGACCACGGCGGCGGCCGCGAGGTTCCACAGCAGCTCGTAGAGGAACGTCGGGTGGAAGTGGCCCGCGACGACCGGGTCGCCGGCCGAGTCCAGGACCGCCCGGCCGCCCGACCACTCGTAGATGGTCAGCGCCCAGGGCAGGTCGGTCGGCCCGCCGTAGAGCTCGTTGTTGAACCAGTTGCCGAGCCGGCCGATCGCCTGGGCCACGAGCAGCCCGGGCGCCAGCGCGTCGGCGAACGCCGGCAGCGGGATGCCGCGCCGGCGGCAGGCGATCCACGCCCCTACCCCGCCGAGCGCGATGGCGCCCCAGATGCCGAGCCCGCCCTCCCAGATGGCGAAGGCCCGCAGCGGGTCGCCGCCCTCGCCGAAGTAGGCCGCCGGACTGGAGATCACGTGGTACAGGCGGCCGCCGATGATGCCGAACGGCACGGCCCAGACGGCGATGTCGAGGACGTCCCCCGCCGCGCCGCCGCGGGCCACCCACCGCCGCTCGGTGATGAGCACCGCGGCGACGATGCCCGCGACGATGCACAGCGCGTACGCCCGGAGGGGCAGCGGGCCCAGTTCCCAGACGCCCTGGGTGGGGCTGGGGATGGCGGCGAGCGCGGTCATGCCCGCACCCCCGCCCGGCGGACGCCCGCGGCGAGGTCCTCGGTGAGCGCGCGGACCCCGTCGGCCCCGCGGCCCTCGAGCATCTCGCGCACGTAGGCGGAGCCGACGATGACGCCGTCGGCGAAGGCGGCGACCTCGGCGGCCTGATCGCCGTTCGAGACGCCGAGTCCCACGCAGACGGCGAGGTCGGGTGCCGCGGCGCGGGTACGGGCGACCAGGCTCTCGGCCGCGTCGCCCACGGTCGCCCGCGTGCCGGTGACCCCCATGGTGGAGGCCGCGTAGACGAAGCCGCGGCAGGCGGCGGTGGTGCTGACCAGCCGGGCGTCGGTGGAGGACGGCGCGACGAGGAACACCCGGTCCAGCCCGGTCCGGTCGCTGGCGGCGATCCACTCCCCCGCCTCCTCCGGGATCAGGTCCGGCGTGATGGCGCCGGCCCCGCCCGCGGCGGCCAGGTCGGTGGCGAACCGGTCGACGCCGTAGCGCTCGATCGGGTTCCAGTAGCTCATGACCGCCGCGGCGGCACCGGCGTCGGCCACCGCCTCGACCGCCCTCAGCACGTCGCGCATCCCCACACCGGCGCGGACGGCCACGTCCACGGCCTCCTGGATCACCGGCCCGTCCATGCCCGGGTCGCTGTACGGGACGCCGATCTCGATCACGTCTGCCCCGGCCTCGACCGCGGCCACCATGGCCGCGATGGAGGTGTCGACGTCCGGGTAGCCCACCGGCAGGTAGGCGATCAGCGCGGCGCGGTCGTGCGCCCTCGCGGCGGCGATGCCGTCGGCCAGCCTGCTCATGCCTGCTCTCCCGCGTCCGGGCCGGCGACGGCCTCGTCGTTGCTGACCGCACCCTCCGTGGGCCGCTGGTCGGTGTCCAGACCCGGGCCCGGGTCGACCTCCTCGCGGTCGCCGAGGCCGAACCAGCGGGACGCCGTCTCGACGTCCTTGTCGCCGCGTCCGGAGAGGCTCACCAGCAGCAGCGCCTCGGGCCCGAGCTCCTGGCCCAGCTTCATGGCCCCGGCGAGGGCGTGGGCGGACTCGATGGCCGGGATGATGCCCTCGGTGCGGCACAGGAGGGCGAAGGCCTCCATCGCCTCGGCGTCGGTGACCGGCCGGTACTCCGCCCGGCCGATGTCGTGCAGGTACGAGTGCTCCGGCCCGACGCCCGGGTAGTCCAGGCCGGCGCTGATCGAGTGCGACTCGATCGTCTGGCCGTTGTCGTCCTGCAGCAGGTACGAGCGGGCGCCGTGCAGCACGCCGGGCGACCCGCCGGTGATCGTCGCCGCGTGCCGGCCGGTGTCGACGCCGTCGCCGCCGGCCTCCAGGCCGATCAGCCGCACTCCCTCGTCGGGGACGAAGGCGGTGAAGATGCCGATGGCGTTCGACCCGCCGCCGACGCAGGCCAGGACGGCGTCGGGCAGCCGGCCCTCCCGGTCCAGCACCTGCGCGCGGGCCTCGTCGCCGATCACCCGCTGGAAGTCGCGGACCATCGCGGGGAACGGGTGCGGGCCCGCGACGGTGCCGAAGACGTAGTTCGTCGTCCCCACGTTGGTCACCCAGTCGCGGAACGCCTCGTTGATCGCGTCCTTGAGCGTGCGGGAGCCGGTGGTCACCGGGATGACCTCGGCGCCGAGCAGCCGCATCCGGGCGACGTTGAGCGCCTGGCGGCGGGTGTCCTCCTCGCCCATGTAGACGGTGCAGGACAGCCCCATGAGCGCCGCCGCGGTCGCCGTCGCCACGCCGTGCTGGCCGGCCCCGGTCTCGGCGATCACCCGCGTCTTGCCGATGCGCCGGGTCAGCAACGCCTGGCCCAGCACGTTGTTGATCTTGTGCGAGCCGGTGTGGTTGAGGTCCTCCCGCTTGAGCAGCACCCGAGCCCCGCCGCAGTGCTCGGCGAACTTCGGCACCTCGGTGACCGGGCTCGGCCGGCCGGTGTAGTCGCGCTGCAGCCGGGCGAACTCGTCGAGGAAGGTGGGATCGACCCGCATCGCCTCGTAGGCCTCGGTCAGCTCGTCCAGCGCGGCGATCAGGGCCTCGGGCACGAACCGCCCGCCGAAGATGCCGAAGTGCCCGGTCTCGTCGGGCCAGTCCGGGCGCGCCGGGAGCGAGAGTTCTCCGGGTTGCGGCGGGCTGGTCGTCGTCATGCCCACAGTGTCCCGCGTGACACCGACGGAACGGGCGAGGGGGTTACCGGCTGGTGCGCGGCGTGGCGGGGTGGGCGCCGGCGGTGACCAGGTCGGCGACCGCCTGACGGGCGTCGCCGGCGGTGACCAGACCCTCCCCGACCAGGACGGCGTCGGCGCCGGCCGCCGCGTAGGAGATGAGGTCGTGCGGCCCGCGGACGCCGGACTCGGCCACCTTCACCACGTCGGACGGCAGGCCGGGGGCGATCTTCTCGAACGTGCTCCGGTCGACCTCGAGCGTCGTCAGGTCGCGGGCGTTGACCCCGATCACCGAGGCGCCGGCGTCCAGCGCCCGGTCGGCCTCGGCCTCGGTGTGCACCTCGACCAGTGCGGTCATGCCCAGGGACTCGACCCGCTCGAGCAGCCCGACCAGAGCGTTCTGCTCCAGCGCGGCCACGATGAGGAGGACGACGTCGGCGCCGTGCGCCCGGGCCTCGTGCACCTGGTAGCTGCTGACGACGAAGTCCTTGCAGAGGATCGGCACGTCGACGACGGCGCGGACGGCGTCCAGGTCGGCCTGCGACCCGCCGAAGCGCCGCCGTTCGGTCAGCACGCTGATCACCCGGGCCCCACCGGCGGCGTACTGGACGGCGAGCTGCGCGGGATCGGGGATGTCGGCGAGCTCGCCCTTGGAGGGGCTGCGCCGCTTGACCTCGGCGATGACCCCCACGCCGGGAGCGCGCAGCGCGGCCAGGGCGTCGATGGCGGGGCGGGCGGCGAGCGCCGCCGCCTTCACCTCGGCCAGCGGGGTGAGCGCCTCGCGGGCGGCGAGGTCCTCGCGGACACCGGCGACGATCTCGTCGAGCACGTTCACGGCCGCGACCCTGCCGACACCGCTGCGCGGTCGCTCATGCGGTCCTCCGGAAGTCGCACCGTGACGTCCCCTCACCAGACGGATGGGTGAGGCCACTCTAGAGGCGACGGGGTGCCGCTCCGGCCGGGGGGCGGGGAGAACCGGGTGGGTCCCGTTCCGCTATGCGGTGGGGTCCTCGCCGCGGTCGAGCGCCTTCCAGGCGTCCTGGGCGCGCTCCTCGTCGGACCGGGGGCGGCGGGGCGCCTCCGGGCCGGGGCCCCGCTCGTAGCGCCGCCCCATCCCGGGCCAGCTGCGCCCCCGCACCACGACGAGCAGCCCCACCGCGGCACCCAGCGCGCCGGCCAGCAGCGCGAGGACGGGCCAGCCGGCGGACACCTCGACCGCCTCGCCCGCGGCGGTCTCCAGCCCGTCGCCCAGCGCCCGCCCACCCGACCAGGCGAGGACTCCCCCGGCGACCGCCACGAGCAGCCCCACCACCACCCGGCCCGCGGCCCGGACGGCCAGCAGGGCGAGCCCAGCGGCGAGCAGCACCAGGCCGGCCGCGGGCACGAGCGGCGCGGCGTCGGACCCCGACAGCGTCTCGACCACCGGGGGCAGCGGCGGCCGGCGCTCGATGGTCGACTCCGCCCACGCCTGCCCACCGGCGACCAGCGCCAGGACGCCGGCGACGACCGCGCCCAGGACCGCCGTCGTCAGCTCGCGACGAGCCGTCATCGCAGCTCCCGCAGCCCCTCCGCCGTCGCGATCGCCGACAGCACCGCCCGCGCCTTGTGCCGGGTCTCCGCCTCCTCGGTGGCGGCGTCGCTGTCGGCGACGACGCCCGCGCCGGCCTGCACGTACGCCCGTCCCTGGTGCAGGACGGCGGTGCGGATGGCGATCGCCATGTCCATGTCGCCGCTGGCGTCGACGTACCCGACCGTGCCCGCGTAGAGGGCCCGGCGGGTCGGCTCCAGCGACTCGATGATCTCCATGGCGCGCGGCTTCGGCGCGCCCGAGACGGTGCCGGCCGGGAAGGTGGCGTCGAAGACGTCCAGCGCGTCGTGCTCGGGCGCGACGGTGCCGGTGACCGTCGAGACCAGGTGCATGACGTGGCTGTAGTGCTCCACCCGCATGAAGTCGGGCACGTCCACCGTGCCCGGCACGCACACCCGGCCCAGGTCGTTGCGCGCCAGGTCGACGAGCATCACGTGCTCGGCGCGCTCCTTGGGATCGGCCAGCAGGCTCTCGGCCAGCCGCACGTCCTCCTCCGGAGTGGCCCCCCGCGGTCGGGTGCCGGCCGGCGGGTGGACGACGGCCGCGGACCCGGTGACGGTCACGAGCGCCTCGGGCGACGAGCCGACGACGTCGAACGGGCTCTCCCGGCCCTGGAACCGCAGCAGGTACATGTAGGGCGACGGGTTGGTCACCCGCAGGACCCGGTACAGGTCGAGGGCGTCGACGTCGGTGGCCAGCTCGAACCGCTGCGCGAGCACCACCTGGAAGGCGTCCCCGGCCCGGATGTGCTCGCGGACCCGCTCCACGCCCTCCTCGAAGACGCCCGGCGCCATGTTGCTCGTCACCGGAGGGGCGTCGGCGCGGTCGAGGACCGCCACCCCGGGCGGCGCGGCCTTCGTCAGGTCGGCCGCCATCGCGTCCAGCCGGGCGACGGCGTCCTCGTACCCGGCCCCGCCGGCCAGCGCGTTGGCGATCAGCAGCACCGAGCCGTCGGTGTGGTCGAGCACGGCGAGGTCGGTGACCAGCATCATCGCCAGCTCCGGCATGCCGAGGTCGTCGGTGCTGGTCGACGGCAGCCGCTCCAGCCGGCGGACGACGTCGTAGCCGAGGTAGCCGACCAGCCCGCCGGTCAGCGGGGGCAGCTCCGGGTCGCGCGGCGAGCGCAGCCGGCGGGCGAGGGCGTGCACGGCGGCCAGCGGGTCGACCGGGAGGTCGTCGGTCAGGCCGGGCAGCGCGTCGCCGAGCCACTGGGTGACGCCGTCCCGCTCGGTGAGCACGCCGGCGCTGCGGACGCCGACGAAGCTGTAGCGAGCCCACCGCTTGCCCTGCTCGGCGGACTCGAGCAGCACGGTGCCGGGCCGGTTGCCGGCCAGCTTGCGGTAGATGCCGACGGCGGTCTCGCTGTCGGCGAGCAGCTTGCGGGTGACCGGCACCATGGCGTCGCCGGCGCGGGCGGCGAACTCCTCGGGCGAGGGACTCGTGACGCCGAACATCACGCCGCCTCGCCCGGCACCGCGGGCAGGGTGCGGAAGAAGCAGCTGCGCTCGCCGGTGTGGCAGGCCGCACCCTCCTGGTCGACGAGCACCAGGAGCGCGTCGCCGTCGCAGTCGACCCGGACCTCGCGTACCCACTGCCGGTTGCCGGAGGTCTCGCCCTTCACCCAGTACTCCTCCCGGCTGCGCGACCAGTAGGTCGCCCGTCCCGTGGTGAGGGTGCGGTGCAGCGCCTCGTCGTCCATCCAGGCGAGCATCAGCACCTCGCCGGTGTCGTGCTGCTGGACGACGGCGGCCACCAGGCCGGCCGGGTCGCGGCGCAGGAGCGCGGCGACCTCGGGGGCGAGCGCGGGTTGGGCGGGGACGGCGGACATGCCCGCCAGTCTGCCGTGCCCGGGGCTCACGCCGGTGGGGTGCCGCCGAACCACTGCCGTCCGGGCCCGGTGAACAGCATCCCGGCGCCCACCAGCGGCGCCCCGGAGAAGAACAGGCAGATCGCCACGATGCTGCCGTCGCTCCCGGCGCCGCCGGCCTCGTCGAGCAGCCGCACGGCCCAGTAGACCGCCAGGACCACCTGGAGGGCGAAGGCGGCGACCAGCAGCAGCCGGGCGGTCGGCCGGCGACTGCCCAGCGCCCCGATCCCGGCCGCGGCCAGCGCGACGGCGGAGACCAGTCCGGCGATGGCGAGCACGGTGCCCTCGGTGGTCAGCGCGTCCAGGGTGGCCGGCGTGGCGAGGCTGCCCGAGTTCTCCGCGAGCACGTCGGCGACGGAGGCGAAGAACCACAGGTAGAGCGAGACGAGCAGCACGACGCCCGCCTGCGCGAACGCCAGCACCGCCGCGGTCACCAGCTGGCCCGGGCGCTGCGGGCGTCGGGGCGGGACCCACGGCGCGGCGCCCCACTGCGCCGCCGGATGGCCGTACGGCGCCGGGTACTGCCCGTACGCGGGCGACGCGGCGTACGGCGGCGCGGCGTACGGCGGCGCGGTCGCCGGCGGTCCGGCGTAGGGCTGCCCCGGCTCGGTCGGCGTCGCCGGGTCGGCCCACGGGCTCGGCCCCTGCGGGCCCCACTGCGGGCCCCAGCCCGTCACAGCGCCGCCGCGGCCGCCCGGCCCGCGACCCGGCCCGAGAACAGGCAGCCGCCGAGGAAGGTGCCCTCCAGCGAACGGTAGCCGTGCACGCCGCCGCCGCCGAACCCGGCGATCTCGCCCGCCGCGTACAGCCCCGGGAACACCTCGCCGCCGGGCCGCAGCACCCGGCCGGAGAGGTCGGTCTCCAGCCCGCCGAGGGTCTTGCGGGTGATGATGTTCAGCCGCACCGCGATCAGCGGTCCGGCCTCGGGGTCGAGCAGCCGGTGCGGCGGGGCGACGCGGATCAGCTTGTCCCCGAGGTAGTTCCGGGCGCCCCGGATGGCGGTGATCTGCAGGTCCTTGGTGAACGCGTTGCCCACCTCGCGGTCGCGGGCGACGATCTCCCGCTCGATGCGGGCGAGGTCGAGCTCCGGCGTCCCGCCGGTGATCCGGTTCATGCCGGCGACGAGTTCGGGGAGGGTCGGTGCGACGACGAAGTCCTCGCCCCGGTCGAGGAAGGCCTTCACCGGGCCGGAGACGCCGGCCTTCACCCGGTTGAGCAGGAGCTTGACGTCCTTGCCGGTGAGGTCGGGGTTCTGCTCGGACCCGGAGAGCGCGAACTCCTTCTCCACGATCTTCTGGGTGGCGACGAACCAGGTGTGCTCGTACCCCGTCGTCCCGATGTGGGCGAGCGTCCCCAGGGTGTCGAAGCCGGGGAACAGCGGCACCGGCAGCCGCGTCCCGGTCGCGTCGAGCCACAGCGACGACGGGCCGGGCAGGATCCGGATGCCGTGCTTGTCCCAGACCGGCGAGTGGTTGGCGATGCCCTCGGTGTAGTGCCACATGCGGTCGCCGTTGACGACGCTGGCGCCGGCGGCCTGGGTCGCCTGCAGCATCCGGCCGTCGACGTGGGCGGGCACGCCCGAGAGCAGCCGCTTCGGGGCCGGGCCCAGCCGGGCCGGCCAGTTCTCGCGGACCAGGTCGTGGTTGCCGCCGATCCCCCCGGCCGTGACGACGACGGCCTGCGCGGAGAGCTCGAAGTCGCCGACCTCGGTGCGCGAGCTGGCCTCGCCGCGGGCCACGGAGCTGGGCTCGAGCACCGCGCCCCGGACGCCGGTCACGGCACCGTCGGTGACGACGAGCCCGGAGACCCGGTGCCGGAACCGCAGCTCGACCCGGCCGGCCTCGACGGCGGCGCGCACCCGCCGGGCGAACGCCTCGACGATGGCGGGACCGGTGCCCCACACGATGTGGAACCGCGGGACCGAGTTGCCGTGCCCGGTGGCGGTGTACCCGCCGCGCTCGGCCCAGCCGACGATCGGGAAGAAGCCGATGCCCTGCTCCTTGAGCCAGGCCCGCTTCTCCCCCGCGGCGAACTGCAGGTAGGCCTCGGCCCACTGCCGCGGCCAGTGATCGGACTCGCGGTCGAAGCCGGCGGTGCCGAACCAGTCCTGGCGGGCGAGCTCCAGGGAGTCGCGCACCCGCAACCGGCGCTGCTCCGGGGAGTCGACGAGGAAGAGCCCCCCGAAGCTCCAGAACGCCTGCCCGCCGAGCGACGCCTCGGGCTCCTGGTCCAGCAGGATCACGCGCCGGCCCGCGTCGGCGAGCTCCGCGGTGGCCACCAGGCCGGCGAGCCCGGCCCCCACCACGATCGCGTCTGCCTCGCCCCGGCCGCTCTGGTTGCTCGTCACGGGGGCGACGCTAGCGGGCCCGGCCGCCGATGCGCCGTCCCTCCTGTGGGCGACGCGCCCGCGTCCACTCCCGGACCGGTCGGCGCACCGCCAGCACCAGGCAGGTCAGCGGTCCGACGAGCATGAGCAGCGTCGACCACACGGCCAGCCCACCGCCCAGCACGGCGAAGATCGCGGCGAGGGCCAGCAGGCCCGCCAGCGGCAGCGCGGCGGCGAGGGCGAGGACCAGCCACCCCCGGGCGCGACCGGCGTACACCAGCCCGGCCCCGGCGACGGCGGGGACGGCCGCCAGCAGCGGACCGGCCATGAACCAGTCCCAGCCGATGTCGGGCGTCCACATCAGCCAGGCGAGGTAGACGTCCTCCGCCGCGACCAGCAGCCCGAAGAAGGCGGCGAACGGGACCACGAGCGGGCGCTCCGCCGGCGCCGCCACCACCGGGCGGGGGGCCGGCCGGGGCGAACGCCGGGGCGCGGCGCGGTTGCGCGAGGCGGACGACGGCACGGCCGCAGCCTAGGACGCGGGCACGCGCCGGCGCCGCGACCCGGAGCGGGGTCCCGACGCCACCCAGCGCCGCGCCGGCGGCAGCAGCGCCAGCAGCGGCGCCAGCGCCGGACCCGCCAGCACCGCCAGCAGCCACGTCGCGCCGTGACCGGCCAGGAGCGGCTCGTCGACGAGCCGCCGGACGGCGAACGCGGTGACCGGCAGGCAGGTCAGGACCAGCAGCAGCCGGTTCCGGCCGGCGAGGAGATCCACCGCGCCCAGGAACAGCAGGACCGGCGAACCCATGGCCAGCAGGCTCAGCTGCAGGTGGCGGAGCAGGGCCGCCCCCGCGGCGGCGGCGTCCGTGGCCGACCATCCGTCCGAGAACGGCACCGCGACCGCCGCGCTGACGCCGAAGAGCAGCGCGACCAGGCCGACGAGGGCGGCCAGCACCGCCGGCAGGGTCCCCACCATGGCCCCGACCGCCGCGAGCACCACGACGGCGGGCGGCCCGGGCCGGGCGGTCACGCCCGGGAGCGGGCCGCCCGGCGCCCGGCGACCCAGCGACGCACCCGCGGCATGACGGCCAGCGCGGTCGTGGCCGCGGGGATCACCAGGGGCAGCACGCCGAAGCCGCCGCTCCCCCAGCCCCCCGAGGCGTAGCCGTACAGCAGGAACGCCGCGGACACCCCGGCCGGGAGCGCCAGCGCCAGCCACGAGCGGCCGGTCAGCAGGAGCACCGCCCCGACGAGCAGGGCGACCACGAGCACCAGCGGCACGACGAGGAGCAGCCAGTCGGTTCCCTGCAGGGCGCCGCCGGAGAAGGCGAAGGCGGCGAGGGCGAACACCGCCGGGACGAAGGCGCTCAGCAGGCCGAGGACGGCCGCGGCGATCGCCGGGGCCGGCGGCGTCGGGCTGACGGGTGCGGGGACGGGGTGCACGCCCGGCAGCGTAGGGCCTCAGGCCCTCGGCACCGAGGTCCCGGCGGAGGCTCGCCGCCACGAGGCGTGCAGCCGGGCGTAGGGGCCCTCGGCGCCGACCAGCTCGGCGTGCGTGCCGCGCTGCACGACGCGGCCCGCGTCGACGACGAGCACCTCGTCGGCCCGCTCGGCCGTGGAGAGCCGGTGGGCGATGGTGAGCGTCGTCCGGCCGTCGGTCAGCCGGTCCAGGGCGCGGGTCAGCCGCTGCTCGGTGGCCGGGTCGACGGCGCTGGTCGCCTCGTCGAGGACCAGGAGATCGGGGTCGGCCACGTACGCCCGGGCGACGGCGACCAGCTGACGCTCCCCCGACGACAGCGACTCGCCGCGCTGGCCGACCGGGGTGGCGACGCCCCCCGGCAGGCCGTCGAGCCAGGCGCCCAGCTCGAGCTCCTCGAAGGCGGCTGCCACCTGCGCGTCGGTCATGCCGGGCCGGCCGTAGCGGACGTTGTCGGCCACCGTGGCGTCGAACAGGAACCCGTCCTGCGGGACCATGACCACCCGCGCCCGCAGGGAGGCGAACGCCACCTCGTCCAGCGGCACCCAGCCCGCGGCATCGGACCCGAGCAGCACCCGGCCGTCGACCGGGTCCATCAGGCGGGTGACCAGCTTCGCGAACGTGGTCTTGCCCGAGCCGGTCTCCCCGACGATCGCCACCCGCTGCCGCGGCCGGATCGTCAGGTCGACGCCCCGCAGCGCCGGACGGGCGTCCGGGGAGTACCGGAAGGTCACGTGCTCGAAGCGGACGCCGAGCGGACCGTCGGGCAGGGACCGCACGTGCGCGGGGTCGGCGACGGCGGGGTCGCGGACGTCGGGCTCGGTGTCGATGACGTCGAGCACCCGGCGGAACCCGGCGACGGCGTTCTGCGCCTCGTTGAGCACCTCGCTGGCGGTCTGCACCGGGGCGACGAACAGGGTGACGAGGAAGAGGAAGGCCACCAGCGTGCCCGCGGTGATCTCCCCGGCCAGACCGAGCAGGACACCGACGACGACCACGGCGGCGTTGGCCAGCGCGGCCACGAACTCGCCGCTGACGAACACCGCCGCCGTCACCTTCTGGGCGTCGACCTGGGCGCGGTAGTGGCGGTCGATCGCGGTGTCGAGGCGGGCCGCCGTCCGGTGGCCGATGCCGTAGGCGCGCACCGTCGACGCCCCGACGACGGACTCGGCGACCGCCCCCAGCACGTCGCCGACCCGCTCCCGGACGACGCCGTACGCCGTCGCCAGCCGCTGGGCGAACCAGCGCACCGCGAACCCGAGCGGCACGAAGCAGACGAGGACCAGCAGCGTGAGCTGCCACGAGTACACGGCCATGACCACGGTGGCGACGACGAGCTGGCCCAAGCTGACCAGGCCCACCACACCGCCCCACTGCATGAAGGTGGAGAGCTGGTCGACGTCGCTGGTGACGCGGGAGACCAGGGAGCCCCGGCGCTCGGTCTGCTGGTGGAGGACCGAGAGGTCGTGCACGTGCCGGAACGCCCGGACCCGGAGTCCGGCCAGCGCCGTCTCGGTGGTGCGGAACAGCCGCACGTTCATCCGGTAGACGGCGACGGCCGTGATGACCACGACGACGGCGCAGACGACGACCAGCCAGGTGACCAGGTCGAGGTCCGGCCCGCCGGAGGCGGCCAGGCCGCGGTCGATGACCTGCTGGACGGCGATCGGCACGACCACCCGGCCCGCGGTCGCGACCAGCGCCAGCGCGAAGGTGGCGGGCAGCCCCCGCCGGAACTCCGGCATCATCCGCAGCCCACGACGCAACGTGGTGAGCGCGCCCTCGCGCCGCTCCCCGCTCGCCAGGGCGGTCACGCCGGCACCTCCGTCTGCGAGTAGGCGCGGACCAGGGCGGCGTACCCGGGCACCCGCTCGAGCAGCTCCTCGTGGGTGCCGCGGTCGACGACCTGCCCGTTCTCCAGCCACACCACCTCGTCGGCCAGCGAGATGGTGGCCTGCCGGTAGGCGACGACCACGACCGTCGCGGGCTCGTCGGTGGTGCGCAGGGCGTCGAGGATGCGCGCCTCCACCGCCGGATCGACTGCGCTCGTGGCGTCGTCCAGGACGAGCAGGCGCGGCCGGCGGACGACCGCGCGCGCCAGCGCCAGCCGCTGCCGCTGCCCACCGGACAGCGTGGCGCCGCGCTCCCCCACCCGGGTGTCGAGCCCCTCGGGCAGGGCGGCCACGACGTCGTCCACGGCGGCGACGCGCAGCGCCGCCCACACGTCGTCGTCGTCCAGGTCGGCGCCCAGGGTGACGTTGCCGCGCACGGTGTCGTCGAAGAGGAAGGTCCCCTGGGCGACGAACGCGGCCCGGTCGCTGACCTCGCCCTCGCGCAGCCGGCGCACGTCGACGCCGTCGAGGAGGACCGTGCCGTCGGCCGGGTCGACCAGCCGCACCAGCAGCCCGGCGAGCGTCGACTTCCCCGAGCCGGTGGGCCCGACGACGGCGACCGTCGTGCCCGCCGCGACGTCGAAGGTGACGCCGCGCAGGGTCGGCTCCGCGGCGTCGGCGAAGGCGAAGTCGACGCCCCGCAGGGCCACGGTCGCGCCGCCGGTCGTGGCCGGCGCGGTCTCCGGTCCGTACGGGGTCTCCCCCGTCGCCTCCAGCACCGGGGTGACCCGGTCGAAGCCGGCGAGGGCGCGCGGCAGGTCGGCGAGCACCCAGCCGATGGCGCGGATGGGCAGCGCGAGCAGGGTGAACAGGTAGGCGATGGAGACCAGGCTGCCGGCGTCGGTGCTGCCCTCGGCCACCTGGCGGGCGCCGATCAGCAGGACGGCGAGGGTGCCCAGGTTCGGCAGCGCCTCCATCAGGGGGTCGAACAGGCCGCGCACCCGGCCGACGGCGACCAGCCCGTCGCGCAGCTCGTCGGCGCGCGCGGCGAAGCGCTCGGTCTCGGCGGTCTCCCGGCCCAGCGTCTTCACCACCAGGGCGGCGTCGAAGCTCTCGTGGGCGATCTCGCTGACCTCGGCGCGCAGCTGCTGGGCCCGCTGCATCCGCGGCGACATCACCTGCGAGTAGATCGCGTTGGCGGCGAACACGAGCGGGAAGACGATCAGCCCGACCAGCGCGATCAGCGGGTCGGTGAGCACCAGCGCGACGACGGTGATCACGATCATGACCACCGCGCCGACGGCGAAGGGCAGCGGCGCGACGAAGAACCAGGCGGCCTCCACGTCGGAGTTGGCGTTGGACAGCAGCTGCCCGGTCGGGTGGCGCCGGTGCCAGGACAGCGGCAGCCGCAGGTACTGCCGGGTGACGCGGCGGCGGTAGTCCGCCTGCAGCCGGTAGCTCATGATCCCGGCGAACAGCCGGCGGCCCAGGATCCCGACGATCTTCAGGAGGGCCACCCCGACGATCGCCAGGGAGGCCAGGGCGAGCGCGGCGGCGGTGGTGACGCCGTCGTCGAACGAGGGCAGCAGCACCCGGTCGGTGACCTCGCCGATCACCCAGGCGCTGGCCACGGTCATCGCGCCGTACAGGCTGCTGGCGAGGACGGCGAGGGTGAACATCCCCGGCTGCTCGACGATGGACCGGCCGATGTGGCGGAGACCGCGCCGGACGACGGCGTCTCGGCGGCTGGCCACGGGTCTCCTCGGGGTCGGGGGCTTCGGATCCTACGCGGTCCTTAGAGCGGCTAACCGCATCGAGGGGCCGGGTCAGGATCATCTCGGTAACCTGCGGCGATGGCCCCGTCTTCCCGTTTCGTCGACAGCGAACGGGCGGCGCTGGCCGACCTGTTCACCGAGCTGGGTCCGGACGCCCCGACCTGCTGCGCCGGGTGGACGACGGCCCATCTCGCCGCGCACCTCGTGGTCCGGGAACGCCGGCCGGACGCCATGCCCGGGTTCGGTGCCGAGGTGGTGCTCGGAGGCGGCAACCCGCTCACGTCCTGGTCGCACCGGCTGGAGGACCGGCTGCGTGCCGCGAGACCCTTCGCCGACGTGGTCGGGATGTTCCGGGCCGGGGCACCGGCCTGGTCACCCCTGGCGCTGCCCCCGCTGGCCCGGGCCTTCAACACGACCGAGCTGGCGATCCACCACGAGGACGTCCGCCGCGCGCAGCCCGGCTGGGCGCCGAGGGAGCTGCCCGCCGACGCGCAGGACGCCCTGTGGGGCTCGGTCGCCCTGTTCGGCCGGGCCGCCGCGGGCCGGCGCGGCCTGGTGCTGCGGCGCACCGACGTCCCCGGCGCCGAGAAGCGCTACGGCACGGGCGGTCGGACGGTCTCGGGAGAGCCGCTGGAGCTGCTGCTCTGGGCGTCGGGCCGCCGCGACGTCGCCCGGGTGACCGTCACCTGAGCGGTGGTGACCCGGGAACCCGTCGACGAGCTGGTGCGCAACTCCCACGACCTCGTGGTGGAGAGGCTGCCCAGGGCCGGACGCCCGGCCGGCACGGGGCAGCCGCCCGGCCGCACCCCCGGACTCGGGGTGGATGTGCGTGCCCCGGGGAAGCTCGCGCCCTACGGTGCCCGCATGTCCCTCGAGCAGACCGAGCAGCCGACACGGCGACCCGCGGCGCGCGTGCCGTTCCGGGTGCCGGCTCCGGCCCCGCGCCCGGTGGCCGGGTCCGCCGGCGCGCGGCACGGCCTGGCCGTCGTCTTCGCCGTCGCGTGGCTGGCCTGCCCGCTGGTCGAGCCGCTGCCGTCGGGCGACGTGCACTACCCGCTGTGGCAGCTGCCGATCGAGCTGGCCGCCTTCGGCGCGATCGTCGTGGCCGTGGTCGCCCTCTGGCGCGGCAGCCGGCACGCGGCCCGGCTCGGCATGGCCGCGGGCATCGGGATGGCGGTCATGACGATGGTCTGCCCGCTCGCCGGCCACACGCCTGTCGGCTGGTGGACGTGGGTGCAGGCGGGTCTCTCGCTCTTCGTGCTGTTCACCAGCGCGGCGCTGCCCCGGCTCGGGTGGGCGGAGGCACGCCCCTAGCGACTCAGGGCAGCGGGGTGTCGGCCTCGTGCCGGACGGGCACCCCGGCGCGCGCCAGGGCGTCCTTGACGTCGCCGATCCGCAGGACGCCGAAGTGGAAGACGCTGGCCGCCAGCACGGCGTCGGCGCCGGCCTCGACCGCGGGCGGGAAGTGCTCGGCGGCGCCCGCTCCCCCGCTGGCGATCAGCGGCACGCTCACCTCGCGCCGGACCTGGCGGATCAGCTCCGTGTCGAAGCCCGCCCGCGTGCCGTCGGCGTCCATGGAGTTGAGCAGGATCTCCCCCGCTCCCAGCTCCGCGGCGCGGATGCACCACTCGACGGCGTCCTGACCGGTCCCCCGGCGGCCACCGTGGGTGGTGATCTCGAACCCGGACTCCGTCTCCGCGCCGTCCTGCACGCGGCGGGCGTCGAGCGAGAGCACCAGCACCTGGTTGCCGAACCGGTCGGCGATCTCGGCGATCAGCTCCGGCCGGGCCACGGCGGCGGTGTTCACCGCCACCTTGTCCGCGCCCGCGCGCAGCAGCCGGTCGACGTCCTCGGCGCTGCGCACGCCGCCGCCGACGGTCAGCGGGATGAACACGCTCTCCGCCGTCCGGCTCACCACGTCGTACGTGGTGGCGCGGTCGCCCGAGCTGGCGGTGATGTCGAGGAAGGTGAGCTCGTCGGCGCCCTCGGCGTCGTAGACCCGGGCCATCTCCACCGGGTCACCGGCGTCGCGCAGGTCGACGAAGTTCACGCCCTTCACCACCCGCCCGGCGTCCACGTCCAGGCACGGGATCACCCGGACCGCCAGGCCACCCTTCCCGGCTGCGCCGCCCTCGGTGCTCATGCCGCGCCCTCGCGCACCGCGTCGGCCTCGATCTCGACCAGCAGGCCCGGGTCGATGAGCGCCGAGACCTCCACCATGGTCGAGGCCGGCCGGATGTCGCGGAAGAACTCCCCGTGCACGCGGCCGACCTCCTCCCACCGGGAGATGTCGGTGACGTACATCCGGGTGCGGACGACGTCGGCGAGGGTGAAGCCGGCCCGCTCCAGCGAGCGCTCGATGGTGGCCAGCACCTCCCGGGTCTGCCCGGCGGCGTCCCCGGGGTGGGCGACCGCGCCGTCGACCATGGCGGTCGTCCCGCTCACCCAGGCGGTGTCGCCGCGCACGACGATGCGGCTGTAGCCGACCACCGGCTCCCAGGGGTTGGCCGACCCGAGGTTGAGGACCGTCATGCCAGCTCCTCGGTCACCCGCAGCGCCTCGGGCAGCGTGAACGCACCCGCGTACAGCGCCTTGCCCACGATGGCGCCCTCGACGCCCACGGCGGTCAGCCCGGCGAGCGCACGGATGTCGTCGAGCGAGCTCACCCCGCCCGAGGCCACGACCGGCCGGTCGGTGGCGGCGCAGACCTCGCGCAGGAGGTCGAGGTTGGGCCCGCGCAGCGTCCCGTCCTTGGTGATGTCGGTGACCACGTACCTCGCGCAGCCCTCGGCGTCGAGCCGGGCCAGCGTCTCGTAGAGCTCGCCACCCTCACGCGTCCAGCCGCGGGCGGCGAGCCGCGTGCCGCGCACGTCGAGCCCGACGGCGATGCGGTCGCCGTGCTCGGCGATCGCGCGGGCGCACCACTCCGGCGACTCCAGCGCCGCGGTGCCCAGGTTGACCCGCCGGCAGCCCGTGGCCAGGGCGGCGGCCAGCGACTCGTCGTCCCGGATGCCGCCGGACAGCTCCACGTCGACGTCGAGCTCCCCGACCACCCGCGCGAGCAGCTCCCGGTTGGAGCCCCGGCCGAACGCGGCGTCGAGGTCGACGAGGTGCACCCACTCGGCGCCGTCGCGCTGCCACTGCAGCGCGGCCTCGAGGGGGTCGCCGTAGGAGGTCTCGCTGCCCGCCTCTCCCTGCACGAGACGAACGGCCTGGCCGTCGGCGACGTCGACGGCGGGGAGCAGCTGCAGCTTCGGCACGGCGAACAGCCTAGGAGCGGGGCCGCCGGACGCCTGCGGCAGGCTGTCGGGCGTGGAGTTCGCAGACGTGGTCCGCCGCCGCCGCATGGTGCGGGACTACGACCCCGACCGGCCCGTCCCGCCCGAGGTCCGGGAGCGGCTGCTGGAGCACGCGATCCGGGCGCCGTCGGCGGGGTTCAGCCAGGGATGGGCCTTCCTGCTCCTGGAGACACCCGAGGAACGGGACCGCTTCTGGGCGGCGACCACCGATGGCGGCGCCCCCGACGGGTGGCTGACCCGGATGCGCCGGGCGCCGCTGCTGGTGGTCCCGATGTCGAACAAGGACGCCTACCTCGACCGGTACGCCGAGCCCGACAAGGGCTGGGCCGACCGGGACGAGGCTCGCTGGCCGGTGCCCTACTGGGACGTGGACGCGGGGATGGCCTCGCTGCTGATGCTGCTCACCGCCGTCGACGAGGGGCTCGGTGCCTGCTTCTTCGGCGTCCCGCCCGAGCGCGTCTCCGCCTTCCGCGAGGCCTTCGGCGTCCCCGGGCAGTACCGCCCGGTCGGCTGCGTGTCGGTCGGCTACCCCGGGGACGACGACCGTCGGTCCCCGTCCCTGCGCCGTGGCCGGCGCCCCGTCGAGGAGGTGGTCCACCGTGGCCGGTGGTGAGGGTCGTGGCGTGCTGGTGACCGGCGGCTCGCGCGGTATCGGGCGGGCGATCGCGCGCGCCTTCGCCGAGCGGGGCGACCGGGTGGCCGTGCACTGGGGCAGCTCGCGCGACCGTGCCGAGCGGGTGCTCGCCGAGCTGCCCGGCCAGGGGCACGTGCTGGTGCAGGCGGACATGACCGACCCGGACGCCGTCGGCGCGATGGTCGACGGCGCCGCCGGGCAGCTCGGCCGGCTCGACGTGCTGGTCAACAACGCCGGCGTCTTCACCGCGCACCCACCGCTGACCACCTCCTACGACGCGTGGCAGGCCGCCTGGTCGCACACGCTGGCGGTCAACCTGGTCGGGGCGGCGAACGCCACCTTCCGCGCGGTCCCGCACCTGGTCGCCGCCGGGGGTGGCGCGGTCGTCAACGTGTCGAGCCGGGGCGCGTTCCGGGGCGAGCCGGGCAACCCCGCCTACGGCGCGTCGAAGGCCGGGCTGAACGCCTTCGCCCAGTCGATGGCGCTGGCGCTGGCTCCCCAGGGCATCTCGGTCACCTGCGTCGCGCCGGGCTTCGTGCAGACGGAGATGGCCCGCGAGGTGCTCGACGGGCCGGGCGGCGACGCGGTCCGCGCCCAGTCGCCGTTCGGCCGGGTCGCCCGGCCGGAGGAGGTCGCCTCGGCCGTGCTGTGGCTCGCCTCGCCGGAGGCGCGGTTCTCGACCGGGACGATCGTCGACGTGAACGGGGCGTCCTACCTGCGGAGCTGAGGATCACCCCAGGGTCGTGGTGGCCGCGACCATGACGACGTCGGCGCTGTGCGAGCCGGCGGCGTCGACGCCGTCGGGGCGCGGCTGGTGACCGGGCAGCCCGGTGAGCCCGTCGCTGGTCTCCACCACCCGCAGGTCGACCGCGCCGTCACCCTGGACGCTGAACGACGCCCGGAGCCCGTCCGCGGGCGGCGCGTGGAAGACGATCCACGCCCGGTCGCCGCCCAGCTCCCCGTCCGGTACGGCGCGGCCGGCGATCCGGGCGCCCGCGACCGTGCCGCCGTCGACCCGCAGGTCGAGGACGAGCATGCGGACGTCGTCCCGCCGCGGGGTGATCCGGACGGTGAGCTCCCGGCGGTCGCCGAGCACCGTGTCGGTCACCGTCTCGACCTCCGCCGGGGCGAGGGCGGCGGCCTCGGCGCGGCCCGACCACACCTCGCCGGCGAGGAACGGGTAGTCGGCAGGCAGCGCGAACCGCGTGCCGACGTAGCCGCGCGTGTAGTCGCCGGGTGAGGTCTCGGTGCTCACCCACGTCGCCCGGCCGGCGTCGTGGTCGAGCACGTACGCCAGGCGGCTGGGCACCGGGTGGTCGCTGTCGAAGCGGTCGACGGACAGCCCGACGGCCGTGCAGGCCACGGCGAGCACGAACGCCGTCCCCGGGACGAGCGCCCCCGGGCGCCGGCCCTCGGGCTCCCCGAAGAGCAGCTCGAGGGCCGGCAGCAGGGCGAGCAGCAGCAACGCGGCCACGGCCGACGGAGCGGCGGCGGCGCTGAGCCCCAGGGCCGGCAGGAACAGGGCGACCGTCGGCGCGAGCACGACCACGGCGGCGGCGCCCGCGAGCAGCGCGGCGAGGACGCGGACCGCAGGCGCCGGGGCGACCACCGCCAGCAGCCCGGCGAGGGCGCCGGCGAGCGCGGGCCACGCGGCGAGGTACGACCCGCCGGGCGCGACGGCGGCCAGCACGGCACCCACCACGGCGAGCCAGACCAGTCCGCCCAGGGCCAGCGGGGTGGCGCCCACCCGGCGGCGGAGCAGCGCGTACCAGCTCAGCACCACGGCGGCGACGAGCGCGACCAGCGCCACCCGGAACCACCCCAGCCGCCACGGGTCGAGCATCTGCACGTAGCCGGGCCGGATCGTGCCCAGCAGCCACCAGAACCCGATCGCCGTCAGCGGCGCGAGCACCAGGGGCAGCAGCGCCAGCAGGGCCCCGGCGACGGTGCGGCGGACCGGGCTCGCCTCCCGGCGCGCGGCGACCAGGACCAGCAGCCCGACCGCGGCGAGGGCCGCCGCCGCGACCGGCCAGACCAGGCTCCCGGGGTAGCGGACCAGCTCCCCGGCCACCGGGAAGTACGTGGCGTCGGACTCCGCGGGCTCGGCGAGCGCGGTCAGGTCCCGGCCCCCGAGGGCCCGCGCGGTGGCCAAGGCGTTGTCGCCCATCGCCTGCAGCGACGACCGGTCCAGCCGCTCGGGCACGTCCTGCGGGGTGTGGTAGCCCGCGGCACCGTCGATGAAGGCGGTGTTCAGGCCGGTGAAGTCGCCGTCGGCGAGGAAGACGCTGAAGTCGGTGAAGTTCGGCAGCGCGCGGTAGACCTCGACGGCGAAGCTGGTCGCCACCGGGTGCGGGACCGCGGTGGCGTAGGCCTCGGCCAGCCCCGCGTTGCCGGGCGACGTCTCGAACATGATCGGCGGGCCACCGGTGCCGCGCGCCTCCAGGTTGAGGACCACTCCCCCGCCGGACGCCAGCGGGTGCGAGCCCGCGAACGCCTCGGCGCCGCACGAGCACGCCTCCTCGGCGTCGGTCAGGACGACGACGACGTCGTTGCGCAGCGCCGGGCCGGCCGTCAGCGCCCGCACCGACTCCAGGACCGCGGCCACGCCGGCGGCGTCGTCGGCGGCACCGGGCCCGGTCTCCACGGAGTCGTGGTGCGCGGTGAGGAACAGCCGGCCGGTCGGGTCGGTGCCCGGCAGGAAGCCGACGACGTTGCGCACGCGGGCCATCCGGGTCTCGCCGGACGCCGTCTCGACCGCCCCCACCGCGTTCTGCACCCGCGTGTCCAGGCCCATGCGGCTCAACTCGGCGGCCAGGCCGTCCACGACCCCGTCGGTGGCGTCACCGCCCGTGACGTGGATGCCGGAGGCCAGGCGCTCCACGTGCGCGTAGGCACGGCCGGCGCTGAACTGCGTGGCCGGCGCGTCGGCGGGGGCGGGGTCCGGCGGCTGCAGGCTCGCCAGGCTCCAGCCGGTCAGGCCGAGCAGCAGGGCGAGGACGACCAGGCCGGCGAGCCGACGGGGCCGCGGCGGAGCGGCGCTTCGTGACCGGGACGCTGGCACGCGGTCACCCTAGGTGGCCGCAGCGGCGTGCCGGGTCAGGTCAGTCGAGTGTCCGCAGCCAGTTGGTGAGCAGCTGCGCGCCGGCGTCACCGCTCTTCTCCGGGTGGAACTGGGTGGCCGACAGGGCGCCGTTCTCGACCCCGGCGACGAACCGGTCGCCGTGCTCGGCCCAGGTGACCTTGGGTGCGGCCAGCGGCGAGGGCGCGCCGTCGGCGAGCGGGAACTTCCGCACCCCGTAGGAGTGCACGAAGTAGAAGCGCTCGTCGGCGAGGCCGTCGAAGAGGACCGTGTCCGTCGGCGCCGTGACGGTGTTCCAGCCCATGTGCGGCAGGACGGGCGCCTCGAGCTGCTCGACGACGCCGGGCCACTCGCCGCAGCCCTCGGCGTCCCGCCCGTGCTCGACGCCGCGGTCGAAGAGGATCTGCATGCCGACGCAGATGCCGAGGACCGGTCGCCCGCCGGCCAGCCGGCGGCCGATGATCCGCGGCCCGTCGACGGCCCGGAGACCCGCCATGCAGGCGGCGAAGGCACCGACGCCCGGAACCACGAGCCCGTCGGCGTCGAGCGCGGCCTGGGCGTCGGAGGTCACGGTGACGTCGGCGCCGACCCGCTCGAGCGCCCGCTCCGCCGAGCGGAGGTTGCCCGAGCCGTAGTCGAGGATGGTCACCTTCTTCACGCCTGCCACGCTACCGACCAGCGAGATCGGCCCCGCTGTTGTTCCCGTCCCACGGCAGGACGGTGAGCTCGGGCCACTCCCGCCGCCACCGGGCGGCCTCGCTCTCGTAGACGTGCCGGGGCGCCAGCCGCGGGTTGGGCCGGACGACCAGCCCGACGAGGGTCGTCGTAGCCGAAGGGCGCGTACCCCCGCGGCCGCCCGCCCGCGTCGAGGGTCACGCCGTAGGCGCAGCAGACCGCGGCGAACGAGGCGATGGCCTCGCGGCAGTTGCGGAAGGGCGGCGCCGGGACGGCCGCGAGCGTGCGAGCGGTGGGGGGCAGGGGTCCTTCAACAGTCGGTGACGCCGCGCTGGGGCGCGCGGTCCAGCACGGCCGCGACCGTCGGGTCGGCGGTCACGATGTCGAGGAAGCGCTCCTCGCCGTCCACGGGTGGGTCAGAACCGCAGGAGGCCGGCCGCGGTGGCGATCAGCGCGGCCAGCAGCAGGACGACGGCCATCGCCACCTGCGGGCCGCCGCGCTCCGGGTTGTCCTCGTCGGTGCGCCAGACGCTCCACGCGCCGCCGAGCAGGAAGCCGCCGACCAGCAGCAGCACCAGGGCCGAGGTCACGGGTTACAGGGCGCCCTTGGTGGAGGGCACGTCGGTGACCCGCGGGTCGATCGCGACCGCCTGGCGCAGCGCCCGGGCCAGTGCCTTGAACTGGCCCTCGACGATGTGGTGGGCGTCGCGGCCGGCGTAGAGCACCCGCACGTGCAGGCTGATCCGCGCGTTGAACGCGAACGACTCCAGCACGTGCTTGGTCAGGCTGGTCGGGTAGTCCGGCCCGATCATCGGCGTCATGTTCTCGGGCTCGGCGTGCACGAAGTACGGCCGGCCGGACAGGTCGACCGCCGCCTGGGCGAGCACCTCGTCCATCGGGATGGTCGCGTCGCCGTAGCGGGTGATGCCGCGCTTGTCGCCGAGCGCCTGCGCGAAGGCCTGGCCCAGCGCGATCGCGACGTCCTCGACGGTGTGGTGGGCGTCGATGTGCAGGTCGCCGTCGGCCTGGACGGTCAGGTCGATGCCGCTGTGCTTCGACAGCGCCGTCAGCATGTGGTCGTAGAAGCCCACGCCCGTGCTGATCGAGCTGGTGCCGGTGCCGTCGAGGTCGAGCTCGACCACGAGCTTGGTCTCGTTGGTCTGTCGCTCGACACGTGCGGTGCGGGTCATGCGGTCAGTCTCCCAGAGTCGTGCGCTGGTCCGGCGCGATCTCACCCAGCGCGGTGAGGAACGCATCGGTGTCCTCCGCGGTCCCCGCCGTCACCCGCAGCCAGCCGGGCAGTCCGACGTCGCGGACCAGGACCCCGCGGTCGAGCAGCGCCTGCCAGGCCTTCGGGGCGTCGGCGAAGTGGCCGAAGAGCACGAAGTTGGCGTCGCTGGGCACGCTGGTCAGGCCCATCGTGGGCAGCGCGGCCACGATCCGGTCGCGTTGGGCCTTCACCGCGTCGACGGCGGCGAGCAGCGCGTCGGTGTGCGCCAGCGCGGTGCGCGCGGCGGCCTGGGTGAGCGAGCTCAGGTGGTAGGGCAGCCGGACCAGCTGGAGCGCGTCGACGACCTCCGGGGCGGCGGCGAGGTAGCCCAGCCGCAGCCCGGCCATGCCGAACGCCTTGCTCATCGTGCGGCTGACGATCAGCCGGGGACGACCGGGCAGCAGGGTGAGCGCCGAGGGCGTGCCGGTGCGGGCGAACTCGGCGTAGGCCTCGTCGACGACGACGACCCCGGTCGTCGCGTCGTACAGCTCGGCGATCGTCTCGAGGGCGACCGCGGTGCCGGTCGGGTTGTTCGGGCTCGTCACGAAGACGACGTCGGGAGCGACCTCGCGCACCTGCGCGGCGGCGGCCGCGGCGTCGATGGTGAAGTCGTCCCGGCGGTGCCCGTCGACCCAGGCCGTGCCGGTGCCGGCCGAGATGATCGGGTGCATCGAGTACGACGGCGTGAATCCCAGCGCCGTCCGCCCGGCACCGCCGAAGGCCTGCAGGATCTGCTGGAGCACCTCGTTGGAGCCGTTGGCCGCCCACACCTGCTCCGGGGCGATCGGCTCACCGCTGGTCCGGGTCAGGTACGCGGCCAGGTCGGCGCGCAGCGCGCGGGCGTCCCGGTCGGGGTACCGGTTGAGCTCCAGCGCCGCCGCGCCCAGCGCGGCGCCGAGGTCGGCCAGCAGCTCGGCCGGCAGCGGGTGCGGGTTCTCGTTGGTGTTGAGCCGGTACCGGGCCGGCACCTGCGGGGCGCCGTAGGGCGAGCGGCCCCGCAGCTCCGGCCGCAGCGGGAGCTCCTCCGTGCCGCTCACCGGGTCTGCCGGATCCTGACCGCGGCGGCGTGGGCCGGCAGGTCCTCGGCGCCGGCGAGCGCGTCGATGTGACCGGCCACCCCGGCGAGGGCCTGCTGGTCGTACTCGACGACGTGGATGCCGCGCAGGAAGGACTGCACCGACAGGCCGCTGGAGAAGCGCGCGCATCCGCCGGTCGGGAGCACGTGGTTGGACCCGGCGCAGTAGTCCCCCAGCGACACCGGCGACCACGCGCCGACGAAGATCGCCCCGGCGTTGCGCACGCGGGCGGCGACCTCGCGCGCGTCCCGGGTCTGGATCTCCAGGTGCTCGGCGGCGTAGGCGTCGACCACCTCGATGCCCGCGTCGAGGTCGTCGACCAGGACGATGCCGGACTGCGTGCCGTCCAGCGCCGTGGTGATCCGGTCGGAGTGCTTGGTGGCGGCGACCTGGCCCGGCACCAGCGCGAGGACGGCCTCGGCCAGCTCCTCGCTCGGGGTCACGAGCACCGCGCCGGCCAGCGGGTCGTGCTCGGCCTGGCTGATCAGGTCGGCGGCGACGTGCGCGGGGTCGGCGGTCTCGTCGGCGAGGATGGCGACCTCGGTGGGGCCGGCCTCGGAGTCGATCCCGATCAGTCCGCGCAGCAGCCGCTTGGCCGCGGTGACGTAGACGTTGCCGGGGCCGGTGACCATGTCCACCGGCTCGCAGGACCCCGCGCCGTAGCCGAACACCGCGACGGCCTGGGCGCCGCCGACGGCGTAGACCTCGGTGATGCCGAGCAGGGCGCAGGCGGCGAGCACGCCGGGGTCGGGCAGCCCGCCGTGGTCGCGCTGCGGCGGGGAGGCGACGGCGATCGACTCGACGCCGGCGATCTGCGCGGGGACCACGTTCATGACCACGCTGGACAGCAGCGGGGCCAGGCCGCCGGGCACGTAGAGGCCGACGCGGCGCACCGGCACCCAGCGCTCGGTGACCGTGCCCCCGGGGACCACCTCGGTGGTGACGTCGGTGCGCCGCTGGTCGGCGTGCACCTTCCGCACCCGGGTGATGGCCTCCTCGAGCGCCGCGCGCAGCGTCGGGTCGCACTCGGCCAGCGCCCGGTCGAGGGCCTCCCGCGGGACGGCGAAGTCCTCGTTGTCCACGCCGTCGAGGCGCGCGGTGATCTCGCGGACGGCCTGGGCGCCCCGGATGCGCACGTCCTCGCACAGCGGGCGGACGGTGGCCAGCACCGAGTCGATGTCCGTCGCCGCGCGGGGCAGCAACCCGGCGAGGTCACGGCGCCCCGGCAGAGCGGATCCGCGCAGGTCGATGCGGGCGAGCACGGGGGTTGCCTCCGGGGTGGTGGGAGGGAGGGACACGGGGTGGTGGGAGGGAGGGTCACGGCGTCGTTCGGAGGTTCCAGGGTAGCCAGCGGCCGCATGCGCCTGCCCCGCGCCCGTACGGTGGGCTGATGCGTGAGCTCATCCCGCTGTTCCCGCTCGGGACGCCCCTGTTCCCCGGCATCGTGCTCCCGCTGCAGATCTTCGAGCCCCGCTACCGGCGGCTGATGCGCGACCTGCTCGCCCGGCCCGAGGCCGAGGACCGGCGGTTCTTCGGCGTCGTCGCCATCCGGCAGGGCTGGGAGGTCGAGCGGGTGGCCCCCGCCGAGGCGCTGTACGACGTCGGGTGCACCGCGCGCGTCCACGCCGTCCGCCCGCAGTCCGACGGCGGCTTCCGGATCGTCACCGTCGGCGGCCAGCGGTTCCGGCTGCACGACGTGGTGGTCGCCGACGACCCGCCGTACCTGCAGGGCGAGGTCGAGTGGCTCGCCGACGAGGAGGCGGCCGAGGAGGCCGCCGGCGACACCGACGGGCTGGTCGTCCCGGGGACGGCCGAGTCGGCGCCGCCCTGCGACGAGGGCCTCGACGAGGTCGTCGCGTCGGTGGCCCGCGGGTCGATGGCGCTGCTCACCGACGGCGTCCGCGACCTGTTCGTGCACTACGTGGCCGAGGTGTCCGGCCTGGGCAGCGACGACGGCGAGCCGTCGGTCGACGCGGAGACCGCCGTCCTGCTCGACGCGGTCAGCGACGACCCGACGGCGCTGTCCTACCTGGTCGCGTCTGCGGCGTTGCTGACGACCGAGGACCGCCAGTCGCTGCTCGCGGAGTCGGCCACCCGGCGGCGGCTGGCCCTGGAGGCCCGGATCCTGCGTCGCGAGCTGACCCTGCTGCAGGCGATCGGCGCGGTGCCGGTTCCACTGCAGCAGTTCGCCGCGCCCATGACGGTCAACTGAGGAGGAGCCCTGCGCCTCTCACCCCTCGCGCGCGGGGGATGAGCCTGCGGGCGGGACCTCGACACGGCCGAGCCCGTCGTCGGTCGACGAGACGACGCCGACCAGGTAGGCCAGCAGGGCGCCGAACGGGGCCAGGGCCATGGCGGGCCACGAGCCGAGGGTCAGCGACGTGGTGACGGTGGCCCCGACGTCGGCGAGCTCGGCCTCCGAGGGACCGGCCCCCAGCAGCTCCCCCACCAGCCAGGCGACGACGGCGGTGAGCGCGCTGCCCAGCGCGAGGGCGAGCAGCGTGGCGACACCGCGCCGGCGGCGCAGGAACCACGCCGCCCCACCTGCCACCAGGCCGACCCCGAGGACGAGCAGGGCGTAGACGACGTCGTCGGCGACCAGCAGCTCCTCGGAGACGCTGCCGACCGGTACCGGGCCGGCGTCGGTGACCCGGAAGTCGGCCCGGGGGGACAGCGCCCACCAGAGCAGCCCCGTCGGCGCGCCGGCCAGCGCGAGCCCAGCGACCAGGCGCGCGGAGCTGCGCAGATCGGCCCGAACCTCGGGCCAGCCACGCCAGTGAGCGCCGGCCGGCCGGACACCGCCGGTCGGGGGCGTCGCCGGCGCCGGGTCGGCGGCCGGCGCGGCGAACGGCGCGGGATGGGTCACCGCTCCAGTGAACAACGGCTGCTCGGCGGGTGCCGGGCCGCCCACCCCGCTCACAGCAGGGCGACGCTGGTGGGCCCGAGCAGCGCCTTGATGTCACCCATCAGCGCGGTGCTCGGCCGGACCCGCAGGCCCTGGTCGAGGCGCAGGACCGTCTCGCGGCCGCCGTTGATCAGCTTGAGCTGCACCTCGGTCGTGCCGGGGTGGCTGCCGAGCACCTCGCGCAGCCGCTCCACGACCGGCGGTGTGCACCGGGCGGCCGCCATCGACACGAGCACCGGGCCGCGCGGCCCCTCGGTGAGCTCGGGGATGGTCACCTCGGAGCCGAAGAGCGACGGCTGGTCGTCGCGCCGGCTGATCCGGCCCTTCACCACGACGATCTGGTCGCGGACGATCTTCTCCGAGACCTCCGCCCAGGTCTTGGGGAAGAACAGCACCTCGATCCCCGACTCGAGGTCCTCGAGGGTGGCGATCGCCCACGGCGCGCCCTGCTTGTTGGTCCGCGGGGAGACCGAGGTGAGGATCCCGGCGATGGTGACGTTGGCGCCGTCCTCCACTCCCCCGGCGTTGATCTCGGCGATCGGGGTGTCGGCGTTGGCCGCCAGGACGTGCTCGACCCCGTGCAGCGGGTGGTCGGACACGTACAGGCCGAGCATGTCGCGCTCGTAGACCAGGCGCTCGGACTTCGACCAGTCGGCCGTGGGGATCACGATGTCCAGGGCGCCGCTGAACGGGTCGTCCTCGGCGCCGTCGGCGCCGAAGCTGCCGAACAGGTCGAACTGCCCCTCCGCCTCCTTGCGCTTGAGCGCCATCGCGGAGTCGACGGCCTGGGCGTGCACGGCGGCGATGCCCTGCCGCGAGTGGCCCATCGAGTCGAACGCGCCCGCCTTGGCCAGGGACTCGATGACCTTCTTGTTGCAGGCGACCGTGTCGATCTTGCGCATGAAGTCGGCGAAGTCCTTGAACGCGCCCTTCTCCTCGCGCGCCCGGACGATCGACTCCACCACGTTCGTACCCACGTTGCGCACCGACGCGAGGCCGAAGCGGATGTCGTTGCCGACGGCGGTGAAGTCCCAGGAGGACTCGTTGACGTCCGGCGGGAGGACCTTGATGCCCATGCGCCGGCACTCGGCCAGGTAGACGGGCCGGCGGTCCTTGTCGTCCTGCACGCTGGTGAGCAGGCCGGCCATGTACTCGGCCGGGTAGTTGGCCTTGAGGTAGGCCGTCCAGTAGGAGACCAGGCCGTAGGCCGCCGAGTGCGCCTTGTTGAACGCGTAGTCGGCGAACGGGACGAGGATGTCCCAGAGCGTCTTGATCGCGGCGTCCGAGTAGCCGCGCTCCTTCATGCCCGCCTCGAAGCCGACGAACTCCGCGTCGAGGACCGACTTCTTCTTCTTGCCCATGGCCCGGCGCAGCAGGTCGGCCTTGCCGAGGGAGTACCCGGCGACCTTCTGCGCGATCGCCATGACCTGCTCCTGGTAGACGATCAGGCCGTAGGTCTGGCCGAGGATCTCCTCGAGCGGCTCGGCCAGCTCCGGGTGGATCGGCGTGATCTCCTGCTGGCCGTTCTTGCGCAGCGCGTAGTTGGTGTGCGAGTTCGCGCCCATCGGGCCGGGCCGGTAGAGGGCGCCGACGGCGGAGATGTCCTCGAAGTTGTCCGGCCGCATGAGCCGCAGGAGCGAGCGCATCGGGCCGCCGTCGAACTGGAAGACGCCGAGGGTGTCACCGCGGGAGAGCAGCTCGTAGGTCTTCTTGTCGGTGAGGTCCTTGCTGATCTCGTCGAGGTCGACCGGCTCCTTGCCGTTGATCACGATGTTGCGCAGCGCGTCGTCGATGACCGTGAGGTTGCGCAGGCCCAGGAAGTCCATCTTGAGCAGGCCGAGCGTCTCGCAGGTCGGGTAGTCGAACTGCGTGATGATCGCGCCGTCGGCCTCGCGCCGCATGATCGGGATGCTGTCGATCAGCGGGTAGCGGCCGATGATGACGCCGGCCGCGTGCACACCCCACTGGCGCTTCAGGCCCTCGAGCTTGCGCGCCTGGTCGACGACCTCGGCGGCGCCGGGGTCGGACTCGTAGCGGGCGCGGAACTCGGCGGCCTCCTTGTAGCGCGGGTGCGACGGGTCGAACACCCCCGACAGCGGGATGCCCTTGCCCATCACGTCCGGCGGCATGAGCTTGGTCAGCTCGTCGCCCACCGAGTAGGGCCGGTCGAGCACGCGCGCGGCGTCCTTGATCGCGGCCTTCGCCTTGATCGTGCCGTAGGTGACGATCTGGCTGACCCGCTCCTCGCCGTACTTTTGCGAGACGTACTGGATGACCTCGCCGCGTCGGCGGTCGTCGAAGTCGATGTCGACGTCGGGCATCGAGACGCGCTCGGGGTTGAGGAACCGCTCGAAGATCAGGCCGTGGGCCAGCGGGTCGAGGTCGGTGATGCCCATGGCGTACGCGGCCAGCGAGCCGGCGGCCGAACCACGGCCCGGACCGACGCGGATGCCGTTGTCCTTGGCCCAGTTGATGAAGTCGGCGACCACGAGGAAGTACCCCGGGAAGCCCATCTGGCAGATGATCCCGGTCTCGTAGTCGGCCTGCTTGCGCACGTGGTCGGGGATGCCGCCCGGGTAGCGCTTGTGCAGGCCGCGCTCGACCTCCTTGATGAACCAGGAGGTCTCGTCCTCGCCCGGCGGCAGCGGGAACCGCGGCATGAGGTCGGCGCCCTCGGTGAAGGACACCTCGCACTGCTCGGCGACCAGCAGGGTGTTGTCGCAGGCCACCTGCAGGTCACCGGGGAACAGCGCCCGCATCTCCGCGGCGCTCTTGAGGTAGTAGCCGTCGCCGTTGAACCGGAAGCGGTTGGTCTCGTTCAGCCGCGAGCCGGTCTGGATGCACAGGAGCGCGTCGTGCGCGTCGGCGTCCTCCTTGTGCGTGTAGTGCAGGTCGTTGGTCGCCAGCAGCGGGATGCCGAGGTCCTTGGCGATCGCGAGCAGCGCCGGGCGGGTCTTCTTCTCGATGGCCAGCCCGTGGTCCATCAGCTCGGCGTAGAAGTTCTCCCGCCCGAAGATGTCCTGGAAGTCCGCGGCCGCCTGGCGGGCCTTGTCCTCCTTGCCGGCGCGCAGCCACATGTTCACCTCGCCCGAGGGGCAGCCGGTGGTGGCGATCAGGCCCTTGCCGTAGCGCTCCAGCAGGTCGCGGTCGAAGCGCGGCTTGCGGTACTGGCCCTCGAGGCTGGCCAGCGAGGAGATGCGGAAGAGGTTGTGCATGCCCTCCGTCGTGCGGGCCAGCAGCGTCATGTGGGTGTACGCGGCCTTGCCGCGGTTCGACCCTCCGTCGCCCTCCTCGTCGATGAGGTTGTCGCCGAAGTCGAACGGCGCGCGGTCGAAGCGCGAACCGGGCGTGTAGTAGCCCTCCATGCCGATGATCGGCTTCACGCCGGCGCTGTTGGCCTGCTTGTAGAAGTCGTAGGCGCCGAACACGTTGCCGTGGTCGGTCATCGCGAGCGCCGGCATCCCCTGCTCGGCGGCCGCCTTCGTCACCTCGGGCAGCTTGGCCGCGCCGTCGAGCATCGAGTACTCGGTGTGGACGTGCAGGTGCGCGAACGAGTCGGACGAGCTGCTCACGGGGTGTCGGTGCTCCTCGGTGGTCGTGCCTGCCCGCCGTCGGGGGCCCTGTGTCCAGGACGGCGGCGGGCGACCGGTGGGGAAGACCGGTGGTGCGAGCGTCTGGGGCGGCCCTTCGCGGGTCCTCCTGATCCTCGCACTGGAAGCTGTCTACGCCGAGGGTCTGACAGGACGTGTCTCCTCACAGCGGACCGATCCGTCACACCCGCCCCGGCACCGCTCAGCCGAGCCGCCGCCGCATGGTGACGTGGCGGATCCCCGCCTCCTCGTACTCCTCGCCCACGGCGGTGTAGCCGGCGCGCTCGTAGAACCCGCGGGCGGTCACCTGGGCGTGCAGCTCGACCTCGACCACCCCGCGCAGCGCCGCCTGCCGGTGCAGCTCGGCCAGCACCGCCGCCCCGTGGCCGCGGCCGCGCACGGAGGCGTCGGCGGCCATCCGACCGATCGCGGCCGTCCCCCGATCCCGGAGCAGCAGCCGCCCGGTGGCGACGACGCGGCCGTGGTCGTCGCGGCTGAGCACGTGCACCGCCGTCTCGTCGGCGGCGTCCTGCTCGAGCTCGGCGGGGACACCCTGCTCGTCGACGAAGACGCGGGTGCGCAGGGCGGCGATCTCGGCCCGGTCGTCGGGGCCGGCGACCGACGCGGTCGGCCCGCTCACGCGACCGCGTGCCCGGTGGGCAGCGCCCGGGCCGGCACGAGGAGGAACCGCAGGTCGATGACGGCGTGCAGCACGACCGGCAGCAGGAGGGAGCCGGTCTGCAGGTACAGGGCCGCCATGACGCCCCCGAGCAGGCCGGTCAGCGCCACCCCGGCCCGGCCCTGGTAGGCGTGCGCGGCGCCGAAGGCGACGGCGGCGACCACGACGAGCACCCCGTTCGGCAGGCCGCCGGCCAGGGCGGCGACCACCGCGAGGAAGAAGCCGCGGTAGAGCCACTCCTCGCAGACCCCCGCCGTGACGCCGACGAGGGCGAACAGCCGCCGCTCCCCCGGCGTGCGCGGGAGGAGCGCCAGGGTGGACTGCCCCGGCGGCTCGGAGTGCCGCCCCTCCCCCGGCCGGCGGCGCACCGGCGACTCCGCCGCCTCGAGCAGCGCCCCCGAGCGCAGCGCGCGGGTCGAGAGCACCACGAAGAGCAGCACCGCCACGACGACGAGCGTCGTCACGACGCCCGGCCACTGCTGCGGCCACCGGAGGCCGACCTGCCCGGCGTCGACACCGGGGGCGGAGAGCCAGACGACGAACGCCAGCAGGGCCAGACCCCACTCGAGGACCAGCAGCCGGCGGTAGAACGAGCGGCGGGCACCGGGCTCGGTGCGCAGCCGGCCCTCGAACCGACGGTGCAGGACCTGGCCGACCACGGGCTCGCCGACGACCAGGTAGCCGGCGACGACGACGGCCGCCAGGGCCGCCGGCCCGAAGTCCGCCAGCGACGCCGGCAGCTCCGCCGTGCTCACCGGCGAACCCGCATCAGGCCTCGGCGCGCAGGACGGCCAGCGCGCCGGCGAGGTCGGGCGGGTAGTCGCTGGTGAACTCGACCCACCGGCCGTCCGCGGGGTGCGGGAAGCCGAGCCGCACCGCGTGCAGCCACTGACGCCCGACGCCCAGCCGCGCCGCCAGCGTCGGGTCGGCGCCGTAGGTCATGTCCCCGACGCAGGGGTGGCGCAGCGCGGAGAAGTGCACGCGGATCTGGTGGGTCCGGCCGGTCTCCAGCCGGATGTCGACGAGGCTGGCCGCCGGGAACGCCTCGATCACCTCGTAGTGGGTCACCGACGGCCGGCCGCCGGTGACGACGGCGAACTTCCAGTCGTGCCGCGGGTGCCGGTCGATCGGCGCGTCGATGGTGCCGCGCGACGGGTCGGGATGCCCCTGCACCAGCGCGTGGTAGCCCTTCTCGACCGTGCGCTCCTTGAAGGCCGCCTTGAGCGCGGTGTAGGCGCGCTCGCTCTTCGCGACCACCATGACGCCGGTCGTGGCGGCGTCCAGGCGGTGGACCACCCCCTGCCGCTCCGCCGCGCCGGAGGTGGAGATCCGGTAGCCGGCGGCGGCCAGGCCGCCGATCACCGTCGGCCCGTCCCAGCCGGGGCTCGGGTGGGCGGCGACGCCGACGGGCTTGTCGACGACCACCAGGTCGTCGTCGTCGTGCAGGATCGTCATGCCCTCGACCGGGCGGGGCGCCACCGGCTCCCCGGGCGGCGGGGGCAGCTCGACCTCGAGCCAGCTGCCACCGGTGAGCCGGTCGCCCTTGCCGCGCACCCGGCCGTCGACGAGCACGTTGCCCGCGTCGGCGACGTCCGCCGCGACCGACCGGGACAGGCCGAAGAGCCGCGACAGGGCCTGGTCGACCCGCTGGCCCTCGAGCCCGTCGGGCACCGGCAGGGCACGGTGCGTCCCGGGCGTCGTGGTCACCGACCCATTGTGCCGTGTGCCCGTGGTGACTGACTGGAACGGCCACCCGGCAGGGCCCCGCGGCGAGCCCGCGAGCCGCCGGGGGGCGAGGTGGTCCTCCGTCACGCCGGGTCGTTCGCCGTGGCCTCGTCCTTCGCGCGCGAGCCGTCGAACTCGATCCCCCGCAGGGCGAGGGCCGCGCCGAGGATGCCGCCGCAGACGATCGCGGAGTCGGCGACGTTGAAGACCGGGAACACGCTGCCGTCGGGCCCGAACACGGAGAGGAAGTCGACCACTCCCCCGCGCAGGAAGCCCGGCTCCCGGAAGAGGCGGTCGATCAGGTTGCCCAGCGCCCCGCCGAGCACGAGCCCCAGCGTGACCGCCCAGCCGGTGGAGAACAGCTTCCGGGCGGTGCGCACGATGACGACCGCGACGGTCGCCGCGACCAGGGTGAACAGCACGGTGAAGCCCTCGGCGAAGGAGAAGGCGGCGCCGGTGTTCCGCACGTGGGTGAGGTAGAGCGCCCCGCCGAGGAGGCGGATGTCCTCACCCCGGTCGATCGTGGCGACGACGGCCAGCTTCGTGGCCAGGTCGGCCAGCAGCACCGCCGAGGCCAGGGCGAACAGCAGCCGGGTCCGGGGACGGCGGGGGGCCGGGGAGTCCACGGACTCGGGCTGCTCGGTCACGCCCACGACGATAGCCGCGCCCCACGCCGGGGCCGGCCACGAGCGTGCGAGTGGTGCAGGGGCAGGCGGTGTTGCTCAGGCGGCGCCCACCGCGGTGGCGCCGCCGCGTGCCTCGTCCACCTGCTCCACCCGGTCCTGGGTGGCCATGCGGGTGAGCTCGGCGCCGGCCTCGGCGTCCCGGGTGAGGTTCTCCCCGGTGTGCGGGTCGAAGACGTGCACCTTGCGGGTGTCGACCCAGATCTCCGCCTCGCGTCCCTCGCGGATCCGGCTCGTGGAGTCGATCGACACGATCGCCTGCGTCCGCAGGGCCTCGGAGTCGAGCTCGCGCGACAGCTCCTGCAGCTGCGCGGTGATCGACTCCGGCGCCTCGTAGGGGATGTAGGCGAACTGCGAGTCGCCGAGCCACTCGGTGACGTCGACCCGCGCGCGGAACGTCGAGCCGAGCGGGCGCTTGGCCTCGTCCACCAGCGTGGCGTCCTCGAAGTACTCCGGCCGGATGCCGACCAGCAGCAGGTCGTGGCCGGCCAGCTTCGCCGTGCGGGACGGGTCGAGCTCGATGTCGCCGAACGGCGTCGTGAGCCGGTTGCCGTTCGGCGTCGCCGGCAGGAAGTTCATCGGCGGCGAGCCGATGAAGCCCGCCACGAACAGGTTCACCGGCTGCTCGTACAGCTCGCGCGGGGACGCGACCTGCTGGATCTTGCCCTTCCGCAGCACGCAGACCCGGTCGCCGAGGGTCATGGCCTCGGTCTGGTCGTGGGTGACGTACACGGTCGTGATCCCCAGCCGGCGCTGCAGCCGGGAGATCTCCGTCCGCATCTGGCCGCGGAGCTTGGCGTCGAGGTTGGACAGCGGCTCGTCGAAGAGGAACGCCTCGGCCTGCCGCACGATCGCGCGGCCCATCGCCACGCGCTGGCGCTGACCACCGGAGAGGTTCGCCGGCTTCCGGTCGAGGTGGTCCTTGAGCTCGAGCACGTCGGCGGCCTCGGTGACCCGGCGCCGCACCTCGTCGTCCGACGTCTTGGACAGCCGCAGCGGGAACGCGATGTTCTCGTACACCGTCATGTGCGGGTACAGCGCGTAGTTCTGGAACACCATCGACAGGTTGCGGTCGCGCGGGGCCAGGTCGTTGACCCGCTTGCCGCCGATGACCATGTCGCCGCTGGTGATGTCCTCGAGGCCGACGATCATCCGCAGCAGCGTCGACTTCCCGCAGCCGGACGGGCCGACCAGGATCATGAACTCGCCGTCGGCGATGTCCAGGCTGACGTCGTTCACGGCCGGGTAGCCGTCGCCGTACTGCTTGACGATGTTGCGCATCTCGATGGAGGCCATGGGTCTCGTCCCCTCGGTGGGTCGGGTCGGGTGCGGAGTCCGGGAGTGGTCAGCCCTTGACGGCGCCGTTGGTGAGGCCGGCGACGATGCGCCGCTGGAAGAGCAGGACGAGCACGACGACGGGGATGGTGACGATCACCGCGGCCGCGGCGATCGCCCCCGTCGGGTCCTCGAACTGGGAGGCGCCGCTGAACAGGCCCAGCGCTGCTGGCACCGGCCGGGCGGCGCTGGTGGAGGTCAGCGAGATGCCGTAGACGAAGTCGTTCCAGGCGATGAAGAACGCGATGATCGCGGTGGTGAAGACACCGGGAGCCGCCAGCGGGACGATCACCTTCCGGAACGCCTGCCAGGTGGTGGCGCCGTCCACCTGGGCGGCCTGCTCCATCTCCCACGGGATCTCGCGGAAGAACGCCGACATCGTCCAGATCGAGATCGGCAGGGTGAGCGACAGGTACGGGATGATCAGCCCCGGCCAGGTGTCGTAGAGGCCGATCTGCCGCCACACGTTGAACAGCGGCGTGACGATCGAGATCACCGGGAAGATCGCCACGACGAGGGCCGTCGACAGGATCAGCCTCTTGCCCGGGAAGTCCAGCCGCGCGATGGCGTAGGCGGCGAACATCGAGAGCAGGCACGAGATCGCGGTGGCGATCAGGCAGATCGCGAAGCTGTTCCGCAGCGCCGGCAGGAACAGGTCACTGGCCGACCCGGTGAGGATGGTCGAGTAGTTCTCCCAGGTCCACTGGGTCGGCAGGAACTGGCCGTTGGCCAGGTCCGAGGGCGCCTTCATCGACACCGACACGATCCAGGCGATCGGGAACAGGCAGTAGACGACGATCACCAGCCCGCCGACGATCCACCAGATCTTCTCCCTGCGGGACATCACTCACCCCTCGCCTGGGCCAGGTCCACCTTGAAGCCCTTGATGAAGATGAACGCGAGCAGCACCACGCAGACGAACAGCAGCACGGAGACGGCCGACCCCATGCCGATCTCCAGGCGCGAGATGGTCTGCCGGTAGGCCAGGAAGGAGACCGACTCGGTGCCGTTCGCACCGGCGGTCATGATGAAGATGCTGTCGAAGACGCGGAACGCGTCAAGGGTCCGGAACAGCAGGGCCACCATGATCGCGGCCTTCATGTTCGGCAGCGTCACCCGCCACAGCCGCTGCCACCACGTCGCGCCGTCGACCTTCGCGGCCTCCTGCAGCACCTCCGGGACCTGCGCCAGCCCGGCCAGCAGCAGCAGCGAGATGAACGGCGTGGTCTTCCAGATCTCGGCCAGGCAGATCACCAGCAGCGACGTCCCCGTGTCGCCGAACCAGTCGGTGTCCGCGGAGACCCCCGGCAACCAGGCGAACCAGCTGTTGACGAAGCCGGTGTTGATGTCGAAGGCGAACTGCCAGGCGAAGGCCGAGACCACGGTGATCACGGCGTACGGGATCAGGATGGCCGCCCGCACCACCGGCCGGATCGAGCTGAGGGCCTTCGCCATGACCATGGCCAGGGCGAACCCCAGGATCAGCTCCACGAGCACGGTGACGACGGTGATCAGCAGCGTGACGCCCAGGGACCGCCACCACAGCGAGTCGCTGAGGATGACGCCGTAGTTCGCCACGCCGTTGAACGCCCGGTTGTCGGGGTCGGTGAGCCGGTAGGAGAACAGCGACTCGTAGACCGCCTGGAGGATCGGGTAGGCGGTCACCGCCAGCATCACGAAGAAGGCCGGTCCGGCCAGCAGCCAGCCGAGCTTGCGCTCGGCCCGCGACCGGTCGCTGATCGTGCCGTGCGGGGCGGAGACGGGCTGGGTCTTCTCGACCGGAGGAAGGGTCGTCTGGGTCATAGCAGCTGCTCCCCTGCCAGGACGGCGCTGATGAGCTCGGCGGCCGCCTCGGGCGTCGACTCCGGGTCCACCGAGGACGGCGGGTGGTACTCCCGCTGCAGCCCGCCGGAGACCTCGCTGTAGTACGGGGTCTGCGGCCGGGGTGCGGCCTGTTCGAGCGACTGCCGGATCGTGTCGGCCTGCGGGAAGCTCTCCTGCACCTCGGGGTCGTCGTACACGGTGGAGTTCGACGCCGGGTTGCCGTTGGTGAGCATGTACTCCTTCTGGTTCTCGGCCGAGACGATGCACTGGGCGGCCTCGAAGGCGAGATCCGGGTTCGTGCTGAACGCGCCGATGCCCAGGTTGATCCCGCCGTACGGGGGCGCCGACTCCGTGTCGGCGTCCACCCGCGGGTAGAGCGTCCAGCCGTAGTCGTCCGGGACCGACTGGTCCATGGTCCCGGCCTCGACGGCGGAGAGGGCCCGCGACCAGACGAACGGCCAGTTGACCATGAAGCCGCCCCGCTCGCCCTCGAAACCGGTGGCCGAGGCGTCCTCGTTCTCGGTGGAGAACGCGGCGCTGACCTGCCCGGAGTCGGCGACGGCCCGCATCGTCTCGGCGGCCCGGCGGCCCGGGTCGTCCGTGAGCCCCAGCTGGATCTCCTCCGGGTCGTCGGAGTTCTCGGCGATGACGGCCCCGCCGGCCGATGCGATGAGCGCGTTGAGCCACACGGTCAGGGACTCGGCCCGGATGCCCTGGGCGCCGATGAGCACGTCCTCGCTCTGGGCGGCACCGATGATGTCGTCCCAGGTCCACGTGTCGGCGGCCGCGGTGTCCAGGCCCGCGGCCTCGGCCACGGACACCCGGTACCAGAGCAGCTGGGTGTTCGCCCAGAACGGGACGGCGACCAGTTCGTCGTTCCAGGTGGAGCCCGCGATGGCGCTCTCCACGACGTCCTCGGTCACCGCCTCCTCGACGTCGTCCGGGACGTCGGCGAGGAAACCGGCCTCGGCGAACTCCGGGATGAACGGCGGGTCCAGGCTCATGATGTCGATCGAGCTGTCGTTGGCCGCCAGCCGCCGCACCAGCTGCTCGCGCTGGGCCGACGCCTCGCGCGGGAGCACCGAGGTGCTGATCCGGTAGCGCCCACCGGCCTCCTCCGTGCAGCGCTCCGCGATCGCCGCCTGCCCGCCGGAGTCGGGGTTGGTGTACCAGGTCAGCGTCGTGGAGCCGCCGTCGTCGCTCCCGCAGGCGGCCAGCGCGCCGGTGGCCAGCAGCAGCGCCGCGGTACCGGCGACCCCCCGGCGGGAGCCCCGTCCACGAGCCGGCCCCGGTCGCGCACGGGAGTGGCCGGGACGTTGCTCGTCAAGCGCGTCGGGCACTGCGCATCGCCTCCATTGGCGCGACGGGACGTGGTGGTCACCGCGGTCCTCGGAGCGTGATGCAGCCCACAGGGGGTGTCAATTCGAACCGGTACGGAGCCGGCGCCCGCGACCGGACCGTGACCAACCGGGAGTGGCGGGTCAGTCGTCCGTGCCGAGCTCGGCCATGACCGACGGCGTGGTCACTTCCCTGGGTGTCTGGGGCAGCACGTGGGCGAAGTACGACTCGGCCGCGTCCGCCGTGCCGACGTCCCGGCCGGCCTGCTCGGAGAGGAACCACCGGTGCTCGAGCACCTCGTGGAAGACCTCCGCGGGGGCCAGCCGGCCGGCCAGCTCGCGCGGGATCGCCTCGACCACCGGCTGGTACACCTCCGCCAGCCAGCGCTGGGCGGCGTAGGACTCCGCCACGGTCCCGCCGGACTGCTGCTCCAGGTGGGCGCGGAAGGCCACGATGTCGTTGAGCAGCCGGCGGGCCTGGCGTTCCTGCACCTCCAGCCCGGTCAGGCGCATCAGCTCCCGGCGGTGCTGCCCCGGCTCGGACACGCGGGTCTCGACCCGCAGCCTGGCCCCTTCCGGGGAGGTCACCAGCTCCATTTCCCCGACGTCGAAGCCGAGGTCGTTGAGCCGCTGCAGCCGCTCGGCCACGCGCCACTGCTGCTCGTCGGCCGAGAACACCTGCTCGTGCGTGACCTCGTCCCACAGCGCCTCGTAGCGGGCGGGCAGCCCCTCGGCGGTCTCGATCGGGTCGATCTCGTCGGGCAGCAGCCCGCCGGCCTGCAGGTCCAGCAGCTCCGCGCCCACGCGTTCGCGGGCCAGGTCGACGTCGTAGGCGCGCTGGCCGGGCGACAGGGTCGCGTGGCGTTCCACCGTCTCGGCGTCCACGAGGTAGGCCCTGAGCGCGCCGGCGTCCTTGCGGAACAGCGTGTTGGACAGCGAGCAGTCGCCCCAGAAGACGCCGGCGAGGTGCAGCCGGACGAGGAGCTCCACCAGCGTGTCGAGCAGCCGCTCCGCGGAGTGCTCGCCGCGCGGGCTGGAGAACAGCCAGCGGTAGGACATCGAGTACTCGAGGTAGTGCGTGACCAGGATGGCCTCCTGGTCACCGGGGCGGTCGACGCAGATGCCCAGCACCGACACCGCGGGGAGGCCCTCCTCCTCGAACTGGCCCAGCAGCGCGTACTCGTGCCGGGCCAGCCGCTCGTTGATCTCCTTGAGCGCGAACACCCGGCCACCGGAGGCGACGAAGCGGACCACGTGGCGGGAGATGCCCCGCTGCGGCACCTCGAGGAGCAGCTGCGGCTCCCACTCGGCCAGGGGCCGGTCCCAGGGCAGGGCGAGCAGCCCCGTCGCCTCGGCGGCAGGCGGCCGGAAGAGGAACCGCATCACGCGCTCCCGCCCGTGGACGGCGCCGTCCACTCGCGCTCACGATGCCAGTCACGTGCCGGAGCGGCCACCCATCAGTCGGCGCCCGTCGGCGCCCCGGTCTCGCCGCGCCACGCGGCCAGCCGGCCCGCCCGGCTCACCGCCCGCAACCGCCGCTCCGCCTCCGCGCGCGACCGCCGCGCCGACACCAGCAGCGCCTGGTCGCCGCGCATCAGCCGGGTGGTCGCGTCGGGCACGAACGACCGCCCCTCCCGCACGATCAGCACGACCGCGGCGTCCTCGGGCAGCCGCAGCTCGGGCAGGTAGACGCCGTGCAGCCGCGAGCCCGGCGGCACCGTGAGCTGCATGAGGTCGGCGTCGAGCTCCTCCAGCGGTGCGCTCTCGACGTCGACGTCGCGGGGCGTGACCGGGGCCGCGATGCCCAGCCGCCGCGCCACCCAGGGCAGCGACCAGCCCTGCACCAGGGTGAAGACGACGACCAGCACGAACACGGTGTCGAAGATCGCCGTCGCGCCCGGGACGCCGAGGGTCAGCGGGAAGGTCGCCAGCACGATCGGGACGGCGCCGCGCAGCCCCGCCCACGACACGAACGCCTGCTGGGTCCACGGCATGCGGAACCAGACCAGGCTGGCGACCACGGAGAGCGGACGGGCGACGAGCAGCAGCGCGCCGCCGACGACCAGCGCGGGCCCCAGCGCGTCCAGCAGCCGCCCGGGCGAGGCCAGCAGCCCGAGCAGGACGAACAGCCCGATCTGCGCCAGGGACGCCATGCCCTCGGCGAACCCGATGCTCGCCGACCGGTGCGGCAGCGCGGAGTTGCCCAGCACCACGCCGGCCAGGTACACCGCGACGATCCCGGAGGTGTGCGCGAGGGTCGCCCCCGAGAACGCCAGCACGCAGAGGGCGAGCATGGCCAGCGGGTAGAAGCCGGCGAGGGGCAGGGCCACCCGGCGCAGCAGCTCCGCGCCCGCGAAGCCGACCGCGAGACCGACGGCCGCGCCGCCGACGAGCTCGACGACGACCTCCGCGAGCAGCGTCCACCACGCGTGGGCCTCGCTGTCGGTCAGGAAGGCGCCCAGGGTGGTGACGAGCAGGAGGGCGGGGGCGTCGTTCAGCCCGCTCTCCGCCTCGATCGACGCCGCCAGCCGGCGGGGCAGGGGCAGCCGGCGCAGGGCGGCGAAGACGGCCGCCGCGTCGGTCGAGCCGATCACCGCGGCCAGGAGCAGGGCGAAGCCCCACGAGACGTCCAGCAGCAGGACGGTGATCGCGCCGGTGACCCCGACGCTGATCGCGACGCCGACGGTCGCCAGGGACAGGCCCGGCCCTACCGCGCGGCGGACGTCGGCCCAGCGGGTGGTGAGACCGCCCTCGGCCAGGATGATCACCAGTGCGGCGACGCCCAGGGTCTGGGTGAGCTCGGCGTCCTCGAACTGCACGCCGAGCCCGCTCTCGCCCAGCGCCAGACCCAGCGCGAGGTAGAGCAGCAAGCTGGGCAGCCCGAGCCGGTCGGCCAGCCGGAGGGCGACGGCGGCCACCAGCACGACCAGCGAGCCGACCGCGAGCGCCACGGTGACCGTGGTGTTCACCGGGCGCCCGCCATGGGGGCAGTCTCCCGTACGCGCGGGCCGGCACGGTGCCGGCCGACCGGGCGGCGGACGCGCCCCGCAACCGGTTTGGCGCTTCGGGGAGAATGGACGGCGTGAGCGCCCCCTCCCCCACCGGTCCGTTCGCCGCGCTGCCCCCGCAGGTCGACCTCCCGGCCATGGAGCGGCGGATCCTCGAGCGCTGGGAGGCCGACAAGGTCTTCGCCCGGACGCTGGAGGACTCGGCCGGCCGGCCCCAGTGGAACGTGTACGAGGGCCCGCCCACGGCCAACGGCCGGCCGGGCACCCACCACATCGAGGCGCGGGCGTTCAAGGACGTCTTCCCCCGGTTCAAGACGATGCAGGGATGGCACGTCCCCCGCCGCGCCGGCTGGGACTGCCACGGCCTGCCGGTGGAGATCGCGGTCGAGCAGGAGCTGGGCTTCGCCGGCAAGCCGGACATCGAGCGCTACGGCATCGCGGAGTTCAACGCCCGCTGCCGGGAGTCGGTGCTGCGGCACGTCGACTCGTTCTCCGACCTGACCCGGCGGATGGGGTTCTGGGTCGACTTCTCCCAGGCCTACTGGACGATGGACCCGCAGTACATCGAGAGCGTCTGGTGGTCGCTCAAGCAGGTCTTCGACAAGGGCCTGCTGGTCGAGGACCACCGGGTCGCCCCGTACTGCCCGCGCTGCGGGACGGGTCTGTCCGACCACGAGGTCGCCCAGGGCTACGAGACCATCACCGACCCGTCGGTGTACGTGCGGCTGCCGGTCACCAGCGGCGAGTGGGCCGGCGCGGCCGATCTGCTGATCTGGACGACGACGCCGTGGACCCTGCCGTCCAACACCGCCGTGGCCGTCCACCCCGACGTCACCTACGTCGTCGCCCGGAACGAGACCGGCACGTTCGTCGTCGCCGAGCCGCTGCTGGCCGCCGTCCTCGGCGAGGACGCCGAGGTCCTGGCCCGCACGACCGGCCGCGACTGGGAGCGGACCACCTACCAGCGGCCGTTCGAGCTGGTCGAGTTCCCCGACGACAACGCCCACTACGTCGTCCTGGCCGACTACGTCACCACCGACGACGGCACCGGCCTGGTGCACCAGTCCCCCGCCTTCGGCGCCGACGACCTCGCCGTCTGCCGCGGGTACGGCATGCCGGTGGTCAACCCGATCGACGGCACCGGCCACTTCCTGCCCGAGGTGCCGCTGGTCGGCGGGCACTTCTTCAAGGCCGCCGACGCCGCACTGGTCGAGGACCTGAAGGCGCGCGGGGTGCTGTACCGCGAGATCCGGTACGAGCACAGCTATCCGCACTGCTGGCGCTGCCACACGCCGCTCATGTACTACGCGCAGCCCTCCTGGTACATCCGGACCTCCGCGATCAAGGACCAGCTGCTCGCGGAGAACGAGAAGACGTCCTGGTACCCCGAGACGATCAAGTGGGGCCGGTACGGCGACTGGCTGAACAACAACGTCGACTGGGCCCTGTCCCGCGACCGGTACTGGGGCACCCCGCTGCCGATCTGGCGCAACGAGGCCGACCCGTCCCGCATGGTCGTCGTGGGCTCACTCGCCGAGCTCTCGGAGCTGACCGGCCGCGACCTCTCCGACCTCGACCCGCACCGTCCGTTCATCGACGACATCACCTTCGCGCTGCCCGGCGAGGAAGGCACCTACCGGCGCGTGCCCCAGGTGATCGACGCCTGGTACGACTCCGGCTCGATGCCGTTCGCCCAGTGGGGCGCGCCCTACCGGAACCAGGAGCAGTTCGAGGCGGCCTACCCGGCCCAGTTCATCTGCGAGGCCATCGACCAGACCCGCGGATGGTTCTACTCGCTCATGGCGGTCGGCACGCTGGTGTTCGGGGAGAACTCCTACGAGAACGTGCTGTGCCTCGGCCACATCCTCGCCGAGGACGGCCGCAAGATGAGCAAGCACCTCGGCAACATCCTCGAGCCGATCCCGCTGATGGACCGGCACGGGGCCGACGCGGTCCGCTGGTTCATGCTGGCCGGCGGCTCGCCGTGGTCGGCCCGCCGGGTCGGGCACGAGACGCTGTCCGAGGTCGTCCGCAAGGTGCTGCTGACCTACTGGAACACGGCCAGCTTCTTCACCCTGTACGCCGAGGCCAACGGCTGGGACCCGTCGGCCACGCCCGCCCCCGCGCGGGCGGACCGGCCGCTGCTGGACCGCTGGGCCCTGGCCGGGCTCGCCGGCCTGACCGAGAGCGTCACCGCCGCGCTGGAGGACTTCGACACCCAGGGCGCGGGCCGGCTGCTCGCCGGGTTCGTCGACGACCTCTCCAACTGGTACGTCCGGCGCTCCCGCCGCCGCTTCTGGGACGGCGACCCGGCCGCGCTGGCCACCCTGCACGAGGTGCTCGACGGGCTCACCCGCCTCATGGCGCCGTTCACGCCGTTCGTCACCGAGGAGGTGTGGACCCGCGCGGTCCTGCCCGGCCTCGGCGCGGGCGCACCCGACTCGGTGCACCTGGCCTCCTGGCCGACGGTCGACGAGGACGCCCGCGACGAGGCCCTCGTCGCGCAGATGGACCTCGTGCGCCGGCTGGTCGAGCTCGGCCGCTCGGCCCGCACCTCGGCCAAGGTGCGCACCCGGCAGCCGCTGGCCCGCGCCGTCGTCGCCGCCCCCGGGTGGGCGAGCCTGCCGCGCGACCTGGTGGCCGAGGTCGCCGACGAGCTGAACGTGCAGGAGATCACCGAGCTGGGCGGAGCGGAGGGCCTGGTCGACGTCAGCGTGAAGGTCGACTTCCGCGCCGTCGGGCGGCGGCTGGGCAAGCAGGTGCAGGCGGTCGCGAAGGCGGTCGCGGCGGCCGACCCGGCCGAGCTGACCGCCGCCTACCGCGCCGGCACGGCCACGGTGGACGTCGACGGGGCGACGGTCCCCCTGGAGGACGGCGACCTGATCGTCACCGAGACCCCGCGCGAGGGCTGGACCGTGGCCAGCGGCGGCGGGCTCACCGTGGCACTCGACCTGGCGCTCACGCCGGAGCTGGAGCGGGCCGGTCTGGTCCGCGAGGTGGTGCGCCTGGTCCAGGAGGCCCGCAAGTCGAGCGGCCTGGAGGTCACCGACCGGATCGAGCTGTGGTGGACCGCCGAGGGCGCCGTCGCCGACGCGCTCGCCGAGCACGCCGACCAGGTCGCCGGCGAGGTGCTGGCGGCGTCGGTCCACGCCGGGACGCCCGGCACGGGCGAGGCGTTCGAGGGCCCGGAGGGCTCGCGCTTCTGGGTCGCCCGGGCGTAGCGCTCAGGCGCTGCCCGCGGCCCGCCGGTCGCGCGCGCGCTGGGCCAGCGTGCGGTCGGGCGCGCACACGGCGCACGGGGTGAAGCCGTCGGTGCGGGCCTCGTCCAGCGGCAGCGGGATCGTCGTCCGGCCGGCCACGTGGCGGCAGCCCTCGAGGTGGTAGCGCGGGTGCTCGTCGACCACGAGCACCTGGTCCTTGAGGTCGACCACGAGCAGCAGGTCGGTGACCTCGACCTCCTCGACCGGCGGATCCGCGAGCTCCTCGGGCCCGGCCGCAGCCGGCTCCTCGGTGGTGGTCGCGGTCGCCGCCGCGACGGAGGCGGCCGTGGCCCCGGCCGCCGTCCCGACCGGCGGCGCGTCGGTCGCCGGCGGCTTCTCCCCCGCCGGCTCGGCGGGCGCGGCGGCGCCGCTGGATCGGCCGGGCGCGGACGGGGGCGGTGCGCCCATCTGCCGCCGGGCCCGGAAGAGCAGCACGGCCGCCACGACGCAGACGGCGACGCAGCCCCAGTAGAAGGCGTCCACCCCGGTGAGGAGGCCCGCGACGAAGAGCCCGAGGCCCGCGAGGACCAGCAGACCTGCAGCCACGATCACGCTGCGACTCTAGGGGGCCGGAGCACCGGCCCGCCCGTTCAGCCCCCGGTCCGGGAGATCCGCCGGCCGTCCCGTGGCGAGAAGACGTGCAGCTCCTCGGGGCGCAGCGCGATGTGGACGACCTCGCCCTTGGCGGGCGGACGGCGTGGGTCGGCACGCAGGGTCAGGAGCTTGTCGTCGTCCCCGGCCACGGCGTCGCTCTGCAGCCGGCCGTAGGCGAAGGCGTCGGAGCCCAGCTCCTCGACGACGAGCACCTCGACCGGCACGCCGTCACCGGCCGACACGAAGTCGACAGACTCGGGGCGGAAGCCCAGGGTGGCGGTCGTGGCGCTCTCGTCCGCGAGCGCGGTGACGACCGGCCTCGGCAGTGCCACCGGGTGCCCCCCGAGCACCACGCCGCCCTCGGCGAGCGGCACCGACAGGAGGTTCATGGCCGGCGACCCGATGAAGCCGGCGACGAACTCGTTGGCCGGCTCGTCGTACAGGGCGCGGGGCGTGCCCACCTGCTGGAGCAGGCCGTCCTTGAGGACCGCCACGCGGTCGCCCATCGTCATCGCCTCGACCTGGTCGTGGGTGACGTAGACGGTCGTGGTGCCCAGCCGGCGCTGCAGGGCGGCGATCTCGGTGCGCGTCTGCACCCGGAGCTTCGCGTCGAGGTTGGACAGCGGCTCGTCCATGAGGAACGCCTGCGGCTGGCGCACGATGGCCCGGCCCATGGCCACGCGCTGGCGCTGGCCACCGGAGAGGGCCTTCGGCTTGCGCTCCAGGTAGGGCTCCAGGTCGAGGATCTTGGCGGCCTCCCGCACCCGGGAAGCGCGCTCCTCCTTGTCGACGCCGGCGATCTTGAGCGCGAAGGCCATGTTCTCGGCGACCGTCATGTGCGGGTAGAGGGCGTAGTTCTGGAACACCATGGCGATGTCCCGGTCCTTCGGCGGCAGGTGCGTGACGTCGCGGTCGCCGATGCGCACGGTGCCGGAGGTGACCTCCTCCAGCCCGGCGAGCATCCGCAGCGCGGTCGACTTCCCGGAACCCGACGGCCCCACGAGCACGAGGAACTCGCCGTCGGCGATCTCGAGGTCGAGCGCGTCGACCGACGGGCTCGTGGCGCCGGGGTAGACGAGCGTCGCCTGGTCGTAGGTGATGGCGGCCATGGGTCCTCCTAGCCCGAGCGGTATCGGGGGAACTCTGGCACGGCACGGGCCTCCACCACCACCGCCGGGGCGCGACACGACGCCCGCGCGTCACCCGGCCGGGTCTTCTTCGGTGCGCCCGGTCGCTGGCACATAACGGTTGCAGCACTGTTGCGATCAGGTCACCCGTTTTCGGTCCGGGCCTTAGTTAGGGTTCCCGTCGAATGTGACCGTCAGCACAGCCGGCCGGGCCGTGCGGACCGGACACGGTCCCGCCGTCCGGCGATCCACAGAGTCTGGGAGGACGTACATGACCATGCGTTCGAGAGGCCGCGGGACCGCGGCCCTGGCCGGAAGCCTCGGGCTCGCGCTCGTGCTCGCCGGCTGCGGTGGCGGCGACGACGAGGGCGGGTCCGGCGGGGGCACCGAGGACGCCGCCGCCCTGGAGATCGACTGCGCCCCCTACGAGGAGTTCGGCGACCTCGAGGGCGAGACCGTCAGCGTCTACAGCTCGATCGTCGACCCCGAGGACCAGCCGCACATCGACTCCTACGAGCCCTTCACCGAGTGCACGGGCATCGAGGTGGAGTACGAGGGCTCGCGCGAGTTCGAGGCGCAGCTCATCGTCCGCACCCAGAGCGGCAACGCGCCCGACCTGGCCTTCGTCCCGCAGCCGGGCCTGCTGGCCAACCTCGTGCGCGCCGGCGACGTCGTCGCCCCGCCCGCCCAGGTCGAGGCCAACGTCGACGAGTTCTGGGACGAGAGCTGGAAGCAGTACGGCACCGTGGACGGCACCTTCTACGCCGCGCCGCTCGGCGCGAACGCCAAGTCCTTCGTGTGGTACTCGCCGGCGGCCTTCGAGGACGCCGGGTACGAGGTGCCCGAGACCTGGGACGACATGATCGCGCTGTCCGAGGAGATCGCCGAGAGCGGCGCCAAGCCGTGGTGCGCGGGCATCGGTTCCGGTGAGGCCACCGGCTGGCCGGCCACCGACTGGCTGGAGGACGTCCTCCTCCGCACCGCCGGCCCCGACGTCTACGACCAGTGGGTGACCCACCAGATCCCCTTCAACGACCCGCAGGTCGTCGAGGCCCTGGACACCGTCGGCGAGATCCTGAAGAACGACGACTTCGTCAACGGCGGCCTGGGCGACTCCCGCTCCATCGCCTCCACGGAGTGGACCGACGCCGGCAACCCGATCCTCGAGGGCAGCTGCTGGATGCACCGGGCCGCGTCCTTCTACCAGGCCAACTGGCCGGAGGGCACGGAGGTCGGCGAGGACGGCGACGTCTTCGCGTTCCCGCTGCCGCCCATCGAGGGTGACGCCGCGCCGGTCCTCGGCGGTGGCGAGTTCGTCGCGGCCTTCAACGACGACCCCGCCACCCAGGCGCTGCAGGTCTACCTCTCGACCGACGACTGGGCGAACGTCAAGGCGCAGACCTCCGGCCCCGGCTGGGTGAGCGCCAACACCGGCCTGGACCCGGAGCTGCTCGACTCGCCCATCGACCGGCTGTCGGCCGAGCTGTTCCAGAACCCGGAGTCGGTGTTCCGGTTCGACGGCTCGGACCTGATGCCCGGTGAGATCGGCGCGGGCCGGCTGTGGACGGAGCTGACCAACTGGTTCGCGGAGAACAAGCCGACCCAGCAGGTCCTGACCGACGTCGAGAACGCCTGGCCGGCGTCCTGACCGACCGGTCCGGCGTCAGCCCGGGCTGACGCCGGACCACACCCACCCGCGGAGGCCGGGGGGCCGCTCGCAGCGGCCCCCCGGCGTCCCGTTTGTCAGAGGAGAGGTCGCCAGCGGTGCAGTGGTTCACGGAGGCGACGACCACCGGGCACAAGCTCGCCCTGATGGTGGTCGCGATCGTCCTGTTCGTGGTGGTGATGGGCGCGATCCTGTTCGCCGTGGACCGGCCCAGGCGGATCCCCAACTGGGTGGTCGTGGCGGGGTTCCTCGCGCCGACCGGCATCCTGCTGATCGTCGGCCTGGTCTACCCGGCGCTGCGCACGATCTGGGGGTCGTTCCTCAACGGTGACGGCTCGGAGTTCGTCGGCCTCGACAACTACCAGACCGTGTTCACCGAGGACAGTTTCCAGACGGTGCTGCGCAACACCGTCCTGTGGGTCGTGCTGGTCCCCCTCGTCACCACGGGCCTCGGCCTGGTCTACGCCTACCTGGTGGACCGCACGCGGTTCGAGGCGCTGGCCAAGGCACTCGTGTTCCTGCCGATGGCGATCTCCATGGTCGGCGCCGGCGTCATCTGGAAGTTCGTGTACGAGTACCGGCCCGACCAGCCGGGTGTGAACCAGATCGGCCTGCTGAACCAGCTGCTGACGCTGATCGGCATCGAGCCGCAGCAGTTCCTCCTCGACCAGCCGGTCAACAACCTGTACCTGATCCTCGTCATGATCTGGATCCAGACCGGCTTCGCCATGACGGTGCTGTCGGCCGCGATCAAGGCCATCCCCGACGACGTGGTCGAGGCCGCGCGGCTGGACGGGGTGAGCGGCCTGCAGATGTTCCGCCACATCACCGTGCCGAGCATCCGGCCGGCGCTGGTGGTCGTGCTGACGACGGTCGCCATCGTCTCGCTCAAGGCCTTCGACGTGGTGCGCACGATGACCGGCGGCAACTTCGGGACCAACATCGTGGCCAACGAGTTCTACACGCAGTCGTTCCGGTACTCGAACTTCGGCCTCGGCGCGGCGCTGGCGGTCCTGCTGTTCGTCCTGGTCATCCCGATCATCGCCTACAACGTCCGCCAGCTGCGCCTGGCCGAGGAGATCCGATGACCACGACGACCCCGGTCATGGCGCCCGTCCCGCCGGACGAGCGCCGGCTCACCCGGGCCGAGCGTCGCGCGGTGGCCGCCAAGACCAAGCTCAGCTCCCCCGCCGCCTCGATGATCGCGATCGTCATCGCGGTGCTCTGGACGGTGCCGACGATCGGTCTGCTCATCACGTCGTTCCGGCCGGAGCTCGACATCCGCCGCTCGGGCTGGTGGACGGCCGTCACCGAGCCGACCTTCACGTTCGACAACTACGACACGGTGCTCTACGGCGGGAGCACCAACTTCGCCGAGCTGTTCGTGAACTCCATCGTGATCACCCTGCCCGCGGTGGTCATCCCGATCAGCCTCGCCCTGCTGGCGGCCTACGCCTTCGCCTGGATCCCGTTCCGGGGCCGGAACTTCCTGTTCGTCGCGGTCTTCGCCCTCCAGGTCGTGCCGCTGCAGGTCACCCTGATCCCGCTGCTGCGGCTCTACGTGGACATCGACCTGGCCGGCTCGTTCTGGACCCTGTGGATCTCGCACTCGATCTTCGCGCTGCCGCTGGCGATCTTCCTGCTGCACAACTTCATGAAGGAGATCCCCGCCTCGCTCGTGGAGGCAGCCCGCATGGACGGCGCCGGCCACGTGAAGATCTTCTTCCAGGTCCTGCTGCCCCTGCTGACCCCGGCCATCGCCGCCTTCGGCGTCTTCCAGTTCCTCTGGGTCTGGAACGACCTGCTCGTCGGCCTCACCTTCGCCGGCGGCAGCGCCGACGTCGCACCGCTCACCGTGCGCGTCGCCGAGCTGGCCGGCTCGCGCGGATCGGACTGGTACCTGCTGGCGGCCGGCGCCTTCGTGTCGATGCTCGTGCCGCTGATCGTCTTCCTGTCCCTGCAGCGGTACTTCGTCCGCGGCCTGCTGGCCGGCAGCGTCAAGGGCTGACGAAGGCCCAGAACGTCACGAGGGGCCCCGGACCGTGCGGTCCGGGGCCCCTCGTCGTCGCCTCGCTTACGCGGGGGCGTGCTGGTTCTGCCGCCGCGGCGACGCCGGCTCGGCCGAGCCGGCCGAGTCCAGGTCGCGCAGGTGCGACTCCAGGAACGAGCGGAGGCGGGTGCGGTACTCGCGCTCCATGGTCCGCAGCTCCTCGATCTTGCGCTCGAGGCTGGAACGCTTCTCCTCCAGCGTGCCCATGACCTCGGCGTGCCGGCGCTCGGCGTCCTGCTCGAGGGTCGCGGCCTTGGCCCGGGCCTCGCGCTCCATGGTCTCGGCACGGGTGCGCGCCTCGCCGACCATCGACTCGGCGCGGTGCTTGGCCTCGGACACCATCTGCTCGCTCTTGGCGCGCGCGTCGGCCATCAGCCGGTCGCTGTTGGTCTTCGCGCCGGTGAGCATCTGCTCGGCCTGGGCCTTGGCCTCGTTGACGTAGCGGTCGGCCGTCTCGGTGGCCAGCGCCAGCATCCGGGAGGCGCGCGCGCTGTCGTCCTCGCGCGGCTGCTGCACCGGCGGCGGGGGCGCCGTCACCGGAGCCGGGACGGGCGCCGGAGCCGGAGCGGGGGCGTCGTCCATGCGGGCGCCGCCGCGGCCGGCGACCGCGCGCAGCTCGTTGTTCTCCTCGATCAGCCGGGCGAGCTCAGCCTCCACGACGTCGAGGAAGGCGTCGACCTCGTCCTCGTCGTAGCCCCGCTTGCCGATGGGCGGCTTCTTGAAGACGACGTTGTGCACGTCGGCAGGAGTCAGGGGCATCGGGGCGTCACCTCGGGTCGGACGGGCGGGAGCAGGGATGGTCTCGGACGGGCATCAGCCCTGGTCCCGTTGGACTCAGGCATAGGCGAGCGACTGGGTGATGCTCCGCAGGACCACCACGGCGATCAACAGCACCATAAACCCGAGGTCCAGTCTGATGGACCCCAGGTTCAGGGGCGGGATGACCTTGCGCACCGCCTTCAGGGGCGGGTCGGTGGTGGTGTAGACGACCTCGAGCCCGGCCGCGACCAGGCCCGACGGGCGCCAGCTGCGCGCCAGCACCATCACCCAGTCCACGACGAAACGCGCGAACAGCAGGACGAGGAAGACGAGCAGGATCGACGAGACGATCTGCCAGAAGAGAGCCACGGTCCTCGTTCGTTCGGGGCACCTCGCGTGCCGTGTCCACGGTTGCGCGAGCTCCCCTCACGCAGGCCTCAGGACTGGTTGAAGAACCCGCCTTCGCGGATCCGCGCCTTGTCCTCGGCCGTCACGTCGACGTTCTGCGGACTGAGCAGGAACACCTTCGCCGTGACGCGCTCGATACTACCGCGCAGACCGAACGACAGTCCGGCAGCGAAGTCGACGAGCCGCTTCGCGTCGGAGTCGTCCATCTCGGTGAGGTTCATGATCACCGGCATGCCGTCGCGGAAGCGCTCGCCGATGGTGCGGGCCTCGTTGTACGTCCGCGGGTGCAGCGTGGTGATCCGGTAGGGCTGCGGCGCGGGCGCCGGCTCGACGACGGCGACCGGCTCGCGGACGGCGAGCTTGGCCGCCGTGGCGCCGACCGGGCCGCTGCCCATCGCCGTCCCACCCATCGCGGACCCGGACATCGCGGTGACCCGGGAGGGGCCGGCCGCCGCCGGGGCCAGCCCGATCGGCCGCGCGGCACGCTCGCGTCGCACCGGGAGCGCCTCGGGCTCGCGGGGCGCCGGGGGCTCCTCCGCCTCGAGCTCGTCCGCGTAGCCGTCGGCGGCGTACTCGTCGTCGTAGCCGTCGTACCGGTCGTCGGCGTACCGGCCGCCGTAGCGGCGGTCGGCTCCGTCGTGGTCGGACTGACGGGCGTCGTACCGGCCGTAGCCGCGAGCGTCGTCGTCCTCGACGAGCCCCAGGTAGATGCCCATCCTCCGCATGGCTCCAGCCATCGGATCTCCCCCTCTGCTGGCGTCCTTCAGCGATGCGTACGTACGGCCGCCGGCCGAGTCACTCCCGAGGCTCCGGTGGCCGGTGTTACTGGTGTGACTCGCGTGGCTGGTGTTGACCGATCTCACCGCAGGGTAGGGGCCGGTCCCCGAAGATCGCGGTTCCGACACGCACGAGCGTCGCGCCCGCCGCGATCGCCTCCTCCAGGTCACCGCTCATGCCGGCGGACAGCTCCGCCGCCCCGGGGTGGTCGCCGCGGACCCGCTCGGCCAGCGCGGCGAGCCGGTCGAAGGCCGGACGCGGCTCCTCGCCGCGCGGCGCCACCGCCATGAGCCCCCGCAGCCGCAGCCCCGGCAGCGCGGCCACGGCGTCGGCCAGGGCCGGCACCTCCTGCGGGTCGGCTCCCCCGCGCGCGCCCAGCTCGCCCTCGGGCCCGCCGAGGTCGACCTGCAGCAGCACGTCGACCGGCCGGCCCTGCCCCTCCCCCGCCCGGCTCAGCGTCTCGGCGAGGGAGAGCCGGTCCACGGAGTGGACGACCGCGCCCAGGCGGGCGACGGCGGCGGCCTTGTTGCGCTGCAGCTGGCCGATGAAGTGCCAGCGCACGGGCTGCTCCCCGACGGCCGCCGCCTTGGCGAGCAGCTCCTGCACCCGGTTCTCGCCGAAGTCGCGGTGCCCGGACGCGGCGAGGGCCCGCACGTCGTCGGCGGGCCAGGTCTTGCTGACGGCGATCAGGGTGACGGCCGCCGGGTCCCGGCCCGCGGCGCGGGCGGCCGCGTCGATCCGTTCGCGCACCGCGCGGAGGTTCTGCTCGAGCCCGGCCATCCGTGCATTCTCCACCGGCCCCGTCCCGAGGCTCGCCCCGAGCCTGCGAGGGGCGAGGAGGAGGGGTCCTCTTCCTACGACAGCCAGACGAGGCCCGCGTGCCGGCCGGTGACGCCGTCCCGCCGGTGGGAGAACAGGCGGGGATCCTCGACGGTGCAGCGAGCGTCGGTGACCACCTCGGTCACCCCGGCACGGTGCAGGCTCTCGGCCAGGCCCGCGCGCAGGTCCAGCCCGGTGGTCCCCCGCCGGGTCCGGACGGCGGCGGCGGGCGCGACCGCGGCCACCTCGGCCTGCATGGCGGCGGGCACCTCGTAGCACGCACCGCACACGGCCGGGCCGAGCAGCGCCGTCACGTGCCGTGCGCGGGCCCCCAGGCTCGCCATGGCCGACAACGCGCGCGGCAGGACGCCGCGCCGGACACCCTCGCGGCCCGCGTGCACGGCCGCGACGACGCCCGCCACGGGATCGGTGAGCAGCACCGGCACGCAGTCGGCGGCCAGGACCGCCAGGACCAGCCCCGGCGTCGCGGTCACGAGCGCGTCGGTGTCGGGCACCGGCCCGTCCTGCGGCCCGTCCACGACGGCGACGCCGGTGCCGTGCACCTGCGACATCCACACCATGTGGTCCCCGGCGACCCCGAGCTCGCGGGCCACCCGGGCGCGGTTCGCCGCGACCGCCGCGGGGTCGTCGCCGACGTGGTCACCGAGGTTGAACGAGTCGTACGGCGACACGGAGCGGCCGCCCCGCCGATCGGTGACGACCCTGCGGGGTCGTACCGACGACGGGGCGGCCGGAGTGGTGCTCATCCAGGACGACCTTACGGCCGTCAGCCCTTGAGGAACTCCGGGATGTCGAGCTCCTCCTCGAAGTCCTCGTTCGACAGCGGGCGCCGTCCCGCGACCGGCCCGGGGATCGGCGGCAGCGGCGGCACGGTGATCCCCCCGCCGGCGGCGGCCGCACCCGGCCGGGAGGCCGGAGCGGACGACGACGGCGCGGGCGTGGCGGCCGGCGCGGGGGCCGG
>SPQJ01000056.1 GCA_004570425.1 Bacillus sp. AZ43
CCCGGTGGCGCCGGTGGTCGTGGCCGCCCGGGTGGCCCCGGCGGTGGCGGTGGCTTCCGCCCCGGTGGCGGCGGCGGTGCCCCTGGTGCCGGCGCTCCGGCCGGTGGTGGCTTCCGCGGCGGTGGCGGCGGTCGTGGCCGTGGCCGCGGTGGCTCGGGTGCCGGTACCGCAGGTGCCTTCGGTCGTCCCGGTGGCCGCGGTCCGGTCCGTGGCCGCAAGAGCAAGAAGCAGCGGCGTCAGGAGTTCGACTCCATGGCGGCGCCGTCGATGGGCGGCGTGCAGCTGCCCCGCGGCAACGGGCAGACCGTCCGGCTGCCCCGCGGCGCCTCGCTGACCGACCTGGCCGAGCGCATCAACGCCCAGCCGGCCGCCCTGGTCACCGCCCTGTTCCACCTGGGCGAGATGGTCACCGCGACGCAGTCGGTCAACGACGACACGTTGCAGCTGCTCGGTGCCGAGATCGGCTGGAACATCCAGGTCGTCAGCCCCGAGGACGAGGACCGCGAGCTCCTCGAGACCTTCGACCTGACCTTCGGTGACGAGGAGGGCGACGAGGGCGACTGGTCCTCCCGTCCGCCGGTGGTCACCGTCATGGGTCACGTCGACCACGGGAAGACGAAGCTCCTGGACGCGATCCGCGACGCCAACGTCGTGGCCCGCGAGGCCGGCGGCATCACCCAGCACATCGGCGCCTATCAGGTGGTCACCGAGCTCGACGGCAACGAGCGTCCGATCACCTTCATCGACACCCCGGGTCACGAGTCGTTCACCGCGATGCGTGCCCGCGGCGCGAAGGTGACCGACATCGTCGTCCTGGTCGTCGCGGCCGACGACGGCGTCATGCCGCAGACGGTCGAGGCGCTCAACCACGCCCAGGCCGCCGACGTGCCGATCGTGGTCGCGGTCAACAAGATCGACAAGGAGGGGGCCAACCCCGCCAAGATCCGGCAGCAGCTCACCGAGTACGGCCTGGTGGCCGAGGAGTACGGCGGCGACACGATGTTCGTCGACGTCTCCGCGACGACCCGCCAGGGCATCGACGACCTGCTGGCCGCGATCCTGCTGACCGCCGACGCCTCGCTGGACCTGCGCGCCAACACCGAGCAGGACCCGCAGGGTGTGGTCATCGAGGGCAAGCTGGACAAGGGTCGCGGCCCCGTCGCCACGGTGCTCGTCCAGCGCGGCACGCTGCGCCAGGGCGACTCGATCGTGGCCGGCGACGCCTACGGCCGCGTCCGGTCGCTGCTCGACGAGCACGGCAACAAGCTGAAGGAGGCCCTGCCGGCCCGCCCCGTGCAGGTCGTGGGTCTCACCTCGGTGCCCCGTGCCGGCGACACGTTCCTCGTCGTCGAGGAGGACCGGGTGGCCCGGCAGATCGCCGACCGCCGCCAGGCCCGCATCCGCAACGCGCAGAACGCCTCCATGCGCAAGCGGATCAGCCTCGAGGACCTCGACGCGGCCCTCAAGGAGAACCGTCAGCTCAACCTGATCATCAAGGGCGACAACTCGGGCACCGTCGAGGCGCTCGAAGAGGCGCTGATGAAGATCGAGGTGAGCGACGACGTCTCGCTGCGGGTGATCCACCGCGGCGTCGGGTCGATCACCAAGAGCGACATCGACCTCGCGCTGGCCGACGACGTCATCGTCCTGGGCTTCAACGTCCGGGCCGAGGGTCAGGCCACCGAGCTCGCCAACCGCGAGGGCATCGACGTCCGGTACTACTCGGTGATCTACCAGGCCATCGACGAGATCGAGGCCGCCCTCAAGGGCATGCTCAAGCCCGAGTACGAGGAGGTCCAGCTCGGCACGGCGGAGGTCCGCGAGGTCTTCCGGGTGCCGAAGATCGGCAACGTGGCCGGTTCGCTGGTCCGCAGCGGCACGATCGTCCGCAACTCGAAGGCCCGTCTCATCCGCGACGGTGCCGTGGTCGCCGACAACCTGACGGTGGAGTCCCTCCGCCGGTTCAAGGACGACGCGACCGAGGTCCGCGAGGGCTACGAGTGCGGTATCGGCCTGGGGTCGTTCAACGACATCAAGGTCGACGACGTGATCGAGACCTTCGAGATGCGCGAGATCCCGCGCACCTGAGCGGAATGACTCGCCCAGCAGCAGGGCACGGCTGATCCGGTGTTCACCGGATCGCTCATGGCCGACCTGCTGCTGGGCGACGTCCACTCGCTCAAGGGCAAGCGCGCCGTCGTCCGGCCGATCGTGGCCGAGCTGCGGCGCCGCTTCGCCGTCGCCGCCGCCGAGGTCGGTGACCAGGACCTGCACCGCCGGGCGCAGGTCGGCGTCGCCACCGTCGCCGGCGACGCCGGGCAGATCACCGACGTGCTCGACGCGTGCGAGCGGTTGCTGGCCGAGCGGCCGGAGGTGACGCTGCTGTCGACGCATCGTCAGCTCTGGTCGGCCGGCGACTCCTGAACGACCGAGCCCACCGTCCGTCCGGTGCCCGCTGTCCCGGGCACCCCTTCCGAGGAGGTCCGATGGCCGATCCGGCCCGCGCCCGCAAGCTGGCGGTGCGCATCCGTCAGATCGTCTCCGCCGCGATCGAGACGCAGATCAAGGACCCCCGCCTGGGCATGGTGACCATCACCGACGCCCGGGTCACCGGTGACCTCCGCGAGGCCACGGTCTTCTACACCGTCTACGGCGACGAGACCGCCATCGCCGACTCGGCGGCCGCCCTCGCCAGCGCCACCGGCGTGCTCCGGTCGACCGTCGGGCGGCAGACCGGCATCAAGTTCGTGCCGACGCTGACCTTCGTGGCCGACATCGTCCCCGACACCGCGCGGGAGCTCGAGGAGGCGCTCGAGCGCGCCCGGCACGCCGACGCCGAGCTGGCCCGCGCCCGCGAGGGCGCCCAGTACGCCGGGGACGCCGACCCCTACAAGAAGCCCGCGGAGGCCGACGAGGACGACGACCTCGCCGACCTGGACACGGTGGCGCCCGGCACTGCCGATGACAGTCCCGACGACGTCCCCGTGCGGAGCAGGAGTGCGCTGTGAGTGAAGTGGACCCGGATCCCTACGAGCCCGGTGAGGGCCAGGGCGAGTCGCAGCTCGGCGGCCGGGACGTGCCGGCCGCCGGTGACCCCACCGACGGCGGGAAGCGCGGCGAGATCGGCGAGGCCCCGAGCATCGAGGCCGACGAGCCGGAGGACGGCTCCACCTTCCCGGTCGGCGGCGGACTCGTGACCGAGGAGCGCAACGCCCCTCCGGTCGCCGACCCCGGCCCGGACGCCTGACCGACGTGGCGCTCACCTCCCGCCGGACGGCCGCGCCTCCGCTCCGGACGCCCTCGTCGGTGCTCGCCGAGGCCGCCGACGCGCGAGCCACGGTCGTGCTGTCCGGGCACGTCCAGCCCGACGCCGACGCACTCGGCAGCACGCTGGCGCTCGCCGAGGGCCTGCGCCGCCGGGGCGCCCGCGTCCTGGTCACCTTCCCGGACCCGTTCACGCTGCCCACCTCGCTGGGCTGGCTGCCGGGTGCCGAGGGGCTCGTCCCGTCCTCGTCGGTGCCCTCGTCGCCGGACGTGTTCGTCAGCCTCGACGCCGCCTCGCCCGGCCGTCTCGGCGAGCTGGCCGCCCTGCTCGACGGCGCCGGCACCTCGGTCGTCATCGACCACCACGCCAGCAACCCCGGCTTCGGCGACGTGCGGCTCGTGGACGGCGGGGCGCCGGCCACGGTGACCCTGGTCGCCGACGTGCTCGACGACCTCGGCATCACCCTCGACGCCCAGCTGGCGACCTGCCTGTACGCCGGGCTGGCGGCCGACACCGGCTCCTTCCGGTTCGGCAACACCCGTCCCGAGACCCACGAGCTGGCCGCCCGGCTGCTGGCCACGGGGATCGACCACTCCGACATCAGCCGGCGGCTGTTCGACACCGCGCCGTTCGGGTGGCTCGGCCTGCTGTCGGTGGTCACCGGGCGGGCGGTTCTGGAGACCGACGTGGGCGCCGGCCTCGTCTGGACCTGGTCGAGCACGGCCGAGGCCGCCGAGCACGGCCTGCCCGGCGAGCAGCTCGAGGCGCTGGTCGACGTCGTGCGCGCGACCGAGGAGGCCGACGTGGCGTGCGTGCTGAAGGGCCAGGACGACGGCTCGTGGTCGGTGTCGCTGCGCTCCCGCGGTGCCACCGACGTCGCCCGGGTGGCCATGGCCCTCGGCGGCGGCGGGCACGTGCTCGCCGCCGGGTACAGCTCCTCCGCCGACCGCGAGGCGACCGTCGCGGCGCTCCGCGCGGAGCTGTCCGCTGCGTAGTCCCGCCCCGTCGGTCCTCTCCCTCGCACTGCCGGCGCTCGTCGTCCTCGCCGCGGAGCCGCTGTACCTGCTGGTGGACACCGCCGTCGTCGGCAACCTCGGCACCGTGCCGCTCGGTGGCCTCGCCGTCGGGGGCGGGCTGCTCGCCTGGGCTGCCGCGCTGCTGAACTTCCTCGCCTACGGCACCACCGCGCGTGCCGCGCGTCGTGCCGGGGCCGGCGACCGCGCCGGCGCCGTCGCCGAAGGGGTCCAGGCGACGTGGCTGGCGGTCGCGCTCGGGGTCGGCGTCCTGCTCCTGTTCCAGGTCCTTGCCGGCCCCCTCACCCGCCTGCTGGCCGGCGGCGCCGGTCCGGTCGCCGAGGCGGGGGAGGGATGGCTGCGCATCGCCTCCCTCGGGGCGCCGCTGCTGCTCGTGTCGCTCGCCGGCAACGGGTGGCTGCGCGGCGTGCAGGAGCTGCGCCGTCCGGTCCGATACGTCCTCGCCGGCAGTCTCGTCAGCCTGGTGCTCTGCCCGCTCCTGGTGCACCCGGCCGGCATGGGGCTGCCCGGGTCCGCGGTCGCCAACGTGGTCGGCCAGGCGCTGACGGCGGCGCTGTTCGTCCGGGCCCTCGCCCGCGAGGGCGCGCCCTGGCGCCCCCGGCCGTCCGCCCTGCGCCGGCAGCTGGTCATCGGCCGCGACCTGCTGCTGCGGGCCGCCGTGCTGCAGGTGTCGTTCCTCGTCGCCGCGGGGGTCGCCGCCCGGACGGGCACCGCCTCGCTCGGCGCGCACCAGATCGCCCTGCAGCTCTTCTTCTTCCTCGCCCTGGTGCTCGACGCGTACGCGATCGCCGCCCAGACCCTCGTGGGCCACGCGCTCGGCGCGGCGCGGAAGGCCGACGCCCGCCGCACCGCGTCCCGCGTCGTCCTCTGGGGCCTGGGCACCGGCGTGCTGGTCGCCGTGCTGCTGCTCGCCCTGCGCGACGTGCTCCTCCCGCTGTTCACCGACGACCCGGACGTCCTCGGGCAGGCGGAGCTCGTCTGGTGGTTCCTCGCCGGCATGCAGCCGCTCGCCGGGGTCGTCTTCGCCCTCGACGGCGTCCTGATGGGCGCCGGGGACGTCGGCTACCTGCGCACGGTCACGATCGGGTCGGCGGTCGTCGGCTTGCTGCCGCTGTCGCTGCTCGCCGGTCCGCTCGGCTGGGGGCTGGCCGGCGTGTGGACGGGGCTCTGCCTGTTCATCGGGCTGCGGCTGGTCGGCGTGCTCGTCCGGGTGGCGGGTGATCGCTGGATGGACGCGCCTGCGACGGTAGGGGCGTGAGCCCGAGACGCCCCGACGCCGACGTGCCCCCCGGTCTGCTGCTCGTCGACAAGGCCGGCGGGATGACGTCGCACGACGTCGTCGCCCGCGCCCGCCGGGTGCTCTCGGTCCGCAAGGTGGGCCACGCCGGAACGCTGGACCCGATGGCGACCGGTCTGCTCGTGCTCGGCGTCGGCGCCGCCACCCGGCTGCTGGGGTACGTGGGCGGGCACGACAAGACCTACGAGGCCACGATCCGGTTCGGGCAGAGCACGGTCACCGACGACCGCGAGGGCGAGGTGCTGACGACGACGTCCGCGGCGCACCTCGACGACGACGCGGTGCGGACGGCGCTGGCCGCCCAGACCGGCCCGCTGCAGCAGGTGCCCTCGTCGGTGAGCGCGGTGAAGGTCGACGGCCGCCGCTCCTACGACCGGGTGCGGGCCGGCGAGGCGGTGGAGCTCGCGCCCCGCTCGGTCACGGTGCACGCGCTCGCGGTGCACCGGATCGCCCGGCCGGAGCCGGACCTGGTCGACGTCGACGTCACGGTCACCTGCACGGCCGGCACCTACATCCGCGCCATCGCCCGGGACGCCGGTGCCGCCCTGGGGGTGGGCGGCCACCTGACCGCGCTGCGGCGCACCGCGTCGGGCCCCTTCTCCGTGGAGCGGGCGGCACCGGTCGAGGAGGCCGGGGCCGCGCTCCTCGCCGGGGGAGGTGCCGGCTTCCTCCCGCTGGCCACGGCCGCGACGACGGTCTTCCCGTCCCGGCCGGTCACCGCCGAGGAGTCCCGCGCCCTGTTCCACGGCCGGCGGATCCCGGCCACCGGGGCTCCCGGGCCGCACGCGGCGGTGGATCCGGACGGCCGGCTGGTGGCGCTGCTCGAGGACTCCGGCGCGACCGCCCGCGTGGCCGTCGGATTCCCCCCCGCCGTGACAAGCTGCGGGTCGTGAGCACCCTCGACGACCGGCTCGACGCCCTGGCCGCGCAGTTCGCGCCGCTGCCCGGCGTGCTGGTCGCGTTCTCCGGGGGCGTCGACTCCGGCGTGGCGCTCGCCGCCGCCGCCCGGGTGCTGGGGGCCGACCGCGTCGTCGCCGCGACGGCGGTCTCGCCCAGCCTCCCGGCCGTCGAGCGGGACGGCGCCGTCGCGTTCGCCGCCTCCCTCGGGGTGCGCCACGAGCTGCCGCGCACCGACGAGCTGTCCCGGCCGGGCTACGTGGCCAATGCCGGAGACCGCTGCGCCTTCTGCAAGACCGAGCTGGTCGACGTCCTCACCCCGCTGGCCACCGCGCTCGGCATCGCCGACGTCGTCACCGGCACCAACGCCGACGACGTCGTCGCCGGCTTCCGCCCGGGCATCCGGGCCGCGGCCGAGCGCGGTGCCTGGGCGCCGCTGGCGCGGGCGGGCATGACCAAGGACGACGTCCGTGCCGCCGCCCGCCGGTGGGAGCTGCCGCTGGCCGACAAGCCGGCGGCGGCCTGCCTGGCGAGCCGGATCGCCTACGGCGTCCCGGTGTCGGCGGAGGGCCTGGCCCGGGTCGAGGCGGCGGAGTCGGCGCTGCGCACGGCGATGGCCGCCGCCGGCCTTGCGGTGCGGAACCTGCGGGTCCGTGACATGGGGGAGGACGTGGCCCGCGTGGAGGTGGACGCCGACCTGGTGCCGCGGGTCGGCCCGGACGTGCTCGCGGCGGTCGGTGGGTTCGCCCGGGTCGAGCTCGACCCCCGGGGCTTCCGGTCCGGGGCGATGAACGAGCTGCTGCCCGACCCCGTCCGCTACCGCTGAGCCGACCGGACGATCCTCGCCGCCGCGACGCCGGCGCCGAAGCCGTTGTCGATGTTGACCACCAGCACTCCCGGCGCGCACGCGGTGAGCATGGTGAGCAGCGCGGCCAGCCCCTCGAAGGCGGCGCCGTAGCCGACCGAGGTGGGGACGGCGACCACGAGCCGGTCGGTGAGCCCGGCGACGACGCTGGGCAGGGCGCCGTCCATCCCGGCCACCACGACGACGGCGTCGGCCGCGGCGATGTCCGGCGCGACCGCGAGGACCCGGTGCACGCCGGCCACGCCGACGTCGTCCACCCGTGTGCAGCCCACGCCGCAGGCGGCGAGGGTGGCGGCGACCTCGGCGGCCACCGGCCCGTCCGACGTGCCGGCGGTGAGCACCAGCACCGAGCCGACCGGCTCGGGCAGCGTCCCGACGAACGCGCAGCGCGCCTCCTCGTCGACGTGGGCCCCCGGCCAGCGGGCGCGCACGGCGTCGGCGGTCGGGGCGTCGACGCGGGTGGCCCAGGCCAGCGGGGCGCCGGCATCGAGCAGCCCGGCCAGGCAGGCGACGGTCTGCTCGGGGGTCTTGCCTGCGGCGTAGACCACCTCGGGCGTGCCGGTCCGGCGCTCCCGGTCGGGGTCCAGCCGGGCGAAGCCGAGGTCGGTGGTGCGGTCCGGGCTCACCGCTCCAGCCTGCCGCACGGTCGGATGATCTTGGGATTGACCGGGCCGCCGGACGGGAAGGGGAGGGCCATGAGCGTCGTCAAGATCAACGCGATCACCGTTCCGAAGGACAAGCAGGAGCGATTCGAGGAGCGCTTCCGCGGGCGCGCCGGCGCGGTTGAGAAGACCCCGGGCTTTGAGTGGTTCGAGTTGCTGCGCCCGCTCGAGGGCACCGACCAGTACCTCGTCTACACGCGGTGGAGCAGCGAGGAGGACTACCGCGCGTGGGAGCAGGGGCAGGACTTCGCCCGCGCCCACGAGGGCGGGGGCGACTCCCTGGCCCCGGCCGCGAGCGACTCGCACCACCTGTGGTCCTACCAGGTGATCGAGAGCTCGGCGCCCGACCGGCCCTGACCGGCGGGCTACTGTGACGGCACCGGCGTCCGCGCGGATGCCGGTGCCGTTCCGTCGCACTCGCAGGTGGGAGCCATGACCGACACGCTCGCCGACAGCCGTACCTCCTCGCGGATGTTCACCGAGGGCGTGCCGCTCGTGGTGGAGGACGTGACGCGTCGCCCGGCCGCGGAGCGCGCCGAGCTGCTGGCCGACCCCGGGTTCGGCCGGTACTTCACCGATCACATGTTCGTGGCGCGGTACCAGACCGGGCGCGGCTGGTACGACGCCCGCCTGACCCGGTACGGGCCGCTGCAGCTGGACCCGTCGACCGCGGCGCTGCACTACGCGCAGTCCATCTTCGAGGGCCTCAAGGCCTACGCCCAGCCCGACGGCAGCGTGGCCACCTTCCGCCCCGAGGCCAATGCCGCCCGCTTCGCCCGCGGCGCCAAGCGACTGGCCATGCCGCCGGTCCCCGAGGACGCCTTCCTCGCCGCCGTCGACGCGCTCGTCGACGCCGACCGCGACTGGGTGCCCACCGGCCCGGACCAGACGCTCTACATCCGGCCCTACCAGCTGGCGAGCGAGCCGTTCCTCGGCGTGCGGCCCGCGTCGGAGTACCTGTTCCTGGTCATCGCCAGCCCGGCCGGCGCCTACTTCCCGCGCGGCGTCCACCCGGTGTCGGTCTACCTCTCCGAGGACTACATCCGCGCCGCGCCCGGCGGCACCGGCGACGTCAAGTGCGCCGGCAACTACGCGGCCAGCCTGCTGGCCCAGGAGCAGGCCATCGACGCCGGCTGCGACCAGGTGGTCTGGCTCGACGCCGTCGAGAAGAAGTACGTCGAGGAGATGGGCGGGATGAACCTGTTCTTCGTCCTCGGCACCGGCGACGACGCTGAGCTGGTGACGCCCGAGCTCACCGGCACCCTGTTGCCCGGCATCACCCGCGACTCCCTCATCGAGGTCGCCCGCGAGCGGGGGCACCGGGTCACCGAGCGCCGTTTCTCCGTCGAGGAGTGGCGGCAGGGCGTCGCCGACGGCACCGTCACCGAGACCTTCGCCTGCGGCACCGCCGCCGTGATCACCCCCGTCGGCGAGGTCAAGGCGCGCACCGGCGACTTCGTCGTCGGCGACGGCGCACCGGGCCCGGTGACGATGGCGCTGCGGGAATCGCTCCTGGACATCCAGCACGGGCGGGTGGCCGACACCCGCGGCTGGCTGCACCAGGTCGTCTGACCGCGGTGCTGCGCTGGCGTGGACTCGAGTCCACCCCCGGTGACCTCGGCCGGACGGTGGTCACCGTCGGCATGTACGACGGCGTCCACCGGGGGCACCAGAAGCTGATCGGCACCGCTGTGGAGCGCGCGCGGGCCATGCGCCGACCGTGCCTGCTGCTGACGTTCGACCCGCATCCGGCCGAGGTGATCCGGCCGGGCTCGCACCCCGCGATCCTCACGTCGATGGACCGCAAGGCCGAGCTGGTCGCCGAGCTCGGCGTCGACGCCATGTGCGTCCTGCCGTTCACGGCCGAGTTCATGCGCCTGCCCCCGGAGACGTTCACGCACACGGTGCTCGTCGAGCACCTGCACGCCGCGCAGGTGGTGGTGGGGCAGAACTTCACCTACGGCTTCAAGGCCTCCGGGAACGTCGGCACGCTGACCGAGGAGGGACGGCGGTTCGGCTTCGCCGTCGAGGGCGTCGCGCTGGCCAGCGTGGAGTCGGAGGAGGACGTCACCATCTCGTCCACCTACGTGCGGGCGTGCGTCGCCGCCGGCGACATGGTCTCGGCCGCCCACGCGCTGGGCCGGCCGCACCGGGTCGACGGCGTCGTCGTCCGCGGCGACCGCCGGGGCCGCGACCTCGGCTACCCGACGGCCAACGTCGAGACCCCGCCGTTCACCGCGATCCCCGCGGACGGCGTCTACGCCGGGTACCTGATCACCCGCGACCCGCGCAGCGGGGCCAGTCGCGAACGCTTCCCGGCCGCGATCTCCGTGGGCACCAACCCGACCTTCCAGGGCAGCCGGCGCACCGTGGAGGCCTTCGCCCTCGACTACGACGGCGACCTCTACGGCGAGCACGTGGGCGTCGAGTTCGTGCAGCGCCTCCGTCCGATGTCCGCCTTCCCGGACGTCGCCGCGCTGGTCGCCGCCATCGACCAGGACGTCGCGGACACCCGCTCCGTACTGGGGATGCCGCCCGCCTCGTAGGCGCCCGGAGGGGGCCGGTGTGTAACCTTGGCGACGACGTCGGGTGACCGACGTGTGTGAAACCTGCCCCCGTGATTCAGACCGGGGGCCACACGTGACCCGCCCCGGAGGCGATCCATGGCGCTCGACAGCGCAGCCAAGAAGCAGATCATGACCGAGTACGCCACGGTCGAGAACGACACCGGTTCGCCCGAGGTCCAGGTCGCGATGCTGACCAAGCGGATCAGCGACCTCACCGAGCACCTGAAGATGCACAAGCACGACCACCACAGCCGGCGTGGCCTGCTGCTGCTGGTCGGCCGTCGTCGCCGGCTGCTGAACTACCTGGCGAAGACGGACATCACCCGTTACCGCTCGCTCATCGAGCGGCTGGGTCTGCGCCGCTGAGCACGAGGGGGGCCGCTCCGGGACATCCCGGGTCGGTCCCCTTCCTCGTGCGGCACCCGCCGCACGGGGAGAACCGGCCAGCCGCCGGACGCGTCCCCCAGGGCCGGTCCTCGGTAGTGGCCCCCGGGCACGCTCCTCCATCGCGAGGACTGGGCTTCCCCGATCCGGGGAAACTGATCCCGAGGGCTTCGATCGAGCACCGGTCGACCCGGACGCAGGACGGCACACAGCCACGACGGCTGGTCGTCAGAGGAGTCGCAGGTCGGCACGAGGCCGCTGCGACGAGAAGAGAGAAGGACACGTGTCCGCACCCACCATCACCGCAGAGTTCGACGCCGAGGACGGCGTCACCACCGCCACCGCGGTCATCGACAACGGCAGCTTCGGCAGCCGTTCCATCACCTTCGAGACTGGCCGCCTCGCCAAGCAGGCCGCCGGCTCGGTCGTCGTCACCATGGGCGACACCATGCTGCTGTCGGCCACCACGGCCGGCCGCCAGCCGAAGGAGCAGTTCGACTTCTTCCCGCTGACCGTCGACGTCGAGGAGCGGATGTACGCCGCGGGGCGCATCCCCGGCTCGTTCTTCCGTCGCGAGGGCCGCCCGTCCGAGGACGCGATCCTCACCTGCCGCCTGATCGACCGCCCGCTGCGCCCGACCTTCGCCAAGGGCCTGCGCAACGAGGTCCAGGTCGTCATCACCGTCATGTCGCTGGACCCGACGCACCTCTACGACGTGCTCGCGATCAACGGTGCCTCGGCGTCCACCCAGCTCTCCGGCCTGCCGTTCTCCGGCCCGGTCGGCGGCACCCGCGTCGCGCTGATCAACGGCCAGTGGGTCGCCTTCCCGACGCACACCGAGCTCGAGGACGCCGTCTTCGACATGGTCGTGGCCGGCCGCGTCCTGCCCGACGGCGACGTCGCGATCATGATGGTCGAGGCCGAGGCCACCGAGAAGACCATCCAGCTGGTCGCCGGCGGCGCCCCCGCCCCGACCGAGGAGATCGTCGCGCAGGGCCTCGAGGCCGCGAAGCCGTTCATCAAGGCGCTGTGCGACGCGCAGTCGGCCCTGGCCGAGAAGGCCGCCAAGCCGGTCGCGGACTTCCCCCGCTTCCTCGACTACCAGGACGACGTCTACGCCGCCGTCGAGGCGCAGGCCGCCGCCAAGCTCGCCGAGGCGCAGGCCATCGCCGGCAAGCAGGAGCGCGAGGCCGCCACCGACGCCCTCAAGGACGAGGTCAAGGCCGCCCTGGCCGGCCAGTTCGAGGGCCGCGAGAAGGAGATCTCCGGAGCCTTCCGCGCCGTCACCAAGAAGGTCGTCCGCCAGCGCATCCTGCGCGAGAAGGTCCGCATCGACGGCCGCGGCCTGACCGACATCCGGCCGCTGTCGGCCGAGGTCGAGGTCGTGCCCCGCGTGCACGGCTCGGCGCTGTTCGAGCGCGGCGAGACCCAGATCCTGGGCATCACCACGCTGAACATGCTGCGGATGGAGCAGCAGCTCGACACGCTCTCGCCCGAGACGCGCAAGCGCTACATGCACAACTACAACTTCCCGCCGTACTCCACCGGTGAGACCGGCCGCGTGGGCTCGCCCAAGCGGCGCGAGATCGGCCACGGCGCGCTCGCCGAGCGGGCGCTCCTGCCCGTGCTGCCCGACCGCGAGGAGTTCCCCTACGCGATCCGCCAGGTCTCCGAGGCGCTGGGCTCCAACGGCTCGACGTCCATGGGCTCGGTCTGCGCCTCGACGCTGGCCCTGCTCAACGCCGGTGTGCCCCTGAAGGCGCCGGTCGCCGGCATCGCCATGGGCCTGGTCTCCGACGAGGTCGACGGCAAGACCGAGTACGTCGCGCTCACCGACATCCTCGGTGCCGAGGACGCCTTCGGTGACATGGACTTCAAGGTCGCCGGTACCCGCGACTTCGTGACCGCCCTCCAGCTCGACACGAAGCTCGACGGCATCCCGTCCGACGTGCTCGCCCAGGCGCTGACCCAGGCCCGTGCCGCCCGCCTGCACATCCTCGACGTGATGAACGAGGCCATCGACGCCCCGGACGAGATGAGCCCGTACGCCCCGCGCGTGACCACGGTGCGCATCCCGGTCGACAAGATCGGCGCGGTCATCGGCCCCAAGGGCCAGATGATCAACGCGATCCAGGACGAGACCGGCGCCGACATCACCATCGAGGACGACGGCACGATCTACGTCGGCGCGTCCGACGGCCCCTCGGCCCAGGCCGCGGTGGACCGGATCAACGCCATCGCCAACCCGACGCTGCCCAAGGTCGGCGAGCGCTTCCTCGGCACGGTCGTCAAGACCACGCCGTTCGGCGCCTTCGTCTCGCTGCTGCCCGGCCGTGACGGCCTGGTGCACATCAGCAAGCTCGGTGGCGGCAAGCGCATCGGCAAGGTCGAGGACGTCGTGAACGTCGGCGACAAGCTCCAGGTGGAGATCACCGACATCGACGCCCGCGGCAAGATCAGCCTGGTGCCGGTCGCCGAGGGCGGCGACGCCGCCGGTGCCGCCGAGGCCCCGGCCGAGGCCGCTGCCCCCGCGGGTGAGTGACCACGTCTGACATCACGGGAGCCGGGGCGGGTGCTGATGCACCCGCCCCGGTCCCCGTCGGGCGGACCGAGCTGCTCGACCTCGACGAGGTCGGCGGCCGGGTGGAGCGGACGGTGCTGCCGGGTGGACTCCGGGTCCTGACCGAGACGATGCCCGGGGTCCTCTCGGCCACCCTGGGCATCTGGGTGGGCGTCGGCTCCCGCGACGAGAGCCCGGACGTCGCCGGCTCGTCGCACTTCCTCGAGCACCTGCTGTTCAAGGGGACGACGAGCCGCAGCGCGCTGGAGATCGCGACGGCCATGGACGCCGTCGGCGGTGAGATGAACGCCTTCACCGCCAAGGAGCACACCTGCTACTACGCGAACGTGCTGGCGTCGGACCTGCCGCTGGCCGTGACGCTCCTCGCGGACCTGCTGACCGAGGCGACGAACACCGCCGCCGATCTCGAGTCCGAGCGGACCGTGGTGCTCGAGGAGATCGCCATGCGCGACGACGAGCCCTCCGACGCGGTGCACGACCTCTTCGCCGAGACCCTCTTCGGGGACACCCCGCTCGGGCGCTCGGTGCTGGGCACCGTCGGGTCGATCGAGGGCCTCACCCGCGACGACGTCGACGGCTGGTACCGGGGCCGGTACACCGTCCCCTCGATCGTCGTCACCGCCGCGGGCCGGGTCGACCACCAGCAGGTGCTGGACCTGGTCACCGCCGCCTTCGGTGACCGGCTGGGCGGGGACGCCGCCCCGGCGCCGCTGCGCACCGGCGACACGGCGCTGGACAAGCCGGCGCGGGCGGCCGGCCTCATCGCGCGCCGCACGGAGCAGACCCACCTGCTGCTGGGCACCCCGGCGATGGGCCGGCTGGACGACCGCCGGTACGCGGCCGCGGTCCTCGACACCGCCGTCGGTGGCGGCATGAGCTCCCGGCTGTTCCAGGAGATCCGCGAGAAGCGCGGCCTGGTCTACAGCGTGGGCTCGGCGCTGTCGCACTACGCCGGGGCCGGGGCGTTCTCGGTCTACGCCGGGTGCTCCAAGAAGCGGGTGCCGGAGGTGCTCCGGCTCATCCGGGCCGAGCTGGACCGGGTCGCCGCCGAGGGCGTCACCGCCGAGGAGGTGGCCCGTGGCCGGGGTCAGCTGAAGGGCAGCCTCGTCCTCGGCCTGGAGGACACCGGCTCGCGCATGAGCCGCCTCGGCAAGAGCGAGCTCTCCTACGGGGAGTACCTGCCGGTCCGGGAGGTGCTGTCCCGCATCGACGCGGTCGACGAGGCCCAGGTGCGCGCCGTCGCGGCCGAGCTGTTCACGCAGGACACCTGCCTGGCCGTCGTGGGGCCGTACCGCGAGTCCGACCTCGACCGGCTCTGAGCACCCGATGCGCGACGCACTGCAGGTCCACGGCGCCCTCTCGCGGGGCGCCTTCGCCGTCGCGGTGCTCGTGTCGCTCGCGGTGCTGTTCGCCCCCGGGTCCGACGTGCCGAGCGCGCCACCGGGCGTGGACAAGCTCGTGCACCTCGCGCTGTTCGCCGTCCTGGCGGTCACCGGCCGGTGGGCCGGGCTGGGGGCACGCCCCCTGGGGCTGCTCCTCCTCGGCTACGCCGTCGTCAGCGAGCTGGTCCAGGGACTCTCCCCGCTGGCGCGCAGCGCCTCGCTCGCCGACGGTCTGGCCGACCTCGCCGGCGTGGTGCTCGGCCTGCTCGCGTGGGAACTGCTCGCGGACCGGGCGACTCCCGCTCCCTGATCGGGCGGCTTGCGTCGCGGCCGTCGGCCGGGAAGCCTGACGGCGTGACCACCAGTACCTCGACCCCCGACCAGCAGGACTCCCCGTCGGCCGCCGGGGAGGCGCCGCTGATCAACGTGGGAGTGCTCGGCGCCCGCGGCCGCATGGGCACGGAGGTGGTCAAGGCGGTCAACGCCGCCGAGGACCTCGAGCTCGTCGCGATGATCGACGACGGCGACTGGCTGTTCGACATCGCCAACGCCGGGGCCCAGGTGGTCGTGGACTTCACCCGGCCGGACGTCGTCATGGACAACATCCGGTTCTGCATCGACAACAACATCCACTGCGTCGTCGGGACGACGGGGTTCGACGAGGCCAAGCTCGCCACCATCGCCGAGTGGCTCGAACCCAAGCCCGACATCGGCGTGGTGATCGCCCCGAACTTCGGCATCGGCGCCGTGCTGCTCATGAAGTTCGCCCAGGAGGCCGCGCGGTTCTTCCCCTCGGTGGAGATCGTCGAGCTGCACCACCCGAACAAGGTGGACGCGCCCTCCGGGACGGCCGCCCGGACCGCACGGCTCGTCGCGGCGGCGCGCCGGGCCGCCGGCCTCCCGCCGTCGCCGGACGCCACGACCGACTCGCTCCCGGGCGCCCGGGGGGCGGACATCGAGGGGGTGCCGGTGCACGCCGTCCGGCTCACCGGGCTGGTCGCCCACCAGGAGGTGCTCATGGGTGCGGCGGGGGAGACGCTCACGCTCCGGCACGACTCCTACGACCGCGCCTCGTTCATGCCGGGCGTGCTGCTGGCCGTCCGGGAGATCGGCCGCCGGCCGGGCCTGACCGTGGGGATCGAGTCCTTCCTGGGGCTGTGACGGACCCCCTGCACGACCCCTCCGGAGTCGTGTATGGTTCTCCATGCGCCGCGCGGACCGGGAGGTCCGCCGGGCCAGCTGCCCCGCTGTGGCGGGGGCTGGAAACCGGCGTAGTGTTGGACATCCAGCCAGACACGGAGCCCGTGAGGGTCGAG
>SPQJ01000057.1 GCA_004570425.1 Bacillus sp. AZ43
TCCGCAAACCCTGCCGCGAGCTGGGCACCGGCACCAGGAGCACCTGCCGCGGCGGGTCGGGGACGGCGCGGACGACGGCCGCCACGGCGAGCGCCAGCGCCGCGCCGAGCGGGACCGCCAGCTCGGACCGCCCCCGCTCCTTGAACGCGACGACCGCCGGGCGCACCGGCCCGGCATATGCGCCGGCCGCCGCCGTCGGCGGGAAGCCCCAGGGGACCCGCCGGGGCGCGGCCACCGTCGGCCGGGCGAGCAGCGCCGCGCACCGCGGGCAGAGCACCGCCCCGGGGACACCGCAGCCGGCACAGGTGCGCGGCAGCACCAGGTCGGCGAGCGCGAGAACTGCGTCGCGGCCCACGGGTCGAGCCTGCCGCGCGGCGCGGCGGCGCCCAACCCCTCCGGCGAGGTTGTGGACGGTGCTCCTACAGCGGGTAGAAGGGCGCCGAGCCCCGCAGCGGCTCCTGCCCGCGCAGCAGCGTCACCCAGGTGCCGCCCGAGAGCCGCCAGATGGTGCCGTCGGCGTCGACGAGCGGCTGGCGGCTCGGCGCCGCGCCGATCGAGCGCGGCTGGCCGGGCAGGCCGGCGGTCGACACGTCGGTGAGCCCCCACCCGTCGACTCCCAGGGCGTACGGCGCCACGCCGTCCTCGGCCGCGTTGCCCGCGAGCACGAGCAGGCTGCCACTGTCCCGCCAGGCCACGTCGACGACGCGGGACAGGTCGGGGGCGACGGAGCGCAGGTCCCGCAGCGCGACGCTGCCGTCCTCGGCGCGCACCACCGTGCCCATGTACAGGGTCCGGCCTCCCGGCCCCTCCACCACGAGCGCCGCCCGCACGCCGTCGGGTGAGAGCCGCAGGACCTGGGCGGCGCCGAGCCCGGTCAGGGTCGGGGCGGTCACCGCCTGCGGTTCGGCCCCCGGCTGCACGCGCACGACCGACGTGCCGTCGCGGACGACCCAGACCTCGGTCCTCGTCGCCGCCACCGTCGGCGAGCTGAGCCGCCCGGCGCTGAGGACCTCGGCCAGCTCGCCCGTGTAGGACCCGGCCAGCAGGGTCGCGCCGCCCCCCCCGGACCGGACACCGACGAGGAAGGACTGGTCGCCGTCGACCGCGACCGCGGCGTCGGTCAGCCCGTAGCCGCCGCTCCCGGCCGGGAAGGGCACCGGCTCGCCGGTGGTCACCGTCCGCAGCGCCCCGTCGACGACGTAGTGCCCGACGGTCTCCTGCGGCACGGCGTCGGGGTCGAACCCGCGCCAGTCGGTGGCGGTCTGGTCGCGCGGGACGCCGTCGATGCGCAGCGGCTCGCCGTCCACCCGGAGCTCGACGGTGTGGACGGGGACGTTGCGCAGCTCGCTGAGCGTCCACACCAGCTGGGCGGAGATCTGCGAGAGCACGGGTGAGGGCTCCACGGAGAGCCCGGTCAGGTCGACCACGGCCGCCTGCCCCTCGAGCTCCACGTCGCTGCGCAGCCGGGCACCGCCCAGCGGGTTCTTCACGCCCGCGGACAGGATCGCCGACGGGCCGGCGAGCAGCCGCTCGACCATCGCCGTGGGCAGCCGCTCCCCGGCGACGAGGTACCGCGGGTCGGGGACGAGCCGCTCGCCCGTGGGGTCGAGGAAGTAGGCGGCGGCCTCCTCGTAGACCCGCTGGAAGTCCGGCTCGAGGATGACCAGCCCGTCGGCCGGATCCGCGATGCGCCACTCGTCGTCGACCTGCTGGAGGGTGAACTGCCGGGTGAACGTGCTCGGCGACCCGACGGTGAACACGCCCTGCTCGTCCACCGAGCCCACCGGGTTCGCCGTCACGACGACCGCGCCGCTCTCGGTGGTGACGGTCGCGAAGTCCGCCCCGATGACCGTGACGCCGGTGGCGTCCGACCAGGCCTCGGCGGCCTCCTCCGTCAGGTGCTCGCGGGCGACCGGGTGGCCCGGCCGGGTGCTGGCCGCCGCGTCGATGAACGAGCGGACGATCTCCTCGGGCGAGGCGCCGGGCTCCGGCGCCAGGGGCTCGATGCCGACGCCCTCGACCGGTCGGGACGGCGCCTGGGTGATCTGCACCGTGGGCGAGCTCATGGGCACCGTCGAGCAGGCCGGCAGGGCGAGGAGCAGCGCCACGACCGGCACCAGACGCAGGCGGCTCACAGCGGCGTCCCCGGACGGCGGACGAACGCCGGGCGCAGTGGCAGCGGCGAGCTGGTGAGATCCCCGCCCGCGGTGAGCGGCAGCGTGAGCCGGAACTGGGCGCCGGCGCCCGGCTGACCCCAGACCTGCAGCCAGCCACCGTGCAACCGGGCGTCCTCCAGGCTGATCGAGAGCCCCAGCCCGCTGCCGCCCACGGTCCGCACCCGCGAGGGGTCGGCCCGCCAGAACCTGTCGAACACGTGCTGCGCCTCCGCCGAGCTCAGGCCGACCCCCAGGTCGCGGACGGTGATGGCCGCCGCGGTGCGGTTGGCCGCCAGGGTGATCTCGATCGGCTTGCCGGCCCCGTGCTCGATGGCGTTGCCGACCAGGTTGCGCAGGATCCGCTCGACGCGGCGCGCGTCCACCTCGGCGATCACCGCGTCGTCGGGGCGGTTCACCTCCAGCGCGCAGCCGTGCCGCTCGGCGAGGGCGTACATGCCGGCCACCACCCGGGCGACGAGCGCGCCGAGGTCCACCGCCTCGGAGTCGAGGACGGCCGCGCCCGCGTCGTACCGGCTGATCTCCAGCAGGTCGGTGAGGAGGGCCTCGAACCGGTCCAGCTCCGCGCGCAGCAGCTCGGCCGAGCGCGCCACGTGCGGCGGGAAGTCACCGCGCGCCTCGTGCAGCACGTCGGCGGCCATCTGGACGGTGGTCAACGGGGTGCGCAGCTCGTGGGACACGTCGGACGTGAACCGCTGCTGCAGCTGCGAGAGGCCCTCGAGCTGGGTGATCTGCCGCTGGAGGCTGTCGGCCATCGCGTTGAAGCTCGTGGCCAGCCGGGCGAGGTCGTCCTCGCCGCGCACCGCCATCCGTTCCTCGAGCTCGCCCTCCGCCAGCCGCTGCGCGGTGCCGGCCGCGCGGCGCACCGGGTCGACGACGAGCCGGGTGACCAGGACGCCGATGCCGACGACGAACAGCGTCAGGGCGATCCCGCTGATGACGACGGTGCTGCGGATGCGGGCGAGGCTCTCCGCCTCCTGCCGCAGCGGGAACGAGTAGTACAGCTCGACCTGCTGGGCGCCCGCGGTGTCGGTCGGGACGGCGGCGCCGACCAGCAGCGCCGGCTGCGGCTCCCCCGAGGCGTCGGGAACCGGCGAGTACTTCCGCGACTGCCCGCCGGCGGCGACGTCGGCCCGGAGGTCCCGGGGCAGCGCCTGGTAGAGCGGCCGGCTCGGTGCGGGCCGTTCGACCTCCCCGCTGCGGTGGATCATGACGACGTCGAAGTCACCGGCGGCGCCGCCCCGCTGCAGCAGGGCGGTGACCGTGCGGTCGAGGGTCGACCGGATCGTGGCGCCGTCGCCCCCGGCGAGTCCGGCGACCTGGGTCTGGGCGTAGACGACGCCGCTCTGCGCCTGGTCGACGGCCGCCTCGACCTTCACCGACAGCAGCTGGTCCTTGATCTGGCTGAACAGCACCAGGCTGATGATGATCACGACGGTGCCGGCGACGGCCATCGTGATCGCCCCGATCCGCACTTGCAGCGAGGAACGCCAGGTCTGCATCGCCCGGGCGAACTCCCGCCGGAGCGCGGTCCGCGTCGCGCGGCGAGCCACGCGGACGCGACGGCGCAGTCCGCGGCGGACGCGCCCGACGGCGGCGCTCCGCCGCTCCCGCCGGTCCGGCTCCGGCGCCGGGACCGGCGCCTCGGGGCCCCCGGAGGGCAGGGCGGTGCGGGTCACCGCCCCATTGTGACCGTCAGGGTGGCCCGGCCTTGTAGCCCACGCCCCGGACGGTCAGGACGACCTCGGGCTTCTCCGGGTCCTTCTCGATCTTGGCCCTCAGCCGCTGCACGTGGACGTTGACCAGCCGGGTGTCCGCCGCGTGCCGGTAGCCCCACACCTGCTCGAGGAGCAGCTCCCGGGTGAACACCTGGCGGGGCTTGCGCGCCAGCGCGACCAGCAGGTCGAACTCCAGCGGGGTCAGCGCCACCGGGACGCCGTCGCGGGTGACCTGGTGGGCGGGGACGTCGATCTGCACGTCGCCGATGCTGAGGTTCTCCGCCTGCCCCGTCTCGCCGCGCCGCAGCTGCGCTCGCACGCGGGCGACCAGCTCCACCGGCTTGAACGGCTTGGTGACGTAGTCGTCGGCGCCGGCCTCCAGGCCCTGGACGACGTCGATGGTGTCGCCCTTCGCCGTGAGCATGACGATCGGCACGGTGGACTGCGTCCGGATGTCCTGGCAGATCTGCAGGCCGTTGCGGCCGGGCAGCATCAGGTCCAGCAGGACCAGGTCCGGCCGGGTCTGCTGGAAGACGCCGACCGCGCGGTTGCCGTCGGAGACGAACGCGGGTTCGTAGCCCTCCCGGCGCAGCACGATGCCGAGCATCTCTGCGAGGGCGGCGTCGTCGTCGACGACGAGGACACGGCCGCGGCTGGGCCCGTTCTGCGGAGCGGTGGGTGGCACGGCGACCATTCTGCGCTGTCACGCAAGGAAAGCGGCCCACCCGTCGGGGTGAGCCGCTTTCCGAGGCGACTGGATGGAACGGCCCCCTCCCAGGGGCCCGCGCCGAGCGGAGCGAGGTGCGGGGAGGGAGGGGGTCCTCTCAGTAGCGGTAGTGGTCGCTCTTGTAGGGGCCCTCGACCGGCACGCCGATGTAGTCGGCCTGCACCTTGGTCAGCTCGGTGAGCTTGACGCCGAGGGCGCCGAGGTGCAGCCGGGCGACGTGCTCGTCGAGCTTCTTCGGCAGGACGGTGACCGTGGGGGTCTTGCCCTCGTAGGCCGCCCGGTTGCTCCACAGCTCGATCTGGGCCAGCACCTGGTTGGAGAAGGAGGCGCTCATGACGAAGCTGGGGTGCCCGGTGGCGTTGCCGAGGTTCAGCAGCCGGCCCTCGGAGAGCACGATGATCGTGTGGCCGTCGGCGAACCGCCACTCGTCGACCTGCGGCTTGATCGTGGTGCGGACGACGCCCGGCGTGCGGGCGAGACCGGCCATGTCGATCTCGTTGTCGAAGTGCCCGATGTTGCCGATGATCGCCTGGTGCTTCGTCGAGGCCAGCTGCTCGGCGGTGATGATGTCCTTGTTGCCGGTGGCCGTGATGATGATGTCGGCCTTGCCGATGACCTCGTCGAGCGTGGTCACCTCGTAGCCGTGCATCGCGGCCTGCAGGGCGTTGATCGGGTCGATCTCGGTGACGATGACGCGGGCGCCCTGTCCGCGCAGCGACTCCGCGCAGCCCTTGCCGACGTCGCCGTAGCCGCAGACCACGGCGACCTTGCCGCCGATCATGACGTCGGTGGCGCGGTTGATGCCGTCGATCAGCGAGTGGCGGCAGCCGTAGAGGTTGTCGAACTTGCTCTTGGTGACCGAGTCGTTGACGTTGATCGCCGGGAAGAGCAGCCGCTCGTCGCGGGCCAGCTCGTAGAGCCGCATGACGCCGGTCGTCGTCTCCTCGGTGACGCCCTTGATGCCCCGGCCGATGCGGGTCCAGTAGTCGGTGCTCTCGGCCAGCGTGCCGCGCAGGACGTCGAGGATGACGCCGTACTCCTCGGAGTCGGCCTCGGTGGTGTCGGGGACGACGCCGTCGGCCTCGAAGCGGGTGCCCAGGTGCACGAGCAGGGTGGCGTCGCCGCCGTCGTCGAGCAGCATGTTCGGGCCGACGATCTCGCCGGCCTCGTCACGGAACTCGAACAGGCGCTGGGTGCACCACCAGTACTCCTCCAGCGTCTCGCCCTTCCAGGCGAAGACCGGGACGCCGGCGGGCTGCTCGGGCGTGCCGTCGCCGACGACGATCGCGGCGGCGGCGTGGTCCTGGGTGGAGAAGATGTTGCAGCTGACCCAGCGGACGTCGGCGCCCAGCGCGGTCAGGGTCTCGATGAGGACGGCGGTCTGCACGGTCATGTGCAGCGAGCCGGCGATGCGCGCGCCCGCGAGCGGCTGGGTGTCGCCGTACTCGGCGCGCAGCGCCATCAGGCCGGGCATCTCGTGCTCGGCGAGCTGGATCTCCTTGCGGCCGAAGCCGGCCAGGGAGAGGTCGGCGACCTTGTAGTCACCGTCGGTCAGCGTGCGGGTGCCAGTACTGGCGGTCATGTCGCTCCATGGGGCGAGGCCGGCCGGCGCGTCGCGCTCGGCGGACCGATTCTCGGATTGAGCGAGCAGGCCGAGGCTTCGGCGGGGCTCGTGCCGCCGGCCAGCCTACGCCAAGGCCCCCTTCAGGGCCCCGCGCCGAGCTGGCGAGGCGAGGGGGGAAGGGGGTCCTTTCAGGAGAGGTTGGTGGTGGCCCGGTACAGGACCGCGGGGCCCCGTGCCGTGACCGGCGCCCCGGCGGGGACGAAGGCCGACCGGCCCTTCTCCAGGACGACCTCGCCGTCGCCGGCGTCGAGCACCGCCGTCCCCTCGGTGCACAGCAGCACCTGGGGTCCGGTCGTGCTCAGGGAGCCGGCCTGCTGGTCGAGCTGGCACCGGGTCAGGTCGAAGTCCTCGACCGGCACCGGGTATCGCAGCCCGCCCGGCCCCAGCACGGGGTGGATGACCGGCACCCGGCCGTCGGTGAAGTCGAGCACCTCGATGAGGGCCGCCAGGTCGACGTGCTTGCCGGTGAGCCCGCCGCGCAGCACGTTGTCCGAGCTGGCCATCACCTCGACGCCCGCGCCCGAGAGGTAGGCGTGCAGGTTGCCGGCGGGCAGGAAGACCGCCTCCCCCGGGCTCAGCTTCAGGTGGTTGCACATGAGCGAGATGACCACTCCCGGGTCACCGGGATAGGTCTCCGCCAGCGAGGCGGCCCAGCGGTAGGTGTTGATGAACTCCGGGTCGTGCGCGGCGACGAACCGCGCGGCGGCGTCCGCGACCGACCGGACGAGCGCGTCCCGGAGCTCCGGGGTCAGGGCCAGCAGCTGCGGGACGGCGGCCCGCAGCCCCCCGCGGGCCAGCGCAGCGATGGTCGGTTTGAGCTCGGGGACCTGCAGCTTGGCCAGGCAGTGCAGCGACTCCTCGACGGGGCGGAACCCGCAGAGAGCCTCGAACTCGGTCAGCGCCAGGAGCAGCTCGGGCTTGTGGAACGGATCCTTGAACGTGCGCGTCGGATCGTCGCGGGGGATCCCGGCGGCCTCCTCGGCGCCGAAGCCGGCCTGCGCCTGCTCGGTGGTGGGGTGCGCCTGGAGGGACAGCGGCTGGTCGGCGGCCAGCACCTTGAGCAGGAAGGGCAGCCGGGTGCCGAACCGCTCGTGCACCTCGGGGCCGAGGAGGACCTCGGGCCGCTCTTCGATCGCCTTGTCCAGGGGGGTGCCGTTGGAGAGCACGCTGGGCGCGTCGGGGTGCGCACCGATCCAGAGCTCCGCGTAGGGCTGATCAGCCGGGCTGGGCTCGGCCAGGAGCTCGGGGATGACCGTGCGAGACCCCCAGGGGTAATGGCGCACGGTGTTCGACAGCTGCCACATCGGCTCGGAGGCTACCTGGCCAGCGGGCCGGTCCACGACGATCGACCGACGGCGTCACCCTCAGACGGCAGCGCGGACGTCCGGGGCGCCCAGCCGGGCGGCGTCGGCGGTGCGGTCGTCGGGCATCCGCTGCGACTCGCGCTCGGCCTCCACGCGCGCCTCGTAGTGCGCCACCTCGCGGGCCAGGAAGTCGGGCTGCCAGCCGTGCACGGAAGCCATGAGCCGGGCCACGTGCGGCGCCGACTCCACGCCGCGGTGCCCCGTCTCGATGGAGATGCGGGTGCGCCGGGTCAGGACGTCGTCGAGGTGCAGCGCCCCCTCGGCGCGCGCGGCGTGCACCACCTCCGCGGCCAGGTACGCGGGCGCGCCGTCGACGGGCCGGGCGAGGTCGGGGTCGGCGCGGGCCAGGTCGAGCACGTCGCCGACGCGGTCGCCGTGGCGGGACAGGAGCCGCTCGACCGCGTCCTCCGGCAGCCCGCTGCCGGCGGCCAGCTCGGCGGCCCGGTCCCGCACCTCCGTCCAGCGGTCCGCGCCGACCAGCGGCAGGCCGGCCGTCGTCGACGGGGGCACGTCGGGCAGGCCGGCGGTGGCGGCGTCCACGGCGTCCTCGGCCATGACGCGGTAGGTCGTGTACTTGCCGCCGGCGACCAGCACCAGGCCGGGGACGGGGGTGACGACGGCGTGCTCCCGGGAGAGCCGGCTGGTCTCGTCGGACTCCCCGGCGAGCAGCGGCCGGAGCCCGGCGTAGACGCCGAGGATGTCGTCGGGGGTGAGCGGGCGGACCAGGACGCGGTTGACCTGGTCGAGCAGGTAGGCGATGTCGGCGCTGCTGGCGGCGGGGTGGTCGCGGTCCAGCCGCCACGGGGTGTCGGTGGTGCCGACGATCCAGCGGTCCTGCCAGGGGATGACGAACAGGACGCTGGTGGGGGTTCGGAGGATCAGCCCCGCCTGCGTCCCGCCGGCCGCGGCGAGCTCGGCGCCGTCGATGGCCGAGCGCGGCACGACGAGGTGGACGCCCTTCGACGCCCGCACCTTCAGGCTCGGCGCGGCCGCGCCGAGCATCTCGCCGATGTCGTCGCTCCAGACACCGGTCGCCGCGATCACGCTGCGCGCCCGCACGGTGAACGACGAGCCGTCGGTCAGGTCGGCGACGCGCGCGCCCACCACCGCGGCGTCCGCGCCGTCGCCGTCCCGGAGCAGGCCGGTCACCCGCGCGCTGGACAGCACCCGGGCGCCGTGCCCGGCGGCGGTGCGGACGACGGCGAGGGTGTGCCGGGCGTCGTCGACCTGCGCGTCCCAGTAGCGGATGGAGCCGCGGACGACGTCCCGGCGGAGACCGGGGAACGCCTCCAGGGTCTTCGTCCGCGACAGGTGCCGGTGACGCGGGATCGGCCGGCCGCGCGTGAAGGCCGCGCCCAGCACGTCGTAGAGCGCCACGCCGGCGCCGAAGTAGGCCCGCTGCCAGACCGGCGCGGTGAGCGGCAGCAGGAAGGGCAGCGGGCGCACCAGGTGCGGGGCGATGGTCTGGGCGAGCCGGGCCCGCTCGTGCAGCGCCTCGTGGACCAGCGGGAACGCGAACTGCTCGAGGTAGCGCAGCCCGCCGTGGATCAGCTTGCTCGAGCGGCTCGACGTCCCGGCGGCCCAGTCACGGGCCTCGAGCAGCCCGACGGACAGGCCGCGGGCGGCCGCGTCGAGCGCGGCACCGGCGCCGGTGACGCCGCCGCCGATCACCAGGACGTCGACGACCTCCTCGGCGAGCCCGGCCCGGTCGGCGCGGCGGCGCTCCGGTGACAGCAGCGTGCGATCGGTCTCCCCCGGCATGTCCCCCACTGTCCCCCAGCGCTCAGTGCGCCGCCGCTCCGTGCTTCCTGCGGTGGACGGTCAGGTTCATCACGACCACGACCAGCGCACCCACGACCAGGCCCAGCACCGCGCTGCCCAGCGTGTTGACCAGCCAGCCGACGACGCCGCCCAGCGCGCCGGTGGCGTCGTGGGCCGCCTCCTCCAGGTGGTGGACGACCGCGTAGAGCGCGTGCAGGCCCAGCTCGTCGGTGCCCACCAGCAGGATGTGGCCGCCGACCCAGAGCATCGCGACGGTGCCGACCACGGTGAGCGCGGTGAGCAGCTTCGGCATCCCCTTGACCAGCCCGCGGCCGAACGCGGCCACGCGCTTCCCGGGCCGCTGGGACAGGTTCAGCCCGATGTCGTCCATCTTCACGATCAGGCCGACGACGCCGTAGACGAGGACCGTGATGCCGAGCGCGACGACGACGAGGATGATCGCCCGCGACCAGAAGCTCTCGTCGGCCACCTCGTTCAGCGAGATCACCATGATCTCGGCGGACAGGATGAAGTCGGTGCGCACCGCCCCGGACACGATCGTCTTCTCGTCGGGGAGCGCCTCCTCCACCGTCGCGTGCTCCTCCTGGTGACCGCTGACCCGGTGCCAGATCTTCTCCGCGCCCTCGTAGCAGAGGTAGGCGCCCCCGACCATGAGCAGCGGGGTGAGCAGGAACGGCAGGAACTCGCTGAGCAGCAGGATCGCCGGAAGGATCAGCAGGAGCTTGTTCCGCAGCGAGCCCACGGCGATGCGCTTGATGATCGGCAGCTCGCGCTCGGCGTTCAGGCCGTGCACGTACTGCGGGGTGACGGCGGTGTCGTCGACGACGACGCCGGCGGCCTTGACGCTGGCCCGCCCCGCCGCGGCCCCGATGTCGTCGATCGAGGCGGCGGCGGCCTTGGCCAGCACCGCCACGTCGTCCAAGAGGGCTACCAGTCCACCCGCCACGGGAGATCCTTCCGATCGGTCGGCAGCACCGCGCTGTCACAGTCATGGTCGCCTGTCCGGGTCCGCCGTGCTCGGGAAACCGCCGGCGCGGTCACCCGCCGAGCGCCCGCTCGTTGTCCAGGGCGAGAGCCAGGTAGACGGCGGCGAAGTCGGCGACCGCCAGCTGCCGCGCCAGCCGGGGCAGGCGGCCCGGGCCGCCGGGCGCGCCGTCGCCGGCGAGCTCGCTGACCGGGATGTCGTGGGCGGCCGCGCTGCGCAGCACCTCGTCCATGGCGGCCGCCGCCGACCGCGGCTCCCGCTCCCCCGCGCCGTCGTGCCCGGCGGCGTCGGTGTCGCGGACGGTCAGCAGGCGCAGCCGCCGGCCCGGGTCGTCGGCGCGGTCCCGGAAGAAGTCGTCGGGATCGCGCGGCGCCAGCGGACCGCCGAGCACGGCGCAGGCCGCCACCCGCTGGTCGGGGAGCCGGAAGGCCGACGCCGGGAGGCCCGCCAGCGTGGCCAGCTGGTCGGCGACGCGCGCGGCGGCGGCACCGGCGAGCGGGCCCTCCGCGGCGATCACCGGCAGCGCGTCGAGCAGCTCGAGCGCCAGCGTCTTGGCGGGGTTGACGAACGACTCCCGCGCCGGGCCGCACTCGACGGCGGTCTCGTCGAGGGCGGCCGCGATGGCCTCGGCGTCGGCGACGTCAGCGGCGAGCAGCCCGAGGTCGCGGGCGAGCAGCAGCAGGGGCGTCAGCAGCGACCAGAGCGTGGTGTGCCGCACCCGCGACGCCGGGAGGGCCACGTAGGGGGCCCGCGCCGTCGAGCAGGCGGCGCGCAACGGGGAGTCCTCCGCGCCGATGCCCACCAGGGAGACCCCCCGGCGGGCCGCCTCGTACGCGGGCCCGACGGCGTAGCTCCCCGCGCCGGTGCGCGTGGTGACGACCGCGATGTCGCTCGGGCCGGTCCACACCGGCAGGGTCGGGCCGGGCACGACGTCCACGGTCACCGGGCTGGACGGGCCCAGCAGCGCCCGCAGCACCGATCCGGCCACCGCGCCCTCGCGGCGGCCGACGACGACGAGCCCGCGCGGCCGCCCGCCGCCGGTCACCCGCGACAGGTCCGCCTCCGCCGTCAGCCGGGCGGTCTCGCGCACCTGGGCACCGGCGCCGGCCACCGCCGGCAGCAGGCCGCGCGGATCGCGGGCGCGCAGGAGGTCGAGGTCGTCGAGGACCTCCTCGGCGAACTCCGGGACGGTCATCGGGGGGTCACGCGCTCCGGTGCCGGGCCTCGTCCAGCAGGAGGACGGGGATCCCGTCGCGCACGGGGAAGGCCCGGTCGCACGTCGTGCAGAGCAGCTCGCCGGCCTGCTCGTCGACGGTCAGGGGGCTGTGGTGGGTGTCCGGGCAGGCCAGGATCGCCAGCAGCTCGGGGTCCAGGCCCAGCGGGCCGGTGGACTGGGTCATGCGCGCACCATCTCCAGGACTCGGTCTCGGACGTCGGCCATCCGCGCCTGGTCGGGCGCCTCGACGTTGAGCCGCAGCAGCGGCTCGGTGTTGCTGGCCCGGAGGTTGAACCACGAGCCGTCGGGGAGTTGCACGGTCAGTCCGTCGAGATCGTCGACGGTCACGCCGTCCTGCCCCTCGAACGTCGACCGGACCTCGGCCATCGTCGCCGCGGCGTCGGCGACGGTGGAGTTGATTTCGCCGGACGCCGCGTACCGGCTGTAGGCGGCGGTCAGCTCCGACAGCGGCGCGGACTGCTCGCCGAGGGCCGCGAGGACGTGCATGGCCGCGAGCATGCCGGTGTCGGCGCGCCAGAAGTCGCGGAAGTAGTAGTGCGCGGAGTGCTCGCCGCCGAAGACGGCGTCGGTGCGGGCCATCTCGGCCTTGATGAACGAGTGCCCCACCCGCGTGCGCACCGGCTCGCCGCCGTGCTCGCGGACGATCTCCGGAACCGCCTGCGACGTGATGAGGTTGTGGATGATCGTCGTCCCCTGGCCCTTGGCCAGCTCGCGGACGGCGACCAGCCCGGTGATCGCCGACGGGCTCACCGGGTCGCCGTTCTCGTCGACGACGAAGACGCGGTCGGCGTCACCGTCGAACGCCAGGCCGATGTCGGCGCGGTGCTCGCGGACGGCGGCCTGCAGGTCGACCAGGTTCGCCGGCTCCAACGGGTTCGCCTCGTGGTTGGGGAAGGACCCGTCGAGCTCGAAGTAGAGCGGCACGACCTCCAGCGGCAGCCCGGCGAGGACCACCGGCACCGTGTGCCCGCCCATGCCGTTGCCCGCGTCGACGACGACCTTCAGCGGCCGGATCGAGGACAGGTCGACCAGGCCGTGCAGGTGCGCGGCGTACTCGGCCAGCACGTCCCGCTGGGTGACCTCGCCGACCCGCTCGGGCTCGCGGTCGTAGCTGTCCCGTTCGGCCCCCTCGCGGATCGTGACCAGACCCGACTCCTGCCCGATGGGGGCGGCCCCGGCCCGGCACATCTTGATGCCGTTGTACTGCGCCGGGTTGTGGCTGGCGGTGAACATCGCGCCGGGCAGGTCGAGGGAGCCGGCGGCGAAGTAGAGCATGTCGGTGGAGCCCAGCCCGGCCTCGACGACGTCGACGCCCCGGCTGATCACGCCCTCCGCGAAGGCGCGGGAGAGCGGGACCGAGGAGTCGCGCATGTCGTGGGCGGTGACGACCGCGCTCGCCCCGCTGTCGGAGATCACGAACTCCGCGAACGCGGCGCCGATGGCGCGGCTGACGTCCTCGTCCCACTGGTCGGGCACGACGCCACGGACGTCGTACGCCTTGATGATCGAGGAGAGGTCCCGCATGGATCGACCCTATAAGGGCCGGGCCGTCAGCTCAGATCCGGCAGAACCCGGAGGTGGCCGCGGCGGATGCCGCTGCCGTCGTCGGCCGGGTCGCGCGGCGGCTCCGGGCGGGCCGCCTCGCGGACGGCGTCGGCCAGGGCCAGCAGGTCGTCGCCGGTGGGGCCGGCGTCGTCGAGGTCGATCTCGTGCCGGACGACCTCCCAGCCGCGGGGCACGGTCAGCCGCTCGGCGTGGAACTCGCAGAGGTCGTAGCTGTGCGGCTCCGAGAAGGTCGCCAGAGGGCCGACAACGGCCGTCGACTCCGCGTACACGTAGGTCAATGTCGCCGCTGCCGGTTGCGCGCAGCCGCTGCGCGAGCAGCGACGTGACTGCCTCACCACCGGTTCCTCACGCATCGCACAGTAACCGCGGAGGACGGTCCATGGCAGCAGGCACACCGGAAATCTCCGGCGCACGCCGGATGCGGCGCCCCATCCTGCACGATGACCCCGTGGGCATCGACACCGGTCCGGTCCTCGTCCTGGGTGGCCGCAGCGAGATCGGGGTGGCCCTCGCGGAACGGCTCGCCGGGCGGGGCTGCTCGACGTTCGTGCTGGCCGCGCGGCGGATCGACGACCTCGACGACGAGGAGCGGCGGCTGCGTGCCGCCGGCGCCACCACGGTCGACCGGATCGAGTTCGACGCCGACGACCTGGCCGGTCACGAGCCGGTGCTCGCCGAGGCGGCGCGCCGGCACGGCGAGCCGCGCACCGTCGTCGTCGCGTTCGGCGTCCTGGGCGACCAGGCGGCCGCCGAGCGCGATCCCGGCGCGGCGGTCGCCGTCGCGCACACCGACTACGTCGCGCACGTCCACGTCCTCACCCTGCTGGCGAACCGGCTCCGCGCGGCCGGCCGCGGCACCCTCGTCGTCTTCTCCTCCGTCGCCGGGGTGCGGGTCCGGCGCGCGAACTACGTCTACGGCTCGGCCAAGGCCGGGCTCGACGGCTTCGCGAGCGGACTGGCCGACGCCCTCGCCGGCTCCGGCGTGCGGCTGCTGCTGGTCCGGCCGGGCTTCGTGATCGGGCGGATGACGGCGGGCATGTCGCCCGCCCCGTTCTCGCGCACGGCCGACCAGGTGGCCGACGCCGTGGTGGACGCGCTGGCGCGCGGCCGCCGGGAGGTGTGGGTGCCGGCGGTGCTCCGGCCGGTGTTCGCCGGCATGCGACTGCTCCCGCGGGCCGTGTGGCGCCGGCTCCCCCGGTGACGACCGTAGGCTTCCTGCCGTCATGAACCGCCCTCCCCGCCGCCCCTCGCGCCGCGACCGCCACGGCCGCGGGCTGCGCGGGCGCCTCGTGCCCGAGGGCGTCCCCCTGGCCCGCAGCCGCGCCGAGCAGTTCGACGACCTGGTGCTCGACGCGGTGGAGGACATCGAGCGGCGCTGGGAGCGGGAGCTGGCCGGCGTCGAGTTCGCCGTCGAGGACGTGCCCTGGGTGGAGCACACCAGCCCCGACGAGGTCGTGCTCGACGCCGACGTGCTCGACGACGGCTCCGTGCCGCTGGCGCGCGTGCTGCCGGCGCACCGCGCGGACGGGCGCGAGGTCCCGCCGCGCATCGTCGTGTACCGCCGGCCGCTGGAGCTGCGCGCCCACGACCGCGAGGACCTCGCCGACCTGGTGCGCGACGTCGTCGTCGACCAGGTCGCGGTGCTGCTGGGCCGCGACCCGGAGGAGATCGACCCCACCGCCTGAGCCGATCCCGGCGACCGGCGCGGGCGCTCCTGCGATGCTGACCTCGATGGACATCCCCGTGACGGCCGGGCCCTGGCTCACCCTGGGCGCCGTCCTGGGGATCCTGCTGGCCCTCGGCGGGGCGGCGGCGGTCCTGCTGCTCCGCCGCCGACCCGGCGGAACCGCGGGCGGCGGGCCCGTCGAGGACGACCTCGCGGCGTTCCTCGAGTCCCCACCCGGGACCGACGGAGCGCCGCTGCGGCCCGCCGCCGGCTGGGCCGTCCTGGCCCCGCCGCCTCCGGCGCCGGACCCCGCTCCCGAGCGGCACCGGACCGCCCGGGCGCTGGCCGCGATGGCCGCCGCCGGGCTCGTGCTGGTCGGCGGGGCCGCAGCCGTGGCCGCCGTCCGGTCCGGCGCCGATCCGGCCGAGCCGGCGACCTCCGCGGCGCCGGCGGCACCTGCCGCCCTGGCCGCGGAGCTCACCTTCGCCGGCGTCGTGCTGGAACGGCACGCCGTCGGGGTGACGGTGGGCTACCCGCGCCTCCGGGTGACCGGCGGGGACGGCGGCGCCGTGGCCGGGCTGGAGCTGCCCACCTTCAACTGCCTCCGGGACGACGCCCCCGAGGACCCGCTGGCCGCGGGCTGCACGGCGTCGGTCGTGGAGCGGGCCGAGCTGTCCACGCCGCGGCTGCGGGTGCGCGGCGACGCCGACGGGCTCCACCTGACCGGGGAGTTCGCCACCACCCGATCCCGCAGCGGCGCGGACCCCGTGCCCACGGGCCGGGTCCACGCCATCACCGTGCGCGCCGCGGCCGCCGACGGCCGGGCCGGCCCGGAGCCGGAGCCGGCCGTGGGAGAGCTGGAACTCGGCGGCGGACGCGTGCCGACGGCAGGGCCGGGACCGAACGAGATCAGCGTCGCCGGCTGACGGTCACGGCCAGCGGCCGGCGGGGTCGGACAACGTGACCGCCGGCGCGCCCATGGCCTCGCCCAGCCCGCCGACGTCGCTCCACCCCCACCAGGGCAGCCGGACGGCGCCGTCGACGAGCGTGAGCAGCCCGGCCCGCGCACCCTCCGCCCCGGGCACGACCGCCAGCTCCAGCTGCCCGGTGGCTGCGTGCAGGCGGGCGGTCGCGGCGAGGAAGGAGCGGGCGCGGTCGCCGGGCGCGCGGGCCAGCACGGCCGGCAGCAGCTCGGCGATCTCGCGGGGGTTTCTGCTGCGCCGCGCGCCGACGTCGTCGAGGGCGTCGACCGTGGCCCGCGTGCGGGCGGTGGCGAGCAGCGCGTCCCGGCTGCCCGCGGCCAGCGCCCGGG
>SPQJ01000074.1 GCA_004570425.1 Bacillus sp. AZ43
CCGGCGGGCCGAGGACCGGCTGCGCCGCGACCTGCTCGACCGGCTGGCCGCCTCCCCGGCGGCGGTGGCCGCCGCCGGCGGACCCGGTCCGGCCGCCGTCCTCGCCACCACCCGGCTGCACGACCTCGGCCCGGCGCTCGCCACCTACCTGCCCGCGCTCGCGCAGACGGTCGTCGTCCCGCCGGCACTCCTGTTCGTGCTCGCCTGGACCGACCTGCTGTCCGCCGTGCTGGTCGCGGTCACCCTGCCGCTGGTGCCGCTGTTCATGGTGCTGGTCGGCCGGCACACCCAGGTGGCGACGGCGGACTCCGCGCGAGCCCTCGACCGGATCGCCGCGCACGTCGCCGAGCTGGTGCGCGGCCTGCCGGTGCTGGTGGGCCTGGGCCGCGCGGCCGAGCAGACCGCCGCGCTGGCCGCCCTCGGCGAGGCGCACCGCACCCGCACGCTGGCCACCCTGCGGATCGCGTTCCTCTCCGCGCTGGTGCTCGAGCTCATCGCCACGCTCTCGGTGGCGCTGGTCGCCGTCACCGTCGGCCTCCGGCTCGCGGAGGGTCACCTGGCGCTCGCCCCCGGCCTGACCGCGCTGCTGCTCGCGCCGGAGGCCTTCGCCCCGCTGCGCGCGCTGGGGTCGGCGCACCACGCCGCCGAGGACGCCTCCCTGGCCGCCGCCGAGGCCCGCGCCGTGCTGGCCGCTCCCCTCGCCGTCCCCCCGTCCGTGGGTGCCGACGACGACCCGCGCGGCGCCGACGTCGCCGTCTCCGGGCTGACCGTCTCCTATCCCGGCCGGGCCGCCGCGGCCCTGCCCGCCACCGACCTGGTCGTGCGGCCGGGCGAGCTCGTCGTCCTGCGCGGGCCGAGCGGGTCGGGCAAGTCGACCCTGCTCGCCGCGCTCGCCGGCCTGCTCGCCCCGGACGCACGGGTGGACGGCGCGGTCACCGGGGCCGTCTCGGTCGCCGTCGTCCCGCAGTTCCCCCGGACGACGGGCGCGACGGTCGCCGACGAGCTGCGCCGGCACGCGGGGTCCGAGCCCGGCCTGGACGAGATCGCCGGCGAGGCGTTCGTCATCGAGGCGCTGGCCCGGGTCGGCATCGAGGACCTCGCCGGCCGGGCGCCGGCGTCGCTCTCCCCCGGCGAGCTGCAGCGGGTCGCGCTCGCGCGGGCGCTGGTGCGCCTCCGGCGCGGCGCCCGGCTGCTGCTGCTCGACGAGCCGACCGCGCACCTCGACGACGAGGCCCGCGACCGGGTCGTCGCCGTCCTCGCGGGCCTGCGGGGCACGGTCACGACCGTGCTGGTCACCCACGATCCCGCGCTGGCCGCCCTCGCCGACCGCACCGTCGACCTCCCGGCCCCCGGGACTCTCGGTGGGGGCAGTCCCCGGACTACCGGGGCGGAAGGTCGCCGGTCTTCCGGTGCGGAAGATCCCCTGCCGGCTCCGGCGACGGTCGCGGGGGCCATGCGGCGGGCCGTGGTGCTCGGCGCGCTCTCCGCGGGCGCCGGCATCGCCCTGACGGCGGTCTCCGGCTGGCTCATCGTGCGGGCCGCCGAGATGCCGCCCGTGCTGACGCTGCTCGTGGCGACCGCCGGGGTGCGGTTCTTCGGCATCGGCCGCGCGCTCCTGCGGTGGATGGAGCGCCTGGCCTCGCACGACGCAGCCCTCCGCCAGGCGGCCGGGCTCCGCGTCCGGGTGTGGTCGGCGCTGGCCGCCCAGGGCCTCGCCGCCGACCGGACCCCCGGCTCGGCGCTGGCGCGGGTCGTCGGCGACGTGGGCGTGGTGCAGAACCTGACCGTGCGGGTGCGGCCGCCGATCGCCGTCGCGGCCGTCGTCACCGCCGGGACCGTCGTGGCGCTCGCTCTGGTGGACCTCGCCGCCGCAGCCGCCGTGGCGGCGGTGACGACGATCTTGGCGCCGGGCAGGAACGACAGGGTGACGTTGTCGAGGATCACCTTGTCGCCGTGCGCCTTGCGCGCGCGGACCATCGTGTAGATGTACTGAGCCACTGGGCTTCGGAGCCTTCCGTCGTC
>SPQJ01000058.1 GCA_004570425.1 Bacillus sp. AZ43
ACCAGCTTCGCCGACGGCACCAAGGTGAGCGTGGAGGAGGCGCTGGTGGCCAACGCCGCCGGGTTCTCCGTGCACCGCCGCGGCATGCTGGGCCGGGAGCATCACGGGCACGTGGACGAGTTGACCGCATGTACGACGTCGAGGAGCTGCGGGCCCTGGGCGGTGCGGTGGACTACGTGGTGGGCAGCCGACCTGGCCGCGGGCACCGTGCTGGACCGTCCGGGTGGCTATCACTACTACGGCGAGGCCGAGCGCGCCGACGTCACCCATCGCGACACCCTGCTGCCCCTCGGCCTGGCGGAAGGCTGCCGCCTGCTCCGCGACGTCGCCAAAGACGAGGTCATCGGCTACGCCGACGTGGAGATCCCCGCCGGCCGACTCGTCGACCGACTGCGCGCCGAGAGGACCAGAAGTTCTTCGGTCAGCCGGCGATCGGGGCCTGAGCCGTCCGGCGGGCCGGGATCAGGACTTCGACGGAGGTCCGCCGAGACGCGCGAGGACGATCAGGCTCAGGACGGCGACCGCCCAGCCGGCAATCACGAACAGGTCGCCCAGGTGCAGGCCATGCCTGGCGGTCAGGGACAGGACGACGGGTCCGCGCTCCCGGTAATGGCCGTCGAGCAGCAGCAGCGCGAACCCGGTGAGGACGGCACCCGGGACGAGGCCGTAGATACACCGGTACATCCGGCGACCGTACTGGGTGCCCATCTGGCGGATGCCTAGCTCTGCCTCAGGTGGAAGTCGGGCGTCCGGCTCCGCGGGCCGACGGACCCTGCGGCCGCCTCGTGGAGCGCAGCGTCGTCCAGGTCCTCCACCTCACGGGCCACTGCCAGTCCGCGGGTGGACAGGTCCGCCGCGATCTCCTGCTGGTGGTCGTCGATGTGCTCGCCGTACTGGACGCGGCGAGGGATGAGCAGGGGTACCTTCCCCTGTTCGAGGGCCGTCACGGCGGCGCCGATCCCCGCGTGGGCGATGACCAGATCCGCCGTGGCGATGGCGTCCGTCAACTCCCGGTGGGGCACCGCCCCACGCCCCGTGATCGGTAGCCCGGAGACATCCGTGGCACCGGTCTGCCAGAGCACCTCGCGGCCTTCCAGCAGGGGGACGAGCGCTTCCACCAGACGGCGGAAGTTCAGCGACTCGGCCGTCCCCAGGGTCACCACGACCGTCCCGACGGACGACGGGCCGCTGTCCGGTCCGCGTTCGAAGGCGTCGAACACCGAACCGCCGTAGTGCCATTGCTCATCCTCCCAGCTCTTGTACTGGGTGTAGGTGTGGACGCGGGGCACCCGGCTCATCAACCGGCCGGTCAGCGAGGGCTCGTGGGCGCGCGCGGCGCTCTCGATGTAGTGGGTCGGGACGCCGGCCAGGGCCGTGCGCACGAGGTAGGAGACCGCCGGGCTGGCGCCGGTGCTGATGGCCAGTTCGATCGGGTGACGGCGGAAGAGCCTGACCCCGTGCATCGCGTTCAGGAGGATGTTCTTGGCGTCGCGCGGCCCCGCATGCCGGGCGAAGACGACGTTCTCACCCGCCAGCAGACTGCGACTGAGCCCGCTGTCGAAGGTGACCCACAGCCGCTCCCGGTCGGCGATGCCCAACCGTGGCACCAGCTCGTGCAGCTCCTTGAGGTGCCCGCCTCCCGAGCAGGCCAGGAGAACGGTCACCGAGCCGCACTGCCGTGCTCGTCGGCGCCTCGTACCTCGGGCGGGCCCTGTCCGATCCGACTGCCGCCCCTCGGCTCCCGGGACGGGCGCAGCCCGTGGGACCGGAAGAAGCGGTAGCCCGACCGCAGGTGCACGCGTGCCATCTCGTTCTTCCACAGTGTCAGGGGGCCCTTGCCCCGGCTGGCCCGGCCGTACGTGTGATGCGCGGTCGTGGACGGGACGACCGCCACCCGCCAGCCGGCGTGCCACATCCGGAGGCACCAGTCGACGTCCTCGAAGTACATCCAGTAACGCGTCGCCGGCGGGCCCACCTCGTCGATCGCCGAGCGCCGGACCATGATCGCCGCCCCGAGGACCCAGTCCGACTCGACGGGGTCGCCGGACCGGGTCGCCAGAGCGCGCTCGATGTCGCGCGACGGGGCGGCGAATCGCTTCAGCGCAGCGCGCCCCCAGGCCGTCCTCCCCGTGCGGGTGCGGCGGTGCAGCACGGTGCTAGGGCGGTAGAAGGTGAAAGCGGAGTCCTGGAGGCTGCCGTCGTCGTAGCGGAGCACTGGCGCCACGAGTCCGAGGTGTGGATGCGAGTGGAGGGCTCCCACGAGGGTGTCGATCATGCCTTCGGAGATTCTGACGTCGGCGTTGATGATCAGAATGAAGGGTGCGGTCGTGGCCTCGAGCGCGGCGCCGACCGACACGGCGTACCCCGCGTCCTCCTCGAAGCCGATGAACGTGGCCGACGGAACCAGAGCGCGGACTTCCTCCGCAGTCCCGGGCTGCTCCTCGGAGTCGGCGACGATCACCTCGGTCCGACCCTGGTCGGCGTGATCGCGGATCGATGTGAGCGAGGCCCGCAGTGCGGGGATCGACTTGTAGTGGGTCACGATGACCGCCACCCGCGCCGGGGCACCAGCCACAGTCGGCTCGCTCACGGCTTGCTCCACAGCGTCACCATGCTGCATCGCACCCCCGTTGTGACGAGTGGAGCGCAAGGAGCCACGTGCGCTTCGAGCGCGAATACTAGCCCAGTCGCGGTGGTCTATCGCACAATCCCGCTCGGCTCCGAGCTGGACCATTACGAATTTCCGGACGACGGTTCCCAGCCACCCGATCGCCGGTGGCGCGGCGGGGAACCGGTCGGTACGCGGTCGCCTGCGACGCGTCGACCGGCGTGGGCGGGGGATCTCGTCACTCTGACAAGAAGTGCCACATGGGAGTCGCAAGTTCGTGACGGTTCGAGATGACTCGGCTACTTTCGGCTTATGCAGTCGCGCTCCGCGTTCGAGCGGTCACGCCCGGCACGTTCCACGTCCCCTCGCCACCGCGATCGGACACGTCGTCGCGGGCGAGGAGTCGGCACGCTGACCGCATCGGTGGCCGCGGTGGCCCTGGCCTGCCTCGTCGCCTGGGCGCCCTGGCAGGCATCGGGACCCGGCGCCCCACGGGTCGCGGACGATCTGGTGGCGGGTGCGGGCGTCACCCGGACAATTCCTGACCCTGTCGAAGAAGCTGCCATCGCTCCCGTGCCGGCGGTGGAGGAGCCCGTCGCCGGAGCCCCGACGGCTGAACCCGAGCCGACGGTCGAGGCGCAGCAGGAGGACGGGCAGAGCGCCGGTAAGGCCGGTGCGTCGGTGGGCAACCCGCTCTCCGGGAGATCGCTCTACGGCCCCCATGTCACGGCGGCACGGGCCGCCGCTCAGCTCGCGGGCCGCGGCGACGCTGCGCTCCTCGCCCATATGGCGAGCGTGCCCACGGCGATGTGGCTGGGCCCGCACCACGGGGACGTCAGGGCCGCCGTGCGCCAGCGGGTCGCCGAGGCCTGGGCGGCCGGTGCTGTCCCGGTCTTCGTGTCCTACAACATGCTCGACCTGGACTGCGACGGCCGCCTGGCCGGGAACCCCGAGTCGCCGGCCGCCTATGCAGCGTGGATCGGGGAGGTCGCCGCCGGCATCGGAGCCGGGGAAGCGCTGGTCGTCCTGGAGCCGGACACGCTCGCGCATCTCTGCGGGGATCAGGCGCAGCGCTTTGCGATGCTGCAGGCGGCGGTCGGGATCCTGGAGGCGAATCCCGGGACCTACACCTACCTGGATGCCGGGCACTCCAACTGGATGGATGCATCGACGATGGCCGGCCGGCTGCGCGCCGCGGGAGTGGATCAAGCGGACGGCTTCGCGCTGAACGTCGCGAACTTCCAACGGACCGCGGACAACATCGGCTACGGCAGCGCGGTGTCGGCTGCGCTGGGCGGGGCGCACTTCGTGGTCGACACGAGCCGCAACGGCAACGGGCCCGGGAACGACTGGTGCAATCCGTCCGGACGAGCGCTCGGCGAGCCCAGCACGACGGCGACCGGTCATCCGCTCGTCGACGCGTTCCTCTGGATCAAGCCGCCGGGGGAGTCCGACGGAACCTGCAACGGCGGTCCGCCGGCCGGGCAGTTCTGGACGGGCAAGGCGCTCGAACTCGCTCGGGGCTAGCTCGACGTACCCCGCGGCTCGAGACCCGTGGGGCGCGTGGGGCGGACACGCAGCGGTCCACGGTCGAGCGATCGGATTTCCAGCCGTGCACTGTCGATGATCATTCCGTGTGGTGGTTGTGGCTGATCGGTGGACTCGTCGCGTGGACGGTGATCGGTCTCGTCGTCGGCGTCGTTCTGGGCCGCGGCGTGACCCTTGCCGACCGTCGCACCCAGCTGAGCCCCCCGACCACCGCTGACCTCGCGGGCGCCCCGGCTCCCGCGGCGGCCCGCACCCGCCGCCGTGCCATCCCGCTGCCGACGTTCGCCGTCGCTCTCGCCGCCGTCGCCCTGGTCCTCGAGGGGACGGGCTACGCCGTCCGGCTGGCCGGCGTCCGCGGACCGATGGGCGACATCCTGTCGATGGATGCCCCGTTCTCGCTGCCGCGCATGTACGTCGCGGCCCTGTTCGCCGCCGCAGGCCTGGTTGCACTCGCCGCGGCGGGTCGGCTCCCGGAGCGCCGCACCTGGTGGATGGCCGTCGGCCTCGTCGGCGCGGGCATCGCCGGGGTGAAGGCCGGCAGCACATTCCACGCGACGGCCTTCGCCGAGCTGGACGCGATCGCCGGCACCAGCGGCGCGATCGCGGTCAGCGGCATCGTCGCCGCGGCCGTCGTCGGGGCGCTGTGGTTCCTCAGCCGCACCGAGCGCCGTGACCGCCGGCGCGTGCTCGGTGCCCTCTCCGTCTACGCGCTGGCCTCCGTCGGATTCTCGGCCGTGTCGGTGCTCCTCGCAGACGCGCTGGGCGGGGCCAGCAGGCTCGTCGTCGCGGCGGTGTTCCTCGAGGAGGCGGGCGAGGCCATCGGCGGCGTTGTCTTCCTCGTCGCCGTCCTGGCCGGCGTGGCAGCCCGACTGGTGCTTCCCGCCGAGTGGGCGCTGCGCCGTACTGCGGACGCCAGCGCGCGGGAGGCCGTCGACCTCTGGAGTCGTCCGGGCACCACCCGCGACGTCACGTCCTGACGCGGGTCGCTCAGCGAGGGACGTCGGGCAGCGACTGCTCGCTGAACTCGTCGGCGTTCGGCGCGAGGGAGTCGCTCCGCAGGTAGGCCCACATGCGTTCGCAGCTCACCGCGTCCAGGTAGACGACGCTGGACTCGCCCTCTGTCCCCGTGCCGAGCACGGGGGCGGTGAAGAAGTCGACGCTCTCCGGCCGGACATTCCGCAGCGAGTAGGCGAGCGACAGGATGTCGCCGTTGCCCAGGGTGTCGTCGATCTTTACGGCGCTCGTGACGGCGAGCAGCACGGCGTCGAGTCGCCGGGGGTCGGTGAAGGTGTTCGAGCTGAACAGCTTCCCGAACATGGCCTGCAGGTACTGCTGCTGCCGGCGGACGCGGTCGAAGTCGCCACCGGGCAGGCCGTAGCGCTGCCCGAGGTACCAGCGGGCCTGGTCACCGTTCAGGTGGTTGCTCCCCGCGGGGAAGGTGTACGGCCCGTTGGTCGTCGTCTCGGCCACCACCACGTCGACGCCACCGAGATCGTCGGTGACCTGGATGAGGCCGTCGAAGTCGATGGCGAGGTAGTGGTCGACGCGCACCTGGGTGAGCTGCTCGACGGTCTGGACGAGCAGTGGCGGGCCGCCAAAGGCGTAGCTGGCGTTGATCTTGTTGCGACCGTGTCCCGGGATGTCGACCCAGGAGTCGCGGGGGATGGAGATCAGCTGGGCGTGCTGCCGGTCGGCCGAGAAGCGGGCCAGCATGATCGCGTCGGACCGCCCGTCCGGTGTCTCTCCCGGCTGGAGTTCGGAGCGGGTGTCCGAGCCGACCAGCAGGAACGTGATCGGCTCCTCCGCGGCTGACTGCTCCGGGGTCGCGGGCGCGGGCCGGGCGGACTCGTCGAGGCCCTCGAAGACGTCCGCGACGCGGTCGACGTTCCCGGCGTACCGGTCGGTCAGGAACCACAGACCCCCGCCGACGACGAGCGCGAGCACCAAGGCCAGAACGACGAGACTGATCAGCGTGCGCCTCACCCGGCGACCGCGGGCAGGGGCAGGGAACTCGTCGGGATCCGAGAAGAACGGAGTGTCCGCTGGGGACGACTCCGCCGTCGCACCGCCGCCTGCGCTCGGCGCGTCCGTACTCATCGATACCCCCGTCATCAGCTGGTCGACACAGGCTACGGGCCCTCTAGCAGGCACGATGGCCTGCTCACTCGTGCGGGGGAGCCGGTCGCCATCCGTGAGGTCCCACGGTGGTCAGTCGATCGAGACGGTCATCGCCGGACAGCAGAAGGCCTCGGCGTAGTCGCTCCTGCACTCGACGCCCCGCAGGCGTGCCAGCGCGGCGAAGGTGTCCTCGCGGAACCAGTCGTGTCCGCGCTGCGAGGCGTAGTGCTCGTGCAGCAGCGCATACTTCCGGCCGACGAGCTGGGCGCTGAGGGGCCAGTAGGTCTGCGGGCGGGTGGCGCCCAGATCGCCGTCCCACTTGGGGATCTCGTAGTGCCACACGAGGTGGTCCCGGAAGGCGGTCCGCACCAGTTCCCCCAGCAGCCGGTGGTCCTGGTGCGCGTCGGCCGGGGAGGGCGCGAGCACGAGGTCGCACGGGGGACCGGCGGCGAACTCCTGGAGGAAATCCTTGGTCTCGCCCCAGTGACCGGGCAGCCGGCCGTCGGGCAGGCCGCCGAACAGGACCGTGACGGCGGCCGGCGCGCAGAACGCGGTGAGCGCAGCCAGGGCCTCCTTCTCCCGCTCGGGGCTGGAGCTGGCGACGAGGACGCGGACGCTCTCCAGCGCACCTCGGGCGGCGAGGTCGAGGATCATGCCGCCGCAGCCGATCTCGACGTCGTCGCAGTGGGCGCCCACGAGGGCGAGCCGCAGCGGCCGCCGCGGGCTCGGGGTCAACCGGAGCACGGCGTCAGGCCCGGGCGCGATCGGGTCCGCCCGACGTCGTCAGGTGCCTGCGCTTCCCGGGCCGACCTGCTTCCGACCACAGTGCCCAGGGTCGCTCCCCGCGGCCCGCCATCGCGTCGAGTTCACTCCGCTCCTTGACCGTGTCCGCCGGCTTCCAGAAGCCGTGGTGCGGTCGAGCCAGGAGACGGCGCTCGGCCGCGAGACGGGGGAAGACGTCGGTCACCAGGTCCTCACCCTCGTCCAGGTAGTCGAAGACCTCCGGGGTGAAGAAGAAGTATCCGCCGTTCTGCTGGACCGGCAGCGACGACGCCGGCGAGATCGCGCGGACGTAGCAGTCCTGGTCGGCGTCCACGATGTGGAAGGCCGCCTGCGGCGGGACGGCGAGCAGCATCCCGACGGCACCGCTGGCCCGGAACTCCTGCTCCATCACGTCCAGCGGGGCATCGGTCAAGACGTCGGCGTAGTTGGCGGCGAAGATCTCGTCCCCGCCGAGGTGGTCGCGGACCCGGCGCAGGCGCTCGCCGATGGGCGTGTCCAGCCCGGTGTGGGCGAACGTGATCGTCCAGTCGGAGATGTCCGACGAGAGCATCTCCACGTCGGCCCCGCCCTGGCGCAGCACGAAGTCGTTGGAGCGAGTCTCGTCGTAGTGCAGGAAGTAGTCCGTGACGTGCTCGGCCCCGTAGCCCAGACACAGGATGAACTCGGTGTGCCCGAAGTGCGCGTACGTGCGCATGACATTCCACAGCAGCGGCCGGTCCCCGATCGTCTGCATGGGCTTGGGCAGGACGGAGAAGCCGTCGCGCATGCGCATGCCGTAGCCGCCGCAGAAGAGTACGACCTTCATCCCGCTCCCTCGAGTCAGTGAGTCCGGACCCACCCATGGCGCGCCCGGGCCATTTTCGGTCGAAGCGAACACGCACGGTGACGGACGGACAATGGGTCCTCGCCGGACTCGAAACCGCAGCCCAGCCAGGGGTGGTGCCGGCTGCGGCAAGGTAGCCGACCGGTGGGGGGCGACGGATCCCGCTTCACTCCTCCTGAGGAGAGGTGGCCGCGCCGTGCCCATCTGCTCATTAGGCTCCCGGCCGGGTTCCAGATCGAACCCACCGCTGCCGACGGACGTGCTGTCCGCGATGGCCGGTCGAAGACCATCGAGTGGGGACAACATGCTTCGCGCTGCCGTCGTCGGCACTGGCGCCATCGCAGAGACGCACCTCGCGTGCCTTGCGACCCTTCCGTCCGTCGAGGTCGTCGGAGTGGCCGACCTGTCCCAGGCGCGCGCCGAGGCAACGGCCGACCGCTTCGCCGTACCGCGGTGGTTCGCCGACGCCCAGCAGATGCTGGAGACCGTCCGGCCCGACGTCGTCCACGTCACGACGTCGCCCAACGCCCACTTCCCGCTCGCGATGGCCGCCCTGGATGCAGGGGCGCACGTCGTCGTCGAGAAGCCGGTCACCCCGTCCCTCGCCGAATGGGAGCAGCTGCGGGACGCTGCCCAGGAGCGGCAGCTCCGGCTCATCGAAAACCAGAACTACCGCTTCTCCCGGCAGGTGCGCCAGGTCCGCGGCCTCGTGGCCGCCGGAGAGTTCGGCGACGTCCAGCAGGTCGACGTCCGGTTCTTCCAGAACCTGACCGGCGAGGGGCACCCGTTCTCCGACCCGTTCCTCCCGCATCCGACCCTGCGCCTGCCCGGTGGTCCGATCACCGACTTCCTGCCCCACATGGCGTCGTTGGTGCACTCGTTCCTGGGTGCGCACTCCGACGTCGATGCGATGTGGCTGCCCGGTGAGCCCACGTCGCCCATCCCGTACGTCGACATGGTGGCCGCGGTCCGCGCCGAGCGGGGGCTGGCGACCCTGTCCTTCAGCGGGCGCAGCGGCCCGGACGGGTTCTGGATCGGCGTGTACGGCGAGCGGGCCCAGGCGCGGATCAATCTCTACGAAGGCCGCCTCACGATCGACCGCGTGCGCTCGGGCCCACCGCCACTGCGACCCGTCGCCAACGCCTTCGGCGAGGCCAAGGGCACGGCGGGGGCTGCGCTCGGCAGTCTCTGGGGCAAGCTCACCTCGACCCCGGGCAGCTACGAGGGGCTGTGGCAGCTGCTCGGTGTGTTCTACGAGTCACTGGCCGAGGGCACCGAATCGCCGCTCTCCCTGGCCGACATCGATGCCACCACGCGGCTCGTCGCCGCTCTGACCGACACCGCGGAGGCACGCTCGTGAAGGTCCTGGTCACCGGAGCCGGAGGCTTCCTCGGCCGACGTGTCGTCGCGGCGCTCGTCGAGCGCGGCCACGAGGTCCGTGCGCTGGTCCGTCGCCCCGTGGACGGGATCTTCGACCCCGCCACGGAGGTCGTGACCGGCGATCTGCGGCGGGCCGGCGACGTCCCCGCGCTGCTCGAGGGCGTCCACACCGTCGTCCACCTCGCAGCGGTGGTCGTCGGCGGTGCCACTGCTCAGTTCCACGGGACGGTCACGGCGACCGAGAACCTGCTGGCGGGCATGGCGCAGGCCGAGGTCGAGCGGCTCGTGCTGTGCAGCAGCTTCTCCGTGTACGACTGGAGCGAGGTGCAGGGTCGGCTGACCGAGGACAGCCCGCTGGAAGCCGACCTGGCGACGCGCGACGGCTACGCCACGGCCAAGCTGTGGCAGGAGCGCATCTGTCGCCGGGCGGCCGACGGCGCGCCGTGGTCTCTGACCGTCCTGCGGCCCGGTTTCATCTGGGGAGCCGGCGGGGGCGAATGGGTCTGGGGGGTTGGGGTCGAGACCGCCGGCCAGGTGCTCGTCGTGGGCTCGCGCAAGCCGCTGCCGCTCACCCACGTCGACAACTGCGCGGACGCGTTCGCCACGGTCGTCGGGAACCCGCTCACCGAGCACGGGACCTACAACGTGGTCGACGACTACCGGGTGACGCCGGTGCAGTACGCCCGCGCGTACGCGGACTGGCACGGCGGCAAGGTCGTCGTGGTCCCGCATCGCCTGCTGCGGACGACGGGGGTGCTGGCCTCCGGGATGCTGCGCGCCCTGAGCGGCCGGCCGGCGCGGCTGCCCGCGTTGTTCGACCCGCACCTGTTCGACGCCCGGTTCAAGCCGCTGGACTATCCGCCGTCGCGACTGACGACGGTGGGCTGGCAGCCCCCGTACGACTGGGATGACTGCGTGGCCCGGACATTCGACCCGGCCGGCGCATCGGCGTCGGCCGCCTGACTGGAGGCACGGGGGTGAGAGCGGCGGAACAGGGAAGCGCGGCGCGGCCGGTCATCCTCGTCAACCTCGACTCGCTCGACCCGGGGTTCCACTCGTACGTCACGGGACCGGGCGCCGGCCGCCGCAGGGACGTCATCCTCCTGCGCGACGAGCTGGACGGCGTGGTCGTCGACGTCAACGACGTGCGCGACGATCGGCTGGCACGGCTGGCCGGACGGCTCGCCGGCGGCTACGTCGGGTTGGCCGTGGCGGCGTTCCGGCGTCGCCGCGGAGCGTCGGTCTACGTCACCATGACCGAGAACGAGGCCATCGTCCTCGGCGCGCTGCTCAAGGTCTCGCGACTCCGGATACCCGTCGTGGCGGTGGGCCACTACCCAGCGCAGGCGTCCAAGTGGGCGGCCTGGCGCGTGGCGCGGGTGCACACCCACATCGACCGGATCCTCGTGCTGGGCAGCGCGCAGGGCGACCGGCTGGTCGACCACTTCGGGGTGCCGCGGGACAAGGTGGAGTTCCTCCCGCTGGGGATCGACACCCACTACTGGAGTGCGGACCGGGCGACCCCGCGTCGGCTGGATCGGCCGTACGTCGTCGCGGCGGGGCTGCAGCACCGCGACCACAGGACGGTGGCGAACGCCGTCCAGGGGCTGGGCGTCGACCTGCTCGTCGCTGCGGCCAGCCCGTGGAGCACGACCGGCAACGAGTTCGAGCAGGCCGACCCACCGCCCGGCGTCCTCGTCGAGCAGCCCGACCTGGACGCTCTGCGCGACGCGTACGCCGGAGCGATCGCCGTTGTGACGTCGACGGTGGAGACGGACTTCCCCGCCGGGACCACGACCGTGCTGGAGGGCATGGCCCTGGGCAAGCCCGCAGTGGTGAGCCGGACGGTGGGCGGTGGGAACTACGTCGCGGACCGGCGGAGGGTCCTGCGGCGGGGGCCGCTGCGGTCGACGTCCGCTGCGGTGGCGGCGCGCGGCCCGTCGGCCGGCAGCCAGGGGCAGACCGGCTTCTACTTCGCGCCCGGCGACGTCGAGGGGCTCCGCGACGTCCTGGGGTGGATCCGGGACCACCCCATGGAGGCCGCGACCGTCGGCGTTCAGGGGCGCAGGGTCGTGGAAGAGGTGCACAGCCTGGAGGCCTTCGTCGCCCGCATCGGCGACGTCGTGCGAGAGGTCACCGCCCGGCCCCAACCGTGACCGGCCGGCGTCCGGAGACCGTCGCCCACCCGCGTTCGTGACCGAGCGTAGTGCTCGCGCGCTCCGGACCCGTGCCGGCCGGACTCGCGGATCTCTGACGATGCACTGCTCCACCCCGGACGGGTGAGGCGACCGTCTCGTCCCTCGGACCGGGCGCCGGAGGCGATTACCGTCCGACATGACCGAGGGTCACCGTCACACAGGCGGCGCAGGCAGGGAACGGCCTCCGGCCGTGAGCCGGACGGGGGGTTGCGGCATGACAATCACTCATCGGCTCGCCGGGGACCGTGTGAGTGCCCCGGTCGAGTCCCGTGGCCCCGTGGCCGTGGCGACGCAGGTCTCCGCGCATTCCCTCGACCCGGCCAGCACCGAGCTCAGCCGGCGCTGGGCGATGCTGACGCGCTTCGGGGTGTGGCCGCTCCTGCTGACCCTGGACTTCGTCGTCCTCGCCCTCGGGGTGGTGGCGGCGGAGGCCATCGGCCGCGAGGTCGGCACGGACTCGCCGGCCGGGAAGACCGCCGCCTTCGGCCTCGTCTTCCTCGTGATCCTGTGGCAGGGAGGGATGTACCGGTCGCGACTGGCCCTCTCCATCCTCGACGACCTGCCCGGCGTCGTCCGGAACTGGGCGACCGCCGCAGGTCTCGCCGTCGTCGGCCAGGTCCTCTGGTCACGGGCGCTGTGGGAGGACTACATCGTCGACTGGCGGTTCCTGTTCGGCGCAGCCGCCATCGGCGTGCTCACCGTCGCCATGCGGGCCGTCGCCTACTACGCCGTCCGTCACCTGCGCTCACGTCACCAGGTGGTGCACCGGACCCTCATCGTCGGCGCCGGCCGGGTGGGTCAGCGCCTGGCCGAGATCCTGGGCGCGCACCCCGAGTACGGCCTCCAGCCCGTGGGGTTCGTCGACTCCGATCCCCGCCTGGGGGACGTGCACACGCAGCTCCCGGTGGTGGGCGGACCGTACGACCTCACCCGCATCCTCGAGCACGGGCAGATCCACAGCGTCGTCGTCGCCTTCTCCTCGATGAAGGAGTCGGAGATGGTGCACGTGATCCGCACTTGCGACCGCTTCAGCTGCGAGCTCTTCGTCGTCCCGCGCCTGTTCGAGGTGCAGCACGTGGACGACACGATGGACACGGCCTGGGGCGTGCCCTTCGTCCGGCTGCGCCGCTCGACCTACCGCAGCGGCTCCTGGCGGATCAAGCGGATCTTCGACCTCACGTCGGCCGGCCTCGCGCTGCTGATCCTGGCTCCGGTCCTGAGCCTCATCGCGCTCGCGGTGCGACTCGAGGGGCCGGGCATCCTGTTCCGCCAGGAGCGGGTCGGTGTCGACGGCCGGATGTTCCAGCTGCTCAAGTTCCGGTCGATGCGGGCCACCGCCGAGGAGTCGGCGACCACCTGGAGCATCGCCGGGGATCCGCGGGTCACCGCGGTCGGCCGCCTCCTGCGGAAGACGTCGCTCGACGAGCTGCCCCAGCTCTGGAACATCGTGCGCGGCGACATGAGCGTGGTCGGGCCCCGCCCCGAGCGGCCGCACTTCGTGCAGGAGTTCCGTGGCGTGTACCCGAGCTACGAGGCGCGGCATCGCGTGCCGTCGGGTCTGACCGGGTGGGCGCAGGTCCACGGGTTGCGCGGCGACACGTCGATCGCCGACCGGGCCAGCTTCGACAACTACTACATCGAGAACTGGTCTCTCTGGCTCGACGTGAAGATAATCCTGCGGACCGTCGGCTCGGTGCTCCGCGGCGCCGGTGCCTGAGGCCGCTCACCATTCCAACCCTGTCGTCAGACGTCGGGAAGGTAGTAATGCTCGATCCACTCAGTTCTGAAATCAGCCCGGCGGACATTCCGATCGTGATCCTCTGCGGCGGAATGGGAACGCGTCTGCGCGAGGCCAGTGAACGGCTGCCCAAGCCGCTGGTGGACATCGGTGGCCGGCCGATCCTGTGGCACATCATGAAGACCTACAGCCACTACGGGTTCCGGCGCTTCGTGCTCTGCCTCGGGTACAAGGGCGACCTCATCAAGCAGTACTTCATCGACCACCGGTCACGGATGAACGACTTCACCCTCCGCCTGGGCGCGGACCACCCGCTCGAGTACCACACCGCGCTCGGGGACGAGGACTGGGAGATCACGTTCGCCGAGACGGGATTGACCACGGCCACCGGTGCCCGGGTCGCTCGGGTGGCGCAGTACCTCGACGCACCCCGGTTCGCGCTGACCTACGGCGACGGCATCGGGGCGGTCGACATCCCTGCCGCGCTGCAGACCCACCTGGCGTCGGGGAAGCTCGGCACGCTCACGGGGGTCCACCCGGCAGGCCGGTACGGCGAGATGGTCCTCCAGGGCGAGGACGTCACGCAGTTCAACGAGAAGCAGTCCCAGACGGGCTACGTGAACGGTGGCTTCTTCTTCTTCGAGCGCGCGTTCGTCGACCGCTACCTCGACCCTTCCGCCACCGACCAGATGCTCGAGCACGCCCCGTTGCAGCGTCTCGCCCGGGACGGGCAGCTGACGGTCTTCCGGCACGAGGGCTTCTGGATGGGAATGGACACCTACCGGGACTGGAAGGAACTCAACGGCATGTGGGACGACGGTCGGGCGGAATGGAAGGTCTGGGAGGACTGAATGGTCCCCGGACCCGTCCCAGGGGTACCCCGAATCGTGGGTTACCGGTGCGAGACTGTTCTGACCGGCGTTCTCCACCGGTAGCGTGAAAAGCAGAAGAGCGACCGGCCACGTGTCTCGCTCGGGTTGTTCCAGAGAGGAAGATCGAGTGCGCGTACTGGTCACCGGCACGGAGGGCTACCTCGGCTGCCTCACTGCGCAGGAGTTGCTGCGGGCGGGCCACGAGGTCGTCGGTGTGGACACCGGGTACTACAAGCACGGCTGGCTCTACAACGGCCTCGACCGGGTCCCGGAGACCCTGGCGATGGACATCCGCCGCCTCGGGCAGGAGCAGCTCGAGGGCGTGGACGCGATCGTCCACATGGCCGAGCTGAGCAACGATCCGATCGGTGACCTGATCGGCGACATCACCTACGACATCAACCACCACGGCTCCGTCCATCTCGCGGAGGTGGCTCGCTCAGCCGGGGTGGAGCGGTTCGTCTACATGTCCTCGTGCAGCGTCTACGGCGTGGCCGAGGGCACGGTGGACGAGTCGAGCCCGGTCGCACCGCAGACTTCCTACGCGCGGTGCAAGGCGCTGGTCGAGCGGGATGTCTCCGCGCTGGCGACCGACGGGTTCTCGCCCACGTTCCTGCGCAACGCCACGGCGTTCGGGGCAAGCCCCCGCATGCGGTTCGACATCGTCTTGAACAACCTGTCCGGTCTGGCATGGACCACCAACAGGATCGCGATGACCAGCGACGGGTCGCCGTGGCGGCCGCTGGTGCATGCACTGGACATCGCCAAGGCGATCCGGATGACGCTGGAGTCACCGCGGGAGCGGGTGCATGGCGAGATCTTCAACGTGGGCAGTGAGTCCAACAACTACCGGGTGCGGGACATTGCGGAGATCGTGGCGGCGGAGTTCCCGGGGTGCGAGCTCACCTTCGGTGACCCGAGTGCGGACAACCGGAGCTACCGCGTTGCCTTCGATCGGATCCGCGAGGTGCTGCCGGGCTACGACACCGACTGGGATGCCAAGGCCGGCGCCGCCCAGTTGCACCGTGTCTTCGAGTCGATCGATCTGGACGACGCGACGTTCACCGGTCGTGGTCACACCCGGCTCAAGCAGATCGAGTACCTGATGCGGACCTCGCAGGTCGACACCCAGCTCTTCTGGACGGCGCCGTGAAGTTCACGCCGCTCAAGGTGGAAGGCGTCCACATCGTCGAGATGGAGCCCTTCACCGACGACCGAGGCGGCTTCGCCCGGGCCTTCGACGTCGACTCGTTCGAGGCGCACGGCATGAGCCCGGACGTGGCTCAGTGCAACGTCTCCTGGAACCACCGCGCAGGCACGCTGCGCGGCCTCCACCTGTCGCTGCCGGGGCACCCGGAGTCGAAGTTCATCCGCTGCACCCGTGGGGCGATCGTCGACGTGGCGGTGGACGTGCGGCCCGACTCGCCGACGTACATGGAGCACGTGATGGTGGAGCTCAGTGCGGAGAGCCGCGACGCCCTGTATCTGCCCCCACATCTCGCCCACGCCTACCAGACGCTGACCGACGACACCGAGGTGCTCTACATGGTCAGCGTCCCGTACGCGCCGGGAGCCGAGATCGGCTTCCGCTACGAC
>SPQJ01000059.1 GCA_004570425.1 Bacillus sp. AZ43
GGGAGCGGCCGCAGCGGTCGGGGAGTCCGCGTGCCGACCGTCCCACGGGTGATCGGCCGCAGTGGCAGGACCGCCGTCCGCAGGGGGAGCGGCCGCAGCGGTCGGGGAGTCCGCGTGCCGACCGTCCTTCGGGTGATCGGCCGCAGTGGCAGGACCGCCGTCCGCAGGGGGAGCGGCCGCAGCGGTCGGGGAGTCCGCGTGCCGACCGTCCCACGGGTGATCGGCCGCAGTGGCAGGACCGCCGTCCGCAGGGGGAGCGGCCGCAGCGGTCGGGGAGTCCGCGTGCCGACCGTCCCACGGGTGATCGGCCGCAGTGGCAGGACCGTCGTCCGCAGGGGGAGCGGCCGCAGCGGTCGGGGAGTCCGCGTGCCGACCGTCCTTCGGGCGATCGGCCGCAGTGGCAGGACCGCCGTCCGCGGGCGGACCGGCCAGCCGGTGGGGCTCCCCAGCGTGGTGGTTCCCGCAACGCACCCGGTCAGTGGGAGGACCGCGCCGCCCGCTCCGAACGCCCCACGGGTGATCGGCCGCAGTGGCAGGACCGACGTCCGCAGGGTGACCGGCCCCAGCGGTCCGGCGCACCCCAGGGGAACTGGCGGGAGCGCCGTCCCTCCGACGACCGCCGCGGTGGTCCGGGTCGCGGGACCGGACGGCCGGGCGGAGCGGGGACGGAACGCCGCCCGCCGCTGCCGGCCGGCCCGGAGATCCCGGACTGGGTCGACGTCCGTGACCTCGACGGCTCCGTGCGCGGGGCGCTCCGCGGCCTCGACCCGCGCAACGCCGAGAAGGTGGCCGCGCATCTCGTCGCCGCCGGCACGCTCGTCGACGACGACCCGGTCGCCGCGCTCGCGCACGCCCGAGCCGCACGGGACCGCGCCTCCCGGGTCGCCGCCGTCCGCGAGGCCGTCGGCGTCGCCGCGTACCACGCGGAGGACTACGCCGAAGCGGCGCGCGAGCTGCGGGCCTACCGCCGCATGAGCGGAGACGAGTCCTACCGCGCCGTGCTCGCCGACTGCGAACGTGCGCTCGGCCGGCCGGAGGTCGCCCTGCGGCTGGTCTCCGAAGCGCTCGCCCAGTCACCCGACGCGGAGGAGATCGCCGAGCTGCGCCTCGTGGAGGCCGGCGCCCGCCGCGATCTCGGCGAGCACGACGCCGCGCGCGTGGTCCTCGAGGCCGCCCTGGGCGGCCGGCCGCGTCCGGCGGACCTCGCCGTGGGCGACCCCATCCGGCTGCGGTTCGCCGCCGCCTACGCCGACCTCCTGGAGGAGCGGGGCGAGCAGGCGCTGGCCGAGGAGTGGCGCGCGGCCGTCGCCGAGGCCGATCCCGAGACGCTGGCCGAGGAGGTCGTCTTCACCGAGCTCGACCTCGACGAGGAGCCCGACGCGCCGGCCGAGACGGCCGACGTGCCGACCTCCGGCTGGACCGCCGAGGACGACGAGCTGCTGTCCGGCGACGAGCCGGGAGACGACACCCCCGAACAGCCGGACGGCGACTTTCCCACCTCCGGTCGCGAGCTGCAGGACGAGATCGAGGCCGAGGTCGCGGAGCTCCTGGGAGAGACCGGACCGCCCGCGGGGGCCGACGACACGCACTGACGACCGACAGCTGGATCCGGACCGTCCACATGGGCGGTCCGGATCCACAGATGCCGGTCGGCCATGGGCGGGGGCCTCTGGGGTCGGCAGGCTCGCCGCATGAGCGTGGCTGTGATCGACCGGAACGACGTGGTCCTCCGCGGGCGGGTCTCCGCTCCCGCGGAGCTCCGCACCCTGCCCAGCGGTGATCCGCTGCTGACCTTCCGGCTGGTGGTCCGGCGGCCCGGACCACGCGCCCGTGGCCAGTCCGTCGACGTCCTGACCTGCATCACCTACGACCGGGGTCTCCAGCGCCGGGCCGCCCTGTGGCAGCCCGGCGACGTCGTCGAGGTGGAGGGGGCGCTGCAGCGCCGGTTCTGGCGCACCGGCGGAGGAACCGCGTCGGTGTGCGAGGTGAACTGCCGCAAGGGGCGCAAGGTGCCCCGGTCGGGAGCGGCCGCCGCCGAGCGCACCGCATGACCGGCCCGGCCGGCTCAGCCCTCCAGCGGACGCATGACCAGGCCGGTGCGGGGCTTGGGCACGAAGAGGGTGGACTTCCGCGGCATCCGGGCCCCGGCCCTGGCCACGGCGGCCACGTCGCCGGGCGAGGGCGCCCGGAGCACCAGGGCGACCCCCGAGCGCTCGGCGGCGAGCCGGAGCGCCTCGTCCACGGAGTGGGCGATCAGCACCGACGCCGGGTCGTCGCGTCGGTGCCAGAGACGCTCGATCAGCCCGTGGTGGGCGAGGACGACGTCGAGGCCGCGCCAGGCCGGCGGAGCTTCCGCGGGCACGCTCGCCCGCAGGTCCTCGGAGGGCTGGTCGAGCCGGAACAGCCGCGACCCGTCGGTGACCACGAAGTCCCCGCCGCCGCCGGGATCGGCGGCCCACCGCTGCACGCCGGCCGCGACGCCGGCCCCCGTCGTCGTCAGCTCCGTGACGCGGAACCCGGAGGAGGCCGCCCGCACGGCGGCGTCCAGGTCCAGGTCGGGGATCACGCGGTGGATCGGGTCGACCCGCAGCCCGCCGGGACCCATCGGCGTGAGCAGCGCCAGCACGCTGCCGGAGTCGGCTCGGTGGTGGGCACGGGCGGCCGCGAAGCGATGGTGCCCGTCGGCGATGACCGCCTCGGTGCGCGCGAGCGCCTGCCGCAGCCGGTCCACCGAGTCCGCGTCGGCAACCCGCCAGAGACGGTGCCCGACGCCGTCGGCGTCCCGCACCGACATCGTCGGGGGCAGCTGACGCACCCGATCGGTCACCTCGGCGACCACGGGCTCGGCGTCGTGGGCCAGGACGATCGGCTCGAGGTCGGTCCGCGTGGCAGCGAGCAGCGCCCGCCGGCCCGCCACCGCCACGGGATAGGTGTCCTCGTGCGGGAGCACCGCGGTCGACCCCGTCGGCGGGAGGGCCACGGCGCCGAGCCATCCCGTCGTCGGGGGGCCGCCGTCCGCCGGGCGGAGCTCGTAGAGCCACAGCGCGGGCTCGCCGTCGCGGGCGAGGACGCCCTCCTCCTGCCAGCGCCGGAGCGCGGCGGCGGCGGCCTCGGCCGAGCGTTCGGGCCCCGCGGCCTCGTCGACCGCCGGCAGGATCAGGCGGACGATGTTGTGCGGGTCGCTCTCCGCCAGTCGCTGGCGGCCGGCCGGCGTCACCAGGTCGTAGGCTGGCGAACTCACCCGGGCCAGATGCCCGGGGTCCTGCTGCCGGTAGGTCAGGGCGCGGAACGGCCGGACGTCGAGGCCCGTCGTCGATGCGGACGGTCGGGACGGCGGCTCGGACACGGAGTCGATCGTAAGAGCGGTCCACCGCCGCCCCGCCGCGGTTCGCCCGAGCGAGAAGGGGTCACGGTGCCGGAGACTTCCCCCGAGGGCGGCGTGTACGAGTGGTACCAGCGCGGCGTGGCGCTCCTGCGGGACGGCAACCCCGCGGCCGCCGCCACCCTGCTGGAGCGGGCCGCCACCGAGGAACCGGGGTCGCGGAGCATCCTCGAGGCCCTCGCGCGGGCACAGTACGACGCTGGCCGGTACCAGGATGCGGTCACCAGCTTCACCGCCCTCACCGCGGTCAGCCCCACCGACGACTACGCGCACTTCGGACTCGGCCTGGCCGCCAGCAAGGCGGGGGAGCTGCCCCTCGCGGTCGAGCACCTCGCCCTGGCCGTGGCGATGCGACCCGACATCGGCCACTACGCGAAGGCGCTGCGCCGGGTCCGCGCCCGGCAGGCGGCGGGTTCGCCATGAGCGCCGCTCCGTTGACCGCCGGGTGCGCCGCCCCGCCCGCCGAGGAGTTCGACGTGGCGCTGCTCGACCTCGACGGCGTCGTCTACGTCGGGGCCGAGGCGGTGCCGGGCGTGCCGGAGGCGCTGCGGTCCGCGCGCGCGAGCGGCATGCGGCTGGGGTTCGTCACCAACAACGCCGCGCGCACGCCCGAGCAGGTCGCCGAGCACCTGACGGACCTCGGCGTCGAGGCGGCGCCGGCCGACGTCATCACCAGCTCGCAGGCGGCGGCGACGGTCGTCGCCGGGCTCCTCGGTCCCGGTGGCCGGGTGCTCCCGGTCGGCGGGCCCGGCGTCGCCGCCGCGCTCGCCGCCGCCGGCCTCACCGTCGTCGACCGGGCCGAGGACCGGCCGGCCGCGGTGGTGCAGGGCTACGGACGCGAGGTCGGCTGGGCCCAGCTCGCCGAGGCCGTCGTCGCCGTCCGCAACGGTGCCCGGCACGTGGCCACCAACGCCGACACGACCATCCCGTCGCCCCGCGGCCCGCTGCCCGGCAACGGCGCGATGGTCGGTGTGGTCCGCGACGTGACGGGCCAGGAACCGCTGATCACCGGCAAGCCCGACCCGGCGATGCACGCCGAGTGCGTCCGCCGCACCGGCGCCCGCCGTCCGCTGGTCGTCGGCGACCGGCTCGACACCGACATCGAGGGTGCCCGCCGCGCCGGTGCGGCCAGCCTCCTGGTGTTCACCGGCGTGACCGACCCGGCCACGCTGCTCGCCGCCGGTCCGCAGCACCGGCCCGACCTGATCGCCCGCGACGCCGGCGGCCTGCTGCGCGGTCACCCGGCCGTCCGGCCCGCAGGATCCGGTCGGCGCTGCGGCGACTGGACGGCGCGTCCGGGAGAGGGCGCCGACGTCCTCGTCCTGGAGGCCGACGGCGCGGGGAACCAGGAGGACGACGGCCTCGACGGCCTGCGGGCGCTGTGCGCCGCGCACTGGGCGCGTCATCCCGACGACGCGGCGCCGGTGCGCGTGCTCGCCGCGGACGCCGCCGCCGCCGGAGCGCTCGCCCGCTGGGCGATCCCCTCCGCCTAGCGGGCGAGCGTCAGAGCAGCTTGCGCAGCCGCAGCAGGTCGCGCAGCCCCGCCTCGAGCTTGACCCGTCCCGTCGCCCACGCCGGGCCGAACGACAGCCGGCCGTCGGTCAGCGCGATGAGGTCGTCGCTGGTCATGGTCAGCCGGATGTCGGCCTTGGGCGCGCCGGCGCCGTCCGGCACCGCCCGCAGATCGCGGACCGCGCCGGAGCTCAGCCGGCCGAGCACGACCTCGTCGAGGTCGGTCAGCCGGCAGGACAGGCTCCGGTCGAGGCCCTCGGCGGCGGGGTTCGCCGCGAGGTCACCCAGGATGCCCTGGAGGGCGGTGATGCACTGATCCGTCGTCGCCACGAGGGCGGGCCTCCAACGCTGCAGGGAGTTCGGTGTCGACGCGGGAGGCTATCGCCCCGCTCGTGCGCCCGTGCCCGTCCGCCCCGGCCGGTAACCTCGCCAGCGAACCGACCAGCCGATCGTGGGAAGGACCGCAGGATGACCGAGCCCAGCCCGTCGCGCCCGGTCCCCGGCCCGCCCCGGCCCGGACCGCACGCCGACGAGGCCGTCGAGTCACCCGGGTCCACGGCCCCCGACCTCACCGAGCTCGCCGAGCGCCCGGTCGCCGAGCACGTCGCTGCCTACGAGGCCGAGCACGCGCGGCTCGAGCGCGAGCTCGGCACGATCGACCGGCTCTGATGCCCCGACGCAGCAGACTCGACGCGGAGCTCGTGCGGCGGGGACTGGCCCGTTCCCGCGAGCACGCCGTCGCCCTCATCGCCGAGGGGCGCGTCGCCGTCTCCGGCCAGGCCGCCACCAAGCCGGCCACCGGCGTCGACGCCGGCACCCCCGTCGTCGTCCGGACCGACCCCGACGAGCCGAGCTGGGTGTCCCGTGGCGCGCACAAGCTGCTCGGCGCACTCGACGCCTTCGACGTCCCCGTGGCCGGGCGGCGGGCGCTGGACGCCGGCGCCTCCACAGGTGGCTTCACCGAGGTGCTGCTCAGCCGGGGGGCCGGCGAGGTCGTCGCCGTCGACGTCGGCTACGGCGAGCTCGCCTGGTCGCTGCGCACCGACGACCGCGTCCACGTCCACGAGCGCACCAACGTCCGCACCCTCACCCCGGAGGCGATCGACGGCCCCGTCGACCTGGTGGTCGCCGACCTGTCGTTCATCTCGCTGCGCCTGGTGCTGCCCGCCCTCACCGCCTGCGCCACCGCCGGCGCGGACCTGCTGCCCATGGTCAAGCCGCAGTTCGAGGTCGGCCGGGAGCGCCTCGGGGCCGGCGGCGTGGTCCGCGACCCTGAGCACCGGGTGCAGGCGGTGCTGGAGGTGGGCGCGGCAGCCGCGGCGCTCGGCTGGGGCACCGCCGGGGTCGTGGCCAGCCCGCTGCCCGGCCCGGCCGGGAACGTGGAGTTCTTCCTGTGGCTGCGTCGCGACGCGCCGCCGACGCAGGAGGCCGATGTCCGTCGAGCAGTCCAGGAGGGCCCGCAGTGAGTGAGTCCAGCGCGGGCACGCCCGCACCGCGGCAGGAGCCCCGCCGGGTCCTGCTGACCGTGCACACCGGCCGGCACGACATCGTCGAGCTGGCCCGCACGTCCGCGGCCCGGCTGCACGCCGCGGGGATCGTCGTCCGCGTCCTGGACGACGAGGCCGAAGATCTCGCCATCCCCGGGGCCGAGGTGGTCGCGGCCGACGCCACCGCCGCCGAGGGCGCCGAGATCGTCATGGTGTTCGGCGGCGACGGCACGTTCCTGCGCGCCGCGGAGCTCGCCCGCTACTCCGACGCCGCCCTCATGGGGGTCAACCTCGGCCGGGTCGGCTTCCTCGCCGAGACCGAGCCCGAGGCGGTCGAGGAGACGCTGCTGGCCATCGAGCGGTGCGAGTACTCGGTGGAAGAGCGCCTGGCCCTCGACGTCGACGTCCTCGACGGCGACGGCGCCGTCGTCGGTGGCACCTGGGCGCTCAACGAGGTCTCGGTCGAGAAGGCGGAGCGCTCCCGGGTGCTCGACGTCGTCCTCGCCATCGACGGCCGCCCGCTCACCAGCTTCGGCTGCGACGGCGTCCTGTGCGCGACGCCGACCGGGTCGACCGCCTACGCGTTCTCCGCGGGCGGCCCCGTCGTCTGGCCCGACGTCGAGGCGCTCCTGCTGGTGCCCAGCAACGCCCACGCGCTGTTCGCCCGGCCGCTGGTCACCTCGCCGAACTCGGTGCTCACCGTCGCGGTCCCGGCCGACGGCAACCGGTCCCGCGTCTCCGCCGACGGACGGCGGTTCGTCGAGGTGCCCGACGGCGGACGCGTCGACGTCCGGCGCGCCGACCACCCGGTGCGCATCGCCCGGGTGCACGCCTCGACCTTCGGCGACCGGCTGGTGGCGAAGTTCGGCCTGCCGGTGCGCGGGTTCCGCGACGCCCGGCACGCCGGGCCCGGGCACGAGCTGTTCACCAGCCGCAACGTGCTGACCCGCGACGTCGTGACGCCCGGCGGGACCGTCGACGGCATCCCCGCGACGGAGGTGAGCGGTGCCGGCTCGCACGACGACGCCTGAAAGAGGACCCTCCAGCCCCCCACCCCTCGCTGACGCTCGGGGCGGGCCCCTGCTGGAGGGCCGTTCCAGCACCTCACCTGGCCGGCTCACCGAGCTGCGGATCCGCGGGCTCGGCTCCATCGACGACGCCACCCTCGAGCTCGGCAGCGGCCTCACCGTCGTCACCGGCGAGACCGGCGCCGGCAAGACGATGGTCGTCACCGGGCTGACCCTGCTCTTCGGCGGCCGGGCCGATCCCGGTCGCGTGCGCGCCAACGGCAAGGCCGGCGTCGAGGGCCGGCTGGTCCTGCCGCCCGCCTCCCCGGCGTGGGAGCGGGCCGCCGACGCCGGCGCCGACCCGGACGACGACGGCAGCCTGATCCTGGCCCGCACGGTCAGCGCCGAGGGCCGGTCCCGCGCCTTCCTCGGTGGCCGCAGCGTGCCGGTGGGTGTCGTGGCCGAGCTCTCCGAAGGGCTGCTCGCCGTCCACGGGCAGACCGACCAGCTGCGCCTGTCCCGCCCCGCCGAGCAGCGGCGCGCGCTCGACCGGTACGCCGGTCCCGACCACCTCGTCCTGCTCGAGCGCTACCGCGCCGCCTACGCCCGCTGGCGGGAGCTCGCCGCCGACCTCGAGCGGCGGCGCACCCAGGCCCGCGAGCTCGCCCAGGCCGCCGACGTCCTGCGGCACGGCCTGGAGGAGATCGAGGCCGTCGGTCCGGAGCCCGGCGAGGACGAGGCGCTCGACACCCAGGCCAAACGGCTCGCCGACGCCGACGCGCTGCGCGCCGCGGCCGACGAGGCACGCGCGGCACTGGTCGGCGACGTGACCGGAGACCTCGGCGGGGGAGAGCTTCCCCAGGACGCCACGGCCGCCCTGGCGATCGCCGAGCGGGCCCTGGCCGGGTCGGACGACCCGACGCTGGTGCTGCTGGCCCAGGACCTCGCCGACGCGGTCGCCGTCGTCTCCGACGTCGCCGGGCAGCTGGCCGGCTACGTGGCCGACCTGGACGCCGACCCGGCCCGGCTGGCGGAGGTCATGGACCGGCGCGCCGCCCTCACCGCCCTCGTCCGCAAGTACGCCGGGCCGGGCGAGGGCGTGGCCGGCGTGCTGGCCTGGGCGGAGGACGCCGCCGGCCGGCTTGCCCAGCTGGACGTCTCCGACGAGGCGCTGGACGCGCTGGCCGCGGAGCGGGACGCCGCCCGGGCGGAGGTCGACGGCCTCGCCGCCCAGGTGTCCGCGGGACGGCGGTCGGCCGCCGAGGGATTCGCCACCGAGGTGGGTGCCGAGCTGGCGGGGCTGGCGATGAAGAGCGCGAGCGTCTCGTTCTCGATCGACAGCCACCCCGACGAGCCCGGGCCCGAGGGCGTCGACGAGGTGGCCCTGCTCCTGGCGCCGCACCCGGGCGCCCCGCCCCGGCCGGTGCACAAGGGCGCGTCCGGCGGTGAGCTCTCCCGGGTCATGCTCGCGATCGAGGTCGTGTTCGCCGGCGCCGACCCGGTGCCCGTCATGGTCTTCGACGAGGTCGACGCCGGCGTCGGCGGGCAGGCGGCCGGTGAGATCGGACGCCGGCTCGCGCGCCTGGCCCGCGACCACCAGGTCGTCGTGGTCACCCACCTCGCCCAGGTCGCCGCCTTCGCCGACACGCACCTCGTCGTCGACAAGTCGCCCGACACCGCCGCCGGCGTGACCGCGACCGACATCCGGGCGGTCGAGGGCGAGGACCGCGTCCGCGAGCTGGCCCGGATGCTGTCGGGGCTGGCCGACAGCGACACCGGCCAGGCGCACGCCCGGGAGCTGCTCGCCGTCGCGGCGGACGCCCGGGCCTGACGTCCGGGTGGCGAAGGCCACGGAAGGGTGACGGGGGGAGTGCCGCCGCGAGACCCGGGGTAGGCGGCGACCGTGACCTGCTTCTCCTCCGCCGACGAGTCGGCGCACTACGGGTTCTCGGTGTGCATGCTCCTGGAGCAGTACCGCTCGCAGCTGCGGTGGGAGGAGAACGGGGTGGTCGAGCTCGGCACCGGGGACGCCACCGCGATCGCCGACGTCGTCCGGTCGCTGCCCGACCTCCGGGTGCGCAGCTACGACATCAGCGCCCCGACCGTGGCGACCGCCCGCGCCAACATCGCCGCCCGCGGGGTGGCCGACCGGTACACGGTGGAACTCGGCGACTTCTTCGACCAGGCCGATTCGTCGGGCGGTCCGGCGGTGTCGACCGTCATCTCCAACCCGCCCTACATCCCCGCGCCCGACCGCGACATCCTCATGCCCGAGCTCTGGGGCGGACTGCACGGCAACGACCTGGTGCTGCAGCTGCTCAAGGCGGGGTACGACAACGTGATCACCGCCGTCGCCAGCTACTCCGACCCCGTGGAGACCGTGCGCACGGCCGGGGACCTGGGCTACCGGGTGGTCAACTTCCTCGCCATGGGCCTGGACTTCGGCGCCTACAGCAGCGAGCCGAAGGTGCGCGACCACATCCGCCGGATCTGCGCCGAGGGGCGGGGCTGGGCCGGCGAGGACGGTTACATGGTCGCCGTCGCGCTGCTGTCCCGGGACCCCGACGTCCGCGGCGACCGCGCCGACCAGCTGCTCACGGCCCTGCAGGTCTGACCCGGGGGGTCACTCCCGTCGCTTGGCGTAGCCCGCCAGGCCGAACTGCAGCAGGGACAGCCCGCGGCGGCCCTGCCGGCGCAGCTCCGCCGAGAGCTCGGGGCCGGTCACGCCGGCGAGCACCCGGTCGCGGGCCAGCTCGAGCAGCGAGGCGTACAGGCCCAGCACGGCGTGCGCGGCGAGCCACGGCTCCACCTGACCCGGCCGGGCACCGGTCTCGTCGGCGATCAGCGCCGCCAGCGCGTCGGTGAGCTCGCCCAGGATCTCCCGCTCCCGGATCTGGAGCGTGCGGCTGCCACGCACGATGCGCGCCATGCGCGCCACGCCCTCGGCGGCCTCCGGCGAGCCCAGCAGCGCGACGACGGCGACGACGAAGCTGCCCGCCGCGGCCGACACCGACTCACCGGCCGGCCGGCGGGCCACCGCGTCGAGGAGGGCCGCCCGCATGGGCGGGTCGGCGTCGAAGACCAGCCCCTCCTTGACCGGGAAGTGGTTGAAGACCGTCTTCTCGACCACGCCGGCCCGCTTCGCGATCTCCATCACGCTCACCGAGTCGAAGCCGCGCTCGGCGAACAGTTCCGTGGCCGCGTCGACGATCCGCGCGCGCGTCTCCTGCCGCTTCCGCTCCCGGGCGCCGGGGCCGCGCTCAGCCGGCTTCGCCGATCGCCTCGCCGGTCGGGGCTCCGGCTGCGGCACGGGCCGCGGCTCCGGCCGGACGGAGGGAACTGCCCTGATCAGCGCGCCGGTCGAGGGAGCCGCCGGCGACCCGGCGGGGCTCTCCGCCGCGGTCGACGGGTCGTCCGCGGCGGTCGTTCGGGGCAGGGCGTGGGCCACTCCAGTCACGCCCGCAACGCTAGTCACGGGCAGGTAACGGTCCCGCTCGCACGCCCGAACGGCCGGAACGGGCGTGTCGCCGTCCCCGTGGTGTCGGACACGCTGCGTGACTGACAGGTCGCTGACGCGCGTCGGAGGACCGGCCCGTCGAAGCGGCGTGAAAGCATCGCCGCATGCGCATCGGCACCCTCCGGCGGAGCCGGGGACACGAGGCGGGGTCGGGGATCTCCGGCACCGTCCGTCTGGACCGCCGCACGAAGAACCTCACCAAGCGGCTGCAGCCGGGCGACATCGCGGTCATCGACCACGTCGACATCGACCGCGTCAGCGCCGACGCCCTCGTCGGCTGCCGGGTCGCCGCGGTGGTCAACGCCGCGCCCAGCATCTCCGGCCGCTACCCGAACCTGGGCCCCGAGATCCTCATCGACGCCGGCATCCCGCTGCTCGACGACGTCGGCAAGGAGGTGTTCGCCAAGGTCAAGGAGGGCGCGCGCGTCCGGCTCGAGGGCAACCAGCTGCTCACCGACGACGGCGAGGTCGTCGCCGAGGGACGCCTGCACGACCGGCCGTCGGTGGCCATGGCCATGGCCGACGCGAAGGCGGGCCTGTCCACGCAGCTCGAGGCGTTCGCCACGAACACGATGGAGTACATGAAGCGGGAGCGGGCGCTCCTGCTCGACGGCGTCGGTGTCCCCGACGTGGCCACGCAGATCGAGGGCCGGCACGTCCTGGTCGTCGTCCGCGGCTACGACTACAAGGAGGACCTGCACGCCCTCCGCGCCTACATCCGCGACTACCGGCCCGTGCTCATCGGCGTCGACGGCGGCGCCGACGCGCTGCGCGAGGCCGGGTACCAGCCCGACATGATCGTCGGCGACATGGACTCGGTGAGCGACGACTCGCTCACCTGCGGGGCCGAGGTGGTCGTCCACGCCTACGCCGACGGCCGCGCCCCCGGGCTGGCACGGGTCCAGGACCTCGGTGTCGAGGCGATCACCTTCCCCGCCTCGGCGACCAGCGAGGACATCGCGATGCTGCTGGCCGACGAGAAGGGCGCCACGCTGATCGTCGCCGTCGGCACGCACGCCACCCTCGTGGAGTTCCTCGACAAGGGCCGCGGCGGCATGGCCTCGACCTTCCTCACGCGGCTGCGGCTGGGCGGCAAGCTCGTCGACGCCAAGGGCGTGAGCCGCCTCTACAAGAGCCGCATCTCCACCGCCGCCCTGGTGGTGCTCGTCCTCGCCGCCTTCGTCGCCATCGGGTCGGCGCTGGCGGTGTCCGCGGTCGGGCGGGTCTACCTCGACCTCCTCCTCGACCAATGGAACAGCTTCATGTTCTGGTTGGAGAACCTCTTCTCGTGATCGACTTCCGCTACCACCTGGTCTCGCTGATCGCCGTCTTCCTGGCGGTCGCGCTGGGCATCATCATCGGCACCACGGCGCTCAACGAGCCGATCCTGGCCGACATCGAGAACCAGGTCGCCGACCTCGAGCAGGACAAGCGCTCGCTCGAGGACCGCACCCAGCAGCTGCAGGCCCAGGTCGACACCGCCGACGGGTTCCAGGAGGCCGTCGCCACCCCGCTGGTCGAGGGCACGCTCACCGGCCGCAGCGTGCTCTTCCTGGTCACCGACGAGGGCGTCGCGCCAGAGGCCGTCGAGGAGGTGTCGGCCCTCGTCACCGACGCGGGCGGCACCGTCACCGGCACCGTCCGGCTGCGCCCCGAGTACACCGACCCGTCCACCGCCTCCGCCCTGCAGGGCTACGTGACCGGCGGGGGCCTGCCCACCAGCGTGCAGAACCTCCCGGAGACCGACGACGCCGGCCAGCTGGTGGCCTCGGTGCTGGCCCAGGTCCTCGTCGTGCCCCCGGGTGGCGCCCCGGCGGCCGACCCGTCGGCGCTGTCCTCGGTGCTCTCGGGCCTGTCCACCCTGGACGTCCTGACCACCGACAGCGACTCGGTCACCGCCGCCGACCACGTCGTCGTCCTGACCGGCGACCCGTTCACCGGCGACGACGCCGCCGACCGCGCCGACACCCTCGTCGACCTCGTCTCGGCCCTCGACGCCGCCGGGTCCGGCGCGGTCGTGGCCGGCGGGGGGCCCTCCGCGCAGGAGAACGGCCTGGTCGGCGCCATCCGCGCGGACGCCTCCGTCGCGTCCGCTGTCTCGACGGTGGACAACCTCGGCACCACGGCCGGGGCGATCAGCACGGTGCTGGCGCTCGGCAGCGAGGGCGAGGGCACGTCGGGCAAGTACGGCACCGGCGAGGACACCCAGCCGGTGCCCCCGGTCCCGGCCGCGGCGCCGTGAGGGCGGGCCGCAAGGTCGCGGCCGCCCTCGTGGGCGCGGCCGCGGCCCGGGCCGCGCTCACCGCGGCGACCGAGCTGACCGCCCGTCCCTCGGGGGCCGCGTGGCGCCGGATGAACTACGCCAAGCGGCCGGTCACGCTGCTGGGCGGGCCCGCGCTGGCGCTCTCCGCGACCGCCTCGGCCGTGCTCGGCGCCCCGGCCGGCACGCGGGCGGCCGCCGCCGTCGTCGGCACCGTGTCCGGCCTGGTGGGGAGCTACGACGACCTCGCCGGCGCGCGCCCCGAGCAGGCGCGCGACAAGGGGCTGGCGGGCCACCTCGCCGCGCTCAGGGCCGGCCGGGTCTCCGCCGGGGCGGTCAAGGTCGCCGGCATCGGGGCGGCCGCCGCCGTCGCCGCGCTGCTCACCCGCCGGGAGCGGGGCGGCCGCGGCCTCGTCGACGGCGTGCTGACGACCGGCCTGGTCGCCGGCACGGCGAACCTGGTCAACCTGCTCGACCTGCGACCCGGGCGGGCGGCCAAGGTGGGCGCCCTCACCGCGGCCGCCGGGCTGCCCGGGCCGGCGGGCGGCCTGGTCGCCGGCCCGCTCGGCGCCACGCTGGCGGTGCTGCCCGACGACCTGGGGGAGCGGATCATGCTCGGCGACGCCGGCGCGAACTCCCTGGGGGCGCTGCTCGGGCTGCGGCTCGCGTCGATCCCCGGCCGCGCCCCGCGCGCCGGCCTGCTGGCCGGCGTCGTGGCGCTCACGCTCGCCAGCGAGAAGGTCAGCTTCACCCAGGTCATCGAGGCCACGCCGGGACTGCGCGAACTGGACCGCCTCGGCCGCCGGTCGTCGTGAACCGGCGCACGGTCGCGCAGGGCGTCGCCGGCGCCGCGGCGCTGATCGCCGTCCTCACCCTGCTCGCCCGGCTGGCCGGCTTCGGCCGCACGCTGGTCTTCACCAACACCGTCGGCGCCGACAGCACCGGGGACACCTACCAGGCGGCCAACACCGTCCCGAACATCGTGTTCGAGGTCGTCGCCGGTGGCGCGCTGGCCGCGCTCGTCGTCCCGATGCTGGCCGGGGGCATCGCCGCGGGCAACCGGGAGCAGGTCCGGGCGACGGCGTCGGCCCTGCTGGGGTGGACGCTGCTGATCCTCACGCCGCTCGCCGTGGCCATCGCCGTGCTCGCCGAGCCGATCGCGCGGGCGCTGCTGGGCGGCGGCGACGTGGCGGAGGTGGCGGTCGCCGCGCGCTTCCTGCTGGTCTTCGCGCCGCAGGTCGTCCTGTACGGCATCGGCATCGTCCTCACCGGCATCCTCCAGGCCCACCGCCGCTTCGCCGGCCCCGCCATCGCGCCGCTGCTGTCCAGCCTGGTGGTCGCCGCCGCGTACCTCACCTTCGCCGCCATCGGCGGCGCCGGCGACGTCGACGACCTCTCCCGCCCCGCCGAGCTCGTGCTCTCCGTCGGGACGACCCTGGGCGTGGTGGCGCTGAGCCTGAGCCTGCTCGTGCCGCTGCGCGGGCTGCGGCTGGGACTGCGCCCGGCGCTCCGCTTCCCGGTGGGTGCCGCGCCGCGCGTGCGCAGGCTGGCCGTCGCCGGCGTGCTCACCCTCGCCGGCCAGCAGCTGGTCGCCGCGGTCGCCATCCGGCTCGCCGCCGACGGGCCCGACGGCACCCAGGTGGTCTACGCCGCCGGCCTGACCCTCTTCCTGGTCCCGTGGGCGGCGCTCGCCGTGCCGCTGGCCACGTCGGCCTACCCCGGTCTCGCCGAGCGGGCCGACGCCGGCGACGAGCCCGGCTACCGGCGGGCCCTGGCGCCGGTCGCCGTGCTGGTCGTGGCCACGGCGACGGTCGCGGCCGCGCTGATGGTGGCCGTGGCCGGTCCCGTGGCGCGGGTCTTCCTCGCCGCCGAGCCCGACCCGGTGGTCGCCGCCCTGCGCGACACGATCGTGGCCTTCGCCCCCGGGCTGCCGGGCTACGCGCTCGTCGCGGTGCTCACGCGGGCCCTCTACGCCCGGGGCCTCTGGCAGTCGCCGACCGTCTGCGTGGTCGGCGGCTGGCTGCTGGCGGTCGCCGCCGACCTGGTCCTCGCGCAGGTGCTGCCCGACGAGGATCGCGGGGCGGCGCTGGCCGCCGGGCACAGCCTGGGCGTCACGGTCGCCGGGCTCGCCCTGCTGGCCGCCGTCGCCCGGACCTCCGGTCGCGGCGCCCTCGCCGGGCTCGGGCGCG
>SPQJ01000007.1 GCA_004570425.1 Bacillus sp. AZ43
CCGTGGTCCATGCCCTCGTGACCACTCCCGTGGTCCATGCCCTCGTGACCACTCCCGTGGTCCATGCCCTCGTGACCACTCCCGTGGTCCATGCCCTCGTGACCACTCCCGTGGTCCATGCCCTCGTGACCACTCCCGTGGTCCATGCCCTCGTCGTCCTCGTCCTTGCCGAGCAACAAGAGCGGCGACGGCCGGTCGTGTCCCTTCATTCCTGATCCGGCCCGCCGGATCAGGACAGCTCGGCCCTGGTCCAGAGCCACGGCGACGTCGCTGGGGCGCTGCACGTCCCCTCGGTGCCGCGGCTCGGGAACCTGGCTCCAGAGCACGTCGACGGCTTCTGCGAGCTCCGGTCCGGGTTGCCCCAGGACGACCAGAAGGTCAGTGTCCGCGGGTGAGAGGGCGCGCGGCCAGCCGCGCCGGTCCAGCTCGGCCTCGACGGACCACCGGAGCGTGGTCGCGGCCGGGGCATCGACGAGGAGTACCCGCGGCTTCGCCAGCGCCCAGTTCCGCAGTCGGGCGATCAGGTCCATCGCAGCGCACCTTCACGCCAGACGTAGGTGACACCGACGAGGAGCACGGCGAGGAAGCCGAACATCTCGATGACGGCCGTCGCCCCCATGTCCGCGACCACGACGGCCCACGGGTACATGAAGATCATCTCCATGTCGAAGGCGAGGAAGAGAACCGTGATCGCGTACCACCGCGCGTGGTAGCGGGAGACGGCGTGCTGCTGTGGGAGCAGGCCTGACTCGTACGGCAGGACGACGGCGGGCTCCCGGGCGGTGCGCAACGCCGCCGACAACGCGTACAGCCCGACGATCCCGGCCACGATCAAGGCGGCCATCGACAGCAGCGCAACCATGGCGCCCTCCTCGCCTTCCGACGGGAACAGCAGGGACTGGGCCGCGAACGGCACAAACATCCGCACGGACGTCCGGGTGTGGCCGACTGTAGGGGTGGTCGAGGACGTTCGCGCGGTGAGGACCGCCCCGGCAACTGCGCCGGACCCGACACGCCAACTGTCAGTCGTCGTCCGGCGCCGCCTCCGAGAGAACGACCAACTGGCGTAGGCAGTGCTCCCGCAGTGGCTCGGGGAAACCCTCGGCCAGGCGGTAGTACACGACGCGCCCCTGCTTCCGGTTGGTCACCAGTCCCGCCGTGCGCAACAACCGGAGCGCGTACCCCACGGCGTCCTCGTTGGCCTCCAGGGCCAGCGCGAGATCGCCGACGCAGAGCTCTTCGACCATGTCGAGGGCGAACAGCACGCGGGCCCGGGTCGGGTCTGCCATCAAGCTCAACACGCTGGTCAGCTGGGTAGCCTCCTCCCGGCTGGGCAGCCGAGCTCGGGCGTGTGCAACGCGTTCCGGGTCGACCGGATGGGCGTGGCCAGGTTCGGACATTCGAGAAACACCTCCATGTCGCTCATACCCGTACGGGTCTGCGGGTACGCCGAACACGTCGGCGACAGTCTCGAGCGGCATCCGAGCCGCCCGACGCCGAGTACCCGAGGAGTAGCCATGACCGTGGCAGCCCAGATGCTCGATACCTACCCCAAGGACCTCGGCGGGGTGGACAAGCAGAAGCTGCTGGCCTGCATCGAGGCCTGCTTCGAGTGCGCCCAGGCGTGCACCGCCTGTGCCGACGCCTGCCTCAGCGAGGACATGGTCGCCGAGCTGACGAAGTGCATCCGCACCAACATCGACTGCGCCGACATCTGTGACACCACCGGCCGCGTGCTCTCGCGGCACACCGGCTACGACGCCAACCTGACCCGCGCGGTCCTCGAGGCCTGCGCTGCCGCCTGCAAGGCATGCGGCGACGAGTGCGAGAGCCACGCCTCAATGCACGAGCACTGCCGAATCTGCGCCGAGGCCTGCCGGCGCTGCGAGCAGGCCTGCCGCGACCTCATCACCTCACTGGGCTGACGGAGACTGGACGGCAGGTCGGCCCCGGAGGCGCCAAGGCCAGGAGCGGCCTGGACGACGCCCCGGGGCCGAACCAACGCTCCAGCGGCGCACTAGATGACCTATTCCAAGGGGTCGTGCGCCTCGGCGACGTTCCCGCGGAACGTCGGCGGTAGTGGTTCGGCGTGCCTTGATCAGGTGAGAGGCGAGGGTGCCCAGGCTCGGCGTTGGAACCCAACGTCGAACCGCGGAGGTCCTCGTGGACGCCGATCTGGACACCCTCGCGACCGCACTCTACGTACGAGTCGATGACCTGTTGAAGGAGCTCCCGCAGCGGGCTCCGGCCCGGCCGAAGGTCGGGATCGCACCGAGAATCACCGACGCAGAGCTGATCACGTTGGCGGTGATGCAGGCACTGGCCGGTCGCCACAGCGAGGCCCGCTGGCTGCGCTACGCCTGCTCCCACCTGCGGCATCTGTTCCCCTACCTGCCCGGCCAACCCGGGTACAACAAGCGGCTACGACACCTCGCCGACACCATCGCCTGGCTGATCACGGTGCTGGCCCGCGACACCAGCTTGTTCACCGACAACGTGTGGGTCGTTGATTCCACGCCGGTGGAGTGCGCCCGCTCCCGGGAAACGGTCCGCCGCTCGGATCTGGCCGGCTGGGCCGAGTACGGCTACTGCGCCAGCCACTCCCGGTTGTTCTGGGGCCTGCGGCTACACCTGCTGTGCACCCTGCACGGGCTGCCGGTCGGCTTCGCCCTCACCGGCGCCAAGGCCGACGAGCGCACGGTGCTGCTCGACATCCTCGACACCGACCCCACCCTGACCGCCGACCGCCGCCAGCAGGTCGTGATCGCGGACAAGAACTACTACGGCCGCGAGTTCGAAGGCATCCTCACCGACGCGGGGTTGAACCTGCTGCGCCCGGCCCGCAAGGGCGAACCCGAACGCCCGGGGACGGGCTTCTTCAAGCCATTACGCCAGGTCATCGAGTCGATCAACGACACCTTCAAAGTGAACCGTCCCCGGTCTCGTAGCGGGTCTGAATCCACGGGAGAGTGGAATCGTGCCCGCACCGAGGAAGTACCCCGACGAGCTGCGTGAGCGGTCGATCCGCTTCGCCTGCGACCTCGTCGACGGTCCAGAGAAACTGAGTGTCAACGCCGCCTGCCGGCGGGTGGGTGAGCAGCTGGGCATCCAGCCGGACACTCTGCGGAACTGGGTCAAGCAGGCCCGTGTCGACGCCGGCGCCGAGCCGGGGCTGACCACCGATGAGCGGGCCCGGCTGCGTGAGCTGGAGCGGGAGGTCCGCGAGCTGCGCCGCGCGAACGCGATCCTGAAAACGGCCTCGGCTTTCTTCGCGTCAATGCCAGCATGAGAGCTGCCCGGCGGGGTTCGCTCCTTTCTTCGCTGCCCCGGCTGCGGCCGGTGGCTTGTCCAGCGATGTGCGGCCCCGCCGGGTTCCTCCGGTGGCGCGTGGCTTGATAGGAGCCTGCTCTCCGCTCGATTGAGGCGTGCCCGCGCCGCCGGTGCCCGACCGGTTCACCAACCCGCGGAGGAGCACCACCTTGATCGTCATCGGAGCCGACTCGCACAAGCGCACGCACACCGTCGTCGCGCTGGACGCGGTCGGCCGCAAGCTGGCCGAGAAGACCACGCCGGCCACCAGCGAGGGTCACCTGGCGCTGGTCACCTGGGCGGCGCAGTGGCCCGAGGTCCGGTTCGCCCTCGAGGACTGCCGGCACCTGACCCGCCGACTCGAGCGCGACCTGCTCACCGCCGGCCAGCAGGTGGTGCGGGTGCCGACCCGGCTGATGGCCGGCGCCCGCCGAGGAGGACGGCATCCGGGCAAGTCCGACCCGATCGACGCCGAGGCCGTCGCGCTGGCCGCGCTGCGTCATGATGACCTGCCCATCGCCGAGCTCGACGGCCCCACCCGGGAGGTGAAGCTGCTGGTCGACTACCGCCGCGACCTGGTCGCCCAGCGCACCCGGGTGCAGAACCAGCTGCGCTGGCACCTGCACGAACTCGACCCGGAGCTACACGTGCCCTCCAGAGGGCTGCGCCGCTACTGCGTCATCGACGACCTGCTCGACCGGCTCGCCGACCGCCCTGGCGTGGTCGCCCGGCTGACCCGCGCGCTGCTTGAACGCTGCCGCGAGCTGACCGGCCAGATCAACGCTCTGGAGGCCGAACTGAAGAGCCTGGTCGGCCGCCTGGCTCCGTCACTGCTGGCACTGCCGGGCTGCGGCGTGCTCGGCGCGGCGATGATCCTCGGCGAGACCGCCGGCGTACACCGGTTCCGCAACAAGGACGCCTACGCCCGGTTCACCGGCACCGCCCCCATCCCGGTCTGGTCAGGCAGCAACAGGCGCGATGGCAAGGTCCGGCTCAACCGCGGCGGCAACCGCACCATCAACACCGCCCTACACATGATCGCCGTGACCCAGATCCGCGGCGTCGGCCCCGGCAAGGACTACGTCGCCCGCCTCCATGCCTCCGGCAAGACCTCCACAGAGGCCGTCCGACTGCTTCGCCGACGGCTGTCCGACGCGGTCTTTGCCGCCCTCCGCGCAGACGCGCACTGCGCTCAAGCATCGCCGGCAGCGGCCCCGGCAGCGGCCCCGACCCCCGGCCTCCCGGCTGTGGCTTGACATAGGAGCATCGCGGAGCTCGACCGCCCCTCGCCGCGCTGATCGACTACATCGACACCTACCGGGAGCAGTTCGGGGTCGAGCCGATCTGCCGGGTCCTGCGCGAGCACGGCCTGCAGATCGCCCCGAGCACCTACCGGGCGGCTAAGCGGCGCCCGCCCTCGGCCCGCGCGCAGCGGGACACCGTGGTCCTGGAGCGCATCCGCACGGTGCACAGCGACCGCAAGATCGGCCGCGGGGTCTACGGCGTGCGCAAGGTGCACGCCCAGCTGCGCCGTGAGGGGGGCGTGGCCGGCCACCCGGTCTCCCGCCGCCAGGTCGAGCGGCTGATGCGCACCGAGGGACTGCAAGGCGCCCGCCGCGGCCGGGCGTTCAAGACCACGCGGGCGGACTCGTCAGCGGCCCGACCGCCGGACCTGGTGCAGCGCGACTTCACCGCACCGGCGCCCAACCGGCTGTGGCTGGTGGACTTCACCTACGTGCCGACCTGGTCGGGCATGGCGTTCACCGCCTTCGTCCACGACGCCTTCAGCCGGCGGATCGTCGGCTGGCGCACCGCCTCCTCCATGCCCACCGAACTGCCGCTGGAAGCTCTGGAGATGGCGCTGTGGACCCGGGAACGCGCAGGTGAGGAGATCGCTGGCGTCATTCAACACAGCGATGCGGGCAGTCAGTACACCGCAATTCGATACCAGAACCGGCTCGCCGACGCAGGTGCGGTCGCCTCCATCGGCAGCGTCGGCGACTCCTACGACAACGCCCAGGCCGAGAGCCTGATCGGTCTGTACAAGACCGAGTGCACCCGCCGCGACGGGCCCTGGCGCAGCGTCGAGGACCTCGAGCTGGCCACCCTGTCCTGGGTGCACTGGTTCAACAGCGCCCGCCTGCACAGCGCCCTCGACCACAGGCCCCCGGTCGAGGTCGAGCAGGAGTACTACCGTTCCATCACCGCCGAGCAGCAGCCGCTGCCGGCATAACCGCCCCGCTACAGAACCGGGGACGGTTCAAAGGTCAACTCGATCTCGAGCAACACGGCGGACACACCCCCGGCGGGGTCTGGGTCCGTGTCCTGCAACGCGTTCTGGCACTGACCGCCGCCATCTGGCACAACGACCGCAGCGGCGCCCCCGTCGCCCGCTGCCTCACCGCCTACGACCACTGACCCCTTGGAATAGGTCATCTAGAGGTCGAGCTGCCACCGAACGACTTGACGAGGGCGTCGTGGTCACAACGACAACCCGCACGCCATCGCCTCCGCGTACGCCGCACATCGTCGTGCTTTCGTCCAGTCGTCCGACATCGCGCAGTGTGTTGCCCGGTCGATGCCGAGCAAGTCGTCCGCGGCTGGCGTGCACCTCAACGGCGTATCGGGCCGCAAGGAACTGCTACACCCACCCGACGACTACAAAGACGCTGCGTGGATGGAACCCAGAAGACTCTTCCGAGATATCGCCAGCAGGTGCAGCCCTCCAGGCGCTGCTACCGAGTTCTTCGTGGGACTCCAGCCATGCATCCCACACCGCCGCCACTCTCTGCACGGCGGCTCGATGGTGAGTACAACGCCAGCTGTTCCGACGGCAGTGTCGGCCTCCCCGGTTTATCCGTACGACCGTACGGGCATGCGGACGGTCGGGGTACTCCAACCGACCAAGCCTGCCCAGCACAGGCCCGGCGTCGCGGCCGCTGCCTACTGCAACCACGCACATGTGTCACCGGCTGCGGCGAACGGCTCGCGCGACGATGCAGCCATTCACCTACATCCCCCCATACACACCGACAACGGCAAGGACGGAGATCGGATCAATGGCGACCAAGAAGAACGACGAGGCGAACGAGCACGGTCACGGCGGCAAGATGTCGCCCGACACCAGAATGTACCTGCGCTTCGCGGCCATGATCTTGACGGCCATGGTTGTGATGTACGGGGTCATGTTTGTCAGCTCCTGGGAGTGGGGGCACATCCGCTGGAGTCAGAGCCGCATGTTCATGGCGCTCACCATGGGCGGCACCATGGGGCTGATCATGCTCGGCTGGATGCTCAACATGTACAAGAACGTGAAGGCGAACATCGCCATCGTGGCGGCGAGCCTCGTGCTGCTGGGGTTCGGAGTGTTCCTCGACCGCAGTCAGACGACTGTCCAGGACAGCGCCTGGATGAGTGCGATGATCCCTCATCACTCGATGGCCATCACCCGGTCCGAGCGAGCCGAACTGTCCGACATTCGCGTATGCCAACTGGCCGTTGAGATCAGCGAGGCACAGCGGCGGGAAATCGACGAGATGGACTGGCTGATCGAGGACATCGAGCGCAACGGAATCGCCGATACGCCCGAGGAAGCCGAGGCCCGACCTGTCCCTGACTTCGAGGCCTCGGCAGAGCGTGTCTGCGCTCCAGAGTGACCGCGGCACCCTGGGTGTCAGGCTCCGCCCGTGTGCGCAGACGCGGGAGTCCCGGTTGCGGCACAGCGGCTACGACGCCGACCTCGCACGGTCCCGCAGGCATGCTCGGCCACATGCGAGGCACAGCGCCCGACGTGGCTCACTCCCCCAGCACGACATCGAAAGTGTGTCCGCCGTCGTCCGACTCCATCAGCGCCGTGATGGTGACGACGGCGATCCGCAGCGAGCCCTCCGCCGAGGAGCTCGCCGCCACTGCCTGCGGTGGTGATCCCAGCTGGGGCCCCGCCTGCCAGGTCAGCGCTCCGTCCGAGCTCGTCCACACCGAACCGGACGGGTCCACGCCCGCGACGTTCATGCCGTCGTCGGCCCAGTCGACCATTTGGAGGAGCGGTGCACCGTCGTTCCGGACCCACGAGCTACCGCCGTCGACGGAGCTGAGAAGACCCTGCTCCGTGGTGGCGAGGATCGTCCGCCCATCCGGTGCTGCGGCCAGTGTCGCCGGCATTGCCGGTGTCAGCAGTTGCTCCCATTCGTCGCCGTCGACGCTACGCAGGAGGGAGCCGTCGTAACCGAGGACCCCCGCATCGCTGACCGTCAGCGCATGGAAGTCGGACTCTCCCTGCCGGGACCGCGGTTCCCACGTCCGGCCGCCGTCGGTCGACTCGATCAGCCCGACCGGATTCGGCAGGTCGACACCCGGCCCGGGATGCCCGGAGGCGAGGTAGTGCCCCGGCCCGCGCACGGCGAAGCCCATCAGGTCGATGACCGGACCGATGTGAGTCGACTGTCCGTCATCGCCCACCTCGAAGAGCCCGTCGTGCGTGGCCAGGACCAGTCGTCCGTCGGCTGGGTCGATCGCGACACCGTGGATGTGACTGGACGGCAGCATGCCCGCGGCCACTCCACTCACCTCGGCCTCCGACTGCGCCGACGACGAGGTGCAACCAGCGACGACCAGGGCGGAAGCGATCGTTGCTGCCGCCACGACCGAGCGGCGCCGCATCAGCCGCGCCGATGAGTACTTCTTCGTCACAGGAATGACTCCCCCAATCCGGTGGTCGCGAGCCATGCCCGCAGCCAGAACATCCATCGATCCCAGTAGCCCGTGAGCAGCAGAATGCCGAGCACGATCAACAAGCCGCCGCCGACTCGCGTCACCGTGCGGGCATGTCGGCGGGCCCAGGCCGACACGCCGACGACACGGCGGGCCCCCAGCGCCATCGCCACGAACGGGATCCCCAAGCCGAGGCAGTAGCCCAACCCGAGCACTGCACCGCGAAGCGCGGACGCTTCTGCGTAGGCGAGGGTGTTGACCGCGGCGAGCGTGGGCCCCAGGCACGGTGTCCACCCCAAGCCGAAGACGACCCCGAGCACCGGCGCGCCGGCCAGACCGCCGGTAGGCCGGTGGTGCAGACGCCGTTCCCGTTGCAGCCAGGGAAGCGCGCCGAGGAACGCCAGCCCCATGCCGATGGTCACGACACCGGCTATCCGGGTCAGCGCCGGCGCCCACTCCAGCAGCAGGCGACCCAGGCCGCCGAACAGGGCGCCGAAGGAGATGAACACTGCGCTGAAGCCGGAGACGAAGAGCAGCGATCCGATCAGCATCCTTCGTCTGCCGGAGCTCCGGGCCGCCGTCTGAACGGCGCCCGTGCCGTGCTCTGCAGCTATCTCCGCCGGTAGCCCTGTCCCACCGGCGGAGACAGCTCTCCGCCCCTGCGGTTCGTCCGCCTCGACGGCCGTTCCGGCGAGCCCTGCGATGTAGCCGACGTAGCCGGGGACCAGAGGCAGACTGCAGGGGGAGGCGAAGCTAATCAGGCCGACCAGCGCTGCCACGGCGAAGGCCACCAGCAACGACCCATCGGTGACGATGCCGGCGAACATGTTTCCGAGGTCGGTCATCCTCCGGTCTCCTGCAGAAGAGTCGACACCGCTGACCAAAGGTCATCTCGTGCGACAGCCCCGGTGTAGACACCGGCCACTCGTCCTTCCGTGTCGAGCACGATGGTCGACGGGACGACGTTGGCCGGAAAACCACGGAAGGCCATGGCGACTTCGCCCCGCGGGTCGAACATCGACGGATACTCCGCGCCCACGCTGGTCATGAAGGCGCTGGCCATCTGCCGGTCGTCCTTCACGTCCACGCCGAGGAATTGCACGCCCTCGTCACGGAACTCGGCGTAGACCTCTTGGAATTCGGGAGTCTCGACGCGGCAGGGTGCGCACCACGATCCCCAGAAGTTGATGACCGCGATGTCTCCGGCCAGGTCGGCCGAGTTGAACGGGGTGCCATCGAGGAGTTCGCCACTGAAGGGTGGCGCGACCGCGCGGCTGATGGCTTCGATCACCTGGCCGGCGGGGGTGGCGCCGTCGAACTCGTAGCGAGTCCCGGGCGTCGTCTGGTCGACGTCGTTCGACGAGCACCCGACGAGGGCGACGAACAGCGCCGAGACGACCAGGAATGCGAGACGACGAGGCGCACGAACGGATATGGCTGAGCGGCGCGTGCCAACGCGCATGGGTAGTCCTTCGAGACGGTGAGGCTGACGTTGAGAGAGCGCTCCGACCCTTCGGCCGAAGGCGCGAAGCTGTCGACGGGTGGCGCTGTCCCGGATCTGGAACAGCACCACCCGTCGCCGCGTCAGCCGCCCAACTCGCTCAGCAGCGTCTGCATCTCCTCGATCTCAGCGGTCTGGGACTCGACGATCTCCCGAGCCATGTCGATGGCGTCCGGATTGGCACCGTCGGCGATCTCCGTCTCGGCCATGTCCACGGCGCCCCGATGGTGCGGAATCATCATCTCGAGGAACATCCGGTCGAACTCAGCGCCAGAGGCGGAGTCCAGCGCTGTCATGTCCGCCTCGGACATGCCTTCCATGTCCATGCCTTCCATGTCCATGCCTTCCATGTCCATGCCGCCGGAGCCGTGGTCCATGCCGCCCATGTCATCCTCGGGCAGCGGCTCGCCCCACTCCTCGAGCCAGCCGGTCATCGTCTCGATCTCCGGCCCCTGCGCGGCCTCGATGCGATCCGCCAGGTCGATCACCCGCGGGTCCGAGGCCCGGCCGTCGGCGAGCTGAGCCATGCGGAGAGCGCCCTCGTGGTGCGGGAGCATCCCCTGGACGAACGTCACGTCAGCGTCGTTGTGGACGGCGGCGTCACTGGCGGAACTACCGGTGGTGGGGCTGCTCTCGGCATTGGAGCCTTCGCTGCCGTTCGAGCAGCCGCTCAGGACGATGGCGCCTGCGATGAGGCCACCGGCAAAGCGGACAAGTCGTGTCGTGCGAGCCATCTGAGTTCTCCTGCGGTTGTAGGTCCATAGGCGTGCGCGTATGACCCGACCGCGCCGAGGGCTGAGTCGGGGTCAAGGCATTCGGCCTAGATCCGCAGGAGACAGAGAGCGGACAAATCTGGCGGCCGAGGGACCCTCGACCACCAGGTGTGCCACAACGGAGAAGGAGCCCGAGCGCGAACGCTCGATGCCGAGGCTCGACCGATCAGCGCTGCAGCAGCCAGTGCACCCACGCCGGTCAGGACCATCGCCAAGCAGACAGCTACGAGGGCCGAGCCGCTCGGCAGTGAGCCGTCCGGGGAGACAGCGGCAGCAGCGGCGACCGTCATTCGAACAGACACCGTCGCGGCAGACAGGTGGGGTGCGGCGGTGAGAGCCGAGTCGATCTGCGCTGCCTGAGTGGACACAGCAGCCGAGACGTGTCCCGCCCCGCGCATCCCGTGACCGGAGACGTCAGCCGCCATGCACTGGACACCGTGCATGGCGAATACGGCAGTGAGCAGCAGCAGTGCCCAGATGCGTCGTGCCGACATGCCCCCCCCCCAACGACCGAGCTCAGGCTACTAGGCCGCCGAGGACTAACAGCCGCCTCTGGTGAGCCGCCCCGAACTGGCAAGAGTCCGTCGGACTGCGTCCGGTCCGACAAAGCGTATGCGGGCGCAGGGCCTTGGCCCGCCTCGGTGCTGATGTCCATGCGGCCAACGGCCAAGGCGCTCGAGGGGCGCGACCGACTGATCGCTGGGTGCTCCACGAACACGCATGAACTCCAGCGCGTCTCCGCGGTCGGAGAGAGCGCTCCTACTAGCCTGCGTAGTCGAGTATCGCAGCGGGCGGACAGAGCGCCGGGCAGGTGCCTGCATCCGAGTCCGGTGAAGAGGGAGGGCAGAGTTGGTGGACGGCCTGGCACAAGTGCAGTCGCGAATCGCCGACATCCGCGCTCGGTTTCCACCGGTTGTCCGCGCTGACACCGCCGCCGCAGTGACCTGGGCATCCGAGGCGGCGCGCGCGGGACTGACGACCGCCGCAACGATCCCCAGCCAGCCTGCCGCGTCGTCCAACGCGGGAGGCATCGACCCGGCTGGCCCGCCGTCCTCCGATAAGGCTTCCGCGGTCATCACGAGGGCTCGCGAGTACCTCGGCGTGCCGTACCTCTGGGGTGGCACCGACCCGGCCAAGGGACTGGACTGCTCCGGGTTCACCCAGCTGGTCTACGGGAGCCTGGGCGTCTCGCTCCCCCGCGTGTCATCTCAGCAGGCGACCGCCGGACGGGCGGTCGGCTCGCTGTCGGAGGCCCGACCCGGCGACCTCCTGTTCTTCGACTACTCCACCGATCGGCCAGGCATCGACCACGTCGGCATCTACGTAGGCGACGGCACGATGATCGCCGCTCCCCAGCCCGGCGATGTCGTGAAGGTGCAGCCGGCCGGCCAACCCACCATCATCCGTCGAGTCCTCCCAGAGGCGGGCGCCTAGAATGCAGTGCCCCCTGAACAGCTGCCTATTGCGAGGGGCGCGTGCCGCGCCCTCTTAGGCCTGGGCATTCTCCTCCCCACGAGTGGTCCGGTCGATGAGACGGCCACTGGGCCGACGCGGGTACGGCCGTCCTCCCCCACCACGAGGAGCCCGTCGTTCGCGATAGATGTAGGGCGCTTCCTCGCGGTCGATGCCGACGCCGTGTGATCTGCGGGGCCGACAGGCGACCAACAGGACGTCAAGCAGGACCGGCCCCCACCCCACCGACGCGGATGACCGTCCATGCATGGCGTCGCGCCCACGACGACAGATGCATCTGCCCGGCGCGTGCCCATCGCGATCGCGACGAATAGAACTCCGAAGCCGAGGCAGTGCCGAGCTCCAGAACGGCCCCCGCGATGCCGACGCCTCGGTTTAGGCGAGGGGTAGTGACGACTGCAAGGGTCGGACCGTCCGGAGGGGCCCACTGGGAGTCCCAGCGCTCAAACGATCCGCCGCGCTCCGACGTAACCGGACATGTCGACACTGCCGATCGTGACGGGAACGCCGAACGTCGAAGCATGGACCATCCTGCCGCCCCCTATGTAGATGCCGATGTGACTCACGGGGCTGTAGTAGTAAACGAGATCCCCGGGCTGCAGGTCCGCCCGCGCCACCGGCCGACCCATGGTCGCCTGAATCCTGCTCGAGTGCGGTAGTGAGATCCCGGCGGCGGCGTAGGCGTACTGCATCAGGCCGGAGCAGTCGAACGAGTCAGGTCCGGCCGCCGCCCAGACGTACGGGTCGCCCAGTTGCGCATAGGCGGTGTCGACCGCGATCTGCGCTGCCTCACTGTTCGCGACAACGGTGTTCGGGGGCGGCGCTTCCAACGACCGTCCGCCATGCGCGACGTCGGCAGCCAGCCGCTCCTCGACTGTCAGAGCGTTGTACTGCGCCTGGTAGTCGGTGATCTCCGCTTGGAGCCCCACTTGCTTGGCCGCCACGGCGTCGACCTGCTGCTGGGCCTCGGCGGCCGCCCGGTCGGCGGCGAGCCTCGCCTCATCGGCGGCCGCGCGGGCGGTCGTTACGCGGTTCATGATCTCGTTGTGGTGGCCGGCCACGCTCTCCATTATGGCGATACGATCGAGAAACTCTTCGGGGGAACCGCTGGTCATGAACGCCTGCAGTGACGAGAGTCCCGGACCGGTGTACGCCGTCTTGGCCAGCCCGGCCAGCTGGTCCCTCAGAACGGTCAGCTGCGCTTCGGCCTCCCTGACGGCCGTAGCGGCCGCTGCCGCCGCGGCCTGCTGTGCGTTCTGCTTCTCGCGGGCCTCATTGAACTCCTCGGTGAGGACCTCCAGCTGATGACCACGCTCAGCTACCAGGGAAGCAGCCTCGTCGGCGGTTGCGGGCGAGTTGCCGGGTGCGGCTGCCCCTGTTGTCGCCGTCAACCCGAGCGCGAGAGCGCTGATCACCGCAATGAACAGGACCCGCCTGCAATCGGAGCGCAACGATCTGCCGGACGGAGCTGGAGCAAGCTTCTGGACGCGCGACGTCGCCACGGGTGGCGGCTCTCCTGTCTTCCGTAGCCGCCTACCGAGTTAGCTGTCGGATTCGGGCGGGAAGTCGCCCTACCTGGCACCAGGTTCTCGGCGCTACAGGATTCACCCCAGTACTGCGGTGGGTCCCCGGTCCTGGTAGTCATGCGCCCAGGTTCGGCGGCGCCCGACCAGGGTCTCCGTCTGGAGACCGACACCCGGCCCGACTCGGCCAACATAGAGCCGTGACCACTTCGTGACAACGCCTCCTAGGCGTGTCGGATAGTTGAGCCGCACCGTCGAGACTGGGACCGGCACCACCCACCTCGCTGACACCACCCGCCTCAGCGAGACCGTCCGCCTCGTCGCCATCCGGAGTCGATCCGGCTGAGAAGTACTCCTCTGCTGGAGAAGGCGTTCACGCAATGCATGGACAGGACTCTCGCCGCCACCGTGTCGCTATGCGGGACGCCCCTGCCGTCGCTTCCGACCATCCTTCAGCCTAGGACTGACACATCCCCGAGTTGGAGACGTGGCCAGCACTTGTGGAGGACGCTCCATCATCGGTTCGGGAACCAATGACGTAGGCTCTCGGTGCTCGTCGAAACCGCCGAGCACCGGGCCGATCGACCCTCGTCAAGACGTGTCCGGCCTGGAGACTGACGCCAGGGTCGTCGACACAAGGGAGCCGTGATGCCCCGTCTGGGCAAGCTAGAGGCGGCCATCATGGACATCCTCTGGTCCTCCGACGGCTCACTGACCGTGCGCGAGGTCCTCGAGAAGCTGCCTCCCCAGCGCAACCTGGCTTACACGACCGTCATGACCGTGCTCAGCAACCTCCATCGCAAGGCAATGGTGGCGCGGGAGCCCGCTGGCCGGGCTTACAGCTACCGGCCGACGTCTACCCGTCAAGGAGCTGCGGCCGCATCGCTTCGAGAGATCCTGAACGCGTCGGACGACCCGCAGTCGGTGCTGATGCACTTCGCCGAGACCGCCTCAGAGGAGGAATCCACGGTCTTGCGGGACGGCCTGGCGCGCCGCGCTCCCCAGTCATGACCGGGATGCTGACACTCCTGGTGGGCAGCACGATGGTGGGCTTGCACGGTCACCGGCCCCTGCAGTGGCTCGCGGACCGGCGAATCGATCCCACGATCCTGCTGACCGGATGGATCTTGTCCACCGTCGGATTGGTCGTCTCAGCAGTCGCCACCATCGGTTCGTTCGCGTTGCCGGCCGACAACCACCCAGCGACCGGCATCTTCGGCCTCGCGGGCGGCTGCTGGACCGCACTCTCCTCTGGCCATCTCCCCGGCTGGAGAGAAGGCGCGGCCGCCCTCAGCGTCGTGGGCGCAGCAGGCATCGTGTTACGCATTGGTTGGGCAACAGCGGGATGGCGCCGGCGGCGACAGGATCACGCTCCGCACGTGGCGCAGCTTCGCCTTCTCGCCGCCAGCAAGCCGTCGACGGAGCCGCTGTGGGTGCGGGACAACCGCCCGTTGGCCATGTCTATCGGCGGCCGCCCAGGCGTGATCCTCATGAGCGATGCACTACGTGATCATCTGACTGCCGAGGCAATGGCAGCCACCCTCGAACATGAGCGGGCACATCTGCGCGGTCGCCACCACGTGCTCGTCGCGATCGCCGACATTCTGGCCGCCGCCCTACCCGCGGTTCCGCTGCTTCGATTCGCCCCGTCCGCGATCAGGGACCTCATCGAGCTCGCTGCCGATGCACAGGCCGCCCGCCGCTGTGGGCCGGCCGCGGTCCGCGAAGCCTTGTCCCAGCTCACCGGACAGCCGACGTCACCTGTCGGCCTGGCCATGGCCAGCCGCCTCACCCAAACGCGCCTGACGCGATTGACGACCAGCAGCTTTCCCGCCAATCGCGGTGGCCGGTTTGCCGGAGCTGCGGCAGTAGCAGCAGCGGCTCTGGCGCTGCCTGCGGCCGCCGGATGGCTGGCGCTGAACGTGGTCGGCTGCGTCGTCGCTTGACGAACTCGCCCCAACTACTACGATGCGTAGTGAGTGGATGGATGATGGTTGAGGTGGCTCGCCGCCGTCGCCGCTGGAGACGTCGGCGGCGGTGCCCCCTCATCGTGATAGGCAGAGAACGAACCATGATGAGCACTCCCACCGCCGCACCGTGACGGCCGCCGTCGATTCTGCCGCTCGCCTTCGATCTCACTGGCCGCGCCGACGTATCGGCGCTGCTGGTCTTGCGACGGTGACGTTCGCCCTAGCAGTGGGCGTGCCGACCGGCGTGGTCCCCACCCCGCTGTTCACGCGCATGACACCGGTCCTGTGGTGGAACTACGGCGTCTGGGCCGCCACCGCCGTGTTGGGTGGCTTGGTCGTCGCGACCTACATCCGTCGGCCGGGAGATCGGACACCTCGAAACGGAGTAGCCGCCGCGTCGGGTGGAGGATTGCTTGCGGCGTTCGCCGTTGGCTGCCCCGTCTGCAACAAACTCGTCGTGGCAGCGTTGGGCATGTCCGGCGCCCTGACCATCTGGGCTCCACTGCAGCCCGTCATCGCGGTCGTGTCGATTGCAGCACTGGGATGGGCTCTCCGGTCTCGACTCAGGAGTGAGTACGCCTGCTCGATCGGTACCGATCGGCCGTCACCCAAGCCGCGTCACACGTTCGAACAACCGCTGGCCCCCTGACGGTCGGAGCGGAGATTCCGGCAACCCCTGCGACTCGGCCCCCTCCAGCAGTCACCGGCCCGGTTTCGCGCCCCGCAGAGGCCCCTGTGCGTCGCAGTTTCTCGACCCCCCCAGCTTTTCCTCAAGTCACACGCCTACCGTGCCGACTCTACTAGAGACCTTAGTAGTGGGACGGCTGTGCGCCTCCCCGCCGCCCCGGAGAGGGACATGCGAGCACCAGGAGAAAGCGCGCCATTTCCGGAACAATCGTCCAGAGGAGCAAGCCCCCTCGGGCGCTGCAGGAGCAGGAAACGCCCTATCGTGCGGACGATGCTGGGCTCCATCGCCGGCGCACTGCTAGTGCTCTCCGCCCAACCCGCCTTGGCCGCTCCTGGCAATCCGAGTGACGCAGAGATTGCCGCTGCCCAGTCGGCTCAGGGAACCGCTGCGGCTGACGTGGGCCGAATTGCCGGATTGGTCGCCGCTGCCGAAGCCGAGCTCGAGCGAGTGACCCTGGAAGCGCAGGCCGCCGCGGACGCCCAGTTGGTGACACAGGCCGCCCTCGAGCGCGCACAGACGGCCGCGACTGCCGCGCAAGCCGAGCTGCTCACGGCACGTGCCGAAGCCGACGACGCGCGGGCGGACGTCGCGACGCTCGGACGGGAGAGCTACATGCGTGGCGCCACCTTGACCGGGGTGGCCGCGATGATGAACGCCGACGGACCGGCGGCCGTGCTCCAGCAGGCAGCGACTCTCGACTTTCTCGGTATCGAGCGCACTGCCGCACTCGAGAGCCTGGACGTTGCAGTGGTCCGCCAGGCCAACGCCGAGGCGGCCGCGCGGGAAGCCGTCGCACTATCGCAGCAGGCGGAGCAGGCCGCTACACAGGCCCGGACGGCTGCCGACGCCCGCGCGGCCTCGACCCGAGCCTCGTTCGATGCCACCGCTGCACAGAAGGCCGAGTACGACCAGCAATTGCAGCAGGCACAGATCACCTTGCTCGGTTTGGAGGGTGCCCGCGACGCGCACCAGGCCTGGCAGCAAGAGCAAGCTTCCCGCGCTGCGGTCGAGGCCGCCGAGGCGGCTGCTGGGGCGAGGGCTGCTGCCCAGGCAGCCGAGAAGGCCCGGAACAGCCCGGCGCCGCGACCGTCGCCAGCCCCCACGCCGACGCGCTCATCGCCCACGCCCCCGTCCACGCCGACGAGGACCGACACGGCCGTCGCACCGACGAGCGGCCGCTTCACGACCTGCTGGGAGATGCGCTGGGGCACGATGCACTACGGCGTCGACATCGCAGCCCCGATCGGTACCCCGATCTATTCACCCCTTGCCGGGCGGGTGCTGCGCGCCGGACCGGCAAGCGGGTTCGGCTTGGCCGTCTACATCCAGCACGACGACGGCTCGGTGACGGTGTACGGGCACATCAACAACTACTTCGTCACCGCCGGACAGCGAGTCTCCGCGGGTACGACGATCGCCGAAGTCGGTAACGAGGGCCAGTCCACCGGACCGCATCTGCACTTCGAGGTGCACGCGGACGGTCTGTACCAAGGGCGCACCGACCCGATGCCATGGCTGGCCGCCCGCGGCGTCTTCATGGGGGGCCGCTGCAGCTGACGCCCCGGAGCGTGGGGACGGCGCCTCCCCTGCCGGTTGACAACCAGCGCGCCCGCTCCCCCGCAGTGTGCATCGGTACCGGGTGCCCGAGCCTTCCGAGAAGATGGTCTTCCGCAACGCCTCGGACAGGTCCCGATTTTCGTCCGCCGTAACCGTGTTCAGTCGCCCACGGTCACGTCGTTGAAGGGTAGGCGGGGTTCCACCCAAGGGAAGACGACGAACAACAGCAGCGCGCAGACGCCGAGCACCAGGATCAGGGCGGTCACCGCCTTGATCGCCGTGCCGCCGGGAAGGTGACGCCAGATCCAGGAATACATGCGGGTCCTCTCAGCTCTCGCGCAGAGCCGGCGGACCGTCGGGCATTTCAGCCTTGGGCAGGCCGGCGCCGTCCAGGCCGGCGTGGATGATCAGCCGCTGCCTCGCGGAGTACTTCGGATGGCAAGTGGTCAGCGTCAGGTACGCCCCGCTCGGCGGACCGTTGTCGGGTCCATTGGGCGTCGGCGAGATCACCTCGACATCGGACGGGCGGACGATCTGCCGGCCGGGGATCCCGCTCGGGTCGGTGGTGAAGTCGCCTGTCGCAGGGTCACCGAGCACCCGATAGACGAACCATCGATCGGCAGTCTCGACGACGATCGAGTCGCCCGGCCGCAGCAGGTCGAGGTCCAGGAACGGCGCCCCGTTACCGACTCGGTGACCTGCGAGCGCCATGTTGCCCTGCTCACCCGGCAGCGCCGTCCCCTCGTAGTGGCCCGGCCCCTGCGCGAGCTGCTCCTCGGCGGTGCCTTCGAGCACGACCTGCTCGTAGTCGGCGCCGAGCCGTGGGATGTGCAGGACGGCGAACGCGTCACCCAGCGCACTGACGCGCGGTGTCGTCGGAGCCACGGGCTCAGATTCCCACTCCTGACGCAGGTTCTCCTTCAGCTGGTCCTGCCGACGATCCGTGAGCACGTCGGTCACGAACACCTCGTAGACGACGAACAGAACCAGCACCAGGCCACCGGTCACCAGGACCTCCCCGACCGAGCGGGCAACGGTGCGCCATCGCGCCTGACCACCAGTGGATTCGGCGCGGGGCACTCGGTTCTCCCAAGGGTGTGGGGGCGATGATGGCCGGTCGGCGAGATGCCGCACACCTGCCCGTTGGCTGGATCCCTTCGGACTCAGTTTCTACTATTGCGCATCGTAGTCGGGGAGGCGCACGGCGTGACTGAGAAGTTCCGACGATCGAAGGCGCGCGACGCCGACGTCCGGACGCGGTCTCTACAGGGGACCGCCTAGTGGTCGACTGCTAGCTCCTGGAGATCGACGGCTCAGGACGCTTCAGTGGGCTCGAGTCAGATGGGCGGCCATCCCAGCCGCGCGTAGAAGGCGAGCATCCGGCTCATCAGCACGGTCCAGCCTCCGGTCATCATCGCAACGCCCATGCCGACCAAGAGCAGCCCACCGACGATCTCGATTCGCCGGGAGTGCCGCTGGAGCCATCGCAACGGGCCCCGCCCCCGCGCCATCGCCCGCGCCACCAAGAGGAAGGGCAGCCCGAGTCCCAGCGAGTAGGCGAGCAGCAGCAGGGCCCCCCGGCCCACAGTCGCGGTACCGGCCGCGGTCGCCAGGATCGAGGCCAGGACCGGACCGACACAGGGAGTCCAGCCGAAGGCGAATGCGGCCCCGAGCGGCAGAGCGCCGCCGGGACCGGGCTGCCACCGACGGAGGTCGCTGCGTACCTGACGGTGCAGGAACGGGATCCGCACGACGCCGGTGGTCGCCAATCCCATCAGCACGACGAAAGCACCGCCCACCAGATTGATCGCCTGCAGGTTCCGGATCAGCAGGAATCCGAGTGCCGACGACGTCGCGCCCAGCATGGTGAACACCGCGGCGAACCCGAGCAGGAACAGCAACGAACCCGCGAACACCCGTTGGCGCGCTCGGACCGCCAACGGGCCGCTCCCCACCGTCGGCGCATCCGCACCGCGGGACAGCCCGGAGACGTAGGACACGAACCCTGGCAGGAGCGGCAGAGTGCAGGGGGAGGTGAAGGACACCACGCCGGCCACGAGCGCCAGCGACATCAACGCGAAGAGCTCCATCCCCATCCCTTCGCACATCGGCGCGCGTGCCCGGCGCCGACGGTCCTGTCCACCTCCGACTTTCTACTAAGTACCGTAGGGCACGCGGCCGCCCCGTCCTGTCCCCGTCCTGTCCCCGTCTCGGCCGTCAGAGAGCTGGATCGTGCCTGAGCCCCGAGAGCCACGGGTCTCCCCCGGCGAGGACCTGTTGTCCGGTGGGTCGTCGCCTCTCCTCATCGACCTGACAGACCTGTCGGTGACGGTCGAACGCACGCCGGTGCTCCGCGATCTGACGATGCGCGTCGCGGCCGGCGAGGCAGTCGGCCTGATCGGAGCCAACGGCTCCGGAAAGAGCACACTTCTGCGGCTCCTCACCACCCTGCTGCCCCCGGTCGCGGGAACCGGGCAGGTGCTGGGCGCACGGCTGGGCACCCGCGCAGTCGACCGGATCCGCCCCGGCATCGCACTCGTCGGCCACATCCCCGCGCTGTACCCGCGTCTCACGCTCGGGGAGAACCTGCGGTTCTACTGCCGTCTCACCGGCCGGGGCACCGACGAGGTGGGGGCAGCGCTGGGCGCGGTGGGTCTGGCTCGGGCGACCGACCGACCGGCGGACCGCTGCTCGCACGGGATGCTCCGACGCGCCGAGCTCGCACGTGTGATGATCACCTCGCCCCGACTCCTGCTGCTCGACGAGGCCCATGCCGGCCTGGACCGCGCGTCCGCCGGGCTCGTCGAGGTCGTCGTCGATGAGGTCCGCCAGCGCGGTGGCGGCGCGGTGGTCGTGTCGCACGAGCGGGACCGACTGACCGGGATCGTCGACCGGATCCTGGAAATCGAGAACGGTGCGCTGCGGCCCGCCGACCCCTCGATGCACACCGTCGGGGAGGTGCTGGGGTGACCCGCCCGTGGCCTGTCACACCCGGACCCCTGCAGCAGGCCCTCGAACTGGCCCGCAAGGACCTGCTCCTGGAGCGGCGCGCCGGTGAGGCGCTGCTTGTGACCGCCCCCTTCGGAGCGGTCGCACTGGTGCTCGTGCCGCTCGCCGTGGGTACCGATGTACCGCTGCTGCGATCGGTCGGATCCGGCATGTACTGGGTTGTCGTCCTGCTGTTCGGCGTCCTGGTGACCCTCCGTCAGAGCGCCGCCGACCCACCGCCTCAGGTCGCGCTGCTCCGGCTCGCCGGAATCCATCCGGCCGTCGCCCTGGCCGGTCGCGCGACCGCCAATGCCGTCCTGCTGCTGGCCTTCGAACTGGCAGTGCTGCCGGTTGCCATCATCGTCTACGACCCGCCGCTGAACAGCTGGCCGTGGCTACTCGTGGTCCTGCCGCTGGTGGCAGTCGGCCTCGCCGTGCTCGGCACGTTGGCCGGCGCCCTGACGCAGGGCCTGGCCGGACGCACCACCCTGGGCCCGCTCTTGGCCGTCCCGCTCGCCCTGCCGCTTCTGCTGTCGGCCACTCAGGTCATCGAGGCCACCCGCTACGGCCGGGCTCCCTGGAACTGGCTGGCCCTGCTGGCGCTGGTCGACGTCGTCGCCGCGCTCGCTGTCCTCCTGTCCGCCCGATCCCTCGAGGAGGTCTCGTGAAGTCGCTCTCGCGGCACCTGACCACGATCGCCGTCATGACCATGGCCGTAGGCCTGGTGGCAGCTCTCACCGCACCACCGGACCGGTTGCAGGGCAACCTGCAACGGCTGATGTACGTGCACGTCCCCGCGGCCTGGCTGGCCTACCTGAGCTTCGCCATCACCTTCGGGGCGAGCATCGGCTGGTTGTGGAAGCGGACGGTGCGGCTGGACCGGCTGGCAGCGGCCAGCGCGGAGGTCGGGGTCTTCTTCACCGGCCTGACCATCGTGCTGGGAGCCGTCTGGGGCAAACCGGTGTGGGGCGTGTGGTGGACCTGGGACCCCCGGCTGGTGACGACCGCGCTGATGTTCTTCGTCTATCTGGGCTACCTGGCGCTGCGCCGGGCCACGCTGAATCCGACCGTGCGGGCCCGCCGCGCCGCCGTGTTCGGCATCCTGGCCTTCGCACAAGTGCCCGTCGTGCACATGTCGGTGATCTGGTGGCGGGCGCTGCACCAGCCGCCCACGGTGCTCAAGCCGGGCGACCCGAGCATCGACCACTGGATGCTGGCCGTGCTGCTGCTCAACGTGGTGGCCTTCACCGCGGTCTACGCCGCGCTGCTGCGCTCCCGCCTCCGGCTCGCCGTCGAGGAGGAGGCACTAGAGGCCACACAGGACGCCGCCACGAGCGATCTGGCTGGAGCGGCCGTGGCCGCTCCCGACTACGGAAAGGAGGCGGGTCATCGTGTCTGAGTGGGCGTGGGTCGCTCTCGGCTTCGGCATCACCTATGGAGCCACGGGCGGGTACCTGCTGACATTGCGACGCCGGACCGCCGCCGTCCGCCGGGGCCTCGGGCAGCTCCGGTGAAGCGCTACCGGCTGCTGGCGCTGGCCGCTCTCGGAGCGGCCGTGGTTCTCCTAGGCGTGCTGTTCGTCGGGAACATCAACGGCAACCTCGTGTACTTCCTGACCCCGGAGGAAGCGCTGGTGCAGAAGTCGGACTTCGTCGACGGCCGCCGCCTGCAGATCGGTGGCCTGGTGCAGGAGGGCAGCGTCGAGTCGAGCCCCGACGGTCTGCGCTTCACGGTGGTTTCCGATAGCGGGCTGGAGGACGCCGCGGTGCCCGTCGTCTACGACGGATCTCCCGCACAGCTGTTCCGACCGGGGATCGGGGTCGTCATGGAGGGCACCTGGGCCGACGGCACCTTCGACGCCGACACCATGATCGTCAAGCACGACGAGAACTACGCCCCTCCGGAGGCCGAGGCTCAGTCCGAGGAGTCAGAGCTGGAGGGCGTCCCGTGAGCATGGTTCTGGGAGCCGCCGGCTGGACCGGCGCAGCGCTCGGCGCGGTCTCCTCGCTCGTCCTCGCCGTCCTCGGGTTGCGCGCTCAGCGGCACCCGGAAGCCGTGGACCGGGCACACCTGCGGGCTGCGGTCTACTGCGTGCTGGGCGGTGCGGTGCTGTCCATGGCGGCGCTCGAGACCGCGCTGCTCACCGATGATTTCGGCATTTCCTACGTCGCGGAGAACCACCAGCTCTCCACCAACTGGTTCTACAGCGTCACCGGCGCCTGGTCTGCCCTGGAGGGCAGCATCGTCCTGTGGACGCTGGTCCTCGCCGGGTTCACCGCGGCCGTGCTGCGACAGGTCCGCACCACCGAAGACCGGCTGGGCACCGGTGCGCTGGGGATCATGGGCCTGGTCGGCATCTTCTTCTTCGGCTTGGTGGCCACCGTCGCCAACCCCTTCACCCTCGTGGCCACTCCCCCGGTCGACGGAGCCGGCGGAAACCCGCTGCTGCAGGACCACGTTTTGGTGGCCTTCCACCCGCCGCTGCTCTACCTGGGCTACGTCGGATTCACGGTGCCCTTCGCATTCGCGATGTCGGCCCTCCTGCTCCGGCAGGGTGGGGTGGACTGGTTGCGTCGTACCCGAAGGGCCAACCTGGTGGCCTGGGCCTCCTTGACCGGCGGTCTGGTACTGGGCGCGTGGTGGTCCTACGAGGTGCTCGGCTGGGGTGGCTACTGGGCGTGGGACCCGGTGGAGAACGCCGCCCTCATCCCCTGGCTGGTGGCCACCGCTTTCATCCACTCCGCGATCGTCCAGATCAAGCGGGGCATGCTTCAGGCCTGGAACTTCGTCCTCGTGCTGGCCACCTTCGCGCTGACCATTCTGGGAACCTTCCTCACCCGCTCGTCGGTGGTCGTCTCGGTGCACAGCTTCTCGCAGTCCCCGATCGGCCCGGCGCTGCTGGGATTCTTCGTCCTCGTGCTGGTCGGCGGGTTCACGTTGTTCGCCCTCCGCGGCGAGCGCATCGCGTCGATGGCCAGACCGGAGTCGCTGGTCAGCCGGGAGGGCGCGTTCCTGGTGAACAACCTCATCCTCAGCCTGTTCGCCTTCGTCGTGCTCCTGGGCACGGTGTACCCGATCCTGGTGGAGGCGTTCACCGGCAACCAGGTCTCCGTAGGCCGGCCGTTCTTCGACCGCATGGCCGTGCCGCTGTCGTTCGCGTTGCTGCTGGCCATGGGCGCCGGACCCTTTATGCCGTACCGCCGCGCCACCGCTGCCGTGGTCTGGACCCGGCTGCGCTGGCCGCTGCTGGCGGGCAGCGCCGCTGCCGCGGCCGTCGTCCTGGCCGGAATTCGCAGCGTGGGAGTGGTGGTCGTCGTCCTGCTGGTGGTGACGATCGCCGCGGCGAGCCTGCGGCACTTCCTCGTAACCCTGCCCGTCGCCACGCCCCGAGCGGCGCTGAACCTGCTGACGGGCCAGCGCGCCTTCTGGGGCGGGCAGGTCGCCCACCTCGGCGTGGCCCTGGTCGCTCTCGCGATCGCCGTTTCCGGCGGCCTCGCCACCCGTGCCGAGGCCACCTTGGACCTCGGTGATTCCGTCGAGTTCGCCGGCTACACCGTCACGTTCGAGACGACCGAGGAGCACCGGGAGCCCGACCGGCTGATCACCGATGCACACATGGTGTTCCGCAGCGGCGATCAGGTCGCCTTCGTGGCCACCCCCCGGCTGACCGCCTTCGGCAACCAACCGCAGGCCATCGGTGCCCCGTCGGTGTGGACCCGCCCCGGTGGCGACATCTACGTGGCGCTCTCGAACCTGGACCCGCAGACAGTCTCGGTCAACCTTTACCAGTACCCGCTGATGTCGTGGCTCTGGGTAGGCGGGGTCCTGATAGCCGCCGGCGGCGTGTGGGCGCTCGGCGGGCGACGGCGCCGCGAGCCGCTCCCCCGGCCGGCAGCGGAACCGACCGTGGAGGTGGTCGGTCGTGCCTGAGCGTCTCCGCCACGCCGGCGTCCTCGGCGCGATCCTTGTGCTCCTCGGAGTGGTGGCAGCCGGCCTGCTGTCCGGGTCCGGCCGGCCCGCAGACCGCGCGTACGACCTGGAGCAGCGGCTGCGTTGCCCCGTGTGCAAGACGGTGTCCATCGCCGAATCCATGTCTGATACGGCGGTGGCCATGCGGGCCACCGTCGAGCAGCAGGTGGAGGCCGGCCGCAGTGACGAGGAGATCATCGCGTACTTCACCGATCGATACGGGGACTGGGTGCTGATGGATCCGCCCGCCCGAGGCAACACGCTTCCGCTGTGGCTGATCCCGGTGGCGGTCGGGGGCGCCGGGGTGGCCCTGCTGCTGACGCGCCGACGACCGGCCCCCGAGCCCGATGACCTCACCGACGCCGACCGCGAGCGGGTCTCCGAGGCGGTGGCGCGCATGCGCGCCACCGCAGTCGACGAGGACGGGCTGTGACCGGCGACCGGGCACACCTCGAGGAGCAGCGCGACCGGGCACTGCGCGACCTCGTCGACCTCGATCGACAGGTGGCCGACGGCGAACTGCCCGACGACGTCGCCGCCGAGCTCCGCTCCCGGTACGAGCGCACCGCCGCGGCCGCCCTCGCTCAGCTGTCGGAGCGTTCGGAGGAGCCGGCACCGGCCGCCGACCGTGCCTCGGCGCGCGCCCGATGGGGCGCCTACGCCCTCGCCCTCGCCGCCGCCGCCTTCGCGGCGGTCATCCTGCTGCCCAGCTACCTCGGGGAGCGGGTGCCCGGCGGGGCGGTCAGCGGTAACGAGGCCCTCGGCTCCACCTCTGCTGGCGATGAGCAGGCCGCCCCCCGGGACCTCTCCACCGTCACCAACGAGGAGATGGAGGCGGTCATCGCGGAGAACCCGGACGTGGTGGACATGCGCCTGGCGCTCGCGCACCGCTACCTCGATGCGGCCGACTACCTGGCCGCCGCCCGCCACTACCTGGTCGCCCTCGACCAGGAACCTCGCAACGTCGAGGCGCGGGCGCACTACGGCTGGCTGCTCATGCAGCTCGACGAGCCGGAGCAGGCCATGGAATCGGTGGACGGGGCCCTCGAGCAGGACCCCCAGCACGTCGAGGCCCTCTGGTTCAAGGCCTCCATCGCCCTCTACGGCCTCTCCGACCCAGCCACCGCGGTCGCCGTCCTCGAACAGTTGCAGCAGCAGACCGATCTCGAACCGGGGGTTCGCAGCCAGGTCGACGCGCTGCTCGCCGCGGCCCGCGGCGAGGGAGGCCCGGGATGACCGATCCGGCACCCGCCGCTCGGGCCCGGTCCTGGCGCACCGTGCGGTTCCTGGCCCTGACCGTGGTCGCCGTGGTGGTCGGGGTGGCCGCCGTCCTCGGCAGCCGGATCAACCAGGACACAACTCTGGTCGACAGCCCGCTGATCGGCCAGGCCGCGCCCGACCTCAACCTGCCCGAGCTCGAGGGTGCCGGCAGCGTGTCGCTCGGGGATCTGCGCGGCCAGATCGTCGTCGTGAACTTCTGGGCCTCCTGGTGCGTGCCCTGCCGCAACGAGCACCCCGTCCTGGTGGCCGCGAACGACGCCTACCGCGACGCCGGTGTCACCTTCGTCGGGATCAACTTCCAGGACCAACAGGCGTCCGCGATGGCATTCCTCGACGAGCTGGGGCGCGGCGACGGGTATCGGTACGTCACGGACCCGGACTCCCAAGCCGCCGTCGAGTTCGGGGTCTACGGCATACCGGAGACCTACTTCATCGACCGCACCGGCACGATCGTCGCCAAGATCACCGGTGAGTCGAACAGCCGTCTCATGGCCGAGGTGCTCGACGCGATCCTGGCCGGACGCGAGCCGCAGTCGCGCCTGGACGGGACGGTCCAGCCGGGCCCGGGGCAGGATCCGATCGGCTGACCCGTCCCGACGGTCGCAACCGTTCGTGTCGGCGGCTGTGACATCAGCGGTGCCGACCCCGACCATCCGGCCTCCGGTGCCGGGGAGCAGAGGCGGCCCATCTGCCGACCATCCGTACGCTGGCCAGGTGACGTCTACGGCCTGTCGCCGGGCACTCCTCGGGACCCTCCTCGCCGTGGGTGTCGCGGCGACCGCCTGTTCCGGTGAACGAGCCGACGGAGCGGCCACTGCGCCGACGACCGCGGTGAGGGCCGAGCAGGTCGTGCCGGCCGAGTTCGCGGCCGTGGTCGCTGACGAGGACGTCGTCACGGTGAACGTGCACGTTCCGGACGAGGGCTCGATCCCCGGCACCGATGCCGCTATCCCCTTCGACCAGATCACGACCAGCGTCGGTAAGCTGCCGGAGGAGCGCAGCACGCCGCTGGCCGTCTACTGCCGTACCGGCAGCATGAGTACCGAGGCGGTGCAAACCCTGCGCGACCTGGGCTACACGGATCTCGTCGAGCTGCGCGGCGGGATGGATGCCTGGACCGCCGACGGTAGAGAGCTGCTGAGCCCGGTCGACTGATCCATCTCGGCCTGCGCTTCAAGCCACGACCAGCCCGAGCACCGAGGCAGCCACGACGAGCCCGGTGAGCACCATCATGGCCACCCGGCCGTACGCCGTCGCCCGCGGGATACCCCGAAGCGGGAACAGCACTTGGCGGCCGAAGGTGTAGGCGGAAAGACCGATGACGAAGAGGAGACCGTCCACCGCCGGATCGAGCAGGGCCACGGCGAGCAGGACCGCCGTAGCGACCGTTCCCGCCATCGCGGACTCGATGAGCTGTACCGGGATGCGACGGACGCCCATCCCGCGGTCGGAGGACCAGATTCCCCACCGGGAGGCTGTCGGCCGACCGACACAGCATCCTCCGAAGAAGCAGCCAAGCCGGCCGATCGTCATACCGAGCAGCAAGCCGGGTGCGGAGACGTCAAGCGCCGGACCGACGGGGATGCCGGCCCACCAGCAGCCCAACAGGAGGGTCGGTACGGCGGTCAGCACGAAACCCTGGACGGACATGCCCGCCCTGAACGCGGAGACCTTCTCCGCTGGGTTGGTGAGCAGGTAGTACGCCTTGGCCCCGACCAGGCCGACCAGGGAGGCCAGCACGCTGACGACGAGCAGCCGCCCGGTCGGCAGCCCCCGTTGCGCGCCCAGCAGCCACTGCACCAGGAGCGCCACGAGGAAGCCCGCGCCCACGAGCGCCGGCCAGGCACCGATCCGCACACCGGGCGCGCGAACGTTGACCACCGGAAGGAACGCGGTGGTCCCCGTACCCGAGCCCTGGGACAACTGGCCTCGTGGAGCCGGGAAGGAGGTCCCGTCCGCTCTTCGGGGGACCACGGGGCCGGCCGTGACCTCCCAGGTCCCCGGCGCCACCCCCCTGACCCGGGTCGTCAACGACACGCGTCCACTGCCAGGCACGACCCGCTCGACGGTGCGCACCGTCTCGAATGCCTGTTTTCCGGTCACCGGCCCGTCGCCGGAGATCCGCCGGCCGGTGAACCGGACGCTGACGGGGTACGGGGCGCCGTCCGGTGCGGCCTCGAACCAGTAGGTCATCCCCAGTCCCTGCGGCTCGACGCCGTCCACCTGGGAGCAGTTCCAGGACATGACCTGCACGGGACCCGCGGGCATGTCACTGGCGAGGAACGGCGCCCGTCCCGACCCTGCCGGCGATGCCCGACGTGTGGGCGTCGCCACGGTGGCCGCAGCCGAAGCGGACTGTGGGGCCCGCCTTGGCGGCCGGGCGTCACCGTGCGCCGAGACCCCAGATTTGGGCGTGCTTGCCCCAGGCCGCTGCCCAGACGCAGACCTCACCGGGGCCGCCGCTTGCGGCGGCGCCCCCGGCTCGCGGGCGGTGGACGCAGGGGACAACGCCCGCGCCGACGCAGCATCGGCCAGGGACGACTTCCGCGGCGGCGAGGACTGCCGGGACGGCGGTGTGACCTTAGGAGCTCGGAACGCTTGCAACGGCGGTGCGGTGTTGGCACGCGACCGCGCGTCGGCTCCGTCGTTCGTGGTCGGCGTAGCTCCCGCCGCGGACCCAGCACCCGAGAAGGGCGCACCCCGGCCCGGCTGGGGCCCCTTCCTGGGCTGGCTTCGCTTCTTGCTTCGGGACGACTTGGCCGACATGGGCGTCACCTCGGGCTCGAGCCGTTGAGCTGGTCGATCGACACGCGAGCCGCTCCGGCCGATGGAAGAGAGGACGACGGAGGCCATGCCGTGTTCGACCGAGGGGTGCGAGGACGGTCGATCGGACCGCGCCGGGACCGGGCGTCACTGACCAAGTGCAGTGACCCCGACCAGCTCAATGACCTCGGCCCTTTGAAGCAAGTGCCGGCTCTCACTGCGAGATGGGGTGGGACACGCGGATCTCGCTCCGATCGGTCGGCGGGCCGGAGCCACTCTGGGGTCCGCTAACGCGACACCCGGTTCGGAGGTGCATGGCGCCGTAGTACTACGGAGGATAGTACACATGCCGTGCTCGAGTCCGGGCTTCCTGAGCCGGAGTCGCGTGCCCTGCTTGGCAGCCGGCGCTCTACCGTCCCGTTCAGACCCCCCGGACCGACGGTGCATCGATGCAGGCCCATCCGTTCGTGCCCACGCGATCGGGGGTGGTTGCACCGACACATGGGCTCGGTCCGGTCCGGCCCGCTCGGGCGGCCTATGACTCAGATTGACGATTCGGCTTTGTGTGCCACGAATCGCACTATTCGACCACCAAAGGAATCGCATAGGCGTGACACGCGAAGTCCGGCGTGCGTGAGGGCCGGCTCGAGGGCCTGGCGTTCAATGAGGCGGTGAGGCGACTTGTCGACTCGATGAAGCCAGGACGCCGCCCGTGAATCGGTCAGGTCATAGCCGACGAATTGCCCACCAGGCCGCAACACTCGGCCTACCTCCGTAATGGTCTGCTCCCAGTCAATCACGTGATGCAGCATGAGAAAACTCAGTACGGCATCAAACGTTTTCCCGGTGAACGGGAGGTGCGCGGCGTCCGCTTGACGCACTGTCACCTGAGGGAACTCGCCGAGGCGTTCGCGTGCAGCTTCCACCATCGCCGGATCATGGTCGGTCACGGTCAGCCGCAACAGTGGATGCAACCGCAGCAAGTCCCCGGCCATGGCGCCGCTTCCGCCACCGATCTCCAGGACGTCCCCCTCAAGCGGAACTCCCTGAATCGCCCACGAGAGGACACGGTGCGAGGCAAGTCGCCACGGCGCGCTGCGGCAGAACCACGCTTCGACGGCAGACATCGCAGGCATGGTCGCCATCCTGCACCCACGGGGAGTGCACGACTCCAGTGACCGATCCCAACCCGAACCATAGGTACGAAGGGCACTCATCGGGTGCAGGAGGGAAGTGGGTTCGACGGAGTCGCCGAAGGACAACGGGCCAGCCCGTCGTTCCTGAAGGTTCGGTGTAGTTCCCGGCTCCACGGTGTCTCGCGGCGCGCCACGTGGTTGCTTGGGGTGCCCGCTCGAGAGCGGGCCGAACCCACGCGCCTGAGTGAAGGAACCGTGATGCGCACCAAGAAGTCCCTGATCGTCGTCTCCGTGGCGGCCGTGTTGGCGATCGTGACCGGAGTCGTCGTGTGGCTGCTGCCCGGCGACGAGCCGTCTGCCGCCCGGCTCGTCGACCCGGACTCCGACGCGGTCACCCAGACGGAGCAGGCACGCACGGTGGACGGGGCCCGCACGATCGAGATGGCGCTGACCGCGGCACCGGCAACCGTCGAGGTCGGCGGCCGGACCGTGGACACCTGGGCCTTCAACGGCGCCGTCCCGGCACCGACGATTCGGGCTACCGCCGGCGACGTGCTGCGCGCCCGGGTGGTGAACGACCTGCCCGAGGAACTGACCATCCACTGGCACGGCATCGCGCTGCGCAACGACATGGACGGCGTGCCCGACCTGACACAGGACTCGATCGCGCCCGGTGAGGAGTTCGTGTACGAGTTCACCCTGCCGGACCCCGGCACCTACTTCTACCACCCGCACACCGGCACCCAACTCGACCGTGGCCTCTACGGGGCGCTGATCGTCGACGAGCGCGACGCCGCCGCTCCGAGCGCAGACATTCCGCTCCTGCTCGACGACTGGATCGACGGCACGGGCCAGACCCCGGACGAGGTCCTGGAGGGGCTGACCTCCATGGAAGGCATGGACGACGGCTCGATGCCGGGCATGGACCACGGCTCCATGGGCGGGATGGACATGTCGGAGCCCGATCCGTCGGGCGCGACGAGCCCGCTCGGCACCGACATCTCCGACGTCAGCTACCCGCTCTACGTGATCAACGGGCGCGCGGCCGAGGCGCCGGAGGTCCACCCGGTGTCCGCCGGCGAGCAGGTTCGGCTGCGGCTGATCAACGCCGCGTCGAGCGTGCCCTTCCGGGTGGCCTTCGGCGGCGGCGAGATGACTGTCGTCGCCACCGACGGCTTCCCGGTCGAGCCGGTGGCCACCGATACCGTGCTCATCGGCATGGGCGAGCGATACGACGTCCTGGTCACCGTTCCCGGCGACGGCGCCTTCCCGCTGGTCGCCGCCGTGGAAGGCGGGAGCGACCAGGCCATGACCGTCCTGCAGGCCGGCGCCGGGGCACTGCCGGCCGCCGACGTCCGGCCGGTCCAGCTCGACGGCCGACTGCTCACCTACGACGACCTGCAGGCGACCGCCGATGTCGCGCTGCCCTCGGAAGAGGTCGACCGGAATTACGAGATGACACTGACCGGCAACATGATGAGCTACGACTGGGGCATCGATGCACCACAGGAGGACGGGGTCACCATGCCCGTCCGGGAGGGTGAGCGGGTGCGACTGACGTTCGTCAACGACACCAGCATGTGGCACCCGATGCACCTGCACGGGCACACGTTCCAGCTGGTGTCCGACGAGGGAATCGGCCCACGCAAGGACACCGTCAACGTCGCACCCGGCGATAGCGTGACCGTGGAGTTCGAAGCGGACAACCCGGGCCAGTGGCTCCTGCACTGCCACAACACCTACCACGCCGAGGCAGGCATGCAGACCACGGTGTCCTACCTGCAGTAGGCCGGCGCCGCCACGCCGCCGCCGTCCTGCGCCGTCCTCGGTGTGGGACGGCGGTTCGTTGCTCGTCACACTCGCTTCTGCGGCTCCCATGCACGACCACCTCAACCGCGAGCGCCTGCCTGCCCTACGGCCCGGGCGGGCACGCGACAGGATCGGAGGAAGCGGATGACCCACGGGCATACGCCGTCGAACCGTCCGAGCGGGCGGCGGGTGCTGGTCGTCGATGACGAGGCGCCGCTGGCCCGGCTGGTCGCCGGCTATCTGACCCGCGACGGATTCGAGGTCACCGTCGTCGGCGACGGCAGAGCCGCGGTCACCGCGGCCCGCACCGTAGACCCGGACGTCGTGGTGCTCGACCTCGGCCTGCCTGGCCTCGACGGGCTGGCGGTGTGCCGGGCGCTGCGAGAGTTCTCCGACTGCTACGTGCTGATGCTCACTGCCCGCAGCGAGGAGCACGACAAGCTCGGCGGGCTCGCCGCCGGCGCCGACGATTACGTGACCAAGCCGTTCAGTCCGCGGGAGCTTGTGGCCCGGGTGCATGTGCTGCTCCGCCGCCCGCGCACCCCCCGCGCCGCGCCGGTCGGCGACGAGCCGCCACGGCGGTTCGGCTCGCTGACCATCGACGTGCCCGGCCGGGAGGTACACCTGGACGGGCAGCTGGTGCCGCTGACCCGCACCGAATTTGACGTGCTGGCCGCGCTGTCGGAGCGTCCGCAGCGGGTGCTCAGCCGGGCGGCGCTGATCGTGGCGGTGTGGGGAGAGAACTGGGTCGGCGATGAACATCTCGTCGACGTGCACATCGGGCACCTGCGCCGCAAGCTCGGCGACGACGCCGCCGCGCCGCACTTCGTACGAACCGTTCGAGGCGTGGGCTACCGGATGGGCGACGGCCGATGAGCCGGTCCCGGCGAGGCGGGCTGGCCCTGCGGCTGCTCGCCGCGCAATTGCTCGTGGTGGCCGCCGCCGCGGCGGCCGCCGGCCTGGCCGCGATCGCCGTCGGCCCGCCGATCTTCCGGACGCACTTGGGCCAGGACGCCCACGTCGCCGACCCAGGCAGCGCAGCAGCGCACGCCGAGCAGGCGTTCCGGGACGCCGGCGCAATCAGCCTCGCCGTCGCGCTGCTCGCCGCGCTGGTGGCCGCCACCGCCGTCAGCGCCTTCGTCACCCGCCGGATCACCCGCCCCACCCAGGCACTGGCTGCAGCCGCCGCCGGCGTGTCCGCCGGGCGGTACGACGTCGACCTGCCGGCCCCGGCCCTGGGGGCGGAGTTCGACACGCTCACCTCCGCGTTCGGCACGATGGCCGCGCAACTACGGCGGGTCGAGGTAACCCGACGCCGGCTGCTGGCCGATCTGGCCCACGAGATGCGCACGCCCGTGGCCACCCTGGACGGCTACCTGGAGGGGCTCGAGGACGGCGTCGCGGCCTGGGACACCGACACCGCCGCAATGCTGCGCGCCCAGACCCGGCGGCTGGCCCGACTCGCCGAGGACATCACCGCAGTGTCGAAGGCCGAGGAGGGCCGGCTGGACCTCCGTCCCGTGACCACCAACCCTGGGCACTTGATCGACGCGGCGGTAGCGGCCGCCGCCGAGCGCTACGCCCAGCGCGGCGTGACGCTCACCAGCGACATCGCCCCCGGGCTGCCCACAGTCACGGTGGACCCCGACCGCATCGGGCAGGTGCTGGGCAACCTGCTCGACAACGCGCTGCGACACACCCCACCCGGCGGGCAGGTGCATCTGCGCGCACTCGCTACTGCTGGGGAGGTCTCACTGGAGGTGGTCGACACCGGCCCAGGCATCCCGCCCGAGCACCTGCCGCACGTGTTCGAGCGGTTCTACCGAGTCGACGCCGCCCGCGACCGGGCGCACGGAGGCTCGGGCGTCGGCCTGGCCATCGCCAAGGCCCTCGTCGAGGCGCACGGCGGCCGGATCAGCGCCCACAGCACGCCCGGCTTCGGTGCCGCGTTCACCCTCACACTGCCCGCAACCCGCTGAGGAGCGCGGCGCCTCCAGCGGATGCGCGCCGGTTCGCTGAAGGTCCACCGATTCCCTGAAAGTGAGGCGCTCGGCGCCCGAGAGCTGCTGCACATGGCAGGCCGGCGAAACGACGAGCACCAGCCCGTCCAACCGACGGCCTGGGAGAAGAAGCCCGAAGATCATGTTCGCACACGACCACGACCTCGATGTACGGGTTGAGGCGGATGTCCAGGCCGGCGAAGTACCGGGCAGGAATGATCCCGTCGGGTGCCTCCGGCACATTCGCCGCGGGAACTCCATCAGGCTCAGATCTCCTCCGGCCAGGGTCGGAGCGGAGGCCACGCCGGCGACATCCGCAGCAAGGTGAGCGTGGACGGCGCGATCGTGACGGTCGGGATCGCGGGCGGGGCCCCTTCCCATGTCGTGGCTGACATGCTCTACAGCCTGCGCGTGATGACCACGTACCGGGGGCACCTGGCCGGAGCTGCGCGCCATCCTGGCCCTCGCTGCCAAGGGCGACCTGGTCGCGCAGAGCAAGGAGTGGCCGCTGAGCCGGGCGACCGAGGCCTACGACGCGCTACGCGCCGGCACGGTGACCGGCCGAGCGGCGGTTCCGGTCGAACCGTGAAGGTTCGCTGAAGGTCCACCGATTACCTGTACCCCAAGCGTTCGGTGGGGCGAGGCTGCACATAGCAGGCCGGCGATGTGATGAGCACCAGCCCGTCCAGTCAACGGCCTCGGAGGAGGGGACCGAAGATGATGTTCGGGTACGGCCACGATTTCAGCGCATGGGGTTGGGTCGGGATGATTCTCGGCATGGTGGCGTTCTGGGCCCTGGTCGTCGTGGCCGTCGTGTGGCTCGTCCGTAGTCTCGACCAGCGGCAGCCCGGATCGCCGTCGGCACCGCTGCCCGGGCCGGAGCAGGTGCTGGCAGAGCGCTTCGCTCGTGGCGAGGTCGATGAGCACGAGTTCAGCGACCGTCTCGCCACGTTGCGTGGCGTCCGGCGTCCGGCGGTGCGGTCGTGACTGTCACCGCTGCCCCACGCACGCCGACCTGGCGAACGGTGAACATCACGCCGCCGGAGCGACTCGGCCGCATCGTGCTCGGCGGAGCCGCAGCCGCAGTTGGCGTCGGCCTCCTCTTGTCGGCAGCGTCGCTGCTGGCCGTGATCTTCGAGGTGCTGCTGATCGCCGTCGGGCTCGACCTCGTGCTCACCGGCGCGCTGGGCCACTGTCCGCTCTACGCCCGCCTGGGCTACACACCCGAGTCGTTGAGGAAGCGGCCATGACGATCCCGAAGCGGCAGGTCCCTGCCGCGCTCACACACCTGGCAGGATCCACCAGCCCCGCCGGTGGTCACCCCGGCCACCGTGGGCACGGCTTGATGAGGGTCGCCTGCTGTGTCCCGATGCTGGTGATCGCGGTCGCCCTCGTGGCCACCGGGGCGGCCAGTCCGGGCTTTCTCCTCGTCGCGGTGCTGTGCACGGCGATGATGGCGATGATGATGGGCGGCATGCACGACGGTGGGCACGGCGGCGAAGGGCAGAAGCGTGAAGGCCACCTCCGGGACGACACCCGGCCGGCTGTGGGAAGTGATCTGCCGTGATGTGGTGGTTCGGGGACGGATCGTTGAACGGGTGGGGTTACGCGCTCATGACCGTGAGCATGGTGCTGTTCTGGGGTCTGGTGATCTACGGCGTCGTGTGGCTTCTGCGCTCCGCCGGGCGAGACGACCGCGCGGACGTCGGTCGGTCCCCGGAGGACCTGCTCGCCGAGCGCTTCGCTCGTGGTGAGATCGACGAGCCGGAGTATCGACAGCGGCTCGAGGTCCTCGGGCAGCGGTACGGCTCCGCGAGCAAGCTTTGACGCGGACTCGATATCCCCAGAGCGCTGTGTAGGGCGTTCGGCGGCGGGCGCAACCGCACTCTGGTGCCGCCACGGCACAGGGCGATGCGGCGCGAGCGCCGCGGTCGTCGCCGCCACCGGCCCTGACAGGCATGTCGGCGCGGGATGTGATCCATGGACTGCGGATCGCCCCCGCTCTCCGCGTGGTCGACCTAAGGTCTGGATGCGGGAAGGGCCGTGTGCCTCATCGGACAGGATCACGGGGATCGGAGGTGGTCGGCTTGGATTTCGACCGGCTAGGGAGGGCACTTGGCCACCGCCTCGTGCCGTGGCGACGTCGGCACGTGGGTCAGGTAGAGGGCCCCGTCTGCCGGCTGGACATCAAACTGCAGGACTTGGCCCAGGTCAGCGATGCCGCCGCGGCGGTCGCGCTCCTGCGCGATGCTCCGGGAGTGGTCGACGTGCACGCGGACGCCCGTGGCCGCCGGATCATCGTGCTGCATGACTCCCGCACGTCGGTGGCCGAGCTGTGGAACTGGCTGCGCCTCCAACCCGGCCCGCCCCGGTGAGGCCGGACGATGTCGTTACCGCCCATGCATGCCGACGGTCACCTGCAGTTGATTAGCTGTCCCCCCGGTCATGTGGGGGTGACTCGGGGTGCGAACGACGCCCGATCCACAGCTGCGGCGAGTCCCGCTGCGGCCAGGGGAACGACCGCGCATCCGAAACCGCGCAGCTGATCCCGGATCAGCTTCCTGGCGGTGCGGGACGTCGTCCGCCTTCCGGCGTTATGCGCGCCGGTCTCTGCGCGAGGCCGTCTTCCTCAAATAGGCGCCGAGCGCCGCGAGTGCACCGGCTCCTCCCACGACCAGCGGTCCTCGCAGCACCGCCCACCGTCCGGGGGAGGCGGCCACGATCTGTCCCACACCGTTGATGAGCGCGGCCGCGATGACCCCGGCGATCACCCGATTGCCGGTGCGGTCAGCCTGTTCGGCGAGCTGCTGCAGTTCCGCAGCACGCAGGTGTACGTCCAAGCCACGGCGTTCGATAACGGCCGCCAGGCCCCGAAGGCTGCGCGGGGTCTCGGCTCCGGGCGACTGGCACTCCCCCGGCCCGCAGCCGGCCGACGAGGTCGGCGGCAGCGGTGGAGAGGTCCGGCCCGCCTGGGACACTGGATCTGATCGACTCCCAGCTGAAGATCACCGCTGGTACGGCGGCACCGCGCCGAGCGGTCGCGGTGCCGCCGACGCGATCTGGTCGTCGGCGGAAAATCTGCCGCGGGATGGGTGGTCACAGTCGGCTCCCTGAGGACCGTGGCGCTGTCGCGCCGCGAGTCAGAACAGCTGCGACCTGCCCGGCGATCTCCACGTCCTCGCGCGCGGTGACGACCAGGGTCCGCACCGCCGACCCGACGGCACCGACGTCGGTGTCACCGGTGGCCGCTTCGTTGCGGTCCGGATCGACGTCGACACCGAGGTAGGCCAGCCGGGCCGCGACCTGAGCGCGTACCAGGCGCGCGTACTCGCCGATCCCGCCGGTCATCACCAGGACGTCGAGGCCGCCGATCGCGGCGGTCATCGCCGCGATCTCCCGGGTGAGCCGGTGCAGGAAGACGTCGAAGGCCAGAGCACAGTCCGAGTTTCCGGCGTCCCGCCCGGCGAGAACATCCCGCAGGTCACCAGACGTACCCGACAGACCGCGGAGGCCGGACTCGTGCTCGAGCACCCAGTTGAGCTCGTCGACGCCGACCTTGCCGTGCTGGAGCAACCACAGCAGCAGACCGGGGTCGACGTCGCCGGACCGGGTGGCCATGACCAGCCCGGCCAGCGGAGTGAACCCCATCGTGGTGTCCCGGCAGACCCCGTCCAGGACCGCGGCCAGCGACGCGCCGGCGCCCAGATGGCAGGAGACGATCCGCTCCCTGGGCGCCGTCTCCCCCACCAGCTCGACCGCCCGCCGGGTCACGTAGCCGTGAGACAACCCGTGGAAGCCGTACCGGCGCAGCCCCCAGCGCTCGTTCCACTCGCGCGGCAGCGCATAGGTTCTCGCGGCGTCCGGGAGGCCGGCGTGGAAGGCGGTGTCGAAGCAGGCCACCGCGGGCACGCCCGGCAGCAGTTCCCGGACGGCCCTTACCCCCGCGAGCGCGCGGGGATTGTGCAACGGCGCCAGGTCGGCAATCGACTCCAGGTAGGTCAGCAACTCGCCGTCGACCCGGGCCGGCCCGGTGTACCGCGGGCCGCCGTGCACCACCCGGTGTCCGACGGCGTCGACCGGGCCGCACGCCTCCAGGAACTGCGTCAGCGGTTCGAGATGGCCCGCGCCCCGCCAGCGCTCGATGGTGGTCGCCGCGGTGACCTCGCCGTCGTCCGTCAGCCGGGACAGCTTGAGGCTGCTGGAGCCGGCGTTGACGACGAGCATCCTCACGGCTCCGGTTCCTCCAGCGGGTTTCCGCCGCCGGTGGACGGCCCCGCATGGCCGGTCCACTGCCAGTTGCGGACCTCGGGCATGTCCTGGCCGTGGGTGCGGATGTACTGCCGGTGCTCGATCAGCTTGTTCCGGAGGGCTTCGCGGGCATGGGCCGAGACCGACTGCAGGCGAGGTACCCGGTCGAGCACGTCGATGGCCAGGTTGAACCGGTCGATCCGGTTGAGCACGGCCATGTCGAACGGGGTGGTGGTGGTGCCCTCCTCCACGTAGCCGCGGACGGCGAAGTTCTTGTGATTGGTCCGCCGGTAGGTCAGCCGGTGGATCAGCCACGGATAGCCGTGGTAGGCGAAGATCACCGGCCGGTCGGTGGTGAACAACGAGTCGAAGGCCGCATCCGGCAGCCCGTGCGGGTGATCCCGCTGATCCTGCAACCGCATGAGGTCGACGACGTTGACGACGCGGATGCGCAAGTCGGGGAAGTACCCGCGGAGGATCTCCACCGCGGCGAGGGTCTCCATGGTCGGCACGTCGCCGGCGCAGCCGAGCACGACGTCGGGCTCGGCGCCGGCGTCGGTGCTGGCCCACTCCCAGATCCCGATGCCCTTGGTGGCGTGCACGACGGCGTCCGGCATCGACAGGTACTGCAGCTGCGGCTGCTTGCCGGCGACGATCACGTTGACGTACTGCTTGCTGCGCAGGCAGTGGTCGGCCACAGACAGCAGCGTGTTGGCGTCCGGCGGCAGATACACCCGGATGACCTCCGGGCCCTTGTTGATCACGTGGTCGATGAAGCCGGGGTCCTGGTGGGAGAAGCCGTTGTGGTCCTGCCGCCAGACGTGCGAGGTCAGCAGGTAGTTCAACGAGGCGATCGGCCGCCGCCACGGGATGCCGTCGGTGACCTTCAGCCACTTGGCGTGCTGGTTGAACATCGAGTCGACGATGTGGATGAACGCCTCGTAGCAGGAGAAAAACCCGTGCCGGCCGGTCAGGAGATAACCCTCCAGCCAGCCCTGGCAGGTGTGCTCCGACAGGATCTCCATCACCCGCCCGTCGGGCGCCAGGCCGACGTCCTCCGGCAGGATCGGCGCCATCCAGGCCCGGTCGGTCACCTCGAGCACGGCGCCCAGCCGGTTGGAGTTGTTCTCATCGGGGGCGAACACCCGGAAGTTCGTCATGTTGTTGCCTATGACGTCGCGCAGGAACTCCCCCAGCACCCGGGTGGCCTCCACGGCCCCGGTCCCGGGATGGTCCACCGGCACCGCGTAGTTGCGGAAGTCGGGCATCCGCAGATCCCGCAGCAGCAATCCGCCGTTGGCGTGCGGATTGGCGCTCATCCGCCGCTGGCCGGCCGGGTGCAGGTCGCGGATGGCCGGCACCGGGGCGCCGTCGGCGTCGAACAGCTCCTCGGGCCGGTAGCTGCGCAGCCACTCCTCCAGCACCGCGCGATGGGAATCGTCTTCCCGGGCGTTCGCGAAGGGCACCTGATGGGAGCGCCAGAACCCCTCCACCTTCAGCCCGTCGACCTCCTTGGGCCCCGTCCACCCCTTCGGGGAGACCAGCACGATCATCGGCCACCGCGGCCGCTCGGTGACGCCGTCCTCCCGGGCCCGGCGGCGAATCTGGGTGATCTCGTCCAGGCAGCGGTCCAGGGTGGCGGCGAAGTCCTGGTGCATCTGCTCGGGGTCGGCGCCCTCGACGTAGTACGGGGTGTGCCCGTAGCCGCGCAGCAGCCCGTCCAGCTCGTCCCGCTCGATCCGGGCCAACACCGTCGGATTGGCGATCTTGTAGCCGTTTAGGTGCAGGATCGGCAGCACCGCCCCGTCGCGGGCCGGGTCGACGAACTTGGTCGAGTGCCAGCTGGCCGCCAGCGGCCCGGTCTCCGCTTCCCCGTCACCCACCACGGCGGCCACGATCAGGTCCGGGTTGTCGAAGGCCGCGCCGTAGGCGTGGGACAGGGCGTAGCCCAGCTCCCCGCCCTCGTGGATCGATCCGGGGGTCTCCGGGGCCACGTGGCTGGGAATGCCGCCGGGGAAGGAGAACTGGGTGAACAGCCGGCGCATCCCCGCCTCGTCCTGGGACACGTCGGAGTAGATCTCGCTGTAGGTGCCCTCCAGCCACGCCGCGGCGACCGGGCCGGGGCCGCCGTGCCCCGGCCCCATCACGTACATCGCGTCCAGGTCGCGGGCGGCGATCGCCCGGTTGAGATGGGCGTAGACGAAGTTCAGCCCCGGCGTGGTGCCCCAGTGCCCCAGCAGCCGCGGCTTGACGTGCCCTGGTTCCAGCGGCTGGCGCAGCAGCGGGTTGTCCATCAGGTAGATCTGCCCGACCGACAGATAGTTCGCCGCCCGCCACCAGGCGTGGATGCGCTCCAGCTCGTCGGCCGAGAGCGGTCCGGTGGCGCGGGCGGCGAGCTCCGTCGTGCCCTGTGCGGAATCCATGTCCTGATCGATCCTTCCTGTCGCAGGTGCCGTGCGATCGGCTGCCGTCGCCGGGAGTCGCTCGGTGCAGGGTCCGGTCAGCGGGTGCCGGCCGGCACCGGGGTCGGCTCGGTACCCGCCGTGTCGGCGGTGCGGGTCTCCGGAGGCGGCGCAGGCAGCTTGAGCCGCTTGAGCATCAGGGCGTTGACCGCGACGATCAGCGACGACCCGGACATGGAGAGGGCGGCGATCTCCGGGCGCAGCACGAGGCCGAACGCCGGCTGGAAGACCCCGGCGGCGATCGGCAGGGCGATCACGTTGTAGCCGATAGCCCAGGCCAGGTTCTGCCGTTCCTTGCGCACGGTTCCCTTGCCGATCCGGATGGCGATCGGCACGTCGAGGGGGTCCGAGCGCATCAGCACGACATCGGCGGTCTCGATCGCCACATCGGTGCCCGCGCCGATCGCGATCCCGAGGTCGGCCTGGGCCAGCGCGGGGGCGTCGTTGACGCCGTCACCGACCATCGCCACCTTCTTGCCGGCGCGCTGCAGCTCGGCGATCTTGTCCGCCTTGTCGCCGGGCAACACCTCGGCGATCACCGTGTCGATGCCCAGCTGGCCGGCGATCCGCCGCGCCGTGGCCTCGTTGTCCCCGCTGAGCATGACCACCTCGATGCCCAGCTCGTGCAGCGAGGACACCGCGGCCGCAGACGTCTCCCGGGCGGCATCGGCCAGCCCGATCACCGCCACGCCGCGCCCGTCGACCGCCACCAGCACCGCGGTGCGACCGGACGACGCCAGCTCGTCCCGCCGCGCGAGCAGGGACCCCAGGTCGACCCCCTCGTCGACCATGAGCTTGCGGTTGCCGACCAGCACCCGGCGGCCGGACACCTGCGCATCCGCGCCGTGACCGGGCACATTGCGGAAATCCGCGGCCGCCAAAGCAGGCGCGCCGTGATCCTCGGCGTACCGGGCGATCGCGGCCGCCAGCGGGTGCTCGGACTCCCGCTCCACCGCAGCCACCAGCGCCAACAGCTCGGTCTCGTCCATACCCTCGATGATCACGTCGGTGACCTCCGGCTCCCCCTTGGTCAGGGTGCCGGTCTTGTCCATCACCACCGTGTCGATTCCCGCCGACGCCTCCAGGGCGGTCGCGTTCTTGAACAACACGCCCCGCTGCGCACCCAGCCCGGTGCCCACCATGATCGCCGTCGGCGTGGCCAAGCCCAGCGCGTCCGGACAGGTGATCACCACCACGGTGATGGCGAACAGAATGGCGGTGGACACCTCCGCCCCGGCCAGCAGCCACCACACCAGGAAGGTGCCGGTGCCGCCGATCAGCGCGACGAACACCAACCAGAACGCGGCCCGGTCAGCCAGCCGCTGCCCCGGCGCCTTGGAGTTCTGCGCCTCCTGGACCATCTTCACGATCTGCGCCAGCGCGGTGTCCGCACCGACCCTGGTCGTCCGGACCCGCAGCGTGCCGGTCGTGTTGATGGAGGCCCCGATCACCTCGGCCCCGGGGGCCTTGGACACCGGCAGGCTCTCGCCGGTCACCATCGACTCGTCGACCTCGGAGATCCCGTCCTCCACGACGCCGTCCACCGGGATCTTCGATCCCGGCCGGACCAGCATCAGGTCCCCGACCTGTACCTCAGCCGTCGGGATCTCCAGTTCCTGACCGTCGCGCAGCACCACCGCCTTCGGCGGCGACAGCTCCAGCAAGGTCCGGACGGCGTCGTTCGCCCCGCCACGGGCGCGCATCTCGAACCAGTGCCCCAGCAGCACGAAGGACGCGAGCACCGTGGCAGCCTCGTAGAACACCTCGCCGCCGCCGGTGAACGTGACGAAGACGCTGTACAGCCAGCCGGCGCCGATCGCCACCGCGACCAGCACCATCATGTCCAGAGTGCGGTTCCGCAACGCCCGGTAGGCGCCGTCGAAGAAGATCCAGGACGAGTAGAAGACCACCGGCAGCGACAGGATCAGCGAGAAGACGTCGTCCCGCAGGCCGAACGGAGCCGCGACGGTGAAACCCAGCACGTCACGGCCGATCGGCGACCACAGCAAGATCGGGATCGACAGCAGCGCGGCGACCAGGAACCGGTTACGCATGTCCCTGACCATGTCGTCCATCGACATGCCGTGACCGCCGCCATGGCCCATCACATCCTGCGCCGAGCGACTCGAAGGAGGCTCGTGGCCGCCGTGTGCCCCCTCATGGCCTGCGGGGGCTGCAGGGGCGCCGTGAGCGGTGTGGGTTGCCGCTGTTCCGGGCACGGCGTGGACGTGCGCGCTGCCGTGACCCGGATGACCCTCATCGGAGGGCTCGCTCATCGGATCACAGATGTGGTCGGGCACCGAGCGCCCGTCGCAGTGATAGCCGCACTCGCGCACCCAGTCCGTGAGTTGAGCGACGTTCGTCCGGTCCGGGTCATAAGTCACCGTGGCCGTCTGCGACACCGGGTTCATGTCCACCTCGAGAACCCCCGGTTGGCGGGACAGCCCGGCCTCGACCACGGCCTTGGACGACCCGCGGTACACCCCCAGGGCCTCGATCACCGCAGTTGCCGACGTCGTGCTCACATCACCCTCCGAACGCTCATCAACGGATCGAGCCTGTGGTCGAACACCTACCGGGGGGCAAAGCCCACCCAACCCCGTGACATCCCCGAGCCGCGCCAACCTGGCCCGGCCCGGTTGCACGTTCGACCGTGTCGCGGTGGACCAGCCCAACAGCCGTTTCTACTACCTAGCCTAGGGGGCGTCCTGTGGCGTGACAGCCCGCGTGTAGCTAGCGCAAGGTCTGGCATCCGACAGCAACACTGACGAGAGCGGCTCCGGCACTCCGACCGCTCGCCGAGGACGGACCCGGCTGCCTACCAGTCCCGCGTTCATCCCGCGTCGACCAGCTGCCGGCCACCGAGGCTCCGGTCCGCACCGGATCCACCGTCCCCCTGCGCCGAGGCCATGGCCTTGAACCGGCGTAGGCGCAGGCTGTTGGAGACGACGAAGACCGAGGAGAAGGCCATGGCCGCCCCGGCGATGAGCGGGTTTAGCAGACCGGCTGCGGCCAGCGGCAGGGCGGCGACGTTGTAGGCGAACGCCCAGAACAGGTTGCCCTTGATGGTGCTCAGCGTCGTGCGCGAGAGCCGGATCGCATCGGCGGCGACCCGGAGGTCCCCGCGTACCAGGGTCAGGTCACTGGCCTCGATCGCGACGTCGGTGCCGGTGCCCATGGCCAGCCCCAGGTCGGCCTGGGCCAGGGCGGCGGCGTCGTTGACCCCGTCGCCCACCATTGCAACAACTTTGCCGTCGGCCTGCAGCCGCTTGACCACGTCGACCTTGTCGGCCGGCAGCACCTCGGCGATCACCTCGGCGATGCCGACCTGGGCTCCGACCGAGCGGGCGACGGTCTCGTTGTCTCCGGTCAGCAGCACCGGCGAGAGCCCGAGGTCGCGCAGTTGCCGGATCGCCTCGGCGGAGGTCTCTTTGATGGCGTCGGCCACCACGAGCACGCCGCGGGCGGCGCCGTCCCAGCCCACGGCCACAGCGGTTTTCCCGTCGGCCTCGGCCGCAGCCTTGGCTCGCTCGAGGTCCGCGGGCAGCTGCTGAGACCACTCGGCCAGCAGCCGGGTACGACCGACCAGCACGGCGTGGCCGTCGACGACCCCCTGCACGCCGAGCCCCTCCAGGTTGGTGAAGCCCTCCACGGGCGGCAGCGTGCCGACCCGCTCGACGGCACCCCTGGCGATCGCCTGAGCGATCGGGTGCTCGGAGGCGTCCTCCAGGGCGCCGGCCAGGCGCAGCACCTGCAGTTCGTCCTCGCCGGGGGCCGGGACGACGTCGAGCAGGGTCATCCGGCCGGTGGTCACGGTCCCGGTCTTGTCCAGCACGACGGTGTCGACCTTGCGGGTGGACTCCAGTACCTCGGGGCCCTTGATCAGGATCCCGAGCTGGGCGCCGCGTCCGGTACCGACAATGAGCGCGGTCGGCGTGGCGAGGCCGAGGGCGCAGGGGCAGGCGATGATCAGCACGGCGACTGTCGCGGTGAACGCCACCGCGACCCCGGCTCCGCTGCCGATCCAGAAGCCGAGCGTGGCCACCGCCAGGGCGATCACGATGGGCACGAAGATCCCGGAGACCCGGTCGGCCAGGCGCTGAACCTCGGCCTTGCCGTTCTGCGCCTCCTCGACGAGCTTCGCCATCTGGGCCAGCTGGGTGTCCGAGCCGATCCGGGTGGCCCGCACGACGATGCGCCCACCGGCGTTCACGGTGGCACCCACGACGCTGTCCTCGGGCCCGACCTCCACGGGCACGGATTCCCCGGTCAGCATCGACGCGTCGACCGCGGAGGAGCCCTCGGTGATCACGCCATCGGTGGCGATCTTCTCCCCCGGGCGGACGACGAACAGGTCACCGACGGCCAGTTGCTCGATCGGGATCCGCTCCTCGCGCCCGGCGCGCAGGACGGCGACCTCCTTGGCGCCGAGCTCCAGCAGCGCACGCAGCGCCGCCCCGGCCTGCCGCTTGGAGCGGGCCTCGAAGTAGCGACCGGCGAGGATGGCCGTGGTCACCCCGGCGGCGACCTCCAGGTAGATGTTCGCCATGCCGTCCGCCCGGCCGATGGTCAGCTCGAACGGGTGCTTCATGCCCGGCACACCCGCGGTGCCGAGGAAGAGGGCGTAGAGCGACCAGGCGAAGGCCGCCAGCGTGCCCATCGAGACGAGTGTATCCATCGTCGAGGCGCCGTGCCGCAGGTTGGTCCAGGCCGCCTTGTGGAACGGCCACGCGCCCCAGACGACGACCGGCGCGGCCAGCGTGAGCGACAGCCACTGCCAGTAGGTGAATTGCAGGGCGGGGATCATCGCCATCGCGATCACCGGGACGGTGAGCGCCGTGGAGATCAACAGACGCTGCCGCAGCGGCCGCACCGGGTCGTGCTCATCGGCCCCGTCGTCCGCGGCGGCGTTCCCGGCTCGCGGCGGCTCGGGCAGCCGCGCGCTGTAGCCCGCCTTCTCCACCGCCGCCACGAGGTCCTCCGGGCTGACGCCGTCGGCGTAGCTCACCCGGGCCTTCTCGGTGGCGTAGTTCACCGTCGCGGTGACCCCGTCGAGCTTGTTCAGCCGCTTCTCGATCCGCATGGCGCACGACGCACAGGTCATACCGCCGATCGTGAGCTCGAGCTGCTCATCACCGGTTGGCGGCTGCGGTGTCGTGCTGTTCGTCGCGGAGCTCATCGGTCCTCCTGGCAGTGGTTTGCTTCATTGCGCGAACGGCGGCCCCGGGGTGCGACGCCAGCCCGGCGCTGTGCACCCCGGGGCGGACGGTCAGCCGCCGGCGTCGGCGTCCATGTCCATGCCGCCGTGGCCGACCTCTGTCCCCGCCGGCTGCTGATGCTGGTCACCGGCCGGCCCGACCGGTCCGACCGCGCTGCCGACCCCGAGGGCAGCGAGGAAGACCACGGCGAGGCCCGCCAGATAGGCGCCGACCCTCGTGGAAGTGCTCACCCCGAACCCCCTCCCCCTCTCGTATCCCGACGCCGACCGCGGGCGGTGTCCGGCGCCCGAAGGCTCAGCGGCAGCCGCAGCCGCACCCGGACCCCTGGCCCTCCGCCGTCACCACTTGCAGTTCAGGCGCGGGCACGTCGTTGGCCGGGGTGGCCACTTCGTATCCGGCCTCCTCCACGGCGGCGCGCACCGCGGCGTCATCGACGTCGGTCGCGCTCACCACGGTGAGGCCGCCGCTGGCCAGATCGACCTGGACGTCACTGACGCCGGGAACCTGGCTGACCTCCTCGGTCACCGAGTTGACGCAGTGCCCGCAGGTCATGCCGACCACGGTGTAGGTGGCGGTGCTCATCTTCTGACGTCCTCTCACTGTTGGCTGTACTGCTTCCGGTGTTGCCCGGCTGATGGCGGGGCAGTGCCCGCCGCCGTGAAATCGCTGGTGGGTCAGGAACGCACCAGACGAGCGATCGCCTCGGATGCCTCGCGAACCTTCTCGTCGGCTCCCCTGCCGCCGGCCTTCGCGGCCGCTACCACGCAGTGGCTCATGTGCTCTTCAAGCAGGCCGAGCGCGACCGACTGCAGGGCCTTCGTCATGGCCGAGACCTGGGTGAGGATGTCGATGCAGTACTTCTCGTCCTCGACCATCCGCTGCAGACCGCGGGCCTGGCCCTCGATCCGCCGCAGCCGCTTGAGGTAGTCGTCCTTGCGGTGGATGTACCCGTGTCCGGCCTGCATGCCCTCTCCCTCCGCTCCCACAGTGGCGAACTGTATACCCCCTACCGGTAGGTGGCAAGGGCCCCTGTCCGGCCTCATCCCGCGCGGTCACCGACCGACGTGACCAAGCCGCCGTGACAAGCTCCTCGTGCCCGAGATGCAGTCGGCCAGGCGCTTCAAGCAGTCATCGCTCTGCAGGTGGAGGGCAGCCGCTCGCTGCAGGAACTCAGCAGGAGGCTGGAGTCGACGGCGCCGCGGTGAACGACCTCGGGTGACGACGTGCTTCAATCTCGCCGCAGGAAGACGGACGTCATTCCCATGACGCTCGTCATCCGATCGAACTCCTGGTTGACGCCGCGGACAAGCGCCGGGCGGCCGGCACGTGAAGCCGCCCGGGCCCACCGCAGCAGCGGCGGTAGCGCGATCGAGTCCAGGTACGTCAGCCCAGTAACGTCGATGGCTACGACCGTCACCCCCTCCAGTTGTCGCTCGAGGCCGAGGCGGCGGATCGCTGAGGCGTCCACCTCGCCTCGCAACTGCAGCACCCAGCCATCCGTATCCCGCTCCAGGACGATGGCTTCGTTCCTCTCTCCGGCGACCACGGCGACGTGCGCTGGAGTGATGTGATCCGGCAGCTTGGCCAGTTCGGAGTCCACCGTGTGCTGCACCATCCGCTGCATCGCTTTTCGCTGCACGGCGTGCAGCAGACGACTGCCGCCCTTCGGCTCGCGAGTGACCGTGATGGTGACGCGAGTAGAGCCCGGCTCTACGTCGTCGAGTTCGATGCGGGTCTGCCAGGTCTCCGACGCCCGCTCCAGCCGGGTTCCGATGCATCGCTGTTCGGCCCATTCGACGATCTCTCCGGCCACCGCGTTCGGCGGCGGTTCCGCACTCTCCAGTCGGCCGGGTACGCAGACGAACCGGCTCGCCAGACCGATCGCCTGTCCGCCACCACTCGAGGTGTCGTCGAACACGTAGGAGACGTCGCACACCGAGCAGTACGTGGTCGGATCGGTGAGGGCGCGCCAGACGAGCTCTCGGCTGACCGGAACCTCACGTGCGCCTCTGGCGGATGCCATCCCGCTCCTTCGCGTCAGACGGCTCTATTGCGCCGGTTCGTACTAGGGTCATTAGTGGCGCGCCGCGCCCGCAGTACGCGCTCGCCCATCGGCCGCCGATCGGCTGGCGGCAGCCGACTGCCCATGAGCTACTATCGCGAATAGTAAATCTTATCGTTCGGGTCTGCAGGTCTGTGACTTCACGGTTCGCCAGCTACGGCCGGCGCCCGCCTCTCTGCCCGCGGAAGACTCGGGCCAGCTTCGCAAGGGGGATCCGACCATGACGTCAGTCGGTGTACGAGCTCAGCCCCGGAAGGCCGGATGACTCCACCGGTGGGCGCGCACACGCTGCTCCGCCGCTCGGCCGCCACACTCGTGGCCGTGATCGCTTTGAGTGGCTGCAGCGGCGGTGCGACACCTTCGGCGGCAGAGAGCGAAGCCCCGTCGTCGGTCGCCATCCCTGCCGACGTGACCGGCTGCGAGTCCTTCTCTGCGGACGGCGACGCGGTCGACGGCGGTGAGTCACTGCCCGCCCTGGAACTCCCCTGTCTCGTCGGAGGCCAAGACGTATCCCTCGGCGATCTCGGCGACCGGCCCGTTCTGCTGAACCTCTGGGCGAGCTGGTGCGCCCCCTGCCGCGAGGAGATGCCCCTGCTCCAGGCGGCGTACGAGGGCAACGGTGACCGGGTCGGCTTTCTCGGCGTCATCACGGAGGACACCCCTGCGGCTGCGGTATCTCTGCTGGCCGACCTGGGTGTGACCTATGCGCACGTCGTGGACCGGGACAAGGAACTGCTGGCCGAGCTGGCGGCGCCGGGGTTGCCGGTCACCCTCGCCATCGCCGGCGACGGCCGGATCCTCGACCGGCAGATCGGACAGGCGTCCGCCTCCCGTCTCGATGAGCTCGTGTCACTTCTGGTGGAAGACGCCGCCCGAACGCGGTGACGGCCACCGATGAGGAGCCGAAGCCGGCTGAGGAGGCGGGCGCTCCGACGACGGGGATCGACGGCTGGAGTCCTGTCCGCAGCCGATGGCTGCTCGGGTGGCCACGGCTGTTCGCCGGCCTGCTCGCCGGGGCGCTCTTGGCAGGCAGCATGCCGCCGCGTGAGGCGTGGTACCTGGCTCCCGTCGGCGCCGCCGTCCTTACCTGGGCCGCGCTGTCCTTGCCGTGGCGGCAGCGGCTGACGCTGGGTGCCACAACGGGCTTGGCCTTCTTTGTGCCGACGTTGAGCTGGCTGACCGACTTCCATCCCGCCGGCTTCGCCGCCGTGCTCGTCGTGGAGGTCGTCATGTTCTCCGCGGCGATGCTGTTGGTCGATCCCCGGCGAGCCCGCTGGTGGACCGTCCCGGCAGCGCTGGTCGGCTTGGAAGCGGTGCGCGTCCGGTTCCCGTTCGGCGGCTTCCCGATTCCGGGGATCGCCGTGGGGCAGCTGGACGGCCCGTTCGCCGCCGCCGCTCCCCTCGGCGGGTCGCTCCTCGTCGTCGGGCTGGCCTTGGGAGCCGGCGCCGCGGTGACCGGCCTCGCCGTCACCGGTCGGCGCGTGCGCACGCTGGTCACCGTCGCCGTGCTGGTCGCGGTGAGCGCGGTCGGGGTCCTGCTGGCCGCTCCGGACGGGGAGCCCGCCGGTTCGCTACGCGCAGCGCTCGTGCAAGGGGGCGGCCCGCGGGGCATCCCTGCTGTCGTCAGTGACGCCGACGCCGTGACCGAACGGCAGTTCCTCCTGAGCGAGGACCTGCCGCCCGACCTCGACCTGGTGCTCTGGCCGGAGAGCAGCCTGGGCGTCTCCGGCCCCGTCGTCGACACACGAGAGGCCGAAGGCGTGGCGCAGCTCGCCCGGCGCACCGGAGCAACCGTCGTCGTCGGGCTCAGCGAGTCCTACGACGACGGCTTCCGGAACGCCGCTGTGGCCTGGGCCCCGGACGGCCGTATCGTCGACCGTTACGAGAAGGTCCACCGCGTGCCCTTCGGGGAGTACATCCCGGCCCGGGGCCTTTTCGAGCGCCTCTCGGACATGACGTCCCTGGTGCCCCGGGATGCGATCCCGGGGAGCGGAGCGGGGTTGCTTCGGACGCCCGCCGGCCCGCTCGGTGTGGTGATCTCCTACGAAGTCTTCTTCTCCGACCGCGTCCGCGCCGCCGTCGCCGCGGGGGGCCAGGTCCTCCTCGTCCCGACGAACGCGGCCTCGTACACCACCGAGGAGGTGCCGGCGACGGAGGTCGCCGCCGCACGGATGCGCGCCCTGGAGTTCGACCGGGCGGTCCTGCAAGCCGCGCCGACGGGGTACACGGCAATCGTGCGGCCCGACGGACTGGTCGTCGAGCAGAGTGGGCTCAGCACGGCAGAGGTCCTGACAGCGACCGTGCCACTGCGCACCGGCATGACCGCGTACGCCCGCACCGGCGACGGCCCCATCCTCACCGTCGTGGCGTTGGCCCTGCTGGCCGGTCCGCTCATGCGTCTGCTCCACCTGCCTGGCGTCCGGAAGTACAACGGTCCAGCCGTGCGGCTGCTCGGCCGCGTTCCCGGGCGACAGGGGTGAACCGCCTCCCCCGGCGGGTCTGGGTGCGTGTCCTTGCCGTCCTCGTTCTCCTGGTCGTCGGCACAGCAGTGGCCCTGTCGGCCGAATTGCCGAGCGTCGCCGGAATGCGAACCTGGCTGGACGAGGGGGGTTCGGTGCGCTGGGTCGCGATGGTTGTCGGCGTCGCCGTTGCACTGTTGACCCCGATCTCACGGACGGCGCTCTCCGTCCTGGTGGGCGCCGTCGCCGGCTTCCCCGCGGGCCTCGCCGTGGCATTGAGCGGTGGGCTACTCGGTGGGCTGGCCGGTTTCGCCCTGAGCCGCTGGCTGGGCCGGGAGGTCATGACCCGCCTGCCCGGCGCTCGCCTGGCCCGGCTGGACCGCGTGGTGAGCGAGCGAGGCTTCGTCTCGGTCCTGGTTGCGCGGATCATGCCGGTGCCCCCGTTCGTGTTCGTCAGCTACGCGGCGGGCCTCAGCGGCGTCCGGCTCGGGCCCTACCTGCTCGGAACCGCAGTCGGGCTGGTGCCGTGGTCGGTCCTGTACGTCGGAGTCGGCGCTTCGGTGACAAGGATTGACTCCTGGACCTCCCTGGTTGACGTCGTTCCCGCGCTCGCCGTCGTCGTGTTGCTGGCGTTGTTGGCGGGCTTCTTCTGGTGGCGACGGCGACGGCGGCTGCCGACCCAGCCCGACAGCGGCCCGAGCGCAACGGTCGCGGACACCTTGGGTCGAGGCGACGACACCTCGTCCGCCCAGCCCGCGCCGGAGCGTGGCGCCTGATGCCGCTGGAGCAGCCCGCGCCGGTGGCGATCAACGCAGCGGCGTCGGAGGCAGCCGCGAGCGTGAGGCCTTACGAGCCTTCGGTCAGCAGCCGGCGTAGGTCACTGATGTACTGCGCGACCGTCGTCCCTCCGCTGTGCAGGACGGTGGTCCGGTCGTCGGGCCCGAAGAGGTAGACCACGCCGCTGTGCTCCAGCTCGCCGTCCTCGTGCGGCGGGCCGTCGGGAGGGTCAACGTGACCTTCGGTCCGCGGCAGGTGCAGTTCATCGAGCACCCGCTCGGTGCTGGCGTCGCCTCCCATCAGGCCGATGAAGTCTCCGTCGAACCGGTCGAGCCACTCGCGGAGGACCACCGGGGTGTCCGAAGCCGGGTCCTCGGTGACGAAGACAACCGTGACTCGGTCCTGATCGGCAGCCGGCAACTCGCGCTTGGCCGAGGCGAGGTCGGCCATCGTGGTCGGGCAGACGTCCGGGCACTGCGTGTAGCCGAAGAACAGTGCCGTGACGCCGTCGGTGTCTGCCTGCAGGTCGTAGGGCTGGCCGTCGGTGTCGGGGAGGACCAGGGTCGGGCGCCGCACCGGCGGGTCGGACAGCAGGGTGCCCGCGTATCCGTCGGCCGCCTGCGCGCTCACCACGTCGGCGACGGGCCCGTCGGCGCTCGACGTGGAGCAACCAGCCAGGACCAGGAGGACCACGCCGGCGCCGGCCAGGGAGGCGACGGCGTTCATTCCGCGTACCGGACCGTGAAGGTGGCCCCGCCGTCGTCGCTGCTCAGGATGCCCTGCTCGGCGACAGCGACGTAGAGGCGTTCCGAGTCGTCGTCGATGCTCACGGTGAGCGCCTCCGGTTCTCCACCCAGCGCACCGCGGGGGGACCACGTCGCGCCGCCGTCGAGAGAGTGCTGCACCACGCCGTCCGGAGTGATCCCGTACAGAGACCCCTGAAGTCCCCAGGCAAGGACCGTCAGCGTGGGCGCGCCGGTGACTGGGGCCCACGCGTGCCCGCCGTCACCACTGCGGAACAGCCCTGTTTCCGTCGTCGCCAGCAGCCTCTGCGGTTCATCGGGGCTCACCACAAGATCGCGGAGGTCCAAGACGCTCCGGGTTTCCCAGCTTCGGCCGTCATCGCCGGACACCATCACGCGGCCGCTCCCCGAGTCCCATCCGTAGACCTGTCCGTGGGCGGCGTGCAACACGTGGAAGTCAGCTTCCCCGCTCATGGAGACGCTCTGCCAGGTCTCCCCGGCATCTGCGCTGCGGATCAGGCCGAGGCGGGTCGGCAGGTCGGGGTCCATCTGGAAGTCCGGATGCCCCGAGCCCAGGAACGTGCCCGGACCGAGGATGGTGAAGCCCATCGTGTCCTGGTATCGGTCAGCCACCCTCGTCGCCTCGCCCTGCTCAGGGATGCGCCACAGTCCGAAGTGAGTGGCGGCGTAGAGCACACCGTCGGCGGGGTCAATCCCGAGTCCGTGCACATGCTCCACCCCCAACTCCTGAGTGACGGGCGCGGTCGCGACGCGACTGGCGTCCGAATCCGGAGTGCAAGCAGCCAACCCGAGGGACAGGAGAACGACGCCGGCCATGACGGGTAGGCGGTGAGGAGACATGCGGCCTTCCGGTGACAAGTTCTCCGCCGACAGGCCATCGGTGACATCAGGGCGGGCGTCCTACGAGGCTACCTAGTGGCAGCACCCGACCCCATGACACTCGAGGACGGGTCTTGCGACGGCGGTCAGCAGCCTCCGCCGAGCGAGACACCGCGAGCTGCCAGCCAGGGCACCGGATTGCTGCGATTAGCGTAGAGGCCGCCGGTGTGCACCTCGAAATGCAGATGCGGACCTGTCGACTGGCCCTTGTTCCCCACTTCGGCGATCTGCTGGCCGGCCGCTACCTGCTGTCCGGCTGACACGAAGTAGGCGTTGATGTGGCCGTAGACGGTGATGGAGCCGTCGGCGTGCTGGATGTAGACGGCCAGCCCGAAGCCACTGGCCGGTCCCGCCTGCAGAACGCGCCCCGCCTCCGGCGTGTAGATGGGTGTGCCGATGGAGGCGGCGATGTCGACGCCGTAGTGCATGGTTCCCCAACGGGAGCCGTAGCAAGAGGTCACGCGTCCGGTAGTGGGAGGGACAGCGCGACCGCTGGCGGCAGCAGCAGCGTTGACGGCGGCGACAGCGTCCTTCTCCGCGTTCTCCGCATTCACGCCCGCGGCCCAGGCTGCCCGCGGATCGGCAGCCCCCTCGAGCGCCAGAAGCTCCATCTCGGCCTGCTGCAGTTGGCGGTCCAGGGCCGCCTTCTCCGCGATCACGTCGTCATACGCATCCTGCGCCGCCGTCAGGCGTGCGTTGGCGGCGGCCTCCAGCTCTGCCGCACCTCCGGCTGCCCGTTCACGCTGGGTGACAGCGTCCCGGGCCGCCTGCTCGGCCCGAGACTGCTCCTCTTGCACGACCCTGAACTCCGTCAGTTGCTCAGTGCGGTCGTCGGCGAGCAGTTCGAGGGTGGACGCTCGCTGCAGGAAGTCCCCCGGACCCTGTGAGTCAAGGAACGCCGCCGCGGTACCGAAGGCGTCGTTCTCCATGTAGCTCTCCCGGCCGAGGTTCGCGATCTCGGCACGCTCCCGATCCACCGCCGACGTAGCGGCCTGGAGGTTGGCTTCCGCCGCCACCGCCTCAGCCTCTGCCGCGAGCAGCTCCGCCTGTGCCATCCGAGACGCGTCAGCGGCCGCCTCGGCCTCGACTGTGAAGCGCGCCAGATCGTCTTCTGCCTCAGTGACCAATAGCTCGATGCGTTCCACCTCCGCCGCAGCGGCGTCTCGGTCCGACTGTGCCGTAGCCCCCGGCGCCGCGACAGCTGCAGGCATCGAGAAACTGACGCCCAGGGCGACGACTGCGCCCAACGCGGACACCGCGATGGTCCTAGCAAGGGGCCGGCGCTGCCGGGGGGTCAAGTGGAAAGTCGATCGTGCGTCGGACGAGGCGCCGTCGCAGGCAGGTGGTACGCGCAGGGTCGCCAAGGCGACGAGCTCCGTTCTTCCGCGCCGCCTACCGAGTTAGCTGACGGGCTCGGGCTGGAAGACGCCCTACCCGGCGCGCGTAGGCGCGCCAGGATTCACCCCAAGGGAACGGTGGGTCCCCGGTCCGTCGTGACGATGGTCGACGACGGTTCGGCGGAGTCCGGCCGAGGCCTCTCGGTTGAAGGGCAAGTGCTCGATCGGACCGGCCGCGACAGTACTACGAAGGGCCATAGTTGTCACGATCAGATAACGGTGGTGACCCGACCAGCGAAGGTAGGCAGTCTCGCGGCGAGGCCAACGGCCAGAAATCTTCGCTGTTCGCCAAGGCACCGCCTCACCGCACGGACACGCACTACCCCGGTGGGCCAAGCAAGTGCAGCGTGCAGTCAGGGCTCTCAGGATCGAGACGCGATCCGTCCAGGGCCGCCGGGATCGTGATCTGAAGGAGCCCTGGCGCCGGAGCGGCGCTGGGCACGCAGCAGGCGTCGGTGCAGCCGCCCGCGCAGCCGCACCCTGGAGGAGCCGGCTGGCAAGGGGGTTGAGTCGGTGAGGCCCGATCGAAGCTCGCATCCGTGTACTGCTCACCGGGCTACAGGTGCGCTCGGGCCCCAGCCACTGAGCTCCGCATCGGCGAACCGGGCCTGACCGTTGCTCAGTCCGGACTCCGCGGGGCTGCCTCGTGCGAGGGTGCGGATGTGCGGCTGGCGACGAAGCCGACGGCGGCGGCGAGCAGGAGTAGGACGCCGCCGAGGTAGTAGACGGCGCGGATCCCCATGGTGTCGGCGAGCAGTCCGCCGACGCCGAGACTGGCCAGGCGCCCGCTCTGCCAGAGCAGGTCCATGAGGGCGAAGACCCGCCCGCGCGTGCGGTCGGTGACGTGCGACTGCAGCAGGCTGTTGAAGGTGACGGCGCCGGTGGAGGTTCCGATGCCGTACACGGCCAGGACGGCGGCGGCGACCGGCAGCGAGCGGACCGAGGCGAGCACCAGGTCGACCACGCCCCGCAGCACATAGGGGCCGAACACGTACAGCGGCCGGCGTGGATCGGGGATGAACCGCAGCAGGAGGATGGGCCCAAGGGCAGCGCCGACGCCGATCGCGCCGACCAGGATTCCGTAGGCATCCGCCGGTGCCCGAAGGTGCTCGGCGGCGAGGACGACCAGCAGCGCGCTGGTCGCCCCGGCCGACAACGCGGCCAGCAACTGTCCGATGGCAAGCGCGCGCAGCAGCCGGTCGCGGCCGACCAGGGCCACGCCGTTGCGGGCGTCGGCGAGCAGCCGGCGGCGGCCGACCTCGCCCGGCGGCTCGACCAGCCGCAGGCCGCGCAGCGCCAGCGCCGAGACGACGAAGCTCGCGGCGTTGATGCCGAACGCCCAGCCGGGACCGACCAGGGCAACCAGGCCTCCCGCCAGCGGCGCAAGGACGACCTGCGACAGCACCGCCGCGGTCCAGACGGCGCTGTTGGCGGCGACGATCTCCCGGTCGGCCACGACCGAGGGCAACACGCTGTTGGCCGCGGGGTTGAAGAACGCCGCCCCGGCGGACAAGCCGAACGCGACCGCGTAAATGACCAGCGGGTCGTCGTGCCAGACCACCAGCACGCCGGCCAGGGCGGCACGGAGTACGTCGGCGGCAACCATCACCTGGACGCGGGGCAGCCGGTCGACGACCACGCCGGCAATCGGGGCGATGAGCAGCACCGGGACGATCTCGGCGACGACGACGCCCGCCACGCCCAGCCCCGAGCCGGTCAGCCGGTAGATCAAGATGGCCAGCGCAACGAAACTGAAGATGTCACCCCACTGGCTGACCGTGCGCGCCGCCCAGAGCCGCCGGAATTCCGGCTGGGCCAGCACCGCACGCATCCCCGGCCGCCGCTCCTCGTCCGCCACGCCCCTCCTGTCCTTCGTCACCGGAGTTCCACTGCCCCACCGTCCGGGGCTGAGCCTCGCTCAGCCCTCACCGGGTTGGCCCGTCCTTGTGAACGTCCGGGCTCCCCGTACTGCCGTCCAGGCACTCCGACACTGGCACCTGAGCGAACGCAACCGACCCGCAGTGCCCAAGCAGGATGCCTCCGCTCATGCGCAGCAGCTGGTCGGCTTGTCGGTGCGGAACAGTCCGGCGGCGATGCGCAGCGCTTCGCTCATCGTGAGGTAGGGCGCCCACGTGTCGGCCAGGTCGTCGACGGTCAGCCCAAACTTGATCGCGTAGGTGGCGGCAAGCATCACGTCACCGGCGCCGTCGAGTACGGCGTGCACGCCCAGCACCTTGCCGGTGTCGGCGTCGATGACCAGCTTGAGGGCGCCGCGGGTGTCCCGGTTGGCCAGCGCCCGCGGGATGTCCTGCGCGCCGAGCACCCGGCAGTCGCAAGCGTGACCGCGCGCGAGCGCCTGCTCCTCGGTGAGGCCGGCACTGCCCAGCTGCGGCGTCGTGAACGTCACCCCGGGCAGTCCGCGGTAGTCCACGGTTGTCGGCGCACCAAGCGCTCCTGCGGCAGCGGCGTGCCCGGTCTGCGCGGCGACGTAGACGTACTGCGGCGCCCGAGAAACGTCGCCGGCAGCGAAGATCCGCGGATTCGTGGTGCGCTGGTGCGCGTCGACCACGACGAAGCCCCGCTCATCGGTCGTCACCCCCGCCGCCTCCAGACCCAGGTCGCCGGTGTCGGCGTACCGGCCGGTGGCCACCAGAAGTCGCTGCCCTTGCGCCTCCCGGCCGCCGCTTGTCGTGACCACGATGCCGTCGGCGCTGCCGGCCACGGCCACCCCGCGCTCCTCGACCACGGTGATGCCGTCGTCGGCGAACACCTCACGCAACACCGCAGCGATTTCTGGCTCCGTGTGCGGCGCGAACCGGCCCACGACGGTGACCTGCACGCCCAGGTGCGCGAAGAGCTGCGCCTGCTCCAGCCCGACGTAGCCGCCGCCCAGCACGACCAGCGACTCCGGCAGCCGGGTCAGCTCCATCGCCGTGGTGGAGGTCACGTAGTCGACGCCGGCCAGGCCGGGCAGGTCGGGGATGTGCGGGGCCGCGCCGGTGGCCACCACGTACGCAGGCGCCACCAGTGGCTGCCCGTCGACCTCGAGGGTCTGCTCGTCGACGAACCGGGCGTGCCCGTACCGGACGGGGAAACCGTGCGCCTCGGCGACGTCGGCGTACTTGAGCTGCCGCAGCCGGTCGATGAGCTCCTGCTTCTGCTCGGTCAGTGCGGCCATGTCCACGTCGCCGGCGCCGGTCGGCACCGCCGGGAACGGGTTGACCTGGGCACGGTGCCGCCGGCCGGCGGCGGCGAGCAGGTTCTTGCTCGGTACGCAGCCGATGTTCAGGCAGGTCCCACCCAGCGGTCCATGCTCGACCAGCACGGCGGACTTGCCGCGGGAGCGTGCCTCGATGCCGGCAGCCATCGCCGCCCCGCCGGTTCCGATGACTACCAGATCGACTGCGTCCACGTGCCGCTCCTCCGCTTGGCTCGATGACCTGGTAGCCGACGCTAGGGCTTCCACTGGGCTGGAAGGTCAAGTCGTAGGGTGCGCCGGTGCGTATCGGCCAGCTCGCCGCCCGAACCGGGCTGACGACCAAGACGATCCGGTTCTACGAATCCGCCGGCGTACTTCCCGCACCGGCTCGGCGTCCCTCCGGCTACCGGGACTACGACGAGGACGCCGTCGACCGGTTGGCATTCGTCAAAGCGGCCCAAGCCGCCGGGCTCAGCCTGGCCGAGATCCGCGAGATCATCACCGTCCGGGCGAGCAGCGGAGCTCCGTGCCAGCACGTCCTCACCCTGCTGGACAGCCACGCCGCCGACCTCGACCGGCGCATCGCCGAGCTGACCGCGTTACGCGCGGACGTCGAACGGCTCCGCTCCCGGGCGGGCACCCTGGACCCGGCCACGTGCAGCCCCGCCGCCGTCTGCCAGGTGATACCCGCCGACGTCGTTGCACGGCACGTGCCCACCAGCTGACGCCGGGTCACGCGTCCTGGCGCCGGCAGGGATGCCGAGAGCGCGGGACACCCGGTTCAGCGCCGTCAGGTCGTGCCGGTGGCCCCGGCCCTGCTCGATGCGCTGGCAAGTCATGATCGGCACGCCTGCCAGCTGGGCCAGTTGCTCCAGGGACAGGCCGCGGGCCAAGCGCAGCACCCGCAGCGTAGGGCGAGCCGGGTCGACGTCGTACAGAGCGACCGGGTCAACGCCGAGGGCGGCTGCCAGCCGCGGCACGTACCGCGCCTGCGGTGCGTGCGCGCCCCGCTCCCAGTCCCGGACGCGGTCGGCCGAGCGCACGCCGGCCTGCTGGGCGAGATCTTCGCGGGTCAACCCGGCGGCGAGCCGAGCGTGCCGCAGCCGGTCGCCGCAGAAGTGCCCCACCGGCGCATCGTGACACCGGCCGTGGGTTCATCACCACCGGTTCGTCCCAGTCCTCGACCTCGCTGACGCCGCTCCTAGTGTCGCTCCATGGCTCCCGGTGGCGGCTTGCGAGTCCTCGACCGCCGCCGGCGGGACCACTGGAGTCACCTCGGCTGCCTCTGGGCCATGGGGCCGGCTCGGCTGCGCCGATCAGGAGCTCCCCGTGGCCACCGGTCTCGCCGGAGTGGCCGCTGGCCGTTCGGTCATCTTCGTCAGCCGCCGTACCTCGGCGGTATCCATCTCCAGCAGCGCGGCCGCCCGCTCAGCCGAGACATCCTCGGCCAGGAGGGCGCGCAGCGTCTCAGCGAGCGTCGCCGTCGCCGCCTGCAGCCCCTGCTCGGTCTCCCGTCGCGCCTCCAGGGCCACGAGCGCCTCGGCCGTCGCCTGCTCGACCCGACGGTCGTGTTCATCGCGGGCGGCGTCCAGGGCCCGTCGTCGCTCCCGCGCCTTCGTCAGCGCCGCCGCCTGCCGACTCACCGTTCTGGCCACCGCTTCCTCCGCTCTCTCAGCTGACCGACCGCCGGATCGTCACACGCCCTCATGACACGGCTGCCGGCTCGAGCGTCACCCCAGCAGGCCGACGTCTGGAGCCGGCGTCACCCCGACCCCTCCGACCTGACACACCTCATGCATCACGGCCCGGACCGCCGCTTGTCGATGCGCCGCGGCGCCGGAGCGTGGCAGAGGTGCTCGCGATTGTCGGGTCGTGATGACGCTGCACAAGCTCACCGCGGGGGACGGATACACGTATCTGACCCGCCAGGTGGCTGCGCACGACGCCACGACCCGCGGGTTCGACAACCTGGGCGACTACTACAGCGAGAAGGGCGAGGCTCCGGGCGTCTGGATGGGACGCGGGCTTGCCGCCGTGCCCGATTTTACGGTCGGTGACCGGGTCACCGAGGCGCAGATGGTCGCGCTGTTCGGGGAAGGGCGACACCCCAATGCCGACCAGATCGAGCGCGATGCACAGCTTGCTGGGAAGACCCCCCAGCAGGTCGATCAGGCCAGCCGCCTGGGCGCGCCCTACCGGATTCACGAGCAGGCCAACGTGTTCCACCGCCGCTCGGCAGGGGCGTTCCGCGACCACAACACCGCGCTCGGCCTGCCCGCCGACACCCCCGTGCCGGCCGAGGAACGAGCCCGCATCCGCACCGAGCTGGCCTCGACGATGTTCGTCGAGACCTACGGGCGTCCGCCGGCCGACGCCCGCGAACTCTCCGGTCATCTGGCCCGCATCTCCCGGCAGGCCACCACCGCGGTCGCCGGGTACGACCTGACGTTCAGCCCGGTCAAGAGCGTCTCCACGCTGTGGGCGATCGCCCCGCCAGAGGTCGCAGCCGTCATCGAGCAGGCGCACGCCGACGCGGTGGCAGACACCCTGACCTGGTTGGAGGACCACGCCGCCTACACCCGCACGGGCCGCAACGGTGTGGCGCAGGTGGAGGTACGCGGGCTGATCGCGGCGGCGTTCACCCATCGCGACTCACGGGCCGGCGACCCGGATCTGCACACCCACGTGGCCGTCAGCAACAAGGTGCAGACCCGCGACGGGCGGTGGCTAGCGCTCGACGGTCGGCTGCTCTACAAGAACAACGTCACCGCCTCCGAGCGGTACAACACCCGCCTGCAGGCTCTGCTCACCGAGCGGCTCGGCGTCCGCTTCGCCGACCGTCCCGGCGCCGACCCAAGCAAGCGCCCGGTGCGCGAGATCGTCGGCGTCGATGGCGAGCTGCCCAGCCTCTGGTCGTCGCGGCGGGCGTCGATCGATAGCCGCCGCGCGGAGCTGTCGGCGCAGTTCCAGGCCGACCACGGGCGACCGCCGACGCCGAAGGAGGCCGTGTCCCTGGCGCAGCGGGCCAACCTCGAGACCCGGCAGCGTAAGCACCAGCCCCGCTCCTACGCCGAGCAGCGCGCCGCCTGGCGCACCGAGGCGCTGGCGGTGCTGGGCGGCGAGAGCGGCCTGCGCGACTACCTCCGGGGTGCACTCGCCCCCCGCCGCGGACCCGAGGCGAAGCGCCCGACGCGCAGATGGATCGACCAGACCGCCCAGCACGTGCTGTCGGCGGTGCAGAGCTCGCGTGCGACCTGGCAGGTCAACCACGTCCGCGCCGAGGCCGAGCGGCAGGCTCGCGCCGCCGCGATCCGGCTGACCGACCTCGACGGAGCCACCGACGCCGTCGTCGAGAGAGCGCTGTCCCTGTCGACGCCGTTGGGCAGCCGTGAGCCGGTGGCCGAGCCAGCCGCGCTACGCCGCTCGGACGGCAGCTCCGTCTACACCGTGGCCGGTTCGGCGCTGTACACCTCGACCGAGATCCTCGCCGCCGAGCGCGCCATCCTCGCCGCGGCCGGACGCCGTGACGGACGCGTGGTGCCGGCTGCGGCCGTCGACGTCGCACTGCTGGAGTCCACCGCCAACCGGATCGAGCTCAACCCCGGCCAGGTGCAGCTGGTCCGCCAGCTGGCCACCTCCGGCACCCGGGTGCAACTGGCACTGGCCCCGGCAGGCACCGGGAAGACCACCGCCCTGCGTGCGCTGTCCGCGGCATGGCGGGCCGACGGTGGCAACGTCGTCGGCCTTGCTCCCTCGGCAGCTGCGGCGGCGGCGCTGGGTGAGGAGGTCGGCACCGACACCGACACTCTCGCCAAGCTGATCCACGCACTATCCACCGGCAACGCCGTCCCGCCCTGGGTCAAGCGCATCGGCCCGGACAGCCTCGTGGTCGTCGACGAAGCGGGCATGGCCAGCACCCTCGACCTGGCCCGGGCGATCGCGTTCATCACCGAGGCCGGCGGGTCGGTCCGGCTGATCGGCGACGACCAGCAGCTGGCGGCGATCGGCGCCGGCGGAGTGCTGCGCGACATCGCCGCCGCTCACGGTGCGGTCACCCTCTCGCAGGTCCTGCGCTTCACCGACCCCGATACCGGTGCTCCTGACCACGCCGAGGGCGCCGCGTCCCTGGCGTTGCGCGACGGCGACCCGGCCGCCCTCGCCTACTACATCGATCACGGACGCGTGCATGTCGGGGACCTGGCCACGGTGACCGACGACGCCTACACCGCCTGGTCGAACGACCGCGCCGCCGGGCGCGACGCCATCATGCTGGCGCCCACCCGCGAGCTGGTCGCCGAACTGAACACCCGCGCCCGCCGCGACCGCCTCGCCCAGCAGAACGGCGCGATCGGTCCCCAGGTCACCCTCGCCGACGCTTCGCAGGCCTCCGCCGGCGATGCGGTCATCACCCGCCGCAACGAGCGCACCCTCCCGATCGGCGCCACCGACTGGGTCAAGAACGGCGACCGGTTCACGGTCACCGCCGTCCGCGACACCGGCGCCCTCGACGTCGTCCACCAGCGCACCGGACGGCGCCTCACCCTGCCCGCCGACTACGTCAGCGACCACGTCAGCCTGGGCTACGCCACCACCGTGCACGGCGCGCAAGGCCTCACCGCCGACACCTGCTACACCGTCGCAACCGGCGAAGAGTCGCGCCAACTGCTCTACGTCGCCCTGACCCGCGGCCGACACGCCAACCACCTCTTCCTCACCACCGCCAGCGACGGCGACCCGCACAGCGTGATCACCCGCGACGCGCTGCTGCCGCCCACCGCCGTCGACGTCTTGACTCGTGTGCTGGCTCGCGACGGCGCCCCGACCTCAGCCACCAGCCAGGCCCGCGAGCTGACCGATCCCGCCGCTCTGCTTGCTTGCGCCGCAGATCGGTACTACGACGCGCTCAACACCGCCGCGGAGGAGCGCCTGGGCCTAGAGGTGCTCGAGGCCATCGACGCTGCCGCCGACGCCGCGATGCCGGGCCTGACCACGCAGGCGGCCTACCCCGTCCTGCGCGCGCACCTGGCGCTGTGCGCCGTCTCCGGTCGTGATCCCTCCGACGTCCTCCGGCAGGCCCTGGCCTCGGATCGACGTCTGGACGACGCCCGCGATGTGGCCGCGGTCCTGGACTGGCGTATCGACCCCACCGGACGACACTCACCCGGGACCGGCCCCCTGCCGTGGCTGCCTGGCCTTCCGAAGACGCTCGGCGACGACCTCGAGTGGGGCCCCTACCTCGCCGACTCCGCCGATCAGGTCAGCTCACCGGCCGTCGATGTCGCCGCCCGTGCACGCGCCTGGACCCCCACCAGCGCTCCCGCGTGGGCGCTTCCGCTCATCGACCGCGATCCCCAGCTGGTCGCCGATCTCGCCGTCTGGCGCACCGCCCACAGCGTTGACGACGCCGACCGCCGTCCCACCGGCCCGGCGCTGCCGCGCGCCGCTGACGCCCGGGCCCAGCGGGCGCTTGACGACCGCGTCACGCGGCTGCTCGGCGACGGGCGCGCGCTCACCGCGCGCTGGGCACCGCTTGTCGACAGCATCGACCCACGCATCGCCGGCGACCCCTACTGGCCGGTCCTGGCCGAGCGGCTCGCCGCCGCCGACCGCGTCGGCATCGACATCACCGCGCTCGCCCGGGCCGTCGCCGCCGAACGTCCCCTGCCGGACGAGCAGCCCGCCGCCGCGCTGTGGTGGCGCCTGTGTCGGCACCTCTCCCCCGCCGCGATGACCGCCACCGATTCCTACGTCCCGGAGACGCTGCGCCCGGACTGGACCCCGGTTCTGGCCAGCGTCCTCGGCTCTGAAGCAGCCGAGCGGGTGGTCGCCGACCCTGCCTGGCCCGCGCTGGTCGCCGCCGTCACCGCTGCCCGCCCCGCCGGTTGGCAGCCCGACCAGGTGCTGTCCACGGCCCATGACCTGCTGCGCGCCGGTCATCCCGACGACGACCAACTGCGCCCGGATGAGCTGGCCACCGCCCTGGTGTGGCGGATCCGCGTGCTCACCGACCCAGCGTCCGCCGCACGCGCACACGCGCCGACGCCGCCGATCGACCTCGATCAGCTGCCCACTGCAGACGGAGTAGCCGCCGACGACTGGCTGGCCGGTCTGGTCGAACCCGACGACACCGAACTTCTCCATGAGGACCTGTACGGGGACGACCCGGCCGGTGACGAACATCATGTCTCGACACCAACCGACCGCCGGGCCACCAACCCGAGTCACCTAGCCGCAACTGACCGGGCTGACGAAGAGGGAGTTGGCGTTGACCGGGATCGTCTCCTGGAGCTCAACCAGCAGGCCGCCGACTTCTTCGCCGCTCACTTCCGTGACTCTTGGGCGCCGGCCTACCTGACCGACCGGCTCGGCACCGACCTTGCCGACGAGGAGCCGTTCACCCTCGGCTACACACCCGTGGGCTGGACCGCACTGACCAGCCACCTGCGCCGCCTCGGCGCCACCGACGCCGAGATCGTCGCCGCCGGCCTCGGCAGCTACGCATCCACCGGCCGGGTCATCGACCGCTTCCGCGACCGGCTCGTCTTCGCCATCCGCGATGGCGAAGGGATCCACGGCTGGATCGGCCGCCGCAACCCCGACCACGACGAGGACGGGACCCCCGCCGGCCCCAAGTACCTCAACACCGCGGAGACCGCGCTGTTCACCAAGGGCCACGAGCTGTACGGCCTCACCGAAGGCGCCACCGCGCTGACCGGCGGTGCCGTCCCGGTCCTCGTGGAAGGCCCCCTCGACGCGCTGGCAGTCACCCTCGCCGGCGACGGCGACTACGTCGGCATCGCCCCACTGGGCACGGCCTTCACCGACGCACAGGCCGACGCGCTACGCCCATTCATCGGCGGCGGAAAGCCCGGGATCATCGTCGCCACCGACGCCGACCGGGCTGGACAGCGGGCCGCCCAGCGGATCTTCTGGCAGCTCACCGCCCGTGGTGACGATCCCCGCCACCTCGCCATTCCGACCGGCAAGGACCCCGCCGAGCTGCTGCAGACGGCCGGCGCCGCCGCTCTGCGTCGGGCCCTTGCGGCCTCCGACAGCCTGGCCAGCGCACTCATCGACGCCCGCGTCGCCGTCTACGCCGACCGGTTCGACACCGTCGAAGGCCAGGTCCACGCCGCTCGCCGCGCCGCCGAGGTCATCGCCGCCCTCCCCGCCGAGAGCTGGCCGGCGCACCTCACCCACGTCGTGGCCCGCACCAGCATCGCGCCCGATATCGCACTGTCCGAAGTCTTCGACGCCGCTCGAGCGCGGACCGAAGATGCTCACGTGCCGGCCCGCACAAGGCCGCCCGATCGGCTGCCCGAGCTGGCCACTGACCCGAGGGTGGAGGCCTCCGTCCCCGGCATGTCCCACAGAGAGACAGGGCCGGAAACGCTGGGCGACAGTGTGCAGGCAGCCCAGCGAGGTGCGTCCGCGGGCCGAATCCCTCGCCTCCCAGCTCGGCCGCGGCCACGCCAAGGGTTGTGATTCGTGAGCAGGTGCCTCTCAAAGCTCGTGCCACCGCCAGGCAGCCCGTCCCCTGAAGGCGGCGGCAGGGGAACCTGCTCTCGTGTGGCGACGGATCGTATCCGCTAAGCGTTGAGGCCCGCATTAGTCGTGCGCTTCTTGCTCCCCGACCGCTTCGAGCAGTCCTACTAGCCGCGCAAGTAGGTCTGGTCGACCCGCACAGAAGTCCAGCGCCCGACACAGGATGCCGAACGCTATAACTTCCGAATGATGCCCGCGCCTTACGAGGCGTGATATCTCGGTATAGGACTCAACAACCAGATCAACGGCCCTATCGAGGTTTCCTGCTTGGAAGTGGACGATTCCAAGGTCTCCGCGCCTTCTTCCGCTACCAAGGCCCCCGGCAGGCTCGACCATCACCATCACCGACAGTGCTTCCTCGCCGTCGGCAATAGCCTCGGGGAGTTCGCCTCGCACTGCTCTCAGATGGCTCCGTTGTGCAAGCGCCGAAGCAAGCCGATGATTTGCCAAGTTCGCCCTGGAGATCTCAACTGCCTCATCAAGACAGCCCAGCGCGGCGTCGAAGTCTCCGTCGTCCTCGTGAACTTCCGCTATGCGCCCAAGCCCTATGCACACTTCCGGCCACGCGACCGCGGCGGTCCGCGCAAGGGTCACGGACTCTCGAAGCTGCCGCAGCGCGGCCGCAGGATCGGCGGTCTTTATGATTCCTGCAAGGTCTTGCAGTGCATCTGCAGCTCGAGGGACATCGCCCTCCCTCTCATAGACGAGAAGCGCCCGCTCTAACAGCTGACGCGCCTCCGCGTAGTTCCCCCGTTTCCACTGCACCATCGCGAGAGAGGAGAGCGTTATGGCTGCCGGTAGAGAATCTGCATCCTCGCGCTGCTTGAGGTCTAGCGCGTGCTTGAAGGCATCCTCGGCACCATCTAGATTGTCGTCATCCTGTAGGATTGTCCCTAGATTGTGATACAGCGAACCCAACCCGTAGCGATCTTCATCCCTCCCGCGCTCGACGACCTCGATAGCAGAGCGGAATACCGTTTCCGCCCTTCGATCCTGGCCGCGCGCTTGAAGGTAGAGGCCGAATTTGTTCGCTAGCCAGCCGGTGAAGGGCGGCGCTATTGCAGCCTCGCCCCGCAACTCCCCAAGGACTGCGTCCACGTGGCCGGCGACAGAGTCGAACTCCACCAGATCAGCATCACGTGACGGATCCTCCGGCACCAGAACATGCAGCGCTGCGGCTGCCAGCACCACAGCGGAACGACGCTCGTTGGCGCCTTGCACCTCACGCGCAATATCTCGAACCAGCTCGTGAAGGGCTACACCCTTCGGCCCACGCTCAATGAGGGAGAACTTTCTTAACGAGGCCAAGTGGTCCTCTAGAGCTAAATCGTCGCCGAGCGCTGGTAGTAGTGTCTGCAATTCTGGCATAGCGACAATAGGAAAAGGTCCAGGGCCTAGCACGGCAAGAAGGTCAAGGACGGACCGCGTCGTCCCGTCCAAGGCCTCGCGAGACAGCCTTACGGATGCAGCCAGCCCCCCATGCCCCGAAAGTTTTCCCCTGTCTAGCAATCGGGCCCGACTGGCGGCAAATAGGCCGAGGAAGCGACCGGCGTCCATGCCTGTCTCATCGAGATACGAGGCGGACTGGGCGATTGCCAACGGAGAGCCAGCGCATAGATCGAGGATCGCGTCCTCGATCTCTGAATCCACCACTCGGCCTGTAATGGACCTAAAGATCCCGCGCCCCACCTGTGCGTCTACTATGGGGATGCGAACTACGGGATAGCCTGGCCAGCTTTGCGATTTGGATGTAATTATCAAGTCAAGACTTGAGGTCACATACTGAAGAAGAGGGAGGACCTCGTCGGCAAGGTCGTCGATGACTAGCAGGCCCGCCTCCGACGAAGCGAGCGCGCTCAGTATCCTGCCAGCGTAACGAATAGGGTCTTCGTCGGGCCACCTGTCGACGCCCAGGTCACGCCCTAGTGCGCTCGTGTCCGCATCCAATGTTTCGAGGGTTGTTCCTCGCAGCCACCAGACATGACGATGACGTTGAGTGCGCATCGCATAGTCCGCGGCAATCTGCGTCTTGCCGTTACCGGACAGTCCCGCCAGTACGACGGCATGGACCTGCGCCAACCCGCATTCGATTTCTGTGGTGAGTTCATCACGAGTCTGATACTCGGGCACTGGCTTAGGGAAAGCGAGACTGGTGAGAGACGCCCTGGCACGAGCAACCTTACCTTCGTGTCGCCGCTTCCACCCTTGTAGCACTTCGGCGTCCGGGAGTGGTCGACCGCGATCGATAGCCTTGTGGTGATCGGGACACAAGAGAAGACAGTTGGCCGCAGAATCCACGTCCTCCGGCAGCAGGTCTTGCCGATACCGTGGGCCGTTGGTCGATTGAGCGTGGATGTGAGCGACTTCACCCACAGTGACTAGGGCCCCGTCTATGACTTGCATCAGCCGCCGACCGCACTCAGGATGCGCACACTCGTTACCGGAAAGAGCCCAGAGCAAGTGCTCGTCTGGAGCTGGCAGCGCCGTCTTCCTCGCCTCCCTGCATTGAGTGGCGGCCACGCGAAGGGTAACCGCCTCGTCTCCGTGGTCATATCACCACGCGGAAGACGGATCGGCCTTCCAACCCCACGCGCATGCACATCATCACCGCATCAAGCCAGCTGTCGGCGAAGAAGACGAGGCAGCCTCTGGGTACGGGGATGGCTGCGACGCTCCAAGTCACGGGAGCCTCCCTGATTGAGGCCGGTCAGGCGAACACTGCCTGGCGCAGCGCTACCACGGCGTTCCCCCAGCGCTGGCGGGACCAACCGCTGCAGCGTCTACTGCGCCGCTCGGCCGGAACCTGCGCCCTTACGGCCGGGCGGCCAGAACGCTCGAGACCGCGCTGGTGGCCTGCAGGTACTGGCCCAGCTGAGGGTCGAGCCGGCCGGCGAGAGCGATCAGGTCAGCCAGTCGGCCGGCGACGTTGGTGGTCAGCAAGGGTTCGTGGTGGGCCACGCGGTTGCGCAGGTCGTGCAGGCGGCCGACCGGGCCGTCGACATGGACGGCGCGGTCGGTGCCCGGTGGAAAGGCGCGGTGCAACGCGGGCACCCACAGCGTCTTCTCGTGCGCCGCTGAGCTCAGGTATCGCCAGAAGCCGAACATGAGCTCAGCGACGATCTTGCCTGGCGGTGCGGTCGGACCGCCGGCGTTGGCGATCGCGTGGCGCAGGCTGTCCCGGGGCCTGGTGTTTACGTCGACGCGGCGTCGTCCCCGGGTGCGGTACACCGGAGCGAAGACGGTGTCTGCGGCCAGAGTCCAGTGCGGAGGCCCGGGCCAGCGCGCGGAGAGGGCGACGTCGTAGACGTTGCGCAGCCCGACCTCCACGTGCGCCAGGTCGTGCAACAGTGCAGCGCTGAGTTGAGCGTTCCACTCGTACAGCGCCAACGCCCGGTCGCGGTCCGTACCGGTGGAGGCCAGGTAAACCGCGAATCGCGGGGCACTGAGCCAGGCCTCCACCCACCGACCGGCCGGTGGGAAGGCCGGCGGCGTCGGCGTTGTCATCACGATCCATCCTGGCGTACAGTGACCGCGAAAGCCCCGGTGGACCGCTGATCTCTGGTCATGTCGCCGGGGCTACGTCTTTTCCTGGCCCTGGTCCGCCCGTTTCGTCGCGGTGAGCCGCTGGCACCTGCGCTGATCATCGAGGCGAGGCCTCGAGGAAGGCGATGTAGCGGCTTTCGGCCGGCCAGTCCTGATGCCGGCCGGTGCGGCAGGTGCTCTCCCCGAGCCGTTGCGCCATGCGGTCGCAGAACATCGGAAAGGCGTAGCGGTTCCATTCCTCCATCAGCTGGGGACCTGCTGCGTTCTCCGCTTCCCACCGCAGCACCGCCAGCACGGGCAGCTCCCGGGCGATGTGCGGGTGGTGGGACCAGCAGGCCGGGACCATCTGCGCGGGCCGCCAGGCGTACTCGTGGTTGATCCATGCCACGACGTCGTCACACCAGCTCCAGACCGCTGCGCCCAGCTCCCCGGTGCAGGCGGCCGGCTCCCAGGGGCGCTCCAGGTCTGCCAGGGCGCCGGCTCGGGCCGCCCCCCCGCGGTCGCCTCCACGCGCGTTCCCCAGCAGTTCGAGCGCACGCAGGACCGCGAGGGGTGGCGGTGGGAACGGCAGGACGATCACCAGGACCGCGTCTCGGACTGCGGTGCGACCGGCGGGTCGGCCGATTGGACGTGCCGGCTCGGGACGAGTCGGTGGTCGCGGGCGTAGGCCAGCGCGGCAGCCGTGCGCTGCTGGACGTCGTCGGTGTCGGGGCGGGCGTGGCTGACACGCGCACGGGCGGCGTCGAGCTCGGTCGTGAGCTGCTGACCGTCCTTGCCGTCGAGGCAGCGCCGCAACCGGGCGATGATCGGCGGCGCGGTGCCTGCGACGACGAGAGCGTGCCGCTCGGGGATGCGACGGATGTCGCCGGGGCGCAACACCCGCACGTCCTCACCCGAGCGGGACGTGCCCATGCCGCCGGGCCCCTCGGTGACGGTCCGCCGGCTGATCCGCACGTCATCGAGCAGGTCGGACAGTTCCCGATAGAAGTGGACGTCCTTGCCGCCGCCGAAGATGACGAGGTTGTTGGTGAGCCCGAACAGCGATCGGGCTTCGTCCTCGCCGTAGGAGACGACCATCTGTTTCCAGGTCTGGGCGGCGTAGATGAACGACAGACCGAGCGCGCGTTCGTTGGCCATCCGCACCCGCAGGGTCGGCAGCGGCGTGGTGGACGGCAGTTCGTCGAGGCAAGCCAGGAAGCACGGGGTCAGCCGCCCGTGCGGCGAGGTGGTGGCGACCTGCAGGGCCGTGTCGAGGACGTGTTCCGCGACCGCGGTCATCAGCGGTGCCGCCGAGGCGTACGGATCCTCACGGCCGAGCAGGTACACCGTTCCCTGCCGGGCGATGAGGTCGGCCAGGTCGGTCGCCGACCGTCCCCGCGAGGGCACGCAGCGCGCCCTGATGTCCGGCTGGAAGAACAGGGCCATCGCTTGCTGGACGGTGGTCACAGTGTTGCCGACGGTGTCCGGGCTGCCGTGCAGCGCGCCGACCAGCAGCCCGTCCCAGAACCGGGCCGCGTGCGGATGCTGCTGCAGGATCTCGGCGGGCTGCTCGGCGGCGACAGGGTTGGCGACCCACTCCAGGACGTGCTCCAGGGTGCGGCCGGTGAGTGCCGCCGCGTGCAGGAATCCTTGCAGCACCTTGGCGGTCTCCGCGGCGTAGAACCGGGCGGCGTTGTCCTGCCGGCCGCCGGTGACCGCGCCGGCGACGGTGCCGGCGGCGAACGCCTTGGCTCGTCGTTCGGCGATCCGAGGATCGACGCAGCCAGCGACCGGATCCCACACCAGCTCCGGCAATCCCGGTGCCGCACCGAACGGATCGAGCACCGCGACCGGGCGCGGCGGCTCGTCGGGGCCAGCGGGCCGTTGCCGTCGTCCGGCGGTCAGCAGCAAATCGTCGACCTTGGTCAGCGTCGCCAGGCCGGCGCCGCGGTGGGCCAGCAGGGCGGGAGCGAGCAGGTCGAGAGTCTTGCCGGACCCCTGCTCGCCGTAGACGCCGGTGGTGCGGTCATACCGGCACCACAGCTCCACCCCGTGCGGCTGGGAGGAGCGGCCCAGCCGCCAGCCGACGTCGGTCGGGTCGAACCTTGACGTGAGCATCCGTCTCTCCTTTCAGCGTGCCCGGCTCGGCCCGGACCGCTGGGCTCGTGCCGCCTGCAGCTGCTGGTGGGCCTGCTGGATGGCCACGCTGAGCGCGACCGGCGTCTGCGGGTCGTCGAGCAGCGCCCGATTCGCGGCCCAGGCCCGGCGCGGGAAGCCGGCGATCGCGCGGGCGCCCGGATCGGCTGCCCGGTCCGCAACGGCGAGGGAGAGCAGGCGGGCGTTGTGCAGGGCTCCGGCGACCGGTTGCAGGTCGGTCGCGTCGACGCGAACCAGCCCGCCGGGCTGATATCCGCGCAGGTACGCGGCCACCCGCTCCTCGCGCGGCGGCACATCACGGGCGTAGGCGACCAGCGATCCGTTGTCCGCCCAGGACCGGACGGTGCGGTAGAGCAGCTGCGTGGCGAGAGTCGGCAGGTGCTGAGCCGCGGACGTGACCGATGAGCGCAGGGACGCCGTCCAGGTGGTCGGGTCGGGCTCGGAGCGGAGGACGCCATGGAGGCGACCGGCTGCGGTGACGCCGGATGGTGTGTGCTGGTGGAAGCGGCGGCTACCGTCGTCGTACGGACGCAGGGATGCTCGGACGGCGCGCCAGGCGTCGGCCGCCGTCGTCTGACCTGCCGGTGGTGCGTCGGTCGAGCCGAGGCGCTCCGCAGCGGAGCTGAGTGTCTGGGCGGCGATCGTGTAGGCCAGGACCTCGGTGACCGACGGCGGATCATTCGCTCGGGCCGTGGCCTGGAGTAGGACGCCGATGGCATCGGGGACCACGCGTGCCGGGTCGACGGACGCATTGACCGCGGGACCTGGAACGGGGCGGTCGAGGATGGCGACGTCCGCGCGTGTCGGCGGTTGCAGCGCGGCTGTCTGCTGGACCAGGGCCGCCTGACGCTCGACCTCGGTGTGCCACTGCGTCGCCGGACCGGCAGGCAGGCGGTGGGCGACCACCTCGGCCAGCGGCGTCACTGTCTCGGCTACGGCGGTGGCGACGGCCCACCGGCTGGTCACGGTGGTGTGGTCGTACAGGACGCCGACGGTGTCGGCCGCGGCAGCCGCCAACCGCGTCAACGCCGACTCGGTCGCCGGAGCGCGGACGCCGAGCTCTGTGCAGGCGGCAGCCAGGGCAGCGACCTGTTGTTCGCGGCCATCGCCGGCGAACGGGGAGACGCCGTCGCGGCGCAGGTGGGTCAGCGCCCGACCCAGGTGGCCCAAGGCGGTGCCTGCATCGGCGCGCGCGGCTGCGCTGTCGTCCGTGGTCCGCGCTGTGTCGGCGAGGGCGTCGAGTAGCTGCCCGAGCGAGGTGGCCATCAGCGTGGCGCACGCAGCGCGCGGTGGCCGTGCTGAGCCGCGGCGAGGACGTCGGGCTGCGCGAAGTCGTCAGCGGGCAGGTTGCCGAGAATGCGCAGCGCCTGCTCGACGAGCCGGTCGGGGTCGGTGGCGTCGGCGGTCGCGGGCACCGGGCCGCTGGGTGCGCGTAGGGCGGTGGCTGCGGCGAGGCAGTGGAGCTGCGCTGTCGGTCCGGCCTGGTCGTTCCGGGAAGCGGCGGCGAACAGTGCCGCAGCCTCGGCGCGGGCGGCGAGAAGATCGGCGTTCAGGCCGTCGTCGGTCGAGCTCATCGAGGGGTCTCCTTCACGGTGCGGACGGGTGGTGCCTGGTTCGACGGTGCTGGGGATGTCGATCGGGAAGTGGTGCTCGGGACGGATCTGTGGGTGCGACCCCGGATCGCGTCGCCGCCTGTGGACAGGAGACGATGGACACGGCCTCGGCTGCCTCTGGACGGGTATCGGTCCGGGCGGATGACCGCTCGCCCGTCGCGGAGCTGGCGCAACCCGAGGGCTTGCTCGGCCTCCCTGCGGGTGGCCATGCCGCCGCGGGCGTCGCCCGGGCGCCGGTGGCGGGCGACCAGGACAGCGGTGATGACCGCGGCGGTCAGCAGGACGAGCTCGGCGACGGCAACACACGCGTACACCGGGGTGGGCCCGGCGACCCGACGCAGTTGGTCGGGCGGCAGGCCGCGGCCGGGGTTGCCGTCCAGCAGTCCGCCGAGGACGTGGGTGATCGTCTCGGTGCCCTGCGGCCACACCCAGCCACCACCCCACAACGCCGAGGCGAGCCCGAGACCGACCAGAGCCGCCAACGCGACAGCGATCAGGGCGCCACCGGCCGCGGCGACGGCCAGTTCCCATCCCCGGGCAATTGGCTGCGGATCGCGACGCCGGAAGGGCGTCGTCACGCGCCAGCCCTGAGCCGGTGGTTGATGTCCACGTCCTGGTTCCTCTCTACCGGTCAGCCGGCGCTGGCTGCATGCAGGTCGACGCCGCGGCTGGCCAGCCACGGCACGGGATCGACGAACGCGCCGTCGAGGCGGACCTCGAAGTGCAGATGGACGCCGGTGCTGTTGCCGGTGGACCCTTGGAAGCCGATCAGCGCCCCGGCGCTCACGCGCTGGCCGGCTGTAGCGGTGTAGGCCGACAGGTGCGCGTAGCGGGTGGTCACCCCGCCGCCGTGGTCGAGTTCGACGAGGTTGCCGTAGCCGGCCAGGCTCAGGGTGCCGTCGCGGTCGCAGTAGGCGCTGGTGCACTCGGCCCGAACTACGGTGCCGTCGGCAGCGGCGTAGACGGGGCTGTCGCGGGGGCCGGCGATGTCGACCCCGGCGTGCAGGGTGCCCCAGCGGGACCCGTAGCCGGAGGTGACGGTGCCGGCGGTGGGGCGGATCCACGACCCGGCCGGGACCGGCAGGTCTGGGCAGACGCCGGCCGCCGCACCGCTCGCGTCGGCCGCGGTGGCTTGGGCGGCGGGCCACAGCATGGCGGTCAGCTCGCGGGCGAGCGGCTCCCAGCGGGCGTATGCGCCGCCGGCAGCCGAGATCTGCACGGCCTGGGCCGCCTGAGTGAGCGGGATGGTCCGCCAGTTCGGTACCTCGACCAGCCGGCGGTAGAAGGCCTCGGCGGCATAGACGGGGTCCATCAGCTGGGCGACGGTGCCCCATCCGGCGGTCCAGCGCTGTTGGAAGGTGTTGACGCTGTCGTGGTCCGAGCCGAGCCCGTCGTGCGGGTAGGTCAGGCTGGTGGCGGTCACTGCGGCCTGTTCGGCGGTGAGTTCGGGGCTGCTGCCGTCGTTGGCCAGCATCCGGATGCGCGACTCCTGGTAAGCGGTGGCCAGCGCCACGGTGGCCGCGTACGGGCCGAGTCCTTGTGCCGAGGCGACGGTGACGATGGTCTGCGCGTGGCCCATCTGGACGGCGTCCAGTTCGATGCCGGCGACGGTGGCGCCGGTGCCGCCGATCGAGCAGGACGATGACGCCGCCGCCGTCGACGCCTCCGGAGCGGCGAGAACCGCGAGCGGGATCAACAGCAGGGTGAGTACGCCGAACACTGGGACGGCGACGGGAGCGGCGGCCTTCCACAGCCATCGCTTCGCATACGCCCGGGCCAATCCCTCGGCCGTCCCGCTCATGCCGGAGGTCCTGTGAGGGCCTCGTTGGTGTCGGTCAGGGCCAGCTCGGGCGCGGTGAGGACGGTCTGCACCTTGAACGCACGGTCGCCGACCAGCCACAGGGCACGGCCCTTGCCTGCGATCGCCCACCCGGTGACCACCCGCTGGGCGATCGGGGTCAGCCCGAGCATGGAAGCGAGCTCGTCGGCGACGGCCTGGTCCTGGCCGTGCAGCACCTTGACGTCGCACAGATGCAGCAGGTCGCGGGCGATGGCCACCGCCTGGGAGGAGGCGTCGCCGGCGGTGAGCATGTCCGAGGGCTTGTGCGCGAGCAGTATCTGCACGTCGGCGTCACGGCGGGACAACCGCAGGTTGGCGTCCAGGCTCTTCATCGCCTCGGCACCGAGGCGCATCTGCCGCCAGGTCTCGTCGCGGATGACGATGCGCAGGTCACCCGGGTCGGCGATCTCGCGCATCGCCTGCCCCCAGGAGTTCAGGCAGGTCAACGCGATGCCGACGGCCTGGTCGCCGAGCGGCTCGAGGCGGGACAGCGACAGGGACTGGATGGGCGCGCGCCAGTCGACCTCGATCGACGTGTGGTCGTCGAACAGCCCGGCCAACGAGCCCTTGACGAGGGAGCCGAGGGCGTCGCGCAGGGTGCGGGTGGCGTCGAGGAAGTGCCGCCGGTCGGCGTACCGGCAGCAGGCGACGAGCTCGTCGGTGGGCTCGTCCAGGGCTCGCCACAGCTGCGGGATGGTGGGCTCGGTCAGCCGGGTGGCTCCGCTGCGGTAGCCGGTGAGCAGTCGCAGCGCCTCGCCGACTGCGGTCTCCTCCACGGGGCCGAAGGGCATGTTCTGCGAGCCGACCAGGCCACGGATCAGCACAAGCCAGCGGGCGAACATGATGGCCTCGCGGCGGCGGGCCTCGGCGGCGTCGAGCTGCTCCCAGCCGTGGCCGAGCGGGCCGAAGGCCAACGGGTTGACCCGGGCGGAGAGTCCGTGGCCGATGACGAACGGCTGCACGCCCAGCGCGCGACACAGCGGCTCGTACTCGTCCTTGGTGTCGCCGAGGACGAGGCTGCGGTAGCCGTAAGCCACCATGCGCAACGCGAAGGCCTTGACGGTGGCGGATTTGCCGCGGCCGGGCTTACCGAAGACCACGACGTTCGGGTTGGTGACCGAGATGTCGTCGTCGGTGACCCAGCCGACCGGATCGCAGTAGAACGCCCCGCCCGACAGTAGGTCGATGCCCATCTGCGCCCCGGTGGGCGGCAGCCCGCTGGTGGCGATCAGCGGCCACACCACCGGCGTCTGCTCCGACGTCATTCGCCACACCGACAGCGGCGCGAGCGCCACCGCGCGACCCCGGCCGCGGCCGTGCGGCCCGCGGCGGGGCACTAGCGCGGTGAATGGCCCGCGCTCCCGTTCCGCCGTCTCGACGGCGACGACGGCGGGCAGCCGGTGGCCGAAGTCGTCGAGCAGGACCGCGACGTCCCGGCCCCGGCGGGAGCCGCGGCGGTTCATCGGCGTCCCCTGCGATCGGGCAGCCCCACACCGAGGGGTATGGCGGCGGCGGCGAAGCCGGAGTCCTGCGCCAAGTCCAGCCGCAACGGCACGAAGCCGGCGGCACGGATAGAGGCGGCGAGCCGGCGGCCGTGCTCGTCCACCGGCCAGGTGGCCGGGACGGTGACACAGGCTGCGACGGCCGGGCGGACCAGCGCACGCCCGGCGGCCAGCTTCTCGTCAGCGGCGCCGATTCGCTCGGTGTCGCGCCGCTGTCGGGCCCGCTGACGGAAGCCCATGCGGGCGCGCAGCTCGTTGCCGGTGGTGGCGCTCATCTCCTCCCGGCCGACCACCCGGGTGGCCCGGTCCAGCGGCAGCGGGGCGAGGAACACCGTGAGACAGCGCCGCTCCCCCGCCGTCGCCGGGACCAGCACCGGGGCCAGTGCACCGAGCACCGCCCCGGAGTCGGGTAGCAGGATCGTGTCGGTGACCGACGCCCATGCGTCGTGCACGTAGTGGCGCACCTCGGCGCGGGCCTGGGTGGGCCCGGCGGCGGCCATCGGAACCCCGGTCGCCAGCTGCGTGCCGTTGGCGGCGGACAGGTCGGCGGCGATCAGTTGGCCACGGTCGCCGGGAGCGAAGCCGGTGCGCACCGCGGCAGCGAGTGCAGCCGAGTCCAGCCAGGTGACGGCGGTGCAGCCGACCGGGCCACGCAACGCACTCTCGACCTCGGCCATCACCCCGTGCAGCACCCGAGCGCGGCCGTCCACCCCGCCGCCGGACTCCTTCGCGGCCCGGCCGATCCGTCCCTCACCGACGACGACGGTCACGAAGGCTTCGGTGCGCACCGCGGCCGGGGTGAGAGTGGCGCCCAGCAGTGCGTTCACCCGGGCGGCCAGCGGCGCGGCGTCGGAACGGGTGTGGGTTCGTTCCCAGGCGGCGCGCTCGGCACCGTCGTCGGGCACGGTGCGCACCTGCAGTGCCAGGACGTCGATCAGTTCGGTGCGCGCGGCGATCTCGCACAGCTCGGCCAGGCCGGCGCCCATCCTGTCCCGCTCAGCCGGCTCAGCGAGGCCGATGCCGGGATGGTCGATCCGCGCCACGGCCGCCCACGTGCGCGCCGCGGAGTCCTGCACGATCACCGGGCGGGTGAACAGCTGCCCGTAGGGCGGTCCGTCGTGGGTCCGGATGCCGGCGAGCACTCCGGGCAGGTCGGCCGCGGACAGGTCCTCGGCCGTCCCGGCGGCGGCCCGGGAGCCGAAGACCGTCCAGCCCATGGCTCCTCCAATTGCGTGCAGACAGAGATCGCCGAACCAGCGGCCGGCCGCGCGCCCCCGAATGGGGACCAGCAGCACGGCGGCCAGCAGCGCCCACACCGGCAGCCAGATGGCGAACAGCCCCCATGCCTGCGCGTTCAGGGCCAATAGCGCCGGTACGCCCGTGAGGGTGACGAGGGCCAGTTGGGCGCCGGTCATCCCGAGGAACCAGCCGGAGACGTCGCGGGAGTAGTCGCCGTAGCGGACGGCGTTCATCGCGCGTCGTCCTGGTCGGGACCGATCGGGTCGCTCTCACCGGGCCGGTCAGGTGCGATGCCGTCGAAGCGCTCGGCGGGCCAGGCCGCAGAAGATGCGCCTCCGGCATAGTGGACGCGCCCGTTCCCGGCCGGTCTCGTCGGCTGTGTTCCGCCGTCGTCGGGACGGCGCCCGCGGCCGTACCCGCCTCCGGTCGCCGTCCCTCCGCCGGAGCCGTTGCCGCGCGCCGGCTCCCGGGCGGGCAGCGGCTGCCCGTAGTACGGGTGGGTGTGCCCGACGCCGGCGCCCGACAGCACGTCTGACGCCGAGGCGGCCACCCCCGCGGCCAGTCGGCCGGCTGTGGAGGTACCCGTGGCCAGCGCTCGCAGCGCGCCGGCGAAGCGCCCACTGGTCGCCGCGTCTGCAGTCGACTCGCCCTGCGCGCGGTCGCCGGCCAGCTGCGCCGCTGCACCGGAGGCAGCCACCCCACCGGATGCGGCACCCGCCGCCGCGGTGGCCACGGCGGCTCGCCCGCCACCAGCCTTCTGCAGCGCGCCCACGACTCCACCGGACGCGGCCAGCGAGGAGCGCAACCCCGCCCCACTCGACGTGCCCGGGTCGACGAACGCCAGCAGCCGGAACAGCGCCAGCGGACAGATCGCGCCGAGCAGGATGAGTAGGCAGCCGACAACCGCCATGCCGATCGCGGCCTCGGCGCTCGTCTCTTCTGCTCCGGTGAGGATCCCCTCGGTGATGGTCACTCCCACGCCGAGGACGAGCACGGCGACCGGGGCAACCAGCAGCGCGGCAAGGAACCAGCGGAGGCTCCGCCAGAACCAGCTGCTCGACGTCTGCGCCAGCAGTCCTCCTGCCGAGATCGCCGAGGTCGCGGCGAGCACGATCAGCGCCGCCTCGCGGACCAGCATCAGTAGCAGGTAGCCCACGCTGGCCGGCACCAGCAGGAAGATCGAACTGACCCCCAGCACGGTGGCGACCGTGCCGTCGACCAGGTCGCGGCTCACGCTGATCGACGGGTCGAAGGCGGCCATGGTGTCGATGTCGAGCAGGTTGCGCAGCAGGGCGGTGGTCAGTCCTGAGACGCCGGTGACCAGCAGCGCGGCCACCCCGATATAGCTGGCCCAGACCAGCCCGAACTGCAGCACTCCGATCAGCAGCCGGCCGAGGGTCTGCCCGTCCCGGCGCACCGCCGCGACGCCCAGCTGCACCATGGCCATCAGCGCGGCCACGGTCGCGCCGATGCCGAATGTCACCGGATAGACGGCGGCCAGCGGGCCGTCGGCGGACAGGTCCGGAGTGGCCAGGGCGTCGATCACCGAGAACGCCAGGCTTAGCAGCCACAAGCCGGCCTCCCACAGCGACAACATGGCGTTGACCCAGACGTCTTCGACCACCGCGCCGGCTGCTTCGCCGATCACGCAGAACGGATTGATCGGCAGGCACGGCAGCGCGCCGCCCACCCCTGGAACGGCCGGAAAGGCCGTCACCATCGGGTCCGCGGCCGCCGCCGGACCTGTGGACACCAAGCAGATCGCCAGCGAGAGAAGAAGGACCGCTCCCAGTCGGCGCCCCCAACCGCTACACCCTTCGCGTCGCTGCTCAGACATAGCGCAGGTCCCGGTAGCCGGCTGCGATAGCTGCCTCGGTGCCTGGCCAGACCGAGGGCGCCGGCGCGGGCTCCTCCCCCGGGCCGATGACCCACCGGTCCCCGGCCCAGGTCATGCGCTGGCAGTCGGCGATCGCGATTCGGGAGGTCTGCTCCACGGTGACGGTGAACTCGAAGTTCACGCACACCACGGCGAAGTCCTCCCCCACCGTGCCCTTGATCAGCCCCATCACCGGACGGACGACGATCGCCAGCTGCGGAGACCCGGCACCGGACAGGCCCGCTGCGGACAACAGGCTCGCCATGCCGTCCACCCCCGACCACGTCTCTGAGGTCGGCCCGCCAGGAGCGGCCCACTCGGCGATCACCCGTCGCACGCCCGCCATCGAGCCGCTCTGCATCGCCGTCACGTCGATCGCCGCTAGCTGCGCCAGCGCGCCCTCCGGCGTCCGCGGAAAGCCGGTGGGCACGTCCGCCGGACCCACTCCAGTGGCGCGCGGCAGCTCGAGAACGCCGGCAGCCTGGTTCGACACCGGGCCGGGCAGCGCGTCATGCGGGTCGGCGGTCGGCATCGGGGCGGCGGCCATCGCATCGCGCCGCGTCATGTCCGGGGCAGCGCTAGCCGCCCGACGGGCGGGGGCCCTCTCGTCCGGCTCTTCGGTCAGCCCTCCGATGACTGCCAGGACCAGGCCGGCCAGCACCGCCAGCGCCACCGCCGCGCTGGCCACGAGCGCCGCAAGAAGACGCGCCGGGCTCCACTCCGGCGCACTGCTCCCATGTACGTCAGGACGGCGGCGCATCAGGTGCACCCACTGCCGGTGATCGAACCGAGGATGACCAGGATGACCGTGTAGGTGATGGCCACCATCACGACCACCGCGATGCCCATCGCCCCGTACCGGGAGGCATGCGGATGGGAGAACATCCGGCCCACCAGGACTGAGCCCAGCGACACGACCGCGGCGATCCCGATCAGCGCCAGGACCCCCCACTTCACCCACGCCGTCACCTGATCGGCAAAGGCCTCCACTCCCGGCGGCGCCTCCGGGCAGACCGCCGCGGTGAGCTCCTCCGGCGCTGCGGTGGCAGGCCCCGCGGTCAGCACGACCAGGCCCAGGGCGACGAAGGCGACGGTCGCGGCCGTTCGTACCGCTGCATGTGCAGTCCGGTGGGGATTCACCAGGCCTCCCCCGCCGCGCTCGGCTGGGACGACGCCGCCCGACGCCGATGCTGCAGTGGCACCGCGGGCATCAGCAGCGCGACCAGTGACCGGCCGGCGGCCTCCACTCCTTTGGGCAACTGGTCCCCGGTCAGACCGGCGGTCTGCAGTCGTCGGTCGATCGGAACTCGGACCACCCGCCCCTTCGACCGCAAGTCGCGGAACCGCGGACCAGCGTTGGCCTTGACCACCTGAGGCCAGCGCGCCGCGCCCACGACGGCCACCATCACCGGCTGCCCGGCGAGCTGGCTCAGCACGTGCTCGGTCAGTCGCACTCCGGGCACGGTCGGCCGGCAGACGACGACGGTGCTCGTACGGTCGGCGGCCAGCCGGGCCAGGTCCTCCGGAGAAGGCAACCCGAGATCGAGGACGGTGACCGCCGGCTCCTCGCTGATCGGGAGGACCGGCCAGCCGTCAGGCTCCACGTCAGCGACGCGGCGGTCGATCGTGACGCGGTCGCGGGAGCCACGTCGCCAGGCGCCGGCGGCGTCGGTGCCCAGCTCCGCCGCCGCTGCGGCAATCAGCCCCGACTGTCGGGGATGCGCAGTCTCCACCAGGTGCACCCGCCGGTCGGTGGCCGCGGCGGCGTCGCTGATGGCCAGCGCCACCGTGGAGGCGCCGGCACCGGCGTGTGCCGCTACGACCGTGATCCAGTCGGCCCCTAGCGCGTCGATGTCACCCCTGCCCGTGACAGCCGCGGGCGCGCTGTCACCCCTGCTCGCGCCTCGCTGAGGCGCTCTGTCACCGCTGTCAGCCCACCGCTCGTGGAGACGCGTCGGCACGGCCGGCCTGCTTGCGGCAAATGGCGGACGATGGGCACGCAGCTCGCGGAAAGCCTGCTGGATCTCCGCAATCGACAGCAGTCGCTCGTCGGGGTCGACGTCGGTGCCGTTGGCCACACCGCCCGTCACGGCGCCGGCTTCGTCGACGTCCTGCAGCAGAGGACTCACGCGACAGCCGCCAGGTACTGAGGAGCCATGCCGCGCAAGGCGGTCAGCGTCCGGCTCCGCCGGCGGTACAGGGTGCGCGTCGTGATGCCGTGCGCGGTGGCGACCTTCTGGTCGGCGCGCCGGTGTTGCCGGTCGCGGCTGCACTCGGTGGCGATCAGCAGTGCGACGTCCTCGGCGTCGACCCCTGAGCGCACCGCCCACTGCAGCAGGTCGACGACGTCGAGGTCTTCCCCCTCCTCGTCGGCGCTCGCAGTTGCGATCCGACTGATGTCGCCCGTAGCGGTCAGGCTCTCGACCCGCTCGGAGTGGTAACGGCTGCTGGGTCGCAGTTCGGCGAGTACCGCCCGCCGGGTCTCGGCGCGCAGGTTCGCCGCGATCGCCCGAGGTCGGCGTCGCCATGGGTAGCGGCGGATCTGGCAGGCGAGTTCACCGACGACCACGGCGAGGATGTCGGGGCTCAGATCTGTGAGCTGCCTGGCCATCGTCCGCACCAGTCCGCTGAGCAGGTGAAGCGTCAGCAGCAGCGCGTCGTCGTCGCGGCCGCCGTCCACAGCGGCCCGCCGGACGAGCGCGGCGAGCACGACGTCGCGGCGGTCGTCCGCGCCGCCCTCGGCCCAAATGCCGAGCAGGTCATGGACGCTGCCCAGCCCGGCCAGGCCTGGTTCGGTAGCTGCCCAACGGACGAGGGTGGCGTCGCCGTCCAGACGTGCGGCGAGCGCCGGCCAGCTGCCGACGATGGTGGGGTCGTGGAACATGTGCGGGTCCTCCGGCATCGGTGTGATGCCGTCGACGCTCCGCAGAGACGTTCAACGGGTCGTCACCCCTTGGCTGGGGTGACAGGGGGGCGATCGCGTCACCCCGTGACCAGCGCTGCCCCGCTATCGCGTCCGGGGAGTCTCGGCATCCCGCACCGAGGGGTGACGAAGTGAGAAGCAAAGGGGTGACGTACCGAGGTGCGACGGCGACGGCGGCACGACCGCTTCCAGCACCGGGCACCGTCATGCGCTGAAAGCCGATCGGCCGGCGGGCAGCCAACGCACGCCTTCAGGGTGAGCGGGCGATCCACTGCACCTGCGCGTCCCGCCGAGGCCGAGCGGGCATCAACTACATGAAGAGTCGGAACTGATAGCTGCCGTCAGGCAGAGACGGCACGCGCCCGATCATCTTGGCGAGCTTCTGGCTGTAGGAAATCGTCACGGGAGTCAGCCCGTAGAGAGCGTCGTTGTTCCAGTCGAGCTTCGACAGCGCGAGAATCTCACGGGCCGGGGTCTCGAGCGGTCCCTTCCCAGCGTCGCGGGAGAATGCGATGGGCGTGGGCAGCGCCTTCGCGGACTGATTGTAGTTTCCACCGCGTAGAGCGACGCCGGGCGCTGTTCCCGAAACCCACAGCAGTGCCTCGGTGCCGGAGAGGTACTGGAGCGTCCCCCGAGTAACCGGCCACGCGTCGGGACGTGACCGGTTGGTGTTATCGGGAATCAGCGCGACTCCGGTCCAGGGTGTATCCGCCCTGATCTGAAGGCACTCGATGTCGGGCACCGCAGCTCCCCAGGCGTCGAAGACGCCCTCGACTTCCTCGGGGCGCCAGGTAGACGTCTTGTGGACGACCAGCCGGGCGGGCATGTCCCCTGCGCGTCGACGCTGGTAGAGGCGAGCGCTGCGGGCCATTACCGTGCGCATCTCAGCGCGGGTGAGATGCGGGTTCTCCAAGTCTCGGTCGGCGCCGACGTTGTATGCGATGAACTCAAATCCACCGCCCTCGGAGTCGAATACTTGGGAACAGCAGGTGACGAACTCGTTGGAGGTACCACCACGAATGGCGTACGCGAGCCCAACGAAGGCCGTGTCGATCGGCGTCGGCTGAACCATGCGGAAAGGGACGCCGCCGGACTTAGAGAGCAAGGCGATCGAAAGTCGCCAGAACATCGAGCACTCGTACCTGAACTGCAGAGCTGAATCCTCGCGGATCATCTGGATGGGGCAGCCGATTGGTGCCGCTGCAGCCTTGAGGCGGTCGTGCAGGTCGAAGGCTCCGTCGGGACTTCTGCGCAGTGGCTCCCAAGCACGTGGGAGCAGGAACACGATCACGTCCCAGGTGTCGCGAACGGTCTGAAGCTGGGTGACCGCCCTCGCCAATGCCTCGCAGACCCGCTCGTGGCCCCCGCTGCCGGTACCTGGGGTGTCGAGCGAGAGGTTGCGATGAGCGGATGTCTGCGGCAGCAGCTCGGCATGAAACAGCTCGCTAAAGCCGGGATACCGAGGGACGTAGCTGGTGCGGTCGCTCGGGTCGTGCGGCTGGGTCACCTTTCTCAGGAAGTCATACAGGGTCTGCTGCTGGCCATGAACCGTGATGGTGGCAACACGGATGTTGCCCGTCGGTGGCACGGCGTAAGGGCCATGGTTGGCCAACCCGACAAGTGGGTGGGGATGCGTGGCTGGCGCTGATCCCGAGTCGAACTTCAGCAGCGGCTCGGGCAGGACAGCATGTGGCGCCCAGGGCTTCCCTGGGGTCACCTTCGTCGTTGTCACAGGGCCCTCATGCTGTAGGCCGACGTAGGGCCCAGTCGGAACTCACCGAAGGCGTCCCCGCCGAGTGCTCGTGTGAGTCGGAGCGGAGTCTCGCGGCGCTCCGGAGTAATCGCGGCAGTCCAGGCTGCGATGAGCTCAGCCCAGGTCTCGTTCTTCTTTCTGGTGACCCAACGTTCCCGGATCCAGTCGGTGGCGGGGTCGAACACGTCGAACTGGCCCTCCGGACGTTCCCAGCGTTCGACCCAAGTGAAGGGCGTGAAGATCAGCCAGCTCAAGCCCCAACGGTGCTCAAGGTGGAGTCGTACGGCCTCGGCGTAGGCACGCGGTCCCCCATCACGGTTAGACCCGTAATCGGAGACACGCAGGTGACCATGCACGTGACCGCCATAGATCCTCTTGAACGCGGCCAGAGTCTCCTGTCGGCGCTCGTCGAGATCGTCGAACTCGGTGAGGACGACCGCGTACTCGCGCCGGGTAATCTTGGGTCTGGTCGGCATCCGAGTGCTGAGTGCCTTGGTCAGCCCTTCGAGAGCGAGGGCGTGCAGCCCAGGGTCCAGTGCCGCCGAGGTGAGGTCGACGGTGACTGTCTCCGCAGGGCCGCCGGCCAGGGCTGCGAACGCCTCTGCTTTTCCCCACCCCCATAGGGAGCCGCCGCTCATCACGGCCGCGCCGCGGTACTCCTGAATTCTCAACCGGTCGCGGAACTCCCGGTGGTCAGGACCGGCGAAGGAGGCGCGGAGAGCGCGGGTGGGTGCCTGAAGAATTGGCAGAGCGTTGTACCGGATCAGGGGGAATCCTTGGCGGCCGTCGGGGGGTGCCGCCGGAGTCACCCGCTTGGCGGGCTGGAGTTGGCTGACGAACGTGCGCGCGTGGCCTGGCAGCTGTACCTGGAGCGCTAGATCACCCAGGAGTTCGTCGAACGCTCCGAGCCGGACCACGTAGGCAGAGGTGCCGGCGGCCGCGGCCCGGTCCAGGAGTTCCATGACGCGCTGTGGCGTGCGGTCGGGGTCTCGCGTGAACCACCAGACGCCGGCGGGCCACGCTCCCTCGATGTCGGCTGCGGCCTCGAGCATCGTCATAATGCTGTCGTCGCGGCCGCTGTAGCCGACAACGGCAAGTCCGTAGGTGCGGCTGAGGTCGTGCACTGCCTGTCGTAGGACTGCGTCCTGCTCGGCGAGTTCGGAGTCGAGGTTCTTCAGTGACGACTCCCGAAAGTCGCCATGGAGCTTGATGAGCATGGGCAGGGAGTCGGGGTCGAGCACCGCACGGGCGCGGTCCCGGCTTCCCAAGGCCGCGACGTTCAGCAGCCGTCGCTGCCCGGGTGAACCGACCGCCGCGTACGCCTCGGCCGAAGCCGTCTCGAGGAGCTCGTCGAAATTGGTCGTGATGACGATGTCGGTCTGTCCGCCGCTGATCAGCGCGCCAAGGACTCGCTGCCCATAGCTGGGTTGCTTGCCCGCCAGGCGTTCGCGCAGATAACGCGCGCGTGCCGACTCGTCAGGCAGGGCAAGCTCGAAGGCGCGGGAGTAGTCGTCGTCAGCACCGAACGCGACCATGCCGTTGCGACCGTCGAAGTACGCCCCTAGCTCGGCCGCGACCTTTGGGTCATTGGGGTGCAGGTTCTCCCGGAGCAGTCCGTGGCGTTCGGCGTAAACCCGCAGCAGCAGGTCGTCGCGTATCTGGGTTGCGGTCGGAAGCCCCGCGGCGGCGCTCGCCCCCGCGCCAAGCAGCCATGCGATGCGGCGCGTCTGCACGCTCCAGGAGCGCACGAAGGCGCCCTGGTCCACAACGTCCACTACGAATGTTCTCCCGAGTCTGGTGCTTGAAGCGACTTCGGCCCTGGCTGAAGATGATCTACCCGGCGAGCAAGTGAGCCAGCTTGTCGACCAACTGCTGCTCTGCGGCCCGTGCGGCCTGGATGTCGGTGTTGCACTGCTCAGTGGCGAGCACCGTCTTGCCGAGTACTGCGATCTCTGCGTGCCAACGGTCCGGATTCACTTCATCGCAAACGGTGAACAGCTGCAGAGCGCCCGGTTGGAGGTTGGTGGGGTGCGGGATGCGGGCGCCAGGCTTGACCTCGTGCCCGCCGACGAAGCGCTGCGATTCAATAATCATGGGGGCAACGGTAGAGGCGCCGACCGACCTCAGTCTCAGCGTCACCGTGCCGTAGCGGTCCTGCTTGTAGCGAAGAACCGCATGCTCCCACTTCTCCACGCCGCGACGTTAGAGCGACACCCGGGCGCCCACGGAAGTAGGCGGCAGTCGACACGCCGTAGCAAGCGGCGATCCGTGAATCGCCCTTGGAGACGAACGCGCACGTGCTCGATGGGGGATGCTGGACGTTGATGGCACAACATGAACAGGTTGAGCGAGTCAGCGCCGAGTTCGCCCGGGACTGGTGGAAAACCCTGATGGCCAACTCGTGCGCGCTGCTGAAGGATGGCGCGATCCTCGCGGCGCACGGCAGCGCCGGTAGGGCGCAGGCGCTACTGGTACTGGCGATGGAGGAGCTGGCCAAGGCCCGATGGCTCTATGACGCGGCCGAGTACGAGTGGAGCCGTCCCCTAGGTCTGTACGGCCTGCCCTCCACAAAGTCCGGCACCGTTCTGCTGCCGTCCGAGTTGAGCACCCGCCGACTGCCCCACCTGCAGAAGCTGCAGGCTGCCGAACAGTTCTCCTCGGGTCTGGGCGGATTCTGGGACGCAAGCCGTCGTGAGGAGTACTACTTCCCAGCGGACTTGATCACCTTCGAAGAGGCCGCCCGTAGGCGCAACGCGGATAAGCAAGCAGGCTTCTACGTCGACCGCCTTGGCGATGCCGTTCTGACACCCTTGGCGATCCCTTCCGAGGGCATCGACCCCTTCCTTCGTCGAGCGGCGCAGTCGCTTGAGATGCACCTCATCGAGGACCACACCCGCCAGCAGGACGCCGTTGCGGTCCACGCCATCGACTCAGTTCAAGACCTCCATTGGGAAGTCCTGCCCTATGCGCATCCAGAACTGTTCGCCGACTTCGCCGATCGAATCGGCGATGTTGCTGGCCCAGCGGCTGAAGCTGAAGGCGAATGACCTGGGGTAGTCGGCTCGGGGCCGTCCGGGGCGGGCGGGAGACTGGCCCTCCGCACGGCTACGCGACGTTCTGAGGTTCGTCGTCCGTCCGTAGCGGTTCACACCTCCGACCACCTCCGTCGTTGGTCAGCTGGCCCTGTTGATCCACTGACGGCGGAAGAGGATCTCGGCGGTTCTGGGCGGCAGGTCTTCTTCCACCTCGGCGTCGTGGTTGGCCAGGATGCGGGCAACGTAGGCGTCTGCCTCGGCCCGGTTGTCCTGCGCGTCGCAGGCCGCGACCAGATCGAGCAGGGGCACGTCCTCGTAGCTGCCGGCTTTCAGCGCCACGTGAGCGGCGGCCGCAGCGAGCTCGGGCTCGCCGGCGGCGAGGTGGTGCGTCGCGACGGTGTGCGCCACGTCGACGATCATGGCGGCGTACTCGTGGTCTAGCCGGGAGTTCTCCTCGACCAGCCAGCTGTAGCCGCCGGGCGAACCCTGCCGCGATGCGGGCAGGTCGAACGGCCGCCCAGTGACGAGGTCGAGAGCGGCGCGCAGGTCGGCGATGCCGTCGACACCGCGGGCCAGCCCGCGGACTCGCAGTCGGCGGAACAGCTCGGCGTCGATGAGGACGTCGTCGATGCGGTAGCGGCCGACCCCGCCGGCGGTGACCCCGGGCGGGAGGTAGTCCGCGCCGGTCGCCGGATTGACGCCCAGCCAGGCGCGCACGATCGAGATCGACTGCCGCACCTTTGTCTTGCCGACGACATCGGGCTCGTTGGGCCAGATCGCGGTGGCGTAGCGCTCGCTGGTCACGCCGCCGGGCCGGGTGGCCAGGTAGGCGACGATCTCGGTGTAGAACTGCCGCCGCGGGTTGCGCTCGGGCAGCGCGCCCTGCGCCCGCACTTCGACCGGGCCGAGCAGGGTCAACTTCGGCCGCGGGCAGGACGGGTCGGCCCAGTCGGCGAGGTCGGCGTCCAGGGCAGGGTCGGCGACCTCGACCTGATCGCGGATGTCTTCGTCGGTGGCCGGAGCCAGTGCCTGCACGTCCTGCTCGGTGGTCGCGGCCCGGTTCAGGTAGGTCTGCGCGGACAGCGGTAGCACCGAGTTGGTCGTCCAGGCCGCGGTGCCTGTCTGGTGGACCACCGGCACGTCGTCCGCCTGGGCCGGCGCTGGTGGCTGCCGCCGGCTGGCGCGGGACGGGTCGACTCGAAGGCCGCCGCAGGCGTCGGCGTGCTCGTCCCAGGCCTCATCGCCGCGAGAGGGTGGGACCGGGCGGTCGTCGGTGACGGTAGCCAGCGCGAGGACCTGGGCCAGCTGCGCGGCCTCGTCGGCCGGGATCTGCTGCGCGATCAGCTCGACTCCCAGGGCGGGGACGCTGAGCATGCCGGCCTCGTCGACCGTCAGCTGCCATCGGGCGGCCTCCGCGTGGTCCGGGTCGTCGATGAGCACCAACGCGACCGCGCCGCCAGCCCGCTGCTGCTTCATGGCGGTCATCAGCCGTTCCAGCCCGGCGCTGTCCTTGGCAACTTCCGGAGCGATGAGCAGCACGTGCGGCGCCCACGCGTCGCCGGCCACGTCGCGCATCCGGCCCGACAGCACATCGACGTCGGCCATTCGCATGGCCTCGGTGACCGATTCCAGGTGGCCGTCGAGCGCCGCGATCGCCTTCTCGACGTCGTCGGTGTGGGTCAGCCGGTCGGGATTGATCTGGGCCAACTCCTTGCCGAAGCCGACCAGGGTCACCTGCAGCATCTCCGACCACGTGTTGTGCGCGAGCTCGGCAGCGAGGAACCGGGCCAGGTTCAGGCAGCGTTCGGCGTCCCCGGACAGGGATAGGGTCGCGACCCGTTCCAGGTCGAGCAGCCAGTGCTCGCCCTCGGCCGTGTAGCCCACCGACGCGAGCATGGGGAACGGTGCGAAGAAGTACGCCCGCCGCTGCTCGTCGTAGGTCAGTGGATCATCGCGCCGGATCGACCAGCGGGTGCCGGCCGAATCCACCGTCCACGGCTCCGGGGCTCCCGAGGCCGGCTCGGTGAGTACCAGAGTCAGGACGTCGTCGGTCATGCAGGCCGCCACCACGTCGGGCAGGCGAGCGGCGTCGACCCTCGCCAAATCCTGCACCAGCGCCCGCAACGCCTGGTCCAGCCAGGTGACGTCGGCACTGCCGACGCTGCCGGCCTCCTGCAGTGCTCGTTCGACGCGCAGCAGCTCTGGTGGTGCGCTGCCGATCATGCGCCCGGGACGTCGCTGCCGGAACTGCCTGCGGCGGTAGCGCAGCAGCGCGGTCAGCGAGGCCCCGGCCAGCAGCAGCCCACCGCCGGCGGCGAAGGCGACCATCGGCAGCTCCGAGGTGCTACCCGTCGACGTCTCGTCAGGCCTCGCCAGCGACGGCTCGACGCTGTTCGGTGCAGCCGTGGGAGACGAGGTCGGGGCGCTGGTGGCCGGACCGGGCGTGGCGGGAGGCGGCGCATTGGTGCCTGGCGCGGTCGGGTCAGCTGGAGGGGTGCTGCTCGGGGCTGGCGCTGATGGCGGTGCCGGTTCGGTCGTGGGCGGTGCCGGCTCGGCTGCAGGAGGCGCCGGTGCGCTGGGCGCAGGCGTCGCGGGACTGGTCGGGTCGGGGATGCTCAGCGTCCAGCCCGGTCGGATCAGCGACGGGTCGGTGAAGGTGGCACCTCCGGGTTGGCTGCGTCCCCGGTTGAGCTCCCAGGCTTGGCGCCAGTTGTGCCCGCTGCCGGTGATCTCCTCCGTGAGGTCCCACAGGGTGTCACCGGGTTCCACCGTGACGTCCTCGACGATTCTCGCGGTGGTCGGGGCTGGGCCCATCGGCGGCAGGCCGACCGCGTCGGGCGGCAGGACCAGCACCGAGCCCGGGACGATTTCGTTGTCCGGACCCACCGCGGTCGGGTTGAGCCTGGCGATCTCCGGATAACGCAGCGGGTCCCCGAGATGCCGCTCGGCCAGCGCCCACAGGGTGTCCCGGCGCTGCACCTGGTAGGTCGTGGTCGCGACCGGAGGCGCGTGCTCGTCCGGCATGGAGTACGCGACCGGTGTCTGCGCTATGACCGGTGCGCTGGCGTACTGCGCCGACGCCGGGACGGCGGTGGATGTGGCCGCGACCGGCAGCGGTGGCGCCGTTGCGGTGGATGCGGGGCCGCCGGCGGCCAGTGGAGCGACGGTGAAGCCGACCGCGACGGCGGCGACCAGGGCGGCGGCCGGCCGCTGGAAGATCCCCAGCCCGGGGAGGGCCGGAACCGGCCGTACGCGGGCGTACGCCACGATCTCCGCCACTGTCGCGGCGGTGAACAGTGCCCAGCACACCCACACCCCGGCTGCGAGGACGAGTCCGGCGAGCTGCCCGTTGTCGCGGGACGTCAGGACGGCGTCGACCTCGTCCAGCGACGGCAGGCTGTCCGGGACCAGGTGCAGAACCGCCATCAGCACCGGTACGCCGACGACGACGGCGAGCAGCGCCACGAGGGCGCCCACGGCCTTGAGCAGGCGGGCGGCGTGGCCGGTCACGACAGGCCCTCACCGGAGGTGACCCCGACCAGCAGCTGGGCGGTGTGCACGCGGGTCTGGCTGACCGGGATGCCCAGCAGGGGTGTCGAGTCGGTGACCGTCACGCTGACCTCCACGATGCCGGGGCCTGTGACGGTCACCGTGCCGGTCGCGCCGGCTTGGTCGAGGTAGGAACGGGCCGCGGTCGCCGCCAACTGTGCGTCGGTGCTGCCGCCGGTGGGAACCGGGCCGATGGCGATGCTGGCCGCGCGGGCTGCCTCAGCCGAGTAGGTGTCGGCGCGGTTGGCGGCCTGGATCGCGGTCCCGGCGTCGACGAGTGCGGTGACCAGGACGCCGACGATGAGCACGATGAAGCAGAACAGCACGGCCACGGACCCCCGGTCGTCCCGGAGTCCAGCGCTGGCGTGCGGGCGGGGTGTCACGACAGGTCCCTGGCAGGGTCGAGCGGGCTGGTGGCGCTGTCGTGCAGCGTCCGAGAGCCGGGCAGGCCGGCAACTCCGATGTCGGAGAGGTCGACGGTGCACGTCACGGCGACGGTGACCGATGCCGAGGCGCCCGGCGGCGCAGTGAACCTGGAGGTGTCGACGCTGACCTGGACGTCGATGCAGTGCAGGCCCTGGCTCGTCAGTGCGGTGGTGGCGGTGTCGGTGGCGATCTGCTGGGCCGCGGCGGCCGATCGGGCCAGCGAGGCGTCCCGCGCCGCGATCCCGGCGACTCCGCTGATGCGGTCGCCGGCCACCGCGATCCGGGCGCCGACCACGAGCATGGCCACCACGAGGAGTCCGACCGGCAGCAGGATCGCCAGCTCCACCGACTCCGAGCCTCGGTCGTCCCGCCACCGCCGTCGGCGGCCGTTCGGAGCCGGCTGCAGGTCGGGGCTCATGGCGAGTCCGGGGTGGTGAAGCGTTCCTTGCCGCGCACCACGGTGACATCGACGGTCGGGGCGAAGCCGGGCAGCGGGATCACGTTGGGCACGCTGGCGGTGACGTGCACCGAGACCGTGGTGGCGGTGCCGGACTCGGTCACCGAGTACCGGGTGATCGCGCCGGTCCCGAGCCTGGCCAGGTACGTGTCCGCTGCCGCCTGCCCCGCTTCCCCGGTCGCCCCGTGGACGCTGGCGGCGCGGGCTCCGACGTGCGCCGCGGCGTCGGCCGCTTCCCGGGCGAAGTACCACAGCGCGAGCTGCGGGCCGGCCAACAGCAGCGCGACGATGATGGGAAACAGGATCGCGAACTCGACGCTGGATGAGCCCCGCTCGCTGCCGCGGCCGCGGTGTCGGCGGGAGCCCGGGCGCGCGACTGGACCGTGCGGCGAGGATGCCGCACGGTTCGGAGTCCGCGCCTCGAGCATGAAACCGCTGCCGGTTCTACTGGAACAGCGACGTCTTGCTGGCCACGAACGCGATGGCCGCTGCGCTGACCGCGCCGCCCAGCGCGATGGCCAGGATGACCATGAACGCCTTCTCCGAGGAGTCCGAGCCTCGGTCGTCGGCGACGTGATCGGCGCTTAGCCAGGCCAGGACTGACAGCGCCATGACGGACAGGGCCGTGACGCACTGCGCCACGACGGCCTGGGCGCCCCGGCGCCGGATGGTGAGCTGGAACATGGGAAACCTCCGGGTAGGCGGTGCGGTCAGGACGAGATCCCGAACATGCGGAGCATGAAGGGGACGAGCACGAACAAGGTCAGTCCGGTGACCAGCAGCGCCAGCGGGCGGGACATCCGCTCGCTGACCTGGTTGGCCTCGGTACGGGCGTCGGACAGCTCGGCGTGCCGAAGCGTGCGGGCGCTGGCCAGCAGGGTGTTGTAGACCGAGGCACCGTCGGCGGCCACTGCCGCGATGTCGGCGAGGTTGCGCAGCTCGGCGACCTGTAGCTCCTCACCGAGGTCGCGCAGCTCGCCCCAGGGTTTGCGGCCGGACAGCGCCGCGCGGCGGATGGCGCGGCGCATGCGGACGAACGGCATGCTGCCCGAGATCTCGGCGGCCTCTTCCAGTGCCTGCTCCACCGAGCCCCGCGCGCGACGTTCACCGGCCACCAGGGTGAGGAAGGACTCCAGGTTGCTCCGGAACTCCACCCGCGCCTTCTCCGCCGCCTCGCGTGCCTCGGCTGAGGGCAGAAACCACCCGACGACGGCGATCCCCAGCCCGACCACGACGGGCAGGACGAAAGGCACCGGGACGTCGAGCAGCACGAACACCAGGCCGAACAGCGACGGAGCGAGCAAGCCGGCGAGCGCCAGGGTCAGCTTGCGGCCCGCGAGCTGAGCGCGGGTCCAGCCAATGATCGCCAAGTCGGCGTCTGAGACGCCCAGATGCCCGTCCAACGCCCGCGCCACCGGCCCCGGCAGCCAGTCCCACCGGTCTCGGGTGGACGTCGTCACCGCCGGCGCCGTTCGCACGGTCGGCTCGGCCGCCAACTGCTCCAGTGCGGCCACCAGTGACGGCGGCACTGGACGCAGTGCACGGACCGCGAGGACGAGGCCGCCCGCGATGAGCATCCCGGCGAGGGTGGCCGTCTGCAGCCCGGTCACCGGTGCACCGGAGCCTGGTCCGGGTCGAAGAGCACCCGCGGGGGCTTGACCGGGTCGGACAACCGGCGCATCCATCGCAGCGACGTCGCGAAGATCGCAACCACTGCCAGCAGGGCGATCTGCCCCACCGGCGTCGAGTAGCCCGACAGGAAGGTCCGGGCGAACAGGGTCATCCCGACCACCAGCACCAGGGTCACCACAACGATGGTGCGCATGTTCGACCGCGGCTTGGCGCGTTCGGCCTCCACTTCACGGACCATGCGGGAGCGGTCGTCGAGGTCGGCGGCCAGCGCGGTGAGCACCTCGGCGAGCCCCGGCCCGCCGTTGCGCTCCCGCAGGATGAGCACCATGGCGATCTTCTCGGCGGCCGGGTCGTCGATCTCGCGGGCGAACTGCCGCAGCGCCGTCTCGGTGCCCTGTGGCCCCATCCTGGTCACCAGGTTGGTGACCGCCGGGGCGATCGGCTCCGGCACCGAGCTCAGGGAGCGACGCAGCGCATCGCGCGTCGACCCGGCGGCGCCGGAGCTGATCAAATCGGCCAGCCGCCGCGTCCAGTCCGCCAGCGCCTCGGACGTGGCGATCAGCCGCTTGGCTTCCTTGCCGCCGCCGAGCACCTTCGGAATGAACACGACACCGCCGGCAGCGCCCAGCGCCGCGGCCGGCCAGCCAGTGACCAGCAGGACGAGCACGCCGGCTGCCAGCGCACCGAGAAGCAGCGGAGTGGCCCCCCGCCGCGAGGACGAGCGCACCGACGGCGAGCGCTCCGGCAGGAAGGAGACGCCGCGCACCGCCCCGACGACGCCGACCAGGCCGGCCGCGAGCAGCAACCCGGCCAGGGTCAGGAGCAGGCCACCGGCCGTCACGACGCACGCTCGCGGCGGTGAGGACCGGTGTGCCAATCCGAGGCGCCCGGGTGCAGCCAGTTCAGATCGAAGCCGACCGCGGTCAGCCGCTCGGCCAGCGACTCGCTGAGCATCCCCGGCCCCGTGGCCTGGGCGCGCCCGTCCTCGGCGCGCGGCGCGAAGATCGGCTTGAGGTCCGGCCGACCGGAGTCGCCGATCGGGCCGAGTTCGTAGATGCCGGAGACGTACCGGGCGTAGTCACGGTCGCGATGCACGTGCACGACCAGGTTCAGGGCGGCCAGCGAGCGCAGCACCAGCTCCGGGGACGGGGCCGGATGCGCCTTCAGCGCGTTGATCAGCACCTTGTCGAACACGCCGTCGGCCGACGGTGAGTGGATCGTGCACATGACCGACGAGATGCCGCTGGTCGCCGCCTCCAGCAGATAGGTGACGTAGGCACCGCGGACCTCCCCGACGAGCACCCAGGTCGGGGACGCGCGCAGCGCCAGGTGCAGCGCATCCCCCATGTCGAACCCCCCTCTGCCTTCAGCGTTGGGTAGCCGGGACTCGAACGGTCGGCAGACCGCGTGCCGCCTGACCAGCTGCCGGCGCTCGGGATCCCACCGAGGCAGGTGCAGACCCAGCTCCCGCTCGTCCTCCACGGTGATGACCACGTTGTTCCACGGGATGGCGTTGCCCAGCGCGCGCAGCAGCGTTGTCTTGCCGACCCCCGGCGCTCCGCTGACCAGCGGAGATGCGCCGGCGAGGATCGCCGCATGCAGGAAGCCTCGCACCGGTGAGTCGACCATGTTCATCTCGTGCAGGTCGTCGAGGCTCGGATCACTGAACCGGTGCACCCGGATCACCCCGGCCGGGCGCGGCAGCACGTCCATAGCCGCCTGCAGCCGCGCGCCGAGCTCGGTCACGCCCTTCAGCCGCACGTTCAGGATGGGGCTGGCTGAGGAGAACTCGCGGCTGGTCTGACCGTCGTCCGACCGTGAACCGATCGACCGCAGCAGCTGCTCGAGCTCCTCGTCGCTGGAGGCGATCGCCGGCCCGGGCACGAGTTGGCCGCTGGCCATCCGCAGCATCGTCGGCTCGCAGCCCTCGAAGTGGATGTCCTCCACGTCGTCCCGGGCCATCAGGGGAGCCAGTCGCCCCAGCCCGTCCAGCTCGGCCAGCACGGCCGCGAAGATCCTGTCCTCGGTGGTCACTTCCGGCGCCGGACGGCCGCGATTGGCCTCGTGCAACAGCCACTGGTCGTACTCGTCGCGGATCAACTTCCGGGTCAGCTCGCGCCGCGGGCCCGGGGCGTAGTTCCTGTCCTCCACCGTCAACCGGGTCGACACCCGGTCACGCAACTCCACCACGACGCGGTACTCGGTGCTGGTGAGCTCCTTGGTATCGGCTGGTGTGGCGTCGACCGGCGCGGCCACCGCAGCCAGCGGCTCTGGCGGCGGCAACGGCGGACGCTCGCGGGCGGGCCGCGGCAGGTCAGGGGCGGCAGGCACTTCCAGCCGCGGCGACGCGGTGTCCTCGTTCCTCATCCGGCCACCACCTCGGCGACACGGGACGCCTCGGTCGGACTGGTCAGCGTCTTGGCCAGGGACGCCGCCGCGCGCAGCAGTGCGGACCGTTGCAGCGTCTTCGGGTTGACCGTCGCGCCGTCGGAGAGCGCCTGCGCTGCGGTCCGGTCATAGGGCAACGTGCCCGCCAGCGGTAGGTCCAACGCCTTGGCGACTTCGCCGGCGGAGTACGGCCCGTCCCCGACCACGAGTGCCGTGACCTTCGCCAAGTCGCCGAGCTCGTGTCGCAGTCGTTGCGTCGCATCCTGCGCCGCGTGCACCGACCGCACGCTGGGCCGCACCGCCAGCAGCACCCGGTCAGCGGCCCGCAGCACCGGCCAGCAGCCGCGCTCGGTCACCAGTCGTCCGGCGTCGACCAAGGCGTCCCGCCCGATCGACGCGCTCGCCGTGTGAAGGGCCGAGGCCAGCCGCTCCCATGCGTCGGCGGTGAACGAGGTGCCCTGCGCGGCGGTCGTCACTCCTGGAACCAGCCACACCTGCGGCTGCTCGGGAAGCTGCACCGCATGCTGGGCGACCATCGTGGCGGCCTGCATCGCCGGGACACCCCGCCGGGCCGCCGTCGACCATGACAGGAGTCCCCGGTCGGCGCCGACCCGGCCGGCCAGCAGCCCCGGCGCCATGTCCCCGCCAGCCGGGTCACAGTCGGCGACGAGCAATGGCCCGGGCCACGCCAGGGCCAACGCCCAGGTCGAGGTGGTCACCCCGGGCGCGGCCTTCCCCGAGGTCACGACGGTGAGCATCAGGTCACCGCCCCGCCGGCAGCAGGATCAACGCCAGGTTGCCGGTTGAGGCGAGCTCGGCCACCCGCACGCCGTCGTCGGCGCTGACTCGCACGTCGATCACCGTCACCTGTGTGGCCTGGTTGAGCGCCCCCACCTCGGCGACCGTCGCCTCGATCGGCTGATCGGGCGCGCCGTTGGTCACGCCGGTCGGGGTACCGCTGCCACCGGTCGAGCCGGTGCTGCCGGGCGTCGCCACGATCAGCACCTGCTGCCCGGGGCTCAGCCCTTGGGACGGGAACTGCCCCTCCCGCATCGGCAGGGCGACCAGCATCTCCCCCGCCGCGAACCCGCTGTCCGGGCCGACCTGGGCGCCGGTCAGCAGCTCTCCCCGGGTCAGTGGAACCTGGGCGACCATCCCGACGATCTGGGACCGCTGCGAGGCAGGGATCGGCGACAAGTTGGGGTCCGACGTCACGTTCGCGACCGTCAAGTCCTCCGTGGTGATCGTCGAGCCCAGCTGCACGTCTCGGGCGACCGCAAGCACCTCCGTGCGCGCGGTCAGCATCTGGCCCGCGGCGAGGGCCAGCAGTCCCCCGAACAGCACGAGCAGCACGCTCAGGACCAGCGACTTGCGGCTGGTACGTCTCCTCGCCGCGGCGCTACGCACCGGTGGAGCCGGCGGCGGCGCGGCCTCTGGCGCCGGAGCCGGATAGCGCCCGGCCGCCGGCGACGCCATCCCGTTGACCCGCGTCGTCACCTGATCACCACCGACTGCACCTCCGCCACCGCGAACGTCTCGTTCGAGGTCGTCGTCAGATTCGGCAGCGTGCCGGTGGCACCCGTCGACGACGTCCAAGTGACCGACCACTGGATGCCGTACGTCGCCGTCACGCGCTCACCGGGCTGGTGGATCGATGACTGCGGGTACCGGTAGTTACAACCAGCCGGCGACGCGGCCCACACCCCGTCACCCCGCTGCCAGGCCACACCAGGACCCGGGCACGACACCGGGGCAGCCCCATCGCCCGGCGTGAACGACAGCGCCGTCGGTGTCACCGTCACCTGCGCCCACACACCTCCGGCGTCGGCACGCGCGGTCAGTGCTCGGAACGATCCCGGGTCGGTCCAGAACCAGGTGTAGGCGTTGACGACCGTGAACGGCTGCCCGTCCTGCAGAGTGCCGGCTGGGTACCGGCCCGTCGTCGGTGATGGCACCGTCATTGTGCTGAGCGCCTGTTGCGCGAGCTGCGCTGGATCGATCGCGGCCGGAACCCCCGGCGGGTTCGCCGACCAGAAGCTGAAGCCGTTGGTACCGGGGAAAGCTCCACCGCCGGTGTAGGAAAGGCAGCTGTAGATGGCGCCGTCCGTACGACCGCCCCAGATCGGCGAGTCCTTGGGAGGCTGTTGGGTCATCGCCTCCACGTAGCACTGCATGTCCTGCACCCACCACGCCTGGCCCTCCTGGCACGGAATGACGGCGCCTGAGGGGGTGACAGTGCAGGCCGCCGCAGGCGTGCCGCCATCCCTGTCGGGAGACGTCGCGACCGGTGGGTCCGCCGTCCCATGGGCATCCTCGGCCGTCTCGACTCCGACTACACAGATGCCGTGCGAGTCGTACTGCTGGCAGGTCGCCGGATCAGCGACAGCAGTTGGCGAAAGGACCAGCGAGGCGCACACGCACAGCAGCGCTCCCGCCAGGGCGAGGACTACCCGTCGCATGACTCCGCCTGCCTGTTCGGCGCCTCGCTGACCCGCCACGACGACGTGTCCGGATAGTCCGGGTTCACCACGGTGAGTTGCTGGACGAGGTACCGCGGACGACCTGACGGCACGATGGACGCCCCGGAAACATCAACCGCGTCCACCTCTCCCACGTCGACGCAGGCGGTGACGACGACGGTCGGGAACACAGGTGACGGCGAAGCGGCGGGATTGTTGGAGAGGTCGACGCTGCCGGCAGACGCGCTCACCAGCTGCGACCGTCCGGTCTGGCGGTATCCCTGGGAGCGGAACTTGCCGATCGCCGTGGCCTGGGCCGTGGCTTCCGGAGCCACCGCGACCTGGTGTATGCCGTCGAGCGGGAGCGACGGGTCGAGGTACAGGTCGTCGATCGTCCCCAGGTAGTCCGGAACGAGCGCGACCGCCAGTGTCTCTGCTTCCTCGGCGGGGCTCGGAGTGGTCGGCGAGGGGCTCGACGTCTGGGAGCTCGACGTCCCGGCCGTCGGCGCACTCGACGAGCCGGGGTCTGACGACGATGAACAACCCAAGGTCGTCAGCGCCAGGAGCACCGCGGCCGCTCCGGCCGTCGCGCGCATCACCGCCATGCCTGATCACCCCCGATCGCGTCACCGTCCGTCGACCGAGGTTGCCCTCCGGGTCGAGCGGAAGTGTGACCGTCGTCTCGTTCCCACCCTTTCGGGTGACAGGTTGTCGCTAAGTCCGTCACTCGTCCTCCCCGTCTGGGTGTACCGCGCGGTCCTGACACGCTCCCGCACCGGAAGCTGGGATGGCGCAGTTATCCACAGGGTCGCGCGGCGACGAGCAGGACAAGTTCCCGTGGAGGTCAAGGGTGGCCCTCAGCGGATGAACGGCGCGTGGATTGTCGCCTCGGCAGCGGGGGCGCTTGTCGGCGTCGCAGCTACCCCCTGGCTTACTGCTCGTGGCCTCGCGCAGCTCGCGCGGCTCGACGTTGCCCGTCCGGGCCTGGCGCTGGCCAGCGCCGTCGCCGGCGGCGGGGCGGGAGCCGCAGCGATCGTGACGTCCCACCGTGCGGGGACGTGGTGGCTGTTGCCGGCCCTGCTGGTCTGGGGATGCGCCTTGGTCGCCGCGGCGTCCTGCGATGCGGTCACCCAACGCATCCCGACACCACTGATCCGGCAGGCCACCGTTGGCACCGGCGTGTTGCTGACCGTCGGTCTCACTCTGCACGGTGACTGGCGCGCGCTGCTCATCAGCGGCCTCGCTGCTGCGGCGGCGGGAGTCGTCCTGCTGTTGTGCTGGCGGTTCGCGGGAGCAGGGTTCGGTGACGTCCGCCTGGCCGCGCTCGGCGGGCTGGGTCTTGGGCACGCAACGCATCACGGCTTGTTGTTCGGGTTCGTCGCATTCTGCGTGATCACCGTGACGCAGGCCGTGGTCACGTTGATGCGTGGCGGGGGCCGCCAGAGCACCTTTCCCTACGGCCCTGCCCTCGCGGTGGGCTTCCTGCTCGCGGCCACCCTCTGACGGTGAAGTCCATCCGGCACCGGGGCAGCACGTTCCCCAACATCTCTGGCACAGCAGCAGGGCGCCGGTCCCACGGGCGGCTTCATCGCCGCTTCCATCACCGCGCGAGGGGTGTAGGACGAGCGCGGACACGCTGCTCCGATGTCAGTCGCGGGGTCTCTTCGCCTTCTGTGGCCGTGATCTCGCCTCGACGCCGTGCGCGTCCCGCGTGCTACTGGGATCGCCGCCCCTTGCCCGTAGCGGCATTGTCGAGTCGGGCTTCGGCTCGGTCGGCTCTGCTGCGCTGCACAAGGACTTCGTCGCGCGCCGCGTTGAGCTCTCCGCGCAACTCGGCGAGTTCCTCGCGCAGGCGGCGGCGCTCCTCCTCGTGACGGGCACGTAGGTCGTCGACTCGCTGGTGGCCATGGGTCTTCTCGCGCTCGGCGTCATGTACGGCGGCGTCCCGCTGTGCGGCCATCGTCGCCAGCTTCCCGCGCAGGTCGCTGGCCTCGGCACGGAGGTCCGCGGCTTGCCGGTCAGCCAGCGCCAGGTCCCGACGTACCGACTCGACCGCATCCTCGGCACGCGCAGCGCGCGCCGACTCGGCGTCGGCCCGCTCGACAGCGTGGTGGGATCGCTCTTCCGCCTGCGACTTCACGACGGTCGCGGCTTTCGCTCGTCGGATCGCAGCGTCGCGGTCGCCATGTGCCTCGACCAGCCGCGCCTCCACGACGGCCAGCTTCTCGGCGAGATCGGCCAACTTCGCGGCGGACTGGTTTCGATCTGCATCGACGGCCGCGAGAGCGTCAGCCAACTCGGCGTTCACCCTGTCTCGCTCGGTCTCGGCCTCCGTTAGCTGCTGGCGAGCCTCCTCGAGCGTGATACGGAGCTGCCCGCTCAACGTAGAGGCCTCCTCGGCAGCGGAGTCAGCCTCCGCGCGCTCGGCCTCGGCGCGCCTTTGCGCTTGCTCGGCCCGGCTGGCGCGAGCCGCGGCGGTCGCCACCTGTTCGGCCGCCTCGCTCGTCACAGCTTCGATCTGTAGTTCGGCGGCCTCCGGATCGGCCACCGTCCGGAGCTCCTCGAGCAACCCCTTCAGCTGCTCATTCAAGTGCTCGATCATGCCGGCGATCTGGCCGTGCAATTCACTAGCCCGCTGTCGCGCGGCATCGACCGGCCGCTGCTCGATTCCGGCCGCGTGCCCGGACTGCTCCGGGCGCAGCCGGCGACGGGCATGCCAGGCAGCGGTCCGATTGTGCGCGCCGTCGTCGCAGTACTCCGGCGGCCGGCCGGTCCCGGATTGCGAGTCCGCCGCCGGACGACGGCAGCCCGGGAATCGGCAGATTCGCTGTTCGGTCTCAGTTGCGTCGCTCATAACGTAAAGCTGCACCGACGTAATGACGACGGAACGCATTCTCCGGCGGTCTGTGGATAGTGGGCCTGCCTCCACATCCCCGGTTGCAAGGCGCGTCCTCCGCGCCTGTGCCGCGTTGTTGCTAGAGCCCGAAGGCCCCACCCTCGACAAGAATGACGACACCGAGGCCGATGAGGACCAGCGGGAACAGCACGTGCTCCCACCGCTCGAGGAACTCAGCGATCGTCTTTCGAGTGGCGACGAACCGTGCCGCGACGACCAGCACGGCGACCAGGGCCAGGAAGATCACGCAGTAGGCAACGATGCCGGCGGGACCGACGGTCGCGAACACCGGCACGTAGACGCCGATGTTGTCCCCACCGTTCGCAAAGGTGACCGCGGCGACCGTCAGCGCGCTCACCGACTTGCCAGAGAGCTTGCCCTCGTCATCATCATCGTCGTCGTCGCGCCATGCCCGCCAAGCGGCGAGCAGGCCCAGCGCCAGCGGGATCAGACCGAAGTACGGGATCGCCTCCTCGGGCAGGAAGCTGCGGGCGCCTAGCGCGATTAGGACCGCGGCGGCCAGGATGGCGCCGAAGCCGAGGTACTGCCCCGCGAGGATTGCCGCCGTGGTGCCGCGACGGCCGGCACCGCGGGCGTAGAACAGCGACAGCACGATGATGTCGTCGATGTTGGTGGCCAGGAACAGGCCCACCGCCTGCAGGCCCCAGGTGGCGATCTCCACGTGCTTTTCTCCGGTTCTGTTGGGACGCGGTCTGCACCGTTAGGGACGGCCGCGAGGGTCAGTTGGGGCCGTGATCGGCCCCCGTGCTCCGGCGACAAAGGGAGGCTGCGGTCGCGGTTCGTTCGTCCCCGGCCTTCGCTGGCCGGTGGACGACGGTCAGCGGTGCGCGGCGAGTTCGTGATCGGCGTGAGTGCGGGCTTCCAGCTGGAACGTCGAGTGCGCGACGCTGATCGGGAAGAGCTCGGCGAGGCAGTCCTGCATCTTGTCGAACAGCTGCGGTGCCCGCGCGTCTACGAAGCAGGCGTCCTCGACGACCACGTGCGCCGTCAGGACCGGCAGGTCGTCGCTGATCTGAGAGGCGTGCAGGCCACGGACTGCAATGACACCGGGCAGCTCTTCCAGATGCGCGCGGACTGCCTCGAGGTCAAGGCCTGGCGGAGTGCTTTCCAGAAGCACCGACACCGTTCGCCGCAGCAGCCCGAAGGTGCGCGGCACGATCAGCAGCGAGGCGGTCAGCGCAAGCACGATCGCCAGCCGCCGGCGTTGCCCTCCGTACCGCCGTGGCCGTGACCGCCTCTCATCGCTGCACTTCCTGGGTGCCGGAGAGTCGGCCGATACCGGGTACGAACCGGCCAGCACGTGAGGCGTAGGCGGCGTACGTCCCGCTGTGCACGCTGCGGAGATAGGGCTCTTCCACGACCCGGACCTGCAGCTGGACGGCGGCCACCAGCGCGACCAGCGCGACCACGCTGATCCAGGTGGGAACCATGAGCACGACGCCAACCTGGGCCGCCGCCATTGCGGTGAAGATCGGATTGCGGACGTGCGCGAACACCCCGCCGGTCACCAGCTCGGTGCGGTCGGCCGGGTCGACGCCGATGCGCCACGAGGCGCCCATGCCGGTCTGTGCGGCCAGCGTCGCGGCGAACCCTGCCAGCGCCAGCAACAGGCCGGCGACCTGCACCCCCAGCGGCGGGTCGGCGGTCACGACGTCGGCCACCGCCAACACCGGGCCGGCCAGGCCCAGCACCATCGCGGCGGCGAACAGCACCCCGCCCCACCAGCCGGCGTCGGCCGGGGTGCCGGAGATACCGACGAACCCGGTCGACCCGGTGCGGCGCAGCTGGATCCACGACCGCACACCGAACAGCACGACGAGGGCCACGACGTAGAGGATCAGCGCGGCGACGGTCACGACGAGGCTCCCGTTCCGTACACCGGGCAGAGCGCGACCTGGTCGCCGGTCGCGGCCAGCAGCTTCTCCGCCGCGACAAGCAGCTCCAGCAGCTCCGGCTTGGTGCTCAGCGACCACAGCGACGCCCGTCCCTGCGGCCGGCTCTCGGCCAGACCGCAGTCCCGCAGGCAGGCCAGCGCCGCGGACACCGAGCTCTGCGCCGGACCGTCCAGGTGCCGAGTGAGGTCCACGACCCGGTGCGGGCCCAGCATCAGGTGGCGGACGATCGCCAGCCGCATCGGGTCACCCAAGCTGCGGAACAGGCAAGCGGCCGTCGAGAGCGCGGCGGCCTCATCGACCGGCGGCTCCGTCGTCTTCGTGTTCGTCGTCATCGGCACAGCGCCGGCTCCATTCATCGCGTGGATACGATGATAGCGCCTTTCCGTGGTTTGAGGACGAGAGATCGCCCCGTGACCGCCGGCATCAAAGCCAAGTGAAGTCCAGGAACCGCGCCGGAGCACGGCTGGGATCTCCCGCTTGGATGTCTGGCAGACGAGCTGTCCATAGCTCGCCCTACCTTGCGATGCAGGGCCTCCCGCGGGCGGCGTCAAGAGACCAGAGAGGTTCGTCATGGACAACGCCGATGACCTGCTGACCACGGCCGAGGTTGCCCAGATCATGCGCTCGCCCGTCTCCACGCTGAGGTACTGGCGACACCTCGGCACCGGGCCGCACAGCTTCCGGGTGGGACGTCGCGTGGTCTACCGGCGCGCTGACGTGACCGCGTGGCTGCATGAGCAGGCGGAAGCAGGGCGCGCCGATCGCGCGGGGTGATCGACGGCAGTGAACGCCGCCCCGCCGTCGTGCCAGGACTTCACGGCGATCCAGCTCAACGGTTCAGCACCCGCGCTGCCTCGGCGCTGACGACCTGCCGGCCGAAGTAGACGTCGAGCGTCATCGACGGGTTGGCATGGCCCAACTGGTCGGCCACCTGGCGCGCGGTGAGCCCGGCCTCGTCGAGTCGCGTGGCGACGGTCTTGCGGAAGGTGTGCGAGGTGACCCACGACCAAGGCCCCTCCTCGCAGCGGATGCGTCGCCCGCCTGCCCCCGCCCTGAAGGAGCCGTCCACGTCGAGCTGATAGCCCGTTCCCCCGCAGGCCTCGCACTCGAACGAGTCGAGCAACTGTCGGAGGTCGCTGGAGACGTTCGACGGATCCCGCAGAGTGCCGGTCAGCGGCGGAGGGAAAACGACCTGAGCCTCCGTCTGCCGGGCAGAACTCGCCCGCCGGTCCTCCAGCAGCCGGACGGCGAACTCGGGCAGCGCGATGATCCGCCAGCCGGCGGTGGTCTTCGGCCGCGGCTGGACCGCCAGCCCGGCGCCTGGAACGCGGACCACGGTGGCGTTCACCTCCCAAGTCCCAGCCTCGAGATCGAGGATCGGCTTCCCGTCGCCGTTGCTCCCATACCGCAGGGCCAGCGCTTCGCCGATCCGGCAGCCGGTGGCGAGCATCCAGTCGACGAGGTCGGGCAGGTCGAGCTCGGCCGCGCGGTCGGTGGTTCGGAAAAGCTCGATGAGCCGGCCGGTCTCTGCCGGACTGAGTGCGCGCGGCGCTCGCTTGCCAGTACTGAGCTTCGTTGTGGCGTCTCGGACCGGGTTGACCGCGGCGGCGCCGTCCTGGATCGCCATCGCGAACATTCCGGAGAGGCAAGCCCGCGCTGTCTTGGCCGCACCCGGTCCGCTGCTCTTGGCGATGGCGGACAGCGCCCTGCTGACCACGCCCGGCGTCACCTCGCGGATGCAGAGCTGACCGAAGGCCGGCTTGACCTGCTTGCTGACCACCGAGCGATAGGTGCGCTGTGTGCCGGTCGACCAGCCATGGTCGGCATCGATCCAGGAATCGGCCAACGTGGCCATTCGTGTCGCGGCAGTGAGGGCGCCGACGCCGCCGGGCGCCTGGCGGCTGGTGCACTCAGCTTTCAGCGCCCGTTCGGCGGCGGCGCGCGAAGGCCCCACCTTGGACACCAACCGGACCCTGCCGTCGTAGTCGCGGAACTTGACCCGGGCTTTGACCCGGCCGTTGGGCAGCGTGGCGAACAGGACCTTGCCGCTGGTGCCCAGCGGCAGCGGGGGACGGCCCACCAGGCACCTCCGACACCGAGTAAAGAGTGCCTTAAGAGTGCCTGACCCATCTGACAGATGGCAATAGAAAAGCCCCTGACCGACGTTTCCGCTGGTCAGAGGCTTGATTTGCTCCCCCGACTGGACTTGAACCAGTAACCCTGCGATTAACAGTCGCATGCTCTGCCAATTGAGCTACGGGGGACGAGCGGGCGCGACCCGCTGGCCCGACGAGACTACCCCACGCTCCGGCAGCCCCCGGGACCGCCTCGCTCGCGTCTCCCGTTGTGCACGACACAGGTAGCGTGATCGTCCATTCCGCCCGATCGTCTGTGGAGGTCCCCGTGGCGAAGCTGTCCTTCCTCGCCGGATTCGGCGCCGGCTACGTCCTCGGCTCCCGCGCCGGGCGCGAGCGGTACGAGCAGATCCGTCGCGGCTGGGAGCACGCCAAGGACGACCCGCGCCTCCAGAGCATCGCCGGGGTCGCCCAGGCCAAGGCCGACGACGCTCTCTCCTCCCTGAAGGCCCGCATGGGCAGCGAGACCTCGCGCTGAGCTGATCCTCAGTCGGGCTGGTCGGCCGCGACCAGCTCGGCGAGCTTCCGCCGCGCCACCTCGCGCGCCTCCGGGTCGTGGCGCCGCTCGTCCTCGTCGAAGACGACCGTCCACTCCCGCTCGGCCTGACCGGGGACGCGGCGGGCGACCAGCAGCACCCCTCCCCCACCCGGGAGCGGCACGCGCCGGCTGGCCACGACGGTCTGGTCGACCCGGCGGCGGACCACCGCGGGGAGGTCGCCGGCGTCGGTGAGCACGTGGCGCACCGCGGGCCGGCGCGTCTGGACCCCGGGCTCCACCTCCGCGAGCGCGGTGACGACGAAGCTGCCGCCGCCGTCCCGCGTCCCCGACCAGCGCGCCTCGGCCACCTCGTGCCAGGGCAGCACCTCGGCGTCGGTGACCGTCGTGATCTCCGTGGGCACGACCCGCAGCCCGCGCGACGTCGCCACCAGCCAGCCGCCGTCGCGGCTGAGCGTGCCCCAGGCGAGCACCCGCTCGTCGGGGTCGGACGACGCCAGGACGGCGACGCGCACCGGCTCCGGTGGGCGGGTGAACCGCGCCTTGACGCGGTCGACCAGGCTCACGGGGTCAGCCCGCCGGTCGCGCGCTTGCGCAGCGAGATGGCCAGCTGCTCGAGGTCCATGAGCTGCTTGAACGCCTTCATGTAGTCGTCCGAGGCCTCCACCGGGTTCATCCGCTGCAGCCGGCTCTTCACGTTCGCGATCTGCCGCACCGTGTGGATCTCCTGCAGCCGTGCCAGCAGCGCGTTGACGTAGGTGGCGTCGCCCTCGCCGACCGTCCGCATCGGCTCGACGGCGAGCGCGGTCAGCTGCGCGCGGGCCGTCTCGCTGGCGCAGTGGCCGGCGATCTCCTCCAGCCACGCGGCTCCGGTGACCCGCGCGGCGGCCGCACCTCCGGCCGCCGCGACGGCCGCCGCGATCGCCGCGTAGTTCTCGTCGGTGTAGGCCTCCACGGGCACGGCGTCGAACGACGGCCCGGCCACCTCCGGCACCTGCAGCGCGGCCTTGACCGCCTCGCGCTCGACCGCGAGGGCCGCGTCGTCCGGGGTGCGCTGCGGGGCCCGCGGGCGCTGCCGCGGCCGGTTCCCGCCGTCCCCGGTCAGCTGACGCAGGCGGTCCATGACCTCCGACTCGTCGGGCAGCCCGAGCAGGCCGGCCAGCCGGCGGGCGTAGGCCGGGCGCAGGGCGTGGTCCTTGATCTGGGCGAGCAGCGGGGCGGTCTTCTCCAGGGCGGCGACGCGGCCCTCGACGGTGTCGAGGTCGTAGGTGGCGATCGTCGTCTTGAGGACGAACTCGATCAGCGGCGTGCGGCGGGCGATCAGGTCGCGGACCGCGGCGTCGCCGTGCTCCTGCCGCAGCTCGCACGGGTCGTTGCCGTTCGGCTCGACCGCCACGAACGTCTGGCCGACGAAGCGCTGGTCCTCGGCGAAGGTCTTCATCGCCGCCGCCTGCCCGGCCGCGTCGCCGTCGAAGGTGTACACCACCTCGCCGCGGAACTCGTCCTGGTCCATCAGGAGCCGGCGCAGCACGCTGATGTGCTCACCGCCGAACGCCGTGCCGCAGGACGCGACCGCGGTGGTGACGCCGGCCAGGTGGCAGGCCATCACGTCGGTGTAGCCCTCGACGACGACGGCCTGGTGCCGCTTGGCGATGTCCCGCTTGGCCCGCTCGATCCCGTAGAGCACGGTGCTCTTCTTGTAGAGCGGCGTCTCCGGGGTGTTGAGGTACTTGGGCCCCTGGTCGTCGTCCATGAGCTTGCGGGCACCGAAGCCGATGACGTCGCCGGTGATGTCCTTGATCGGCCAGACCAGCCGGCGGTGGAAGCGGTCGATCAGCGTGCCGCGGGAGGACTCCTTCGCCAGCCCCGCCGTCACCAGCTCCTGCTGGCTGAAGCCCTTGCCGCGCAGGTGCCGGGTGAGGGTGTCCCAGCCGCCGGGCGCGAAGCCGCAGCCGAAGTCGACCGCCACCTGGCGGTCGAAGCCGCGCTCGGCGAGGAACTGGCGGGCGGGTGCCGCCTCCGGCGTGCCGAGCTGCTCGGCGAAGAACCGCGCCGCCTCGGTGTTGGCAGCGACCAGGCGCGCCCGCTGACCGGCGTGCGCGCGGTCGGGGGCACCGGTGGGCCGGCCGCCGTCGTCCTCGTAGTGCAGCTCGACGTTCGCCCGCCCGGCCAGCAGCTCGACCGCCTCGGAGAAGGAGAGGTGGTCGATCTTCTGCACGAACGAGATGACGTCGCCACCTTCCCCGCAGCCGAAGCAGTTCCCGGTGAGGATGTTGTCCTCGAGGGTGAACGCGTGCGTGCCCGGCACCTCGGCGCAGAAGACTTCCTCGACTCGGTCGCTCCACTCGACGGCCTGGACAGCCCAGCGCTTGCGCTCGTACTTCTTCTTGTTGACCAGGAATCGCTCACGATGGTGGCGCAACAAGAAGAAGGACTCAGGCAGCCCCTTCGTCATGAGGCGGAGGTTGAAGATGTCACTCGGCATGCCATCGATGCCGATGCGGTTCTGCTTGGCGATCCCGAAGGTGCCGACGCCGAGCCGGGTACACAACGTCCGGACGTACTCGAGATCTTCGACGTGGGCGGAGTTCAGGATGGCGTCGCCGTCTTCGGCCACGCATCCATCGGCGGCGAAGTAGCCGGCCAGCCAGCCCAGCAGATACGAGGCGTCCTCGTCGAGCGAGGGACGCTCCTCTTTGAAGTAGGCGGGCAATCCGTAGTAGATCGTTCGTTCCTCGCCCGTCCAGGAACGGCACCCGTCGAAGTACGACGCCAGTTCGGCGTCCTTCTCTCCGTGGAGCATCGCGACGGAGCCTGCCCCGGCTCGCGTGCCGTCGCCGTAGACGAGCCCCCGGGCGATACCGAAGGGCGACGGGCGGGTTGCCGGGTGCAGGACCCGACTCATCGGGAAGGACGCCGAAAGGCGATCCCCGGGTCGGAGATCCTTGGTCAGCACCTCGCGTCGGTCCTGACGCAGCTTTCCTGACGGAACAAACCAACGGTGCTCGTCCGTCGCGTGGATGACCTTCGTACGACCGTTGCGCGTCAACGTCAGCTTCATCAATCGCTGAACGCCGTAGGACTTGAAGGGAGCTTCGACCCAACTGCCGTTGCCGTTCAGGACCCTGACCGTCTTGCCCGCCAGCTCCCGGATCGGGATGGTCCCGTCCTCCGTGAGCACCCCGGTCTCGCCTGCCAGGCAGTGGAAGAGGTTGCGCGTCGGGGTCACCTGGAACGACGGCGACTTCTCGTCGTGGAACGGGCACAGGCCCTTGAGGCTGCCGCCGCCCGCGCGCTTCAGCTGCAGGTGCTCGCCGACGATCTCGTCGATCCTGGACCGCTCGCGTACCAGCGCGATGTCCGCGGCGCGGATGCGTCCCCGGCCGGCCATCAGCTGCTCCCCCCGGCCACGGCCGCGCCGCTCGCGGCGACGACCACCGCGGTGTTGCGGCGGCTGATGATCAGCTCCAACCAGAGGAGGAACACCTGGTGGTGCACGGGCAGGTCGGGCTCCGCGGTGAGCGTCGGCCGGGGCGACCAGCCTCCGGTGGTGCCGCTCTCGGCCACGACCCGGCCGTCTGCCAGGAACCGGTGGGCGCCCTTCCAGTACGACGCCGACCGCACCTCGACCGGAATGCCTTCGAGGTCGGCCCCCCAGGTGCCCTCCCACAGCGACGTCTGGCGCGCGCTCATCCGGACGGCGTCCTCGGGCTCGGTGGCCCAGCGGGCCGTCAGCGCCCGCTTGGCCTTGGCCAGCACCCACTGCTGGGCGCCGATGGTGGCCGTCGCGGCTTCCTTCCAGTTCGACGCCTTCAGGGTGGCGACGACCGAGCCGTCGCGGAGGACGGGGAGGACGCCCTTCCCCGTGCCGGCGGTCCCGGCCTTGCCCAGTTCGAGCACCGTCTCCCCCTCAGCCGATCCCGGGCGCGCCGGCGACGCTCTCGCCGGTCACGCGGTAGAGCAGGTAGGCGGCAGTCTCCCGCAGGATGTAGCGGAACTGGGTGCCACGGGTCTGCACGGCCGGGCCCTGCCGGGTCGGCGAGCTCTCGGCCTCCATGCCGGAATCCTCCGCCATGCGCTCGGCCCGCATCGCGTGCCACGGGTCGGTGACCAGGACGGCGCTGCGCCAGCCGCGCTCGTCGAAGGCCGCGGCCACCACCCGCATGCTCTCCAGGGTGTCGACGCCCTCCTCGACGGCGAGCAGCGCGTCCTCCGGGACACCGGAGCCGGCCAGGTACCGGCGGCCCGCCTCGGCCTCGGAGAACTGGTCGCCGTCCGCCCGGCCGCCGACGGTGACGATCCGCGGGGCCACCCCCGCCTCGTACAGCGCGATGGCGTGCTCGAGGCGCGCCTCGAAGATCGACGACGGGACGCCGTTGTACTGCGCGGTGCCCAGCACCACGATCGCGTCGGACGCCGGCCGGGAGTCCTGACGGGCGTTCCACCAGATCGCCAGGCCCGTGGAGAGCACGAGGAGCATCGTCGCCAGGACGGCCGCACCGGCCACCCGGTTCAGCAGGTTCCCGATGCGCACGCCCACGCGTCATGGGTACCACGGGGATCCGACCGGACGAGGCGCCTGGGGACGGTGGTGTGTGCGGCCCCGCACCGATTGCTTCTTGATCGAGTCAAGGAAATGGACCAGGCTGCATCCGTGCCGACGAGTACGGACTTCGAGTCGATGCTGCGCGCCGCCGCGCTCCGCGTGACCCGTCCCCGGCTGGCCGTGCTGGCCGCCGTCCACGGCCACCCGCACGCCGACACCGACTCCCTCATCGACATCGTCCGCCGCGACTCCGGCGAGGTGTCCCACCAGGCCGTCTACGACGTGCTGCGCACCCTCACCGAGGTGGGCCTGCTCCGGCGGTTCCACCCCGAGGGGTCGGTGGCACGCTACGAGGCCCGGGTCGGCGACAACCACCACCACCTGGTGTGCCGGTCGTGCGGTGCCATCACCGACGTCGACTGCGCCGTCGGCGAAGCCCCGTGCCTGACCGCCAGCGACGACGCCGGGTACACGATCGAGGAGGCCGAGGTCATCTACTGGGGTCGCTGCCCCACCTGCGCCGCACGCCCGTCCGCTCCCTGATTCCCCGACACATCCGCAGCACAGAGAGGCACGCCGTGAAGGACGAGACCAACAAGGTCCAGACCGAGAGCACCAGCGAGAGCGAGAACCCGGCGATCCCCTCGCCGGAGGCGCACACCGGGGGGCGTCCTCGCACCAACCGTGACTGGTGGCCGAACCAGGTCGACCTGTCGGTGCTGAACAAGCCCTCGAAGGACTCCGACCCGCTGGGCGAGGACTTCGACTACAAGGCGGCCTTCGCCGAGCTGGACGTCGAGGCGGTCAAGCGCGACGTCGTCGAGGTCATGCGCACCTCGCAGGACTGGTGGCCGGCCGACTGGGGTCACTACGGCCCGCTGTTCATCCGCATGTCGTGGCACGCCGCCGGCACCTACCGGATCGCCGACGGCCGCGGCGGCGGCGGTCAGGGCGGCCAGCGCTTCGCCCCGCTGAACAGCTGGCCGGACAACGCCAACCTCGACAAGGCCCGCCGGCTGCTGCTGCCGATCAAGCAGAAGTACGGCCGCAAGCTCTCCTGGGCCGACCTGCTCGTGCTCGCCGGCAACGTCGCGCACGACGACATGGGGCTGCCGACCTTCGGCTTCGCCTTCGGCCGCGAGGACACCTGGCAGCCCGAGGAGGTCTTCTGGGGTCCCGAGGACACCTGGCTCGGCGACGAGCGCTACGCAGGCGACGACCCGCTGAACCTCGACGAGGGTCCGCTGGCGAACGTGACCATGGGCCTGATCTACGTCAACCCGGAGGGCCCGAAGGGCAAGCCCGACCCGCTGGGCTCCGGTCACGACATCAAGCAGACCTTCCGCCGGATGGGCATGACCGACGAGGAGACCGTCGCGCTGATCGCCGGCGGCCACACCTTCGGCAAGACCCACGGCGCCGGCAACCCCGAGCTGGTCGGCCCGGAGCCCGAGGGCTGCCCCGTCCACGGCAACGGCCTCGGCTGGATCAGCCAGCACGGCACCGGCAAGGGCGCCGACACCATCACCAGCGGCCTCGAGGGCGCCTGGACCCCGACGCCGACCCAGTGGGACAACTCCTACTGGGACATGCTCTTCGGCTTCGACTGGGAGCTCGTCGAGAGCCCGGCCGGCGCCAAGCAGTGGCAGCCGAAGAACCCGGAGGCCCAGGAGCTGGTCCCGGACGCGCACATCGAGGGCAAGAAGAACCCGCCGATGATGTCCACGGCCGACATGGCCCTCAAGGTCGACCCCGAGCTCCGCGCGTACGCCGAGCGCTTCCGGGACGACCCGGAGTACTTCGCCGACCAGTACGCCCGCGCCTGGTTCAAGCTGCTGCACCGCGACATGGGCCCGAAGGTCCGCTACCTGGGCCCGGACGTCCCGGCCGAGGACCTGATCTGGCAGGACCCGGTCCCGCCGGTCGACCACGAGCTCGTGGGCGAGACCGAGATCGCCGACCTCAAGCAGCGGCTGCTCTCGTCGGGCCTGACCGTCTCCCAGCTGGTGCACACCGCCTGGTCCGCCGCCGCCTCCTACCGGGGCACGGACAAGCGCGGTGGCGCCAACGGCGCCCGCATCCGCCTCGAGCCGCAGATCAGCTGGGCGGCCAACGAGGGCGTCCGGGACGTGCTCCCGGTGCTGGAGCGGGTCAAGGGCGAGTTCGAGCAGCAGACCGGCAAGAAGGTCTCGCTGGCCGACCTGATCGTGCTCGGCGGCAGCGCCGCCGTGGAGAAGGCGGCGGCCGACGCCGGCGTGCAGGTGACCGTGCCGTTCCACCCCGGTCGCACCGACGCCTCCCAGGAGCAGACCGACGTCGACAACTTCCGCTGGCTCGAGACGCCGGCCGACGGCTTCCGCAACTGGATCAAGCCGGGCAGCAAGCTCGCGCCGGAGACGCTGCTGGTCGACAAGGCGTACATGCTCGAGCTGACCGCCAAGGAGATGACCCTGCTCGTCGGCGGTCTGCGGGTCCTCGGCGCCAACACCGGCGGGGTGCGGCACGGAGTGTTCACCGACCGGCCCGGCGTCCTGTCGCAGGACTTCTTCCGCAACCTGCTCGACCTGGGCATCTCGTGGCGGACGGCGGTCGAGGGCGAGGGGGTCTACGAGGGGCTGGACGCCGACGGCAACGTCGTGCGCACCGCCACCGCGGTCGACCTCGTGTTCAACTCGAACTCGATCCTGCGCGGCATCGTCGAGGTCTACTCGGCCGACGACGCGAAGGAGAAGTTCGTGCAGGACTTCGTCGCCGCGTGGGTGAAGGTCATGGAGCTGGACCGCTTCGACCTGCGCTGACACCCCCAGGACGCCCCGGATCGCTTCGGCGGTCCGGGGCGTCCGCGTGTCCGGCCACCGGAGTCGATCATCAACTCGGCTCAGGACCCCGCGCGGGCACCACCCAGCGCCGCTCGTCCGGCCTCCAGCCGCGCCACCGGCACCCGGAACGGCGAGCAGGACACGTAGTCCAGCCCGACCTCGTGGAAGAAGTGCACCGAGTCGGGGTCGCCGCCGTGCTCGCCGCAGATGCCCAGCTTCAGGTCCGGGCGCGCGGACCGGCCCTTCTCCGCGCCGATGCGCACCAGCTCGCCGACGCCCTCGCGGTCCAGCGACTCGAACGGGGAGATCCCGAAGATCCCCTTGTCCAGGTACTGGTGGAAGAACGCCGCCTCGACGTCGTCCCGGGAGAACCCCCAGGTCATCTGGGTCAGGTCGTTCGTGCCGAAGGAGAAGAACTCCGCGGAGCAGGCGATCTCCTGCGCGGTGAGCGCCGCGCGCGGCACCTCGACCATCGTTCCGATCAGCGCCCTGATCTCGACGCCCTGTGCCTGGCAGACGTCGGCGAGCACCTGCTCGGACTCCTCGCGGATCGCCTCCAGCTCCTGGACGGCGCCGACGAGCGGGATCATGATCTCCGGCCGCGGGTCTCCCCCGGCCTTGCGCCGCTCGCAGGCCGCCTCGGCGATCGCCCGCACCTGCATCGCGAACAGGCCGGGGACGACCAGACCGAGCCGGACGCCGCGCAGCCCCAGCATCGGGTTGGACTCGTGCATCCCGCGGACGGCGGCCAGCAGCCGGAGGTTGCCCTCGTCGGGCTCCCCACGCTCCTCGGCCAGCGCCACGCGCACCGACAGCTCGGTCAGGTCGGGCAGGAACTCGTGCAGCGGCGGGTCGAGCAGCCGGACGGTGACCGGCAGCCCGTCCATCGCCTCGAAGATCTCCAGGAAGTCCTGCTTCTGCAGCGGCTCGAGGGCGACGAGCGCGGCCTGCCGCTCGTCCTCGCCGTCGGCCAGGATCAGCTTCTCCACCAGCTGGCGGCGGTCGCCGAGGAACATGTGCTCGGTCCGGCACAGGCCGATGCCGCGGGCGCCGAAGCGACGGGCGCGGGCGGAGTCCTCCGGGGTGTCGGCGTTGGTGCGCACGTCGAGCCGCCGCACCTCGTCGGCGTGGGTGAGGATCCGGTGCACGCTCTTCACCAGGTCGTCGGTGTCGTCGGCGTCGGGGTCGATCTCGCCCTCGAAGTAGCGGACGACGGACGACGGCTCCACGGGCACCTCGCCCAGCCACACCTTGCCGGTCGAGCCGTCGATGGAGATGACGTCGCCCTCGTTCACCACCGTGCCGTCCGGGGCGGTGAACCTCTTCGCCTTGGTGTCGACCTGCAGCTCCTCGGCGCCGCACACGCAGGTCTTGCCCATCCCGCGGGCGACGACCGCCGCGTGCGACGTCTTGCCGCCCCGGCTGGTGAGCACGCCCTGGGCGGCGATCATCCCGGAGAGGTCGTCGGGGTTGGTCTCCCGGCGGACCAGGACGACGTCCTCCCCCCGGTCGGCCCAGGCCACGGCCTCCTCCGACGAGAACACCGCCTTGCCGACGGCGGCCCCCGGCGAGGCGTTCATGCCCTGGGTGAGCTGCTGGGCGTCCCCGCCGGTCACGAACCGCGGGAACATCAGCTGGGCGAGCTGGTCGCCGGTGACCCGGCGGACCGCCTCATCCATGTCGATGAGGCCCTCGTCCACCAGCTGGGTGGCGATCCGGAAGGCCGCGCCCGCGGTGCGCTTGCCCACCCGGGTCTGCAGCATCCAGAGCTTGTTGCGCTCGACGGTGAACTCGATGTCGCAGAGGTCGCGGTAGTGCGACTCGAGCCGGCTCATGATGCCGAGCAGCTCGTCGTAGGCGCTCTTGTCGATCGACTCGAGGTCGGGCAGCGGAACGGTGTTGCGGATACCGGCGACGACGTCCTCCCCCTGCGCGTTCTGCAGGTAGTCGCCGTAGACGCCCTGCTCCCCGCTGCCGGGGTCGCGGGTGAAGGCGACGCCGGTGCCGGAGTCCATGCCGAGGTTCCCGAAGACCATGGAGCAGACGTTGACCGCGGTGCCGGCGTCGCTGGGGATGCGCTCCCGGCGGCGGTAGATGATCGCGCGGTCGGAGTTCCACGAGTCGAAGACGGCGTTGATCGCCATGTCCATCTGCTCGCGCGGGTCCTGCGGGAAGTCGCTGCCGGTGTGCTCGCGGACGATGGCCTTGAACCGCCGGACGACGTCCTCCAGGTGCTCGGCGTCCAGGTCGAGGTCCAGCTCGGTGCCCTGCTCCGCCTTGACCTCGTCGAGTGCGTCGTCGAACAGCTCACCGTCGATGCCGAGGACGGTCTTGCCGAACATCTGGATGAGCCGGCGGTAGGAGTCCCAGGCGAACCGCTCGCTGCCCGACTGCCGCGCCAGCCCGCGGACCGACTCGTCGTTGAGACCGACGTTGAGGACGGTCTCCATCATCCCCGGCATCGAGGCGGCGGCCCCCGACCGGACCGAGACCAGCAGCGGGTCCTCCGGGTCGCCGAGCGCCTTGCCCATGGCCTGCTCCAGCGCCGCGAGGTGCTCGCTGACCTGGGTGTCGAGCTCCGGCGGGGTGCCACCGTTCTCCAGGTAGTAGCGGCAGGCGTCGGTGGTGATGGTGAAGCCCGGCGGCACGGGCAGGCCCAGGTTGGTCATCTCGGCCAGGTTCGCGCCCTTGCCGCCCAGGAGGTCCTTCTGGTCCTTGTTGCCCTCGCTGAAGTCGTAGACCCACTTCGTCGCCGACCGGGTTCCGCTGGTCACCGCTGACACCTCCGCGCTCGAGAGCCGACCCCCCGCGCCGGGCACGTCCGGCCCGGAGGCCAGGCCTTACCGGCGACTGAGTCGATCTTGGACCAGCGTGGCGGGAGCCGCGACCGGGCTCACCGGGCGGGAGCGGTGCCGCAGACCTTGAGGCCGTCCTCGCCCACGACGGTCAGCTCCGTCGCCGTCCCGTCGGACCACTCCACCGGGACGATGCGGGCGTCGCCGTCCTTCCGGACCTCGCCGAGCTCGGGGTCGCCCGCGCCCAGGTAGGTGCCGGCGACCTCGTCCTGGGCCATCCGGGCGCGCTCGGCGTCGCAGAGCAGCTCGCCCGCGGTCTCCATGTCGTCGGCCGCCAGCGCCGCCAGGAAGACGCCGCTGACCTCCTTGGCCTGGTCCGCACCGGTCCCGCGCAGCACGAGGGTCAGCACGACCATGAGGACGGCAGCGAGCACGGTGCCGCCGAAGATGAGCACCAGGAGCTTCCCCGACCGGCGCGGGGTCCCGGTGTGCAGCGGCGCCGGCCCGTCGTCGTAGAGGAACGGTCCCTCGGGCGCGGTCATCCACCACTCACTTCGAGTTCGGCCCCGGCCGGCGGCCGGGGGTCGTCGCGATCGGCCAGCCAGCCCTCGGGCAGCGCCACGGGGCGAGGCGGGCTGGTCCGGCCGCGTGGCGCGCCGAGGACGGCGACCGGGTAGGGCTGGTCGGGGATGCCGGCGAGCAGCTCGGCCAGCTCGTCCAGGCCGCTCACCATCGCCAGCGCCCGACGGGTGTCCGACCCGACGGAGAAGCCCTTGAGGTACCAGGCGACGTGCTTGCGGAAGTCGGTGCAGCCGTGCAGCTCGCCCTGGTCCTCGCTGAGCAGCTCGGCGTGCCGGTGCATGATCGCGGCCACCTCGCGCATGGTCGGCAGCGCGCGCCGGCTCTCCCCCGCGAACGCGGCGGCCAGGTCGCCGAACAGCCAGGGCCGGCCCAGGCAGCCCCGCCCGATGACGACGCCCGCGCACCCGGTCTCGGCCACCATGCGCAGCGCGTCGTCGGCCTCCCAGATGTCGCCGTTGCCCAGCACCGGGATGTCGACGGTCTCGACCAGCCGGGCGATCGGCGACCAGTCGGCGGTACCGCTGTAGAGCTGGTCGGCCGTGCGGCCGTGCAGCGTGATGGCCGCGGCGCCCTCGTCCTGCGCGATCCGGCCGGCGTCGAGGTAGGTGACGTGGTCGGCGTCGATGCCGATGCGGGTCTTGATGGTGACCGGCACGTCCTTGGCGGCGCGGACGGCTTCGCGGACGATGTTCCGCAGCAGGACGCGGTGCCACGGCAGCGCGGAGCCGCCGCCCTTGCGCGTCACCTTGGGCACCGGGCAGCCGAAGTTGAGGTCGATGTGCGCCGGGCGGGTGCCGGCGACGCCCTCGTCCACGAGCATCTCGACCGCGCGGCCCACGGTGGCCGGGTCGACGCCGTAGAGCTGGACGGAGAAGGCGTCCTTCTCGTCGGCGGTGGCGCGGACCATCTGCAGCGTCTTCTCGTTGCGCTCCACCAGCGCCCGCGTGGTGATCATCTCGCAGACGTAGAGGCCGGCGCCGAACTCGCGGCACAGCGTGCGGAACGCCGGGTTGGTGATGCCGGCCATCGGCGCGAGCACCACGGCGGGGTCGACGACGAGCGTGCCCAGCTTCAGGGCAGGCAGGGACGTCGCGCTCACGCCGTCCAGGGTAGGCACTCACCCCGGCGAGGTGCGCCGACGCCCGGTTCCGGAGGCCGGAACCGGGCGTCGGCGCACGCGTTCAGCCGCTCAGCAGCCGGGCAGCTTCGCCGCCAGGTAGGACTCGACCTGGTCGAGGGCCACGCGTTCCTGGCTCATCGTGTCGCGCTCGCGCACGGTCACGGCCTGGTCCTCGAGGGTGTCGAAGTCGACGGTGAGGCAGAACGGCGTCCCGACCTCGTCCTGCCGGCGGTACCGGCGACCGATGGCGCCGGCGTCGTCGAAGTCGACGTTCCAGTTCCGGCGCAGCGCCGCGGCGAGGTCCTTGGCCTTGGGCGACAGGTCGGCGTTGCGCGACAGCGGCAGGACGGCGGCCTTCACCGGCGCCAGCCGCGGGTCGAGCTTGAGCACCGTGCGGGTGTCGACGCCGCCCTTGGCGTTGGGCGCCTCGTCCTCGGTGTACGCCTCGACCAGGAACGCCATCAGCGAGCGGGTCAGGCCGGCCGCCGGCTCGATGACGTACGGCGTCCAGCGGGTGTTGGTGGCCTGGTCGAAGTACGACAGGTCGGTGCCCGAGTGCTCGGTGTGCGTGGACAGGTCGAAGTCGGTGCGGTTGGCGATGCCCTCCAGCTCGCCCCACTCCGAGCCCTGGAAGCCGAAGCGGTACTCGATGTCGACGGTGCGCTTCGAGTAGTGCGACAGCTTCTCCTTCGGGTGCTCGTAGTGCCGCAGGTTGTCCGGGTCGATGCCCAGGTCGGTGTACCAGCGGGTGCGCTCGTCGATCCAGTACTGGTGCCACTCCTCGTCGCTGCCCGGCTCGACGAAGAACTCCATCTCCATCTGCTCGAACTCGCGGGTGCGGAAGATGAAGTTGCCCGGCGTGATCTCGTTGCGGAACGACTTGCCGATCTGGCCGATGCCGAACGGCGGCTTCTTCCGCGCGGCGCCCATGACGTTGGCAAAGTTCACGAAGATGCCCTGGGCGGTCTCGGGGCGCAGGTAGTGCAGCCCCGACTCGTCCTCGACCGGGCCGAGGTAGGTCTTGAGCATCATGTTGAAGTCGCGCGGCTCGGTCCACGCGCCCTTCGTGCCGCAGTTCGGGCAGGAGATGTCGGCCAGTCCGTTCTCCGGCAGCCGGCCCTTCTTCTCCTCGTAGGCCTCTTCCAGGTGGTCGGCCCGGAAGCGCTTGTGGCAGCTCTGGCACTCGGTGAGCGGGTCGGTGAAGACGCCGACGTGGCCCGACGCCACCCAGGTCTGGCGCGGCAGGATCACCGAGGAGTCGAGGCCGACGATGTCCTCACGGCTCTGGACGACGGTGCGCCACCACTGCTTCTTGATGTTCTCCTTGAGCTCGACGCCGAGCGGGCCGTAGTCCCATGCGGAGCGCGTACCGCCGTAGATCTCCCCCGACGGGAAGACGAACCCCCGGCGCTTGCAGAGGTTCACCACCTTGTCGAGGCGGGCGGGGTCGTGCTTGGTGCTGTCGCTCACGGCGCGGGGCTCCATCCGGCTGGCGGTCGGCGGTTGACCCGCCCACGGTAGTCGCCGCCCTCCGCTCCTACTGCGGCGCGGTGGACGCCACCGGCCCGGGCCACCCGACGAGGTCGACGTCGCCGTCGATGGTCCCGCCGCGCAGCAGCATCACCAGGAGGACGACCCCGAGGACGACCAGCGCCAGGACGACGGCGACGATCCAGGGCCAGGTGCGCCACCGCCTGCGCGGCCTCGGACGGGGAGCGACGGTGACCCGGACCGGCGGGGGCGTGCCGAACTCCAGCGTTCGGTGCGGCGGCTTCGGCGCTCCGGTGTCGAGGGTGACGGTGGGATCGTCGTGGTGGACCGGCGGCGTCGGCAGCTCGCCGGCCGCCATCTCGGCCCGTACCGCCCGCCCGGGCACCGGCGGACGCGGCACCTGGACCGTCGGGTCGGACGGTGCCGGCGGTTCCCGCTCGGGATCCGGCTGCGTCATGGCGGTCCTGTGCCCCGGTCGGGGCGTCTCACGCCTCGGTGGGGCAAACGTCACCGTCCTCCGCGGAAATCGCGCTCGCGTCACCTAACGTGCGCAGCCATGTCGTTCCTGTCGCGGTCCCGCGGTGCCGAGGTCCTGCCCCCGCTGCCCTACGAGCCGTCGTCGGCGCCGGGGCTGGCCGCGCGGTGGGTGCAGTGGGTCGCGGCGTCCGGGCCGATCAAGAATCCGCTGGACGACGCCACCGGCGAGTACGCCGGCCTGAACCAGCCCGACGACGTCTGGTTCCTCGCCGGCTCGTACGGCAAGCGGATGCACCGGCGATGCGCCGTCCCGGCCGGGCGGCCGCTCTTCCTGCCCGCCTTCAACACGTGGTACTGGCCGACCGACGTGCCGCCGCTGGTCATGGAGGACGCCCACGGCTCGCTCACCGTCGACGGCGCCGCGGTGCAGCTGCAGGAGATCGGCACGCCGGTGCCCTTCGTCGTCGCCGGTGCCCGGCTCAACGGCGTCACCAACACCAGGAAGCCGGTGCCGGCCACCGTCTGGGGGCTGTGGGGCCAGGTCCCGCCGCTCGAGCCCGGCGGCCACGAGCTGCACGTCACGGGGGGCGACGGGTACGGCTTCGAGGTCGACGTCACCTACTCGCTGGTCGTCGGCGGCGTGACCCCGGCCTACCCCGGCAGGTAGACCCCGGGCTCGTCCACCGCGTGCACCCAGACCGGGGCGCCGGCGATCTTCACCTCGTACGCCGACAGCGCGCGGCGGTAGGAGCCCACGCCGTCCCACCGGGTGACCAGCGCCCAGAGGTCGGGGTCGTCGGCCGACCGGCCGAGCTCCCCGTCCCGGAAGCCGGGCCGGGCGGCCAGCGCGGCCAGCAACGCCTCGACGGCGGCCGCCAGCGCGACGCCGTCCTCACCTGTGGTCCTCAGCCGCGTCACCGCGAACACCCGGGGCTCCTCTCCTCCGCCGGGTGCAGACGCTGCCACGACACCGGCGGCGGACGTACCCCGGAGGGCACGTCCGCTGCCCGCCCCGCGATCAGAGGAAGTCGCAGACCGTCAGATCGGGCTGCACGTAGACGAGGAGCGTGAAGCTCGAGCCGTCCTCCATCGCCAGCGTGAAGATGGCCATGTCGGTGTTCGTCGTCGCGTCGTGGGAGATGCTGTCGAAGGTGCCGCCGGTGAAGCCGACACCGCCGAGCGTCTGGGTGTAGAAGTAGCGCCCCAGCTCGTAGGCCGGGTCACCGCCGGCCGCGGCGGCCGCGCTGGCGTCCCGCACCGCGGTGCAGGAGAGGTCGTAGGCGGTCTGCCAGTCGCCATCGGCCAGGGCGTCCACCCACGAGAAGGCGACCGCATCGGAGCCGGCGAACGCGCCGCCGGCCGTCACGGGCTCCTCGGCGACCTGCGCACCGCCGGGGAGGACGGTGCCGTCGTCCTCGGGGGCCGGCTCGGACGTCGAGGGGGACGCGGACTCGCTGGTGGTCGTGGTGTCGGCGGCCGCGGCGTCCCGGTCGGTGCCGGAGTCCCCACCGGTGAACAGCAGGACCAGCGCGATGCCGGCCCCGGCGAGCAGCAGGGCCCCGCCCACGATCAGCCAGGGCAGCAGGTTCTTCCTCGGGGGCTGCGGCGGCTGGGGCGGCTGGGGCGGCTGGGGCGGCGGACCGTAGGGGCCGCCCTGCGGCGGCATCGGCGGCTGTCCCTGGGCGACGTAGGGCCGGGTCGGGGGCTGCCCCTGGGCGGCGGGCGCACCGTACGGGGCGGTGCTCGGCGTGGGCGGCGGGCCGTAGGGAACCGGGCCCTGGGGGCTCGACGGGTTCTGCGGAGCGGGCTGGCCGTAGGGCTGGGAAGGCTGGGAGGGCTGCGAGGGCTGGCCGTACGGGGTGCCGTACGGACCGGGCGGCTGGGTCATGGCGGGCTCTCTGGACGGACGCGCGGCGGGCGGTGCTCGCCCGGATGACGGCACCGTAGTGAGGAGCCGCACCGCCCGGGAGGGGATACAGCGCGCCTCAGGCGCTGCCGAACCGCCGCTGCCGCGAGGCGTACTCCTCGCACGCCGCCCACAGGTGCCGCCGGTCGAAGTCGGGCCAGAGGGTGTCGAGGAAGACGAACTCCGCGTAGGCCGACTGCCACAGCAGGAAGTTGCTCGTGCGGTTCTCGCCGGAGCTGCGGACGAACAGGTCGACGTCGGGCATGTCCGGCTCGTCGAGGAACCGGGCGACGGTCGCCTCGTCGATCTTCTCCGGGTTCAGCCGGCCGGCGGCCACCTCCCGGCCGATGGCCGCGGCGGCGTCGGCGATCTCGGCCCGGCCGCCGTAGTTGACGCACATGGTCAGGGTCAGGACGTCGTTGTCGCGGGTGAGCTCCTCGGCGATCTCGAGCTCCTTGATGACGCTGCGCCACAGCCGCGGACGACGGCCGGCCCAGCGCACGCGCACCCCGAGCTCGTGCATCTCGTCGCGCCGCCGGCGGATCACGTCGCGGTTGAACCCCATGAGGAAGCGGACCTCGTCGGGGCTGCGCCGCCAGTTCTCCGTGGAGAACGCGTAGGCGCTGATCGCGGTGATGCCCAGCTCGATCGCGCCCTCGACGCAGTCGAACAGCGAGGACTCCCCCGCCTCGTGGCCCGCCGTCCGGGGCAGCCCGCGCTGCTTGGCCCAGCGCCCGTTGCCGTCCATGACGATCGCGACGTGGCCGGGGATCTTGTCCGCCGGGAGCCGCGGCGGGCGCGCCCCGGACGGGTGCGGGTTGGGCGCCTTGACCTCGCGCTTCACCGGCGCACGCCCACGGGGGCGACCTCGGAGCGGTCGACCAGCGGCAGCGAGCGCAGGCCGCGCTCCAGGTGCCACTGCAGCAGGGCGGCGACCAGGCCGCTGCCCTCACGCCGGTTGGTGCCCTGCGACGCCTCGGCGCGGTCCCAGTCGCCGGTGAGCAGCGCGTCGAGCAGCTCGATGGTCACCGGGTTGGGCATCGCGGAGCCGGTCGGCCGGCACGCGGGGCAGACCGTGCCGCCGGCCGGGACGGAGAAGTGCCGGTGCGGGCCCTCCTCGCCGCAGCGGGCGCACTCGCCGAGCGCCGGCTCCCACCCGGCGACCGACATCGCGCGCAGCAGGAACGCGTCGAGGACCAGGCCGGCGGGGTGCGACCGCTCGGCCAGCGCCCGCAGCGCGCCGACGACCAGGAGGAACAACCGGAGCGAGGGCTCCTTCTCCTCCGCGGTCAGCCGGTCGGCGGTCTCCAGGACGGCGGTGCCGGCGGTGTAGGCGGGGTAGTCGTCGACGACGTCGTTGCCGTAGGAGCGGATCGACTCGGCCTGGCTGACGATGTCGAGGTTGCGCCCGGTGTAGAGCTGCAGGTCGACGTGGCTGAACGGCTCCAGCCGCGACCCGAACTTGCTCTTGGTCCGGCGCACGCCCTTGGCCACCGCGCGCACCTTGCCGTGCTTGCGGGTGAGCACCGTGACGATCCGGTCGGCCTCGCCCAGCTTCTGGGTGCGCAGCACGATGCCCTCGTCGCGGTAGAGGGCCTTCGGGGTGTGCGCCATCAGTAGCCCAGCCTGTTCAGCTTCTTGGGGTCGTCCTGCCACTCCCCCAGCACCGTGACGTGCAGGTCGAGGTGGACGCGGGCGCCGAGCAGGGTCTCCATGCCCGCCCGGGCCTCGGTGCCGATCGCCTTGATGATCGACCCGCCCTTGCCGAGCAGCATCGGCTTCTGGCTGGGGCGCTCGCAGTGCAGCAGGGCGTGGATCTCGACCAGGTCGCGGCCGGCCTGCTTGGGGTCGGGGCGCCGGTTCATCTCCTCGATGGTGACGGCGAGCGAGTGCGGCACCTCCTGGAACACCTTCTCCAGCGCCGCCTCGCGGACGAGCTCGGCGAGCTGGCGCTCGGTGTCCTCGTCGGTGGTCTGCTCCTCCGGGTAGAGCGGCGGGCCCTCGGGGAGCAGGCCGATCAGCAGGTCCTCCAGGAGCTCGACCTGGTCGCCCTTCACCGCGCTGACCGGCACGACCTCGGCGGCCTCGACCAGCTGGCTGGCCGCGATCAGCTGCTCGGTGATCTGCTTCTTGCTCGCGGCGTCGGTCTTGGTGACGACGACGACCACCGGCGCCTTCACCTCGCGCAGCTGGCGGGCGATGAACCGGTCACCGGTGCCCACGGGCTGGTCGGCCGGGATGCAGAAGGCGATCACGTCGACGTCGGACAGCGTGTCGCGGACGACGTCGTTGAGCCGGCGGCCGAGCAGCGACTTGGGCTTGTGCAGCCCGGGGGTGTCGACGAGCACGAGCTGCCCGCCGGGCCGGTGGACGACGCCGCGGATGGCGTGCCGCGTGGTCTGCGGGCGGTTGCTGACGATGCCGACCTTCTCGCCGACCATCGCGTTGGTCAGCGTGGTCTTGCCGGCGTTGGGGCGGCCCACGAGGGCGACGAAGCCGCTGCGGTGCGGCGACTGCTCAGGGCTGCTCACGGCTCCAGTCTCCCACCGCCGTCCGACGCCCCCGCTCCGCTCCCGGGGTGTTGTTCGCCCTTCCGGGGTCCTGCGGCACTCCAGGAGCACGAGCAACACCCCGGGAGCGGTGACCTCGCCTGGGATGATCGGCGGCATGGCGCGACAGCAGGGCCTCCCGATGCGGGCCGCCCGGGAGCGGGATCTCCACCTCGAGCAGATCCGCGGGTTCGGGTTCCTCGCCGGCCGGGGGCCCAGCCGACGGGCGACGTCGGTCCCCGCACCGCTGCGCTACTGGCAGTACGACCTGCCGCGGCCGGTGCCCACGGTCTTCGTCGTCGTGGTCGTCTCGCTCTGGCTGGCGGTCTTCGGGTGGGGCGGCGGACGCGAGGCGCTCGTCGACGAGGCTCCGCTGGCCGTGGGCCTCGGGCTGCTGGTGCTGCTCTGCAACGTCGGACGGTTCACCGTGTCGAACCACGGCCTGTCCCTCGACATCGGCGCGACCAGGACCACGCCGGCCGGGGTGATCCCGCTGGTGCTGGTCCGGGAGGTGCGCACCGGCCGGCCGCCGGAGGGCTGGCCGCCCGCGAAGCGCCGCGGTGGCTGGCTGCCCGGCCGCACGCTGGTGAGCGTCCGGCACGAGGGCGACGACGGCGAGCAGGCCTTCACCAAGTGGGTCCGCGACGCCGACGAGTTCTCCTCGGCGCTCGGTTCGCCGCTCCGCTGACGATCAGGTCTCCTGTCATTCCGGGTCGCGGCTCAGCGTCGACCGTGAGCCAGGAGCCCTGACGATCAGGTCTCCTGATCGTCAGAAGTCAGACGGTCGTGCGCAGGCCCCCGTCGGGGCCGGCGAGGTGCACCGGCGCGGACGGGGTGAGGTCGCGGACGGCGGCGAGCCCCTCCTGCTCGACCGCGTCGGCCTCGGAGACGATCGCGGCCGCCTCCAGCCCCTCCACGCCGCTGGAGACGGCGGCGGCCACGGCGGCCTGCAGCGCCGACAGCTTCAGCGAGGGCAGCGCGACCGACGCGGCCACGTAGGTGCGGCCGTCGGTGTCGCGGACCGCCGCACCCTCGGGCGCGCCGGTGCGCCCACGGGCGGAGCGGGCGAGGGTGACGAGCTTGGCGTCCTCGGAATCCAGGTCAGGCACGGCGCGTCAGCCTTCCACCCCGACGGCGGGCTCCTCCGCGCGGGTGGCGGCGTCGTCGTCCCCGGCCGGCGGCTCCACGCGGCAGACCAGCATCGTGTCGATGCGGTTGCGGCGGCCACCGGTGCTCTCCGCGACCAGCTTGAGCCCGCCGATCTCGGCCGCGGCCCCCTCGATCGGCACCCGGCCGAGCTCGCGGGCCAGCAGGCCACCGACGGTCTCGACGTCGTCGTCCTCGGGCAGTTCGACCCCGGGGAACAGCTCGGCGAGGTCCTGCACCGGCAGCCGGGCGGTGACCCGGACCGAGCCGTCGGGCAGCGGCTCCACCTCGGGGCGCTGGAACGCGTCGTGCTCGTCGGCGATCTCGCCCACGATCTCCTCGAGGATGTCCTCGATGGTGACCAGGCCGGCGAAGCCGCCGTACTCGTCGACGACGATCGCGATGTGGATGCGGGCGGCCTGCATGTCGCGGAGCAGCTCGTCGACCGGCTTGGACTCCGGGACGAACGTCGGGGTGCGCATCAGCTCCTCGACCTTGGGCCCGCGCTGGTCGCCCAGGTTCTGCGACCGGCGCACGAGGTCCTTGAGGTAGACGACCCCGACGACGTCGTCGACGTTCTCGCCGATGACCGGGATGCGGCTGAAGCCGCTGCGCAGCGCCAGCGCGAGCGCCTGCCGGACGGTCTTGTGCCGCTCGATGTAGACGACGTCGGTGCGCGGGACCATGACCTCGCGCGCGATGGTGTCGCCGAGCTCGAACACCGAGTGGATCATGTTGCGCTCGCCGGACTCGACGACGCCGCGCTCCTCGGCCATGTCGACCAGCTCGCGCAGCTCGACCTCGGAGGAGAACGGGCCGTCCCGGAAGCCGCGACCGGGCGTGATCATGTTGCCGATCAGGATCAGCAGCGTGGCGATCGGGCCGAGGACCCGGCCGAGCAGCCGGACCACACCGGCGCTGGCCAGTGCGGTGCCGTAGGCGTGCTGGCGGCCCAGCGTGCGGGGGCCCACGCCGATGAGGACGTAGCTGACCACGGTCATGACGCCGGCGGCGGTGAGGAAGGTCCGCCACCCGCCGCCCCACAGGTCGTACAGCAGGACGGTGACCAGGACCGCCGACACCATCTCGCAGACGATCCGGAGGAGGAGCAGCAGCGCCGCGTGGCGCGCCCGCTCCTGGACGACCTCCTCGAGCGCGGCGGCCCGCTTGAGGCCCTCGCGGCGCATCTCCTCGACGCGGGCCTTCGACACCCGCTGGAGAGCGGCGTCCATGGCGGCGAACAGGCCGGCCAGCGGCACCAGGATGACGGCGACCACCAGCATGGTGATCTCGCCGGAGCTCATGTGGTGCCCGGCTCCCCGCCGGCCGGGGCCCCGGTCACCGGCTCGCGCGGAGCGGCGCGCCAGCCCTCGATGAGCTTCTGCTGGAGACCGAACATCTCCTTCTCCTCGTCCGGCTCCATGTGGTCGTAGCCGAGCAGGTGCAGGACGCCGTGCGTGGCGAGCAGGATCAGCTCGTCGTCCATGGTGTGCCCGGCGGCGCGGGCCTGGCGGACCGCCACGGCCGGGCAGAGGACGACGTCGCCGAGCAGGGCAGGCCCGGGCTCGGGGTCGTCCGGACGGGCGGTGTCGAGCTCGTCCATCGGGAAGGCGAGGACGTCGGTCGGCCCCTTCTCCCCCATCCAGCGCTCGTGCAGGCTGCTCATGTACTCCACGTCGACGCAGAGGACGGACAGCTCGGCCATGGGGTTGACCTGCATCTCGCCGAGCACGTACCGGCAGATCGCGGCCAGCTCGGCCTCGTCCACGGCGATCTCGGACTCGTTGGCCACCTCGACGGGCACGCCGGTCAGCTCCCCTGGCGGCGCGGTCGGCTGCTCCGGACCGGTGCGCCGGCACCCGGTCGGGACGTGGGGGCGGGCTGGCGGGTCGCGTCCCACCGGTCGTAGGCGTCGACGATGTCACCGACCAGGCGGTGACGGACCACGTCGGAGCTGGTCAGGTTCGCGAAGTGCACGTCGTCGACGCCGTCGAGGATCTCGCGGACGATCTTCAGGCCGCTCTGCGCGCCACCGGGCAGGTCGACCTGGGTGACGTCGCCGGTGACGACGATCTTCGAGCCGAAGCCGAGCCGGGTGAGGAACATCTTCATCTGCTCGGCGGTGGTGTTCTGCGCCTCGTCGAGGATGACGAACGCGTCGTTCAGGGTGCGGCCGCGCATGTAGGCCAGCGGCGCGACCTCGATCGTCCCGGAGGCCATGAGCCGCGGGATCGACTCGGGGTCGACCATGTCGTGCAGCGCGTCGTAGAGCGGCCGCAGGTACGGGTCGATCTTCTCGCTCAGCGTCCCGGGCAGGTACCCCAGCCGCTCGCCGGCCTCGACCGCCGGCCGGGTCAGGATGATGCGGTTCACGTTCTTGGTCTGCAGCGCCTGCACGGCCTTGGCCATGGCGAGGTACGTCTTGCCGGTACCGGCCGGGCCGATGCCGAAGACGATGGTGTGCGCGTCGATCGCGTCGACGTAGCGCTTCTGGTTCAGCGTCTTCGGCCGGATGGTGCGGCCCCGGCGGCTGATGATGTCGAGGCTGAGGACGTCGGCCGGGCGCTCGGACCCGCCGCTCCTGAGCATGGCGATGACCCGGCGGACCGAGTCGGGGCGCAGCTGCTGACCGGTGCCGATCAGCGCGATCAGCTCGTCGAAGACGCGGACGGCGAAGGCGTTGTCGGCCGGCTGACCGGTGACGGCGACCTCGTTGCCGCGCACGTGGATGTCGGCGTCGACCTCGGCCTCGACGAGACGGAGCAGCTCGTCGGCCGAACCGAGCAGGGCGACCATCGAGACGGACTCGGGGACGGTGATGGTGGTGCGGACCGGCGGCACCGGCGTACCGGCGCGGACGTCCGCGGCGGCGGCCTGCGCGGAGGCCTCACGGGACGTGTGGGCACCCGGCGCGGGAACGCCTGGGGAGGTGTCGGGCAAGAACCCTCGACCCTGCCTTCCTGAAAAGGGGGAAGCGGACCGGCCGAGTCTACCCGCGCTGGGCCCCCGCTATCCCTGCTTCGCTCTCCGGGGGGAGCACGCTCACCGCCCGGAGTACGTGGCCTTGCCGGGGCCCTCGGCGAGGAAGGAGGCGACGGCGCCGCGCAGGTCCTCGGTGGCGAACAGCGCGCCCGACACCTCGGGGACCAGGGCGTCCGCGGCCCGGGCGCCGTCGCGGATGGTCGCGGCGACCAGCTGCTTGGTGGCGGCGTGCGCGAGCGTGGGGCCGGCGGCGACGCGGTGGGCGTAGGCCCGCGCGGCCTCGGCGAAGCCCTCGTCGGGCAGCACCCGGTTGACCACGTTCCAGCGCTCCAGCACCGCCGCCGGGTAGCGCTCGCCGGTGAAGACGAGCTCCCGGGCGCGCGCGGGCCCGGCGCGCTCGGCCAGCCGCTGCGGCCCGCCCATCGACGGGGTGAGGCCCACGACGATCTCGACGAGCCCGAAGGTCGCCTTCTCCGCGGCCAGCAGGATGTCGCAGGCCAGCGCGATCTCGAAGGCCGCGGTCAGGGTGAGCCCGTGGGCGGCGAAGACCGTCGGGACGGGCAGGTCCTCGAGGGTCTGCGAGGCCTCGAGCAGGCGGGCCCAGAGCTCGGCGCCCCGCTGGGCCGGGTCGGGCCCCTCGGCGATGGCCTGGAACTCGGTGACGTCGACCCCGCCGGAGACGACCTTGCCGCGGGCCTCGAACAGCACCGCCCGCGCCCGGTCGGCCCGCGCCGGGTCGGTCAGCGTGACGAGTTCGGCGGCGACGGCCTCGAGCGCGTCGAACGTCGCGCCGTCGAAGAGGTTCAGCGGCGGGTTGTCCAGGACGACGACGGCGACGTCGCCGTCCCGCTCGATCCGGAGGGGCGCGGTGTCGGTCATGCCGCGATCCTCGCAGGAGGGGTCAGCCGGGCGGCCAGCCGAGTCCCCGTCCGCCCAGCACGTGCAGGTGCACGTGGTGCACGGTCTGCCCGGCCTGCGGCCCGGTGTTGGTGACGAGGCGGTAGCCGGGCTCGACGCCGCCGTCGTCCACCAGGCCCTCCTGGCCGGCGACGGCGTGCGCCGCGGAGACCACCTCGCCGAGCAGCGCCGGGTCGGCGGCGGCGAGGGCGCCGACGGTGCGGTGGTGGTCCTTGGGGATCACCAGCACGTGGGTCGGGGCCTGCGGGTTGATGTCCCGGAAGGCGAGCACGCGGTCGGTCTCGTGGACGACGTCGGCGGGGATCTCACCGGCGACCATGCGGCAGAAGAGGCAGTCGGTCACGGCCCGACCATAAGGGGAGCCGGCATCCGCGGCCCGGGGCAGGATGGTGGGCTCCGAGCCCACCTCCGGAGGTCGTCCCCGTGCCCGTTCCCGAACCCCGTCCGAGGACGTAGTGGTCCACGCTCGCGCCGCCCGGTCGGGTGGCCCCGGATCCGCATTCCCCGCCCTCTCCCGCCGCACCCTCCTCGCCGGCTCCGGCCTCGCGCTGGCCGCCGCGCTCGCCGGCTGCGGCCGCACCTCCCCCGTGTCGGCGTCCACCGCACCCGCGGGCGCCCTGCGCCTCGGTGCCATCCCCGACCAGAACCCCGAGGTCCTCCAGCGCCTCTACGGCACCGTGGCCGACGCCATGGCCGGCGCGCTCGACCTCGAGGTGTCCTACGCGCCGGTCACCGACTACGCCGCCGCCGTCTCCCTCTTCCGCACCGGCGACCTCGACCTCGTCTGGTTCGGCGGGCTGACCGGCGTCCAGGCCCGGCTGCAGACCCCCGGCGCCGAGCCGATCGCCCAGCGCGACATCGACGCCGCCTTCCACTCCGTCTTCGTGGTCAACGCCGCCACGGGGCTCTCCCCCTCGGACGACCTGCGTCCCCTGGCCGACCGCCGGTTCACCTACGGCAGCGAGACGTCGACCTCGGGCCGGCTGATGCCCGCGTACTTCCTCCGCGAGCAGGGCGTCGACCCGCAGGGCTTCCCGGGCGGACCCGGGTTCTCCGGCTCGCACGACGCCACCCTCGCGCTGGTCGCCTCCGGCACCTACGAGGCGGGCGTCCTCAACGAGCAGGTCTGGACCAGCCGCAGCGCGGAGGGCGCGGTCGACCCGGCCGTCGTCCGCTACGCCCGGACGCCGGCCTACGCCGACTACCACTGGCTGCTCGGCCCCGCCGCCGTCGAACGGCTCGGGGAGGACCTGCCCGGGCGGCTCGCCGACTGGTTCACCGGCCTGTCGGTCGACGACCCGGACGACGCCGAGGTGCTCGGCCTGTTCGGCGCGCGGTCGTTCATCCCGACCGCCGCCTCGAACTACGACCAGATCGAGCAGATCGGCCGCGACCTCGGGCTGATCACCTGACCGGGATCGCGCGGCTCACCGGGATCGAGGTCCGCTACGGCGGCACGACGGCGCTCGACGGCGTGGACCTCGCGGTGGCCGCGGGTGAGCGCGTCGCCGTCGTCGGCGCCTCCGGGGCGGGCAAGTCGACGCTGCTCGGCGTCCTCAACGGGTCGGTGGAGCCCGCGGCCGGGGACGTGCGGGTGCTGGGCGCCGCCCCGTCGGCCCTGCGCGGCCGGGAGCTGCGCCGGCTGCGCGCGCGGATCGGCACGGTGCACCAGCACCTGGAGCTGGTCGGCCCGCTCCGCGTGGTGCACAACGTCAACGCCGGGCGGCTGGGCACCTGGCCCGTCGGCCGCGCGCTGCGGTCGCTGGTCCGACCGCAGGGTGTGGACGACGTCCGCGCGGCGCTCGAGCGCGTGGACCTGGCCGACCGGATCTACGAGCGCACCGACCGGCTCTCCGGCGGGCAGCGCCAGCGGGTCGCGCTGGCCCGGCTGCTGGTGCAGCGGCCGGAGCTGGTCCTCGCCGACGAGCCGGCGTCGGCCCTCGACCCGGCGCTGGCCGACCGCGCGCTGGAGCTGCTCGGCTCGCTGGCGGCCGACCGCGGCGGCGCGCTCATCGCCTGCCTGCACGACCCCGCGCTGGCGCTGCGCCACTGCGACCGGGTGGTCGGGTTCGTCGACGGGCGGGTCGCCCTGGACGCCCCGGCGGCCGCGCTGACCATCGGCGACCTCGAGCGCTTCTACGGCGTGGTGCGGTGACCGCGGTCCTCGCGCCCGCCGTCCCCGAGCTTCGGCGCGACCGGCGGCGCTGGGCGTGGGGGCTGGGCGCCGCCGCCGTCGTCCTCTGGTCGCTGGCCGGCACCGGCCTGTTCTCGCGGCCGGTGGTCAACCCCGCCGGCACGGGGCAGTTCGGCCGGTTCGCCGGTGCGGCCCTCTCCCCCGCCCTCGACCCCGGCTTCCTCGGCGTGCTGGCCGAGGCGGCCCTGGTGACGGTCGCCTACGCCGCGCTCGGCGCCGCCCTGTCCGTCGTCCTGGGAGCGCTCGGCGCGGTCGCGGTCGCCCGCACCACCTGGGGACGGCGCCGCGCCGGCTGGACGCTCACCCGCGGTGTGCTCGCGGTCCCGCGCGCGCTGCACGAGGCGGTGTGGGGGCTGCTGCTGCTCAACGTCCTGGGCCTCGACCCGTGGGTGGGCGTGCTCGCGATCGGGCTCCCCTACGGCGCGATCACCGCCAAGGTCTTCGCCGACCTGCTCGACGAGGTGCCGCGAGGCGGCTACGAGGCCCTGCTCGCCGCTGGCGCCGGCCGGCTGCCGGCCGCGCTCTACGGCCTGCTCCCGCCGGCCGCGGGCGGGCTGCTGTCGTACTCCTTCTACCGGCTGGAGTGCGCGGTCCGGTCGGCGGTCGTGCTCGGGCTCATCGGTGCCGGCGGGCTGGGCTACCAGCTGTCCCTGTCGTTCACCTCGCTGCGCTGGGAGCAGGTGTGGACGTGCGTCTACGCGCTGGCCGGCCTGTGCGCCGTCGCGGACGTCGGCGGGCGGGCGGTGCGCCGCCGGGCGGCCGGGAACCGGCCGGTGCGCGACCCGCTGCTCACCGCTGCCGTGGCGGGCGTGCTGCTCCTGGTGGCGTGGTCGTGGTGGTACCTGGCGCTCACGCCGGCCTCGCTGGCCTCTCCCCGCACCCTCGACCAACTGGGCTACCTGCTGGGAGCGGCGTGGCCACCGGACGCCGATGCCGGCCTGCTGCGCGCCATCGGTTCGGCCGCCGTCGAGACGGTGCAGATGTCGGTCATCGCGGTCGCGCTGGCCACCACCGGCGCCGTCGTCCTGTCGGGCCTCGCGGCCCGGCGCCCGGGGGCGGGCCCGGCGCACTCCGCGGGCGGGCTGCTGGTGCGGACGGCGTTCCTGCTGCTGCGCGCGGTGCCGCCGCCGGTGTGGGCGCTGGTCCTGCTCTTCGTCCTCCGCCCCGGCGTCCTGCCCGGCGCACTGGCCCTGGGCGTGTACACGCTCGGGGTGCTGGGCCGGCTGGTCGCGGAGGTGGCCGAGGAGGCGGACCCGCGGCCGTACGCGGCGCTGCGGGCCGCCGGCGCCGCACCGGTCGGCGGCTGGCTGTACGGCGTCCTGCCGGTCCTGAGCGGACCGGTGCTCGCGCTGGCCCTCTACCGCTGGGAGGTGGCGATCCGCGACACCGTGCTGGTCGGGCTGCTCGGCGCCGGCGGTCTCGGCGTCGTCCTGTCCGCCCGGATCGCCGCGTTCGACTGGGCCGCCGTCGGCACGGTGCTGGCCGCGATCGTGCTGCTCACGCTCGCCGTCGACCTGGTGAGCGAACGGGCGCGGACCGCGCTGCGCTGACCGCGGTAACGGTTCGGCCGTCCGGGGAGCCGGAACGGCTCCGGCTCCCTAGGCTGCCAACCGGCAGGCGCCGCCGGGGCGCCGGCAGGAGTGCGAGGGGGCGCTCATGTCCGGGACCATCACCACCGCCGATCCCGGCGGGAGCTCGTCGGCCGGTCCGGCGACCGGCGGGCGGTCGCTGAAGACCGTCCTGATCTGGACGGCGGTCGCCGTCGTCGGCGCGGTCTGCTGGGGAGTGCTGGCCATCGCCCGCGGCGAGACGATCTCGGCGTTGTGGCTGCTGTTCGCGGCGCTGTGCTCGTACGCGATCGCCTACCGCTTCTACTCGCGGTTCATCACCTACAAGGTGCTGCGGGCCGACGACAGGCGGGCCACCCCCGCCGAGCGGCTCGACAACGGTGTGGACTTCGACGTCACCGACCGCCGCGTCCTCTTCGGCCACCACTTCGCCGCGATCGCCGGCGCCGGCCCGCTCGTCGGTCCCGTGCTCGCCGCCCAGATGGGCTACCTGCCGGGCACGATCTGGATCGTCGTCGGCGTCATCTTCGCCGGGGCCGTGCAGGACCTGACGGTCATGTTCTTCTCGATGCGGCGCAACGGGAAGAGCCTCGGCCAGATGATCCGCGAGGAGATCGGCCTCGTCGGCGGCATCGCGGCGCTGATCGCCGTCTTCGCGATCATGATCATCATCCTGGCGGTCCTCGCGCTGATCGTCGTGAACGCGCTGGCCGAGTCGCCGTGGGGCGTCTTCTCCATCGGGCTGACCATCCCGATCGCGCTCTTCATGGGCATCTACCTGCGCAGGCTCCGACCGGGCAGGGTGCTCGAGGCGACCGGCATCGGCGTGGCTCTCCTGCTGCTGGCGATCGTGGCCGGCGGCTGGATCGAGGACACCGCGCTGGGCGAGACCCTGACGCTCTCCAAGGAGTGGCTGGTCCTCGCGCTGGTCGTCTACGGCTTCGTCGCCTCGGTGCTGCCGGTGTGGCTGCTGCTCACCCCGCGCGACTACCTGTCGACGTTCATGAAGATCGGCGTGATCGTCCTGCTGGCGGTCAGCCTGATCATCGCGCGGCCGGTCCTGCAGGCCGAGGCGGTCACCGACTTCGCCCGCGAGGGCACCGGTCCGGTGTTCGCCGGCTCGCTGTTCCCGTTCGTGTTCATCACGATCGCCTGCGGGGCGCTGTCCGGGTTCCACGCGCTGATCTCGTCGGGCACGACGCCGAAGATGGTGGCCAAGGAGAGCCAGGTCCGCCTCATCGGCTACGGCGGCATGCTGATGGAGTCCTTCGTCGCCGTCAGCGCGCTGATCGCCGCCTGCGTCATCGACCAGGGCCTCTACTTCGCGATGAACAGCCCGGCCGGCGCCACCGGCGGGACGGCGGAATCGGCCGCGGCCTTCGTGCAGGGGCTCGGCTTCGACACCACCGCGCAGTCGATCGCCGCGGCGTCGGCCGCCGTGCAGGAGGACACGCTGGTGTCGCGGACCGGCGGCGCCCCCGCGCTGGCCGTGGGGCTGGCGCAGGTGTTCAGCCAGGCGTTCGGCGGCGGCGGCCAGGCGTTCTGGTACCACTTCGCGATCATGTTCGAGGCGCTGTTCATCCTCACCGCCGTCGACGCCGGCACCCGCGTGGGCCGGTTCATGCTGCAGGACACGGTCGGCAACGTCTGGAAGAAGTTCGGCGACCTGTCGTGGCGGCCCGGCAACATCATCGCCAGCGCGGTCGTCGTCGGCCTGTGGGGCTCGGTGCTCTACATCGGCGTCACCGACCCGCTGGGCGGCGTCAACCAGCTCTTCCCGCTGTTCGGCATCGCCAACCAGCTGCTCGCCGCCATCGCGCTCACCCTGTGCACGGTGCTGCTGATCAAGCACGGGAAGCTGCGCTACGCCTGGGTGACCGGGATCCCGCTCGCGTGGGACCTCGTCGTCACGATGACCGCGAGCTGGCAGAAGGTCTTCTCCTCCGACCCGCGGGTCGGATACTTCCAGCAGGCGGCGGACTACCGCGCCGCCCGGGACGCCGGGGAGGTGCTGGCGCCGGCGCAGGACCAGGGGCAGATGGACCAGGTTATCTTCAACTCCACGCTCAACGGCATCCTGCAGGCGGTCTTCGCGCTGCTCGTCCTGGTGGTCGCCGTCCACGCGGCGCTGATCATCGCGCGGGCGATCCGGAACGGCGGGCTGCCGACCACGGAGGAGCCGGCCGTCCCCTCGAAGCTCGTCGAGCCCGCGGGCCTGTTCCCGACGGCCGAGGAGAAGCGCGCCATGGCCGAGCACCAGCGCCTCGTGGGCGCGGGCGCCGGGCGCAGCGAGGCGGAGGAGAAGTGACCGCCGCCCTCGTCCGCGCCTGGAGCGGCGTGCGCTGGTACCTGCGGGAGTTCACCGGCGAGGCGCGGTGGGACGCCTACCTCGAGCACTGCGCGGCGCACGGGCACGAGCCCATGAGCCGCTACGCGTTCGAGCGCGCCCGCACCGACGCGATGGAGCGGAACCCGGTCAGCCGCTGCTGCTGACCGCTGCTCGACTGTGCAGGAATCGGGCCTTCCCCACCGGGGAGGGCCCGATTCCTGCACTCTCGCGCGGAACGATCAGGCCCAGCGGGTGCGCATCGACAGCGCGGCCAGGGTGGCGGCGCCGGCAGTGGAGGTGCGCAGGACCTCCGGCCCCAGGCGCACGGCCTCGGCGCCGGCGGCCCGGAACGCCACCACCTCGCCGTCGGTGAGCCCGCCCTCGGGCCCCACGATGACGGCGATGGTCCCGGTGCGCGGGATGTCCAGGCCGGAGAGCGGACGGCGGGCCTGCTCGTGCAGCACCACGGCGAGGTCGACGTCGGCGAGCATCCCGCACACCTCGCGCGTGGTCATCGGCCCGGTCACCTCGGGCACCCGCGGACGGCGGGACTGCTTCGATGCCGCGCGGGCCGCCGCACGCCACTTGGCCACGCCCTTCTCGACGCGGTCCTCGCGCCAGCGGGTCACGCAGCGCGACGCCGTCCACGGCACGATCCGGTCGACGCCGAGCTCGGTGGCGAGCTCGACGGCCAGCGGACCGCGGTCGCCCTTCGGCAGCGCCTGCACCAGCACGAACCCGGGGTCGGTGGCCGGCACGTCGAAGCGGGCGGTGACGGCGACCCGCAGCCCCTCGGCGCCGGCGGAGACGACGTCGCCCTCGGCCACCGTGCCCCGCCCGTCGCCGACCCGCACCCGCTCCCCCGGCGCCAGCCGCAGGACCTCGACGGCGTGCCGGCCCTCGGCGCCGTCGACCAGCAGCTGATCGGTCTCGGGCAGCGCGTCGAGCAGGAAGAGCGGGGCGCCGTCCAGCTCCGGGACACCGACCTCGGTCACGTCAGCGCCCGTTGAACGCGTCGCGGACCCGGGAGAACAGGCCGCCCTGGGCCTCGCGGTGGGAGTCGGCCTGGTCCTCCCCGCGCAGGGCGGCGAGCTCGCGCAGCAGCTTCTCCTGCTCGGCGTCCAGACGGGTGGGGGTCGCGACCTCGACGTGCACCACCAGGTTGCCGCGGCCGGTGCCGCGCAGCCGGGGCGCGCCGTGCGCCCGCAGCGTCAGGACGCTGCCCGACTGCGTGCCGGGCTTGATGTCGAGGTCCTCCTCGCCGTCCAGCGTCTTGAGGCTCAGCGTCGTGCCGAGGGCGGCCGAGGTCATCGGCAGGGTCACCCGGCAGTGCAGGTCCTCGCCGTCGCGGGTGAAGACGTCGTGCGGTCGCTCGTGGATCTCCACGTACAGGTCGCCGGCCGGGCCGCCGCCGGGGCCGACCTCGCCCTGGCCGGTGAGCCGGATGCGCATCCCGTCCTCGACCCCCGCGGGCACCTTCACCTGCAGGGTCCGGCGGGCGCGGACGCGCCCGTCGCCACCGCACTCGCGGCACGGGTCGGGGATGACCTGGCCGGTGCCGGCGCAGGTCGGGCAGACCCGGCTGGAGACGACCTGGCCGAGGAAGCCGCGCTGCACGCTCTGCACCTCGCCGCGGCCCGAGCAGGTGGTGCAGGTGGTCGGGTGGGTGCCCGGGGCGGTGCCCGCGCCGGTGCAGACGGTGCACAGGACGGCGGTGTCGACGGTGATGTCCTTCGTCGTCCCGAAGACCGTCTCGTCCAGCTCCAGCTCGACCGGGATGAGCGCGTCGCGGCCGGCGCGGGTGCGGCTGCGCGGTCCACGCGTCGCCGCACCGCCGAAGAAGGCGTCCATGATGTCGCCGAGGCCGCCGAAGCCCGCCCCGCCGAAGCCGCCGGCGCCGCCTCCGCCACCGCTGGGGTCGAAGGGGTCGCCGCCGAGGTCGACGATGCGGCGCTTGTCCGGGTCGGTCAGCGCCTCGTAGGCGCGGGTGACCTCCTGGAAGCGCTCCTTGGCCGCCGGGTCGGGGTTGACGTCCGGGTGCAGGTCCCGGGCCATCTTCCGGTAGGCGCGCTTGATGTCGCTGTCACTGGCATCGCGGGCAACGCCCAGCACGCCGAAGTAGTCGGTTGCCATCGAGAAGTCTCAGCCTCAGCTCTCGGCCAGCAGGTGGCCGACGTAGCGGGCCACGGCGCGAACCGCGGCCATGTTCCCTGGGTAGTCCATGCGGGTGGGGCCCACGACGCCGAGCCCGCCGAGCGCCCGGTCGCCGGAGCCGTAGCCGACGGAGACGAACGAGGCCCCGGTGAGCGCCTCGTGGGCGTTCTCCTCACCGATCCGGACCAGGACCGTGCTCGCGTCGACCTGACTCATCAACCGCAGGACGACCACTTGTTCTTCCAGCGCCTCCAGCAGCGGCCGCACGGTGTTCGGGAAGTCCAGCGATCCGCCACGGGCGAGGTTCGCCGTCCCGCCGATGACCAGCCGGTCCTCGCTCGGCTCCACGAGGGTCTCCATCAGCGTGGAGCTGACGGTGGCGACCAGGCCGCGCAGGTGCGGCGGCGCCGTCTCGAGCAGGTCGGGCACCTTGTCGCCGGCGTCGACCAGCTTCACGCCCACGAAGGCGGAGTTGAGCAGCGTGCGCAGCTCGGCCACCGCCTCGGCGCCGACGTCGGCCGGGGTGTCGACCACGCGCTGCTCGACCCGGCCGGTGTCGGTGATGAGCACGAGCATCAGCCGGGCGGCCGCGAGCTGCACCACCTCGAGGTGCCGGACGGCGCTGCGCGACAGGGTCGGGTACTGCACGACCGCCACCTGGCGGGTCAGCTGGGCGAGCAGCCGGACGCTGCGGGTGAGCACGTCGTGCAGGTCGACGGCGCCGTCGAGGAACCGCTCGATCGCCCGGCGCTCGGCCACCGACAGCGGCTTGACCGCGGACAACCGGTCGACGAAGAGCCGGTACCCCTTGTCGGTGGGCACCCGGCCGGCGCTGGTGTGCGGCTGGGTGATGTAGCCCTGCTCCTCCAGCACCGCCATGTCGTTGCGGATGGTGGCCGGGGAGACCCCGAGGTCGTGCCGATCCGCGAGGGCCTTGCTGCCCACCGGGTCGTTGGTCGAGACGAAGTCCTGGACGATGGCCCGGAGCACCTCCAGGCGGCGTTCGTCGTGCGCCACGGTGACACCTCCCCGTACCGGTCGACCTGCCGTGCTCCGAGTGCCCGACTGGCACTCGCGCGGCCAGAGTGCCAGTCCAGTCTACGACCGCGGCGGCGCCCCGTCGCGCGGCTCGCTGCCGGTCTCACCCTCCTCGTCGTGGGCGACGCCCGGTACCGCCGGCGGCTAGGGTGGGTCCGTCGGCGCCCCGTCCCCGGGGCAGAGAGCGGAGGTCGGTTCCCTGATCTTCAAAGCGGTACGTGACGGCCGCCCGTATCCCGACCACGGTCTGTCCACCCGGGACTGGGCGATGATCCCGCCACGGCAGGTGCGGATGGACACGCTGACCACCACGAAGAAGGAGCTGGCGCTCGACGCGCTGCTCGCCGACGACTCCACCTTCTACGGCGACCTCTTCCCGCACGCGGTGCAGTGGCAGGGCGAGCTCTACCTCGAGGACGGGCTGCACCGGGCGCTGCGGGCGGCGCTGCAGCAGCGCAACGTCATCCACGTCCGGGTGCTCGACCTCGACGCGCTCACCCCCGTGCAGTCGTCGTCCGGGCCGGCCACCGCCTCCATCCCGGTGCAGCCGCCGGTGCCCAACCCCCGGCGGGTCTAGCTCCAGCGGGCTTCGTCACAGTCGATCGTGATCTCTTCGTGATCGACGCGGGTACCCGGTGACCCTAGGTTCGGTTAGCCATACCTAACCAAGCCTGGCCTCACCGCTGGAAGGACCCCATGCGCCCCGCACCGAGACTGCTCACCCTCTCCGCAGCCGTGCTGCTCACGGGTGGGCTCGCTGCCTGCTCGTCCGAGTCGCAGGCCCGGTCGGACGACTCCGGGGACTTCGCCCCGATCACCATCGAGCACGCTCTCGGGACGACGACGATCGAGTCGGCGCCCGAGCGGGTCGCCACCGTCAACTGGGCCAACCACGAGGTGCCGCTGGCGCTCGGCGTCGTGCCGGTCGGCATGGCCGCCGCCAACTTCGGTGACGACGACGGCGACGGGATGCTCCCCTGGGTGTCCGAGCGGCTCGAGGAGCTCGGCGGGGAGACGCCGGTGCTCTTCGACGAGACCGACGGCATCGACTTCGAGGCGGTCGCCGACACCGACCCGGACGTGATCCTCGCCGGGTACTCCGGGCTGACCCAGGAGGACTACGACACGCTCAGCGAGATCGCGCCGGTCGTGGCCTACCCCGAGGCGCCGTGGGCGACCTCGTGGCGCGACACGATCGCGATCAACGCCGAAGGCATGGGTATGGCGGAGGAGGGCGAGGAGCTCGTCGCCGACATCGAGGCGCAGATCGAGGAGACCGTCGACGAGCACCCGCAGCTCGAGGGCAAGGCGACCATGTTCCTCACCCACGTCGACACCGCCGACCTGAGCGAGGTCAGCTACTACACGCCGTTCGACACCCGCAGCGCCTTCTTCGAGGACCTCGGCCTCTCGACGCCGGCCAGCATCGAGGACGCCTCGACCGACCCCGAGCAGTTCTCCGGGTCGATCAGCGCCGAGCAGATCGACACGCTCTCCGACGTGGAGATCATCGTGACCTACGGCGACCAGGCCCTCGTGGACGCGCTGGAGGCCGACCCGCTGCTGTCGCAGATGCCGGCCGTCCGGAACGGGTCGATCGTGCTGCTGCCCAACACCCCGCTGGGCACCGCGGCGAACCCGACCCCGCTGGCGATCCCCTGGGTGCTCGAGGACTACGTCGCCCTGCTCGCCGAGGCCGCCGACAAGGCTGCGTGACACTCACCCCGTGACACCGGTCGACTCCGTCCCGATCTCGGGCGCCGCCGTCGTGCGGCGCCCGAGGTCGGTCCGGCTCCTGTGGCTGCTGGTGGTGCTCGCGGTGTTGGTCGCCGTCATGGCCGCCTCCGTGGCCATCGGGTCGCGCGGCGTGGGCTGGTCGGAGATCACCGGCGCCCTCGGCGGCTCCTCGGACACCATCGGCGAGGCCGCGGTCACCAAGCGGATCCCGCGCACGGTCCTGGCGGTCGTCGTCGGCGCCGCTCTCGGGCTGTCGGGCGCGGTCATGCAGGGCGTCACCCGCAACCCCCTGGCCGACCCCGGCGTCCTCGGCATCAACATGGGCGCGTCGCTGGCCGTCGTCGCCGGCCTGGCCTGGTTCGGCCTGTTCTCGGCCACCAGCATCATCTGGACGGCGATCGCCGGGGCGGCCGTCTCGGCCGTCTTCGTGTACGCCGTCGGCTCGCTCGGCCGCGGCGGGCCGACCCCGCTCAAGCTCGCGCTGGCCGGGGCAGCCACCTCGGCCGCGCTCACCTCGTTCATCACCGCCGTCGCACTGCCCCGCGGCGACATCGCCGAGAGCGTGCAGTCCTGGGAGATCGGCGGCGTCGGCGGCGCCTCCTTCGACACCATCGGCACCGGTCTGCCGTTCCTGGCCGTGGGCCTGGCGATCAGCCTGCTGTCGGCCCGCAGCCTCAACTCGCTGGCCCTCGGCGACGAGCTCGCCGCCGGCCTCGGCGAGCGGGTCGCCCTCGCCCGGGGCGTCGCCGCCCTCGGCTCGGTGCTGCTCTGCGGCGCGGCCACGGCGATCGCCGGCCCGATCGGGTTCGTCGGCCTCGTCGTCCCCCACCTGTGCCGGCTCCTGGTGGGCGTCGACCACCGCTGGCTGCTGCCCTTCTCCGCGCTCACCGGCGCCTGCCTGCTGACGGCGGCCGACGTGCTGGGCCGGATCGTGGCCCGTCCCGGCGAGATCGACGTCGGGATCATCACCGCGCTGATCGGCGCCCCGTTCTTCATCGCGATCGTCCGCCGGCAGAAGGTGCGCGAGCTGTGACCGCCGGCCTGCTCCCCTCCCCGGCGGTCGTCGACGCGATCGGCGCCGGCCGGGTGCGCCGCGCCTCGCGCCGTCGGCTGGTCATCGCCGTCCTCGCCGTGCTCGTCGTCGCCGGGTTCGCCGCGTCGCTGATGATCGGCCGCACGTTCTACCCGCCCGGCGACGTGCTCCGGGTCGTCCTCGGGCAGGAGGTGCAGGGGGCGACGTTCACCGTCGGCCGGCTGCGCCTGCCGCGCGCGGTGCTCGCCGTCGTCGCCGGGCTGAGCTTCGGGCTGGCCGGCGTCACCTTCCAGACGATGCTGCGCAACCCGCTGGCCAGCCCCGACGTCATCGGAATCAGCGCCGGGGCGAGCGCCGCGGCGGCGTTCGCGATCGTCGTCCTCGGCTGGAGCGGCACGGCCGTGTCGGCCACCGCCATCGTCGCCGCCCTGCTGGTGGCGCTGCTGGTCTACCTGCTGGCGTTCACGGACGGCGTCGCCGGCACCCGGCTGATCCTGATCGGCATCGGCGTCGCCGCCATGGCGCGCAGCTTCATCGCCTACGTCCTCGACCAGGCGGGCGCCTGGGACTACGCCGAGGCGCTGCGGTGGCTCACCGGCAGCCTCAACGGCAGCAGGTGGGAGTCGACGGTGCCCGCGCTGGTCGCCCTGGTGGTGCTCGCGCCGGTCCTCCTGTCCCGGACGCGTGAGCTCTCGGCGCTGCAGCTCGGCGACGACACGGCCTCGGCGCTGGGCGTGCGGGTCGAGCGGACCCGCGTCCTGGCGATCGTCGCCGCCGTCGGCCTGATCGCCTTCGCCACCGCCGCCTGCGGGCCGATCGCCTTCGTGTCCTTCCTCGCCGGGCCCATCGCGGCGCGGATCGTCGGGCCGAACGGGTCGCTGCTCGTGCCGGCGGCGCTGGTGGGGGCGCTGCTCGTGCTGGTCGCCGACCTCGTCGGCCAGTTCGCCCTGGGCACCCGGTTCCCGGTGGGCGTCGTCACCGGCGTGCTCGGCGCGCCGTACCTGATCTACCTGATCGTCCGCACCAACCGCTCCGGAGGCTCGCTATGACCCGGGACCACTCGCTGACGGCCGAGGGCCTGAGCCTCGGCTACGGCGAGCGCACGGTGATCGAGGGCCTCGACCTCGTCGTCCCGCCCGGCCGGATCACCGCGATCGTCGGCGCGAACGCCTGCGGGAAGTCGACCCTGCTCCGCTCGATGACCCGGCTGCTCGCGCCCCGCGTCGGCCAGGTCCTGCTCGACGGGAAGGCCGTCCACCGGATGCCGGCCAAGGAGCTGGCCCGCACCCTCGGCCTCCTGCCGCAGTCGCCGATCGCCCCCGAGGGCATCACCGTCGCCGATCTGGTCGGGCGCGGCCGCCACCCGCACCAGCGGGTCTTCTCCCGCTGGACCCGGGAGGACGACGCCGCCGTGGCCGCGGCCCTGGAGGCGACGCGGACGACGGAGCTGGCCGACCGCAGCGTCGACGAGCTCTCCGGCGGTCAGCGGCAGCGGGTGTGGATCGCGATGGCGCTGGCGCAGCAGACCGACCTGCTCCTGCTCGACGAGCCGACCACGTTCCTCGACGTGAGCCACCAGGTCGAGGTGCTGGACCTGCTCACCGACCTCAACCGCAGCCGGGGGACGACGGTGGTCATGGTGCTGCACGACCTCAACATGGCCGCCCGCTACGCCGACCACCTCGTCGCGATGGCGGCCGGCCGGGTGCACGCCGTCGGGGAGCCGGCCGCCGTCCTGACCGAGGAGACCGTGCGCGCGGTGTTCGGCCTCGACAGCCGGGTCATCCCCGACCCGACGTCGGGCAAGCCGCTGATGCTGCCCATCGGACGGCACCACATGGCGCCCGCGCTGCCGCTGGAGGCCTGACCGGGGTCAGTGGCCGCGGAAGGCCTCCTCCAGCCACCAGGACGGCGCCTCGCGGGCGACCTTGGCGTCCACCAGGAGCGGCGTCGTCCGCGGGCCGGCGAGCCACTCGGCCACCCCGGCCAGGTCGGCGGCCTCGCGCACCGTCACCGCCGCGTACCCGTGACCGCGGGCCAGGGCGGCGAAATCGGTCTCGGGGAACCGGACGGTGTCCAGCGCGTGCCCGTCGGGGCCGAAGTGGTGCACCTCGGCGCCGTAGGCCGCGTCGTCGTACACGACGACCACCATCGGCAGGCCGAGCCGGACGACGGTCTCGAACTCGGCGGCGCCCATGAGCGCGCCGCCGTCGCCGAGCGCCGCGACCGCGAGCCGGTCCGGCCGCGCCAGGCCGGCGCCGATCGCCGTCGCCAGGCCGAGGCCGACCGACTGGAAGGCCTGCGTGAAGCAGAAGCCGGACTGGTCGGGCACGTCGAGGAACATGCTCGGGTAACCCATGAAGTTGCCGGAGTCGACGGCCACCACCCGCTCGGGCGGCAGCAGGTCGTCGAGGCCGATCGTGAGCGTCCGCGGGTCGATCCGGCCGGGCTCGGCGGCCGGCTCGAACGGCTCGTCGCGCCAGCGCCCACGGGCCGCGATCGCGTCGCGCACCTCCGGGGTGCGGTACCCGGGGAGGTCCTCGACCCGGCGCCCGACGGCCCGCGCGACCGCCGCGACGTCGCCCACCACGCCGAGGTGGACCGGCCGCTGGGCACCCAGCGCCTCCGGGTCGCGGTCCACCTGGACGACGACGGCGTCGTCGGCGATCAGCCGGCCGTGCCGCATCGTCCACATGTTCAGCTGGCACCCCCAGCCGACGACGAGGTCGGCCCCGGAGATCAGCTCGGCGGCGAGCGGGGTGGCGAACCCGCCGGATACGTCGAGATCCCACTCGCTGCCGCGGAACAGGCCGCGGGCCACCGCCGAGGTCGCGAGCAGCGCCCCGCACCGGTCGGCGAGCTCCTCGAGCGCTGCCCGGGCGGCGCGGGCTCCTCGGCCGGCCACGAAGACCGGCCGGCGCGCCGAGCCCAGCGCGTCGGCGAGCCGCGCCACCGCCTCCGGGTCCGGGGCGGCGGGCGCGCCTGCCGGGGCGGTCCCGGCCACGACGGCCCCGGCAACCGGCTGCGCCTGGACGTCCAGCGGCAGGTTGAGGACGACGACCCGCC
>SPQJ01000060.1 GCA_004570425.1 Bacillus sp. AZ43
CAGGCTGGACTTCGACTTCGCGCCCGCCTTGCGGACATCTTCGGGGCTGATCGTGGCCACGATCTTGCCGGTGCCATCGATCTGCCGGATCGCGTCCTGGAGCTGCCCGTCGAGCACCGTGCGGTCCACAACCACGATCACGGAGTCGAAGACCTTCACGTTGTCCACGTGCAGCCGGGCCAGCCGGTGCGCGGTCCAGGCGATCGTGTTGGTCTTCCCCGAGCCTGCCGAGTGCTCGATCAGGTACCGCTGCCCGACGCCCTCCTCAGCGACCGCGGACACGATGTCCGTGACCGCCTCCCACTGGTGGAACCGGGGGAACAGCATGCTCGTGCGACGCACCGAGGTGCCGGTGGCAACGTCCCACTCCTCCTTGGTTTCCACGAGCATCAGCCGGCCGATGATGGTCAGCCAGGCGTCCTTCTCCCACACCCGCTCCCACAGGTATGCCGTGGCCGACCGCCCGTCCGCGCCGGGCGGGTTGCCGGCTCCGGCGTCGTAGCCGGTGTTGAACGGCAGGAAGTGGGTCTTCTCCCCCTCCAGTCGGGTGGTCATCGCCGCCCGGTCGTTGGAGACCGCGAAATGCACCAGCGCCCGGTGCCCGAACGACAGCAGCGGCTCCGGCCGGCCGTTGGTCAACGGATTGCGACTCTTGCGGTACTGCTGGACCGCCTCATCCAGCGACTGGGTGAAGTCTGTCTTCAGCTCGACCGTCGCCACCGGGAGCCCGTTGACGAAGAACACCAGGTCGATGCTGCGCTGGTCGGCGGTGGAGAAGTGCACCTGCCGCATCACTCGAACGCGCATCGCCGCGTAGTGGGCGTTCGTCGTGTCGTTCATCGTCGTCTCGGGCCTGAACTGGGCCGTCTTCAGCCGGCCGCCACCGATGTACTGCACCCCGTTGCGCAGGATGTTCAGCGTGCCGCCGCCGTGCTCCAGTGGCTTGTCCAGCGCGGTGGTCAGCACGTCGAGAAACTTCGTCGGCGACCCGGCCGCCTTCAGTGCCTTTTCGTAGGCCGCGGGCTGGGTCGCCTTCAACCACGCGAACAGGTCCTCCGAAAAGAGAGCCCGTTCCCGGTCGTAGCCAGCGTCGTTCGTCGAGTACAGCCAGCCGTGGGCCGCGAGGTGTTCGCAGATCTCGGTCTCGAAGACGACCTCGTTGTGATCGCCCATCACGCCACCTCACGCACGTCGATTTGCCCCGTCACGGCCGCCGTGATCAACGCCGACCGACGTTCGCGAGCCAGTTCGATGAACCGCTCCGTCTCCGCGATCAGCGCGTCGATCTTCGCGGTTTGCTCGTCGAGGTAGCTCGCGATGCGGCGCTGTTCATCGAGCGGCGCGAACGGGATCGGTGTCCGCGCGAGGGTGCCGAGGTTCAGACGACGGAACGTCGCTCCCATGATCTGGTAGTCCCAGTAATCGGCGGTCTGACGTGATAGCAGTGCCCACACAACAAACCTCGTGTGTGCCAGTTCCGGCACCAGTGCCACGCGCACCGTGTCCTGGGTCAGGTTCGCTCCCGCCAGGTCATCAGAAACCACCGCGACCTTCCCGTACGCGGGACCGATCGAGACAACGACGTCTCCACCAGCCAGGACCGACCGTCGATACGCGCTCGCGATCTCGCTTGCTGTCGTTCGTAGAGCGTCCCTCTCCGGGGAGGTCCCTTCACCCGTGATGTCCGACGGACCGATGTAGGGAACTCCACCCTCGATCGGCTCGCCCGCTTGAAGGATTCCGTACGTCATCGGACGCTCGCGGTCAACGAGTCGCCGAAGGTGGATCCTGTCGTATCCCTCCAACGCCTCGGCGACCGTCGCGACTCTCCGCTCGCGGAGCATCTCGATCAGGCACCGCTGCTCGTCGATGAGCGTGTCGATGCGGGCGGTCTCACGGTCGAGGTAGTCGGCGATGGCTCGCTGCTCCGGGAGATCCGGAGCGGTCATCCGGATGCCGCGTACTTGGCCGGAGGAGAGGTGCTTGACCGTAGTCGCGTACGTGAGGTCGTTGATCACCTGGAGATACGCCGGTAAGGCGTAGGCGAGGAATCGCGTGTCGGCACGCCCGTTTGCTCGGAGCAAGCAGAGACGCTGGTTCAACGCTGCAGGACCGCGTGACCACAGGACGACGTTGAAGTCACCATCCATGCCGACCACCACATCGCCGTCGCGGATGAGGACCGACTCCGGAACAACTTCACGCGCGACGAAAGTCTCGAACGAGGTGCCGAGAATGTCGCGGATCCGTACCAGTGGAAGGTCGCCATCGTCCGAAAAGTCGGCAGAGTCGAACGGGAAGCCGTTTATCAGGTCGGCCATCTCCTGCACTCGCCGCTGGCGCCACGTCATCCCTCAACCTCCCGCAGCAGGTCGAGGATCTTGGCGACCTGCTTCTCCAGGTCGGCGTCGATCTCGGCGAGGCGGCGAGGCGGGACGTACCTGTAGAAGTGGCGGGTGAAGGGGATCTCGTAGCCGGTCTTGGTCTTGGTCCAGTCGATCCAGGCGTCGGGGACGTGTGGCTTTACCTCGGTATCGAAGTAGGTCTGGATAACGTCGATCTCGCCGGCGGCGCCGGCGGTGGAGCCGCCGTACGTGAAGGGCACGTTCTCGGTGTCGCGCTTCTTCGAGTCGGGCTTGGGCTTGCCCTTGCGGTCGATGACCGGGTTGCCGGTCTCGTCGAGGAGGGGACGCTCGACGGTGATGGACCAGTAGCCGAAGTCGTTGTTGGACAGGACCTTGGAGTAGTCAGGGTCGGCGTCGGTGAAGTCGGCGTACAGCTGGACGACCCTGGCGCGATCGGCGTCCTTGATCTCGCGGCCCTTGGAGCCGAGGTTCTTTCGTATCTTGGTCCAGAACGACGTGCCGTCGATGAGCTGGACCAAACCCTTGCGGTCGGGATGCTTCGTGTTGTCCAGGATCCAGATGTAGGTGGCGATGCCGGTGTTGAAGAACATGCTGGTCGGCAGCGCCACGATGGCATCAACCAGATCGTTCTTCAGCAGCCACTGGCGGATGTTGGAGGGCCCGGACTCCGCTCCTCCGTTGAACAGCGGCGAACCGTTCATAACGATCCCGACGCGGCCGCCACCGTCCTCGGGTGCCCGCATCTTGTGGGCCAGGTGGAGCAGGAACAGCATCTGTCCGTCGGAGGTCGCCGGGAGGCCGGGGGCAAACCGGCCGTAGGGACCGGCTTCGTCGCGTTCCTTGGTGATGGCCTTGGCGTACTGCTTCCAGTCCACTCCGTAGGGCGGGTTGGACATGCAGAAGTCGAACTGGCGGCCCTTGAACGCGTCGTCGGTCAGGGTGTTGCCGAACGCGATATTGGTCGCGTCGTGGCCCTTCGCGAGCAAATCGGACTTGCAGATCGCGTAGGACTGGGGGTTGTACTCCTGGCCGTACAGGCTGAGCCGGGCGTCGGGGTTCTGGGCGAGCAGGTGTTCCTCGGCGAGGGAGAGCATGCCGCCGGTACCGGCGGTGGGGTCGTACAGCGTGCGGACGATGCCGGCCTCGGTCAGCGCGGCGTCCTTCTCCGCGAAGAGCAGGTCCACCAGCAGCCTGATCGCGTCCCGGGGGGTGTAGTGGTCACCGGAGGTCTCGTTCGCGGCCTCGTTGAACTTCCGGATGATGTACTCGAAGGCGTCCCCCATGTCGGAGTTCGACACCTTGTCCGGGTGCAGGTCTACAGCTCGGAACGCCTTGACGATCTCACGCAGGAGACCCGCCTTCTCCAAGGCGAGGATCTCCTTCTTAAAGTCGAAGTACTCGAACACGTCGACGTCGGCGGAGAACCGGTCGACGTAGTCAGTCAGATTGTCTGCGAGCCCGTCGGCGTCGGCCAGCAGGTTGGCGAAGGAGTAGTGCGAGGTGTTGTAGAACGGCCGCCCGGTGGCCTTGGCGACCTCGACCTTGAGCCGGTTCGGGTTGTCGTGCTTCGAGGCCAGTTCCCGCACGGTGTCGCGATCGGGCTCGAGGATGCAGTCGAGACGTCGCAGGATCGTGAACGGGAGTATCACGTTGCCGTACTGGTTGGGGCGGTAGGGCCCCCGAAGCTGGTCCGCGATCGACCAGATGAAGCTACCGAGCGTGCTCACGAAGTTCCTCACGACGACTACGAGCGATCGGTGCTCAGTCTGTCCCAATAGCCGCCGAGGACTCCGCCACGGCATGCCGAGCACCCCGAGAAGAGGCAAGGCGATTGGGTTCGCCAGAGCAGCGGCGGGTGGCCGACGCGTTGCCAACTTCGCGGGACGGGTGCTGCGCCGGGGCTCTGATTGGCGCTGGCCGAGTCTCGTGCGGGTTCTTGGAGATCAGCCGGCCGAGCGGCGCATCGACCACATCTGAGCGGGGCGCTCGGACTGCATGGCGACGTCCCACGGGATCGCCCCGTTGACGACCTCCTTGCGGAAGTTGCCCACGGCGACGCGTGCCAGCTGGGGGTCGGCCGCCACCCGCTGGGCCAGCTCGATCGCCCGGTCCTCGACCGCTGCGTCGTCCAACGACTCCCAGGCCAGCCCCAGCTCGACGGCCTTCTCCCCGTTGATCTCCTCGCCGAACAGCGCCATCGCGGCCGCCGCTTCGCGGCCGATCAGGCGCGACAGGATCACGAAGTGCCCGCCACCCGGGTGCATGCCGCGCCTGAGGAAGCCTGCCAGCAGCCGCGCGTCCTTCGCGACGATCCGCAGGTCTGCCGCCAGCAGCATGTTCATCCCGGCACCCACGGCCGAGCCTCGCACCGCCGCTACCGTCGGCACCTTCACCTGACCCAGCCGGTAGAACGAGTCGTAGATCTTCCCCATGCCTTCGAAGGCATCCGGTGCCGCCGGGTCCTTGCCGGCCGAGGTGAGCGTCGCGATGTCGCCACCCGCGCAGAACGACTTGCCGACGGCCCGCACCACCAGCGCGCCGACCTCCGGCTTGGCGTCCACCTCGTCGAAGGTCGCGATCAGCTCGTCGGCCATCGCCGGCGTCAGCGCGTTGCGCCGGTCCGGGGCGTTCAGCGTCACGATCGCGACGCCGCCGTCCACCTCGAGCAGCACCTCACCGGATCCGGCCACGAGCCCACCTTCCTGCCGAGCGGACCGGCCCCGACGCCGGCACCACCTCTCTGACAGGCATCAGACCACGCACCCCGACCGCCCCGCTCACGCGGGCCAGATCACCCGACGACGCTCGCCGACTCCACCAGCCGGCACAGCGCGTTCACCCGCCGCAGCTGCTCCGGCGTCCGCACCGGCGCGTCCAGCAGCTCCGAGCTCAGCACCACGCACGCCAGCGCCTGCGCCCGCGACACCGCCACGTTCAGCCGGTTCAGGTCGTACAGGAAGGACACGCCCCGTGGCGCCTCGTCGGCGCTCGTGCTGGTCATCGAGTAGATGACCACCGGCGCCTCCTGGCCCTGGAACTTGTCCACCGTCCCGACCCGCGCCCCGGCCGGCAGCACGTCCTTGAGCAGCGCCACCTGGGCGTTGTACGGCGCCACCACCAGCACGTCCGACGGGCCGATCGGCGCCTCCTCCCCGGGGTGGTTGCGCCACGTCGACCCCTGCACCGACTGCCACAGCCGCGCGACCGCCTCAGCCTCCTGCGCGCTCTTGTCCGCGCACACCTGCCCGTGCTCCACCGGCAACACCCGCAGCCCGCTGCCCGAGAAAGACCCCTCCCCGAGCACAGCCACCCGCTCACGGCCCTCCGCCGCCTCCAGCCGGCCCTCGTACGCCAGGTCCGAGACGAACGCGGTGAGCGACGGGTGCATCCGGTACGACCGGTCGAGGAAGACCCCGCGCTCCGGCGGGATCGTCGCGTGCCCCTCGAGCAGGTGCTCCAGCGCCGATACACCCGACTCCCCCGGGTGCACCGCCTGGCTCGGCTGGGCCAGCTGCTGCGGATCACCCAGCAGCACCATCGACTTCGCGCCCCGAGCTACCGCCACGGCGTTGGCCAGCGAGAACTGCCCCGCCTCGTCGACCACCAGCACGTCCACGGCCTCGGTCACGTCGGGCCGCGTCCAGAACCACGCCGTTCCGCCGACCAGCCGCACGTCGCCGGCCACCAGCGCAGCGGCTACGACGGCGTTGTCGGCCGACCACGCCACGTCGTCCGAGCCGCAGTACTGGCTCTCGTCGCACTTCTGCATCGCCGGCCGCCTGACCGCCTTCAGCAGGTTGCCGATCACCGCGTGGGAGGTCGCCGTGACGCCGACCTTCTTCCCCGCGTCCAGCAGCTCACGGATTAGTTCAGCGGCGGCCGTCGTCTTGCCGCTCCCCGGCGGGCCCTGGATCGCCAGCACCTCGCCGTCCAGCGCCAGGCCGAGCCGCACGATCGCGTCCGTCGTCGTCTCGCCGCGCAGCAGCCGCGTTCCCGTGGGAACGCGGCGCTCGACCAGCGACTGTCCGAGGCAGTCGCGGCCGGCCAGCACGTCCTCCCCCGTCGCCTGGATCGCCGCCCGCAGGCTCGCCGTGTTCAGCGGCCCGGACGGCCCCAGCCCGCGCGGGCGCGGCGCCTCGGCGGCGGTCGTCTTCAGCACCAGCCGCCCCGCAACCACGTCCAGCTCGACGACAGTCCCGGCCCGCTTCGCGGTGTCCACGTCGAGCGCGTCCTCGCCGGCGGACACCTTCGTGTCCTGCACCGGGAACGAGTACTCGTACAGGTGGCTGCGCTTCTCCGGGCCCACGTACCGCTCGAACATCAGGCCGCCGAGCGCCGTCCCGTCGCGCTCGAGTTCTTCGGCGTCGAGGTCCTGCAGCCGGTAGACCTCCCACCAGGCCGGCCGGTCCTCCCGCCGGTGCCAGCCCACCAGGTCGCCGAGCAGCCCGTGCCCCGCCTCGTGCAAGCGGCCGGCCAGCTCCAGCTCGGCGGCCTGCGCCTCGGTCACCTTGGCGTCCGGCGCCTTCACCTCGACCACCGGCCGCGGCAGCGGCCCGTGCAGCGCCTCCAGCTCGGCGCGCTGCTCCTCCAGCCAGTCGTGCAGCTCGCGGGTCGAGTCGACGTCGTCCTTGTTGTAGGACTCGATGCCGTCGAGCCGCGCCTGGTCGCCGTCCTCCAGCCAGGCCTCGTACTCCAGGACGCTGCCGAGCGCGCTGGCCACCGCGCCCTCGTGCGACCGCCCGTAGAACGCCTCCACCTTCTTGATCGAGTACGACTCCTTGCTGATCCGCATCGACTGCCGGACGACGGGATAGAGGTCGACGAACCGCTCCTCGCGCAGCAGCCGGTCGAGCTCCGCCTCCCGGACGCCGTAGCCGCCGGTCAGCTTCTTGAGCGCGGTCACCTCGTACGGCGCGTAGTGGTAGACGTGCATGCCCGGGTCGTTCGCAGCCGCCGCGACGAGACGATCGACCAGATCGGCGACCATCCCCTTCTCGGCGTCCCGGTCGTGCGCCCACAGCGCGGTGAACCCGCCCGACCGGTCGCCCAGCCCGGCGAGGTACTCCAACCCCGCGCCGTCCTCGAACCACGGGTCGCCCTCGAAGTCGAGGTACAGGTCGCCCGGCGACGGCGGCGGCAGCCGGAGCAGCCCGAGGCCGGGAACCGGCGGCAGCAGCGTTCGCGACGGCTGTCCGGTCGTCCGCTCCTTCAGCTGCTCGGCCGCCTGCTGCTGCAGCCGCGTCCGAGCGTCGGCACCGATGCCCGACGCCTTCAGCTGCTCGGGCGGGGCGAGAGCCAGCTCCCGCACGGTGGAGATGCCGACGGCGCGCAGCGCGTCCCGCTGGTCGCCACGCATCATCGCGACGAGCCCCAGGTCGTCGGCCGACCGCAGCGCGCCGTTGCAGGCGTCGGACCAGCGGCACTGCTCGCAGTAGCCGATCGGCGACGGGCCGGTCCGCGGCGGCGCAGCCACGAACGTCTCCAGCCGGGCCCGCGCCCGCCGGGCGTACGCGGCGACGTCGACCAGCCGCCACGGCCGCTCGACGCCGTCGCCGGTGACGACGTACAGCCGCTCGGGCGCCACGCCCTGCAGCACCGCCAGCCGCTCGGCGTAGGTGGCCATCTGCAGCAGCGCGGCGACCTTGAGCTTCCGCGCGAGCTTGGTGTCGGCGATCTCGTAGGACCAGTCCCCGAGCAGCGACGGCCGCTCGACCCGCAGCAGGAAGTCGGCCTGCCCGCCCCACGCGCCGTCGAAGAACGTCCCCTGGTAGACGACGTCGACGCCGCTGCGCATGGCCTCGACCGTCTCGGCCTCGGCCCGCTGACGCCCCGAAAAGTCGTATGCCGTCTCGATCTCGGCGACCGACTTACCGGCAGCGACCAGCGACGCGAGGTACTTCTTCTCGTGCTCCATCCCCCGGTCGAAGACGAACTGCAGCTCGGCGGAGGTCTGCTCGGGCGGCGCCGCCCACTCGCCGTCGGCCACGCCGAGGTTCAGCCGGGTCAGGTGCGCGCACTCCTGGTGCTGGGTGAGGTCGGTCGGGCTGAGCACCAGCCGCCCGTCGAGTCGCTGCATCGCCCGTACCTCCGATCGCCGCCGTCCGGCAGCCGTCACCTTGCAGGGATAGCGGACGCCACCGACACGACTCGGACGGCCCAGCCCTGGAGGAGCCGCCGCGGGCTACTCGCAGCCGACGCCGTCTCCTTCGCGATCGAGATGCTTGCCGTAGCCGGGGTCGCCAGCCCGCACAGGGGCAGCGCCGGCTGCACGCGCTGCATCACAGTTCTTGTAGTACGTGCTGGCGGGCGCCTGCGGTGCAGCGACGACCGGCTCCGGTGCGGCCGGGGCAGCCCGCGTGACAGCCTGCGGAGGCTCCGCTACCGCCTGGGGCGCGACGGGCGCCGCCTCCCGGGAAGCGAGCGAGACCGGCTCGAGGACGAGGAGTTCCTGGGTGCTGTTGTAGTCGCCGACCCGGGCGACGATGCGCAGGTTGTCCCCCTTGCCGACGGTGTCCGGGACGTTCGGCCCCACCAGCTTCAGGTCGGACGTGAGGTTGACGTCCCGGAACTGGAAGTTCGGCCCGGCAGAGGTCGTCGTGCTGAAGTCCCCCGCGAGGATCAGCAGGTCGTACCTCGTCGAGTAGCCGCCGTGGCCGTTCATGAACGCGATGTTCCCGTCGAACTCGATGGTCCGGCCCCGGTACTTCGCCGCGAACTCCCCGACCGTCGGCGCGCCCGGTTGGGTGATGGCCAGCAACGCTGCGAGGTCCGCGTTGTTCGCCACCGTCAGGATCTCCTCAGCAGCGGGAGTCGTGGGCGCGGCCGAACTGGTCGCGGCTGCAGCGTGCGCAGGCTCTGCGCTCACCTCGGCGTCGGACGCCGACGCGGCCGGCTCGGAGGCGCCGCCCCGACCCTCGGCGATGGCCCCGATGGTGATCACGGCGACGAGCAGGAGCACCGGGGCCGCCGCGGCCAGCAGCTGCATCTTCGGGTTCAGGGTGCGGAAGGCCGCCAGCAGGGTCCCGCCGAGCGTCTTCGGCTTGACCCGGCGGAAGGTCAGCTCCGTCCGCAGCACTCCCGGGTCTCGGCGCTGGACCTCCCAGCCGTTCCTCCCCCACTTCGCGATCGCCTTGGCCTCGGTGCCGCGCAGCGCCTGCACGGACGTGTACTCGTACTGCGTGTCGTCGACCACGGCGGGGACGGTAGGCGCGCCGCACGGCGCACCGTGGGTGCTCGGCCGGTGCCGCGCCACATGCCTCCCGCCCGACACAGCAGGACCAGCGACCACCCGACCGCCCAGGGATGGCACGGGGACGACCACCATGACGCTGCTCGGGTCCGCGGTCGTCGTCCCTGCCGTTCCGGCGAGCAGCGGGAGCTCGTCCCCGCCTGAGCGGACGCGTCGGCACCCATTGACAGCACCCCGGCGGGGAGCAGCATCGGGGACGCGGCGACGCCGCAGGGGCGCCGCCCGCCATCCCGAGAGGAGGGCGGCATGTACGCCCGATCCACCACCGTCCACGCCGACCCGCAGCGCATCGACGACGGCATCGCCTACATCCGCGACGAGGTCATGCCGGCAGTCCAGAGCATGCCCGGCTGCATGGGCCTGTCCATGCTCTGCGACCGCGAGTCGGGCCGGTGCATCGTCACGACCAGCTGGGACTCCGCGGAGTCGATGAGCGCCAGCAGGGACGCGGTCATGCCCATGCGCGAGCGCGCCACCGAGGTGATGGGCGGCGGGTTCGACGTCCAGGAGTGGGAGATCTCCGTCCTGCACCGCGCGCACCAGGCACCGGAGGGCGCCTGTTGCCGCGTCACCTGGACCCGCGGCGATCCCGCCCGCATGGACGAGATGACCGAGACGTTCCGCACCGGCCTCATCCCGCGCCTGGACGACATCCCGGGTTTCTGCAGCGTCAGCATGATGGGCGACCGGCAGACCGGCATGGGCGTCCTCACCGCCACGTACGACGACCGGGCGGCGCTGGAGGGCTCTGCCAAGGCGGTCCGCGGGATGCGCGAGCAGTTCACCCAGCAGATGGGCCTGGAGATCACCGACATGGCCGAGTGCGAGCTGGCGATCCACCACCTGCGGGTTCCCGAGATGGCCTGAGGGACGGCGGTCCGGCGTTGGCGCGCCGCCACGCCGGACCGCTTCAGGCGCAACGTCAGCGATGAGAAAGGAAACGCGGCCCCAATCGGAAGGCCCGGTCCTCAGACCTGAATCAGTCCCCCGACCACTGTCTCGACGGCCGCGGCCAGGACTGTGCCGCTGGCGGTGACAGCGGCTGGCGGAAAGCTCAGACCGTGGATCGCGCCCGCTCGGGGCTTCTGCCCGCCAGGCGCGGATCGGAGCGCCGCCAGATAGTCCTGCAACGCTGAGCGACCGGAGGGAATGAGCTCGAGGCCATTCGCGTCCTCGTACCAGCCGAGGGTTACGTCGCTCAGCCCCATCCACCCGGGCGGGCCCGGAGGAAAAAGCCATCCGATCGACAGCGGACTCCGACCCGGAACGGCGACTCGCAGGGAAGCGCCCCGAGTGCCCCAATAAATCGTCAGACCCTCGATCGAGACTAGGGCGTCGAAGAAGTCGCCGAGAGCATGTCGGTACTCGTCGTCCGCCACACCGCCGAGAAAGTCCTCGACGCCCGCCAGCGCCGTCTTCGCCGTTGAGCTGACGCCCCTCAATCGCTCCGCCCCAGCCACGAACCGTGCCTCGAATGCTCCGTGCCCGGCCTGCCCGGAAAATCGGACGAGTTCGACAGCGGAGAAGCGCGACGACTTCATGGTGGCGTTCAGATACTGAAGGGTGCGGAGCACCGGCGGTGTGAACTTCTGCGCGACAGCGATGTAGTGGAAGCTGCCGTCTCGCAGCTGGGTCTGAAGTCTTTGGCGCCAGTCAACGGCGTCCTCGTCAGCTTCCCCCCACGCCCCCGCAAGGACCGTCTCGAGGGTTGCGCCGTGCATGGGCGTGCCCGGTGGGCAGAAGGGCCCGCTGAAGTACCTCTGCGCCACCCGCGTCTCGAAGTCCTCTAGGGACATCCCCCAGAGATCTGAGCCATAGTCGAGGAGCTGGGCGAGACACTCCCTGAAGTCGGGATTCTGCGGACCGGTCTTGAACTCGACCAGCGCGAGCTCACCGCCGGCGCCCATCACCACGAGGTCGATTCGTCCGGAATCGAGACTGGACTCGCGGCCGACGACGACAGCAGGCTCTGTCAGACCCAGCTCGTCCAGTGGCAGAAGCTCCGGATGGTTCTTGAGCTGGTCCTGCAACTGAGCCTCGTTCTCCGCAGGAACCTCGGTCAAGAGGTGAGCACTCCCGTCAGGCAGTCTGACTGAAAGCTTGCGTGCCACCTGGTCACACTGACAGCCTTCCGCTGTTCGGGCGACCGCTCTGCGGCATGCACTCCGGCATCCGAGCCAGAGGGAGTCGACGTTGCCCGGCAAGTACGTTCCGCTCACCACCCATCTGGAGGGGCGAGTCGGCGAGGGAAGTCCTCTCGCGATGACGTTCGACGCCATCAGCCGGTTGGTCGGCGGTCTGCCGGCATCGGCCTTTAAGCACCGCGAATGGTGGGCCAACAGCGGACACAGCCATGCCCTGGCCTGGACCGCGGCGGGCTGGCGCGTTCACGAGCTCGACATGCGCGGCCAACGTGTCAGCTTCGCCCACACCGGAGCGCCCGACAGGAGTCGACGTCCGGATCGGCGCCAGCCGACCTCCGCGATGCCCCAGCCCACGCATTGGCCGGACTTGGATGAGGTTCTGATCGGGGTCCGATTCTCTTGGCGTGCTGCCGGAGCCGTCACAGTTGACGCCGTCGGCAAACCAGCATTCCCAGCCCTTCCCCGGAGTCCGGGCCTCTACAGATTGACCTTCACGGGTTCATCACCGGCCGGACGAGGCCGTGTCTACGTCGGCGAAAGCGATAACCTCCACCGTCGGCTCTGCAACAACTACCGGAATCCCGGCCCGAGCCAGCAGACAAGCCTCAGAGTGAACGCGCTGCTGCGGGACCATGTCGACAGTGGCGGCACCGTGGACCTCGCGGCAGCCCTCGATGTGCGAGTGACGGGGCCGGCAGGCGTGGAGACGGACCTGGATCTCACCAAGAAGGCGAACAGACTGCTCGCCGAGAACGCTGCGCTGTTGGTGCTCAGGACTGCCAACGCCATGGACATCGAGAATCTCGGCTAGGCCCGTTCCCCCATGCATCGGGTCGACCCGGCGAGCCGGGTGACTCTGCAACGGCGCGAGCCCTGCCGCGATCCGGACGACGACGTACCGTTCTCGGTGACCGTCGTCACACGGGGGTGCCATGGCCCTGCTCCGCCGGATCGCGCGGGCCGGCACCGACGCGGCCCGCCTGGCGACCGGTGCCGCCGCGCTCGTGGCCGCCCCGGCGGTCATCGGGGTGGGCCTGCTGGGCGAGACGGCGTCGGTGGCCCGCGCCGGGGTGGGCCTGGCCCGGAGCGCCGCCGTCCGGACGACGAGAGCCGTCGGCACGCTCGTCACCGGGGCCGACCCCCTCCCCGGCGGCCATCTGCACGACCTGGCCGATGCGGCCAAGGGCATGGTCGAGCCGCCCAGCGCCCGGCACACCCGGCGGGTCTGGGGCGACCGCGACCGGGTGCAGATCGAGCTCGCCGCCGACGACGACACCCCGGAGGCGAAGCGCTCCCTCCGCCGGCACCTGGAACGCCTCGAGGGCGTCGAGTGGGCCACGGTGAACGACGTCGTCGGCCGGGTGCTGGTCGCCGTCGACACCCGCCGGGTCGGCGTCGAGGACGTCGTCGGCGTCATCACCGAGATCGAGCAGGCCCGCGGCGGCACCGGCGTCTTCCCGCAGCGCCCCGACCACCCTGCCGACCTCGAACCGCTGCTGGCCGCGGTCGCCGCCGCGGCCGTCGACACCGCCGCCGTGGGGGTGGCCGCGCTCGCCAAGGTGCTGCCGATCCCCGCGCTCACCCGGCACGCCACCCTGCTCATGGCCCTGCTCGACACCCAGCAGTGGCTCAAGCAGGCGGTCACCGACCGCATCGGCCCGGTCGGCACCGACCTGGTCTTCGAGGGCACCAGCGCGCTCCTGCACTCCCTCACCCAGAGCCCCACCGTGCCGGCGCTCAACGCCGCCGCCGCGATCCAGCACGCGCTGGAAATCCGCGCCCGCCGCCAGGTCTGGCGCCGCCGGGAGCGGGAGCTGTGCCTGCCCGAACGAGAGGACGACGACGCAGAGCCGCTCCAGCCGCCCGGTCCTCGGCCGGCGACACTCCCCGCCGGCCCGATCGAGACCTACCGCTCCCGCCTCGACCCGACCGAGTTGGCCGCCTCCCTCGGCCTGCTCGCCCTCACCCGCCGCCCCGGTCGGTCCGCGGATCTGCTCAAGGCACTCACCCCGCGGGCCGCCGTCTTCGGGCGGGAGTCCTTCGCGGCGACCCTCGACCTCCTTCTCTCCCGCGACGGCGTCCTCCCGCTGGACGGCTCGGCCTACCGCCGGCTCGACCGCGTCGACACCGTCGTCGTCGACGGCGCGGCGCTGTGCACCGGCCCACCGGTGGTCGTCGAGGCCACCGGCGAGGCCGACGCCTGGGACGACGCCGCCGTCTGGACGGCGGCCACCCGCCTGCTCGCCGGCGGCAGCCAGGACGGCGTCCGGCTCGGCCCGCCCCGCACCGCCGACGCCCCCGGCGGCGAGATCCGGTCCCTGCTCCAGGGACGACGGCGGGTCGGCACGGTCACCGTCGCGCCCGAGCTCGACCCCCGCGCCGAGGCGCTGCTGAACACCGCCACCGACGCCGGCCTGCGGCCGGTCCTCACGGCGCACGTGGGCGCCCGCGAGATCGCCGGGCTGGCCGACGACGTCGTGGGCGGGCCGCTGGTGGAGATCGTCCGGAGCCTGCAGGAGGAAGGACACGGCGTGCTGCTGGTGTCCGCCACCGACGGGCCCGCCCTGCTGGCTGCCGACGTCGCGGTCGCACCGGTCCTCGAGGGCCGCGCGCCCGCGTGGGGCGCCGACCTGGTCACCTCCCCCGGCCTGGCCGACGCCTGCCGGATCGTCACCGCCACCGCGGATGCCCGGGCCTTCAGCCGACGTGCGGCCGGCGCCGCGCTCACCGGGAACGTCCTCGGCGGCCTGCTGGCCGCGGTCGGCAGCCCGCGCTACGGCCAGCGCAAGGCCACGACGCCGGGCAAGTGGGCGACCGCCACCACGATGGCCAACGGCACGTGGGCAGCCGTGAGGGCCGCCCGCCGCCCGATGCCGCCGCCCACCGTGCACACCCCCTGGCATGCCCTGGAGCCCGACGACGTCCTCCGCCGGCTGGCCGACCTGCCCGACGAGCCCGAACGCCCGGCCACCCGCTCCCGGCTCGCCGCCCTGGGCCCGGTCCGGTTCGCGCGCACGGTCGCCGCCGAGCTCTCCGACCCGCTCACCCCCGTCCTGGCGACGGGGGCCGCCGCGACCGCCGTCCTGGGCGACGCCACCGACGCGATCCTGGTCGGCAGCGTCACCGTCATCAACGCGCTGGTCAGCGGCCTGCAACGGCTGCGCGCCGAGACGGCTCTGGAGGAGCTGCTGCTCGAGCAGGACAGCTGCGTGCGCCGCGAGACCGACGGCGCCGCCGAGGAGGTCCCGGCGACCGCCCTCCGGGTCGGCGACGTCGTCCTCGTCGAGGCCGGCGACGTCGTCGGCGCCGACGCCCGCCTGCTGGAGGCGGCGGACCTGGAGGTCGACGAGTCGGGGCTCACCGGTGAGTCGCTGTCGGTCGCCAAGTCGCTGCCCGCGACGCCGGGAGCCGACGTCGCCGACCGCACCTGCATGCTCTTCGACGGCACCACGGTCGTCGCGGGCCGCGGCCGCGCCGTCGTCGTCGCCGTCGGTCAGGCGACGCAGGCCGGGCGCGCCGCGCGGGCCGCCGGAGGTGCCGCTCCCCCGGCCGGCGTGCAGGCCCGGCTG
>SPQJ01000061.1 GCA_004570425.1 Bacillus sp. AZ43
CGACCGGCGCACGCCGGCCGGGACCGGCCGCGTGGAGTGCACGCGTGGCGCCCGGCCCGTGGCGCGGGACACCCGGTGCCCCTCCCCCGCGGGCCGCCGGCCACGGACGTTGCTCATGCCGCGCAGCTCACCCGGCCAGCCGCGGGAAGGCCGCGGCGCCGGCGTACCGCGCGGCGTCGTCGAGCTCCTCCTCGATGCGCAGCAGCTGGTTGTACTTGGCCACCCGCTCGCTGCGCGCCGGGGCGCCGGTCTTGATCTGGCCGCAGTCGGTGGCGACGGCGAGATCGGCGATCGTGGTGTCCTCGGTCTCGCCGGAGCGGTGGCTCATCATCGAGCGGTAGCCGCTGCGGTGCGCGAGGTTCACCGCGTCGAGGGTCTCGGTCAGCGTGCCGATCTGGTTGACCTTGACCAGCAGGGCATTGGCCGCGCCGCGGGCGATGCCGTCGGCCAGCCGGGCCGGGTTGGTGACGAACAGGTCGTCGCCGACGAGCTGGACGCGGTCGCCGAGGGCGTCGGTGAGGGCCACCCAGCCCTCCCAGTCCTCCTCGGACAGCGGGTCCTCGATCGACACGATCGGGTAGGCCCCCACCAGCTCGGTGTAGTAGCCGGCCAGGTCCGACGCGCTCAGGGTCCTGCCCTCGAAGGCGTAGCCGGACTCGGAGTGGAACTCGGTCGCCGCCACGTCGAGCGCGAACGCGATGTCGCTGCCGACGGAGTAGCCGGCCTGCTCCACGGCGCGGGCGATGAGGTCGAGCGCCGCGCGGTTGCTCGACAGGTTCGGCGCGAAGCCACCCTCGTCGCCCAGGCCCGTGGACAGGCCCTCCTTCTTGAGGACGGCCTTGAGCGCGTGGTAGGTCTCGGTGCCCATGGCCAGCGCCTCGGCGAAGGTCGCCGCGCCGATCGGGGCGATCATGAACTCCTGCACGTCGACGTTGCTGTCGGCGTGGGCGCCGCCGTTGAGGATGTTCATCATCGGCACCGGCAGCAGGTGCGCCGAGGGACCGCCGACGTAGCGGAACAGCGGCAGGCCGGCGGAGTCGGCGGCGGCCTTCGCGACGGCGAGGCTGACGCCGAGGATGGCGTTCGCGCCGAGGCGGGACTTGTCCGGCGTGCCGTCCAGGTCGATCAGCCGCTGGTCGATCAGCCGCTGCTCGCTGGCCTCGTAGCCGACGAGCTCGGGGCCGATGACGTCGAGGACGCCGTCGACGGCCTTCGTGACGCCCTTCCCGCCGTAGCGGTCGCCGCCGTCGCGCAGCTCCACCGCCTCGAACGCTCCGGTGGACGCACCGCTGGGCACGGCGGCCCGGGCGATGGTCCCGTCGTCGAGGGCGACCTCGACCTCCACGGTGGGGTTCCCGCGCGAGTCGAGGATCTCCCGCGCGCCTACGGCATCGATGCTCGGCACGGGGGCAGCCTAGCCAGCGCCCGCGACCGCGGGCGGAAGGCCCGCGCTCACCGGGCCGCGGCCGCCTCCGGCAGCCGTCCGGCGCGCTCGTCGTCGGCCGGGCCGCTGAAGGCCCGCTGGCGTTCCCGCGCGTCGCCGCCACCGGTGAACAGCGCGCTGCCCTCGCCGTCCGACGGCGGCGCGACCGGCTGTGCCGGCGGGGCGCCCGCGGCCGGTGCGTTGTTCTCGAACCGGACCCGCGGCAGGCCGTAGCCGTGGTCGCGCTGCAGCCAGACGACCAGCCCCTCGCGCACGTGGCAGCGCAGGTCGAACAGCGTGCCGGCGTCCTTGGCGCTGACCAGCGCGCGCACCCGCACCACCGAGCCGACGGCGTCGGTGACCTGGAGGACGCCGACCCGCTCGTCCCACAGCGGGTTCCCGTCGAGCAGGCGGGCGAGCTCGCCGCGCATCTCCTCGAAGGGCACGGCCCAGTCGACGTCGATCTCGACGGCCCCCAGGACCGCCGACCCGGTACGGGTCCAGTTCTCGAACGGCGTCGTCGTGAAGTACGTCGACGGCAGCACCATGCGGCGGTCGTCCCAGATGTGGACGACCACGTAGGTCAGGGTGATCTCCTCGATCCGGCCCCACTCCTCCTCGACCACGACGACGTCGTCGACGCGGATGGCGTCGGTGAAGGCCAGCTGCAGGCCGGCGAAGACGTTGGCCAGCGAGGTCTGGGCGGCGAGACCGGCGACGATGGAGATGACCCCGGCGCTGGCCAGGATGCTGGCGCCGGCGGCGCGGGCCGACGGGAAGGTCAGCAGCATCGCGGCTGCGGCCAGGACCCCGATGAGGACGACCGACAGCCGGCGCAGGAGCGACACCTGGGTGCGCACCCGGCGCGCGTGCCGGTTGTCGACGACGTCGACGTCGTAGCGGCGCAGCACGAGGTCGAAGGCGACGAAGACCGCCACCGCCATCAGCCAGCCGACCGTCGCGATGAGCGCGAGCCCCAGCGTCCGGACCACGGGGTCGCGCCAGTCCCCCACCGCCGGGGCGGCGTCCAGGAGGACGGTCACCGCCGCCACCACGAGCAGGAGCCGCAGCGGCGTGCGGCCCCGGCGGGACAGCTCGGTCAGCGCCGGCGAGCGCCGGGCCAGCCGCCCGACCAGGGCGCCGAGGGCGATGCCGACCAGCCAGGCGGCCAGCGCACCGCCCGCGAGCAGCAGGAGCACCTGCCAGGTCGTGGTGGGCATGAGTCCCTGGACCTCCTCGAGGTTCTCGGACGCGACGGCAGACGGGGAAGGTCTGTCGGACAGCAGTTCTGCTCCTCTCGCACGGCGGGAACGGCGGACCGCCCGCTGCGCTGCGGCTGGGGTGCACGGTCGGACGGCGCGTCGGCGCGCCTGGGCCACGACGTCCCCGGGGGGCGGGGGAGGGCCGGCCCCCGTGGAGGGGACCTCTCCCCCACGCTAGGGGGTCAGGCACCCGGCGCAACCCGACCCGGCGTGGCCCCCGCCACACGTCCGCCGGACCTTCGGTGCCGGAAGTCCCGTCGGAGTCAGGGGGTGGCGCGGTGGGCGGCCTCGGCGTCGAGCTCACCGGCGTAGCGGCGGACGGCCTCGCGCAGGGCGTCCTCGACGTCCCAGCCCCGCTGCTCGGCAGCCGCGACGACGGCGAGAAGACGCTCCCCCAGCTCCTCGGGGCTGTCGACGGTCAGCTCTGCGGGCTCGGGGGTGGGCAGCCCCACCCGGGCGGCGCGGCGCACCAGGGCCTGCCCCCACGCGGCCGCGGGCTGGGAGCGGGAGACCCCCTCGGTGGGCGAGCGGCGCTGCTTCTCCGCCTTCTTGATCTCCTCCCAGCCCGCCTCGACCTGCGCGACGTCGCGCGGGCCGGCGTCGCCGAACACGTGGGGGTGCCGGCGCACCAGCTTGTCGACCAGGTCCCCGGCGATGTCGTCGATGTCGAACCGGCGCTCCGGCGCGGCCTCGGCAGCGACCCGCGCGTGGAAGACGACCTGCAGCAGCACGTCGCCGAGTTCCTCGCGCATGGCGACCGGGTCGTCGTCCACGATGGCGTCGTAGGCCTCGTGCGCCTCCTCCAGCAGATAGCCGCGCAGGGAGGAGTGGGTCTGCTCGGCGTCCCACGGGCAGCCCCCCGGCGAGCGCAGCCGGTCCATGACCTCGACGACGTCGAGCAGCCGCCGCCCCACCCCGGTGGGGACGACGTCCTCCGGCCGGCTCTCGGGCATCCGTCCTCCTGTCGGTGACTCAGTCGCCCGCGGGCGCGGGCTCCTCGCCGTCCAGGATGTCCACCACGCCGCCGTCGCCCGCGACCAGGCGTCCCTCCTCCAGGACGCCGTAACGCGGGTTGACGGTGACGCCGAGGTCGTCGCGGACCTCCAGGACCAGTCGGCCCCCCGCCTCCTGTGCCGCCTCCGCAGCCTCCCGCTCCAGGTCGGGACGGAGCTCCTCGAAGGACGGCTGCACCACCCCCTCGACGAACCCGACGATCACGCCGCTCCCGCCCTCGGGCACCGGGAGGGTGAAACCGGTGTTCGGGGCCGCCGCCTGGATCCGGTCGGCGAGCACGCCCGGCAGCTGGTCCGGCGGACGGGACTCGAGGGCCGGCAGGGTCAGCGCGCCGGCGTACTGGGCAGCCACGGCGGAGTAGGACGCGGGGTCCGCGGTGAGCTGGCTCAGCACAGCGGCGGCGGTCGGCTCGTCGGGCACGGTGATGTAGCCGAACGAGAACTCCGCCAGACCGCCGCGCACCTCGTCGTAGCGGGCCCGCAGCTCCGCCTCGGTCGGGGGTTGCACCTCCCCCTCGGCCAGGGCCACCTCCTCGCGCACGAGCTGCTGACGCACGTTCTCGACGACGTCGGCGCGACCGATGCCCTGCTGGGCGAGCTGGCCGAAGACCGAGTCGGGGTCGTCCCCACCGAGGAGTTGCTCGATGCGCCGGCGCACGTCGCCGTCGTCGACCCGCACCCCGAAGCGCTCGGCGGCCGCGACGTAGACCTCCTCCTGCACGAGCAGCGACAGGACGCGGCGGGTGAATTCTTCGCCCTGCGCACCGGCGTAGGCCGCCACATCGGGATCCTCGAGGCGGTCGTCGACCGCCGACTCCAGCTCGGCCACGGTGATCCGGGCATCGCCGACGTAGGCGGCCACGGAGGGGTCGGTCCGGCAGGCCGACAGGCCGCTCACCGTCACGGTCAGGAGGAACCCGGAGACGAGCACCCGGGGAACTCGACGCTTCAGCACGCCGCGAGACTCCCACACCGGATGTGACCGGCGCCGCAGGGCGCTCAGGACGCGGCGGCCACTGGCTGTTCGAGGACCGCCTTCAGGACGGCGTGCACGTTCTCCAGCAGGGCGACGTCCCGGAGCGGGGTGCGGCGGTCGGGGCCGACCGGCACCTTGAGCGAGATCGTCTCGACCGCCGCCTTGTACGAGGCGCCCTCGGCCAGCCGGGCCAGCCGCATCTGCTTGGACTCCGGCAGGGACACCGGGCTGATCCTGATCGCCCGGCCCTGCAGCGAGACCTCGGTGATGCCCAGCGCGCGCATCGCCGTGCGGAACCGGGCCACCGCGATCAGGTTGAGCACCGGCGCGGGCGGGGCGCCGTAGCGGTCGGTGAGCTCGTCGAGCACCGCCTGCGCCTGCTCGTCGGTCTGGATCGAGGCGACCTTGCGGTAGGCCTCCATGCGCAGCCGCTCGCCCGGCACGTAGTCGTGCGGCAGGTGGGCGTCGACCGGGAGGTCGACCCGCACCTCCACCGGCTCCACGGGGGCCGACTCCCCGGTCACCTGGGCGCGGTAGTCGGCCACCGCCTCGCCGACCAGCCGGACGTAGAGGTCGAACCCGACACCGGCGATGTGCCCGGACTGCTCGCCGCCGAGCAGGTTGCCCGACCCGCGGATCTCCAGGTCCTTCATCGCGACGGCCATGCCGGCCCCGAGGTCGGTGTTGTGCGCGATCGTGGTCAGCCGGTCGACCGAGGTCTCGGTCAGCGGCCGCGTCGGGTCGTAGGTGAAGTACGCGTAGGCCCGCTCCCGGCCGCGGCCCACCCGGCCCCGGATCTGGTGGAGCTGGGAGAGGCCGAAGGTGTCCGCGCGGTCGACGATCAGGGTGTTGGCGTTCGGGATGTCCAGGCCCGACTCGATGATCGTGGTCGCGACCAGGACGTCGTACTCCTTCTCCCAGAAGCCGACCATGATCTTCTCGAGCTCGTGCTCCTTCATCTGCCCGTGGCCGACGGCGACGCGGGCCTCGGGCACGAGGTTGCGGATCTTCGCCGCGGCCTTGTCGATCGACTGCACCCGGTTGTGGATCACGAAGACCTGGCCGTCGCGCAGCAGCTCGCGGCGGATCGCGGCGGCCATCTGCTTGTCGTCCCACGCGCCCACGTAGGTCAGCACCGGGTGCCGCTCCTCGGGCGGGGTGAGGATCGTCGACATCTCGCGGATGCCGGTCAGCGACATCTCCAGCGTCCGCGGGATCGGCGTGGCCGACATCGACAGGACGTCGACCGCCGTCCGCATGGTCTTCAGGTACTCCTTGTGCTCGACGCCGAAGCGCTGCTCCTCGTCGACGATCACCAGCCCGAGGTCCTTGAACCGGGTCGTCGGCTGCAGCAGGCGGTGGGTGCCGACGAGCACGTCGATCTCGCCGCGGCCCAGCTCCTCGATGATCTGCCGGCTCTCGGCGTCGGACTGGAAGCGGGACAGCACCCGCACCGTCACGGGGAACTGGGCGAACCGCTCGGAGAAGGTCTTGTAGTGCTGGTTGGCCAGCAGCGTCGTCGGCACCAGGACGGCGACCTGCTTGCCGTCCTGCACCGCCTTGAACGCCGCCCGGACGGCGATCTCGGTCTTCCCGTAGCCGACGTCGCCGCAGATGATCCGGTCCATCGGGACCGGCTGCATCATGTCGGCCTTGACCTCGTCGATCGCGCCGAGCTGGTCGGGCGTCTCCTGGAAGGGGAAGGCGTCCTCGAGCTCGCGCTGCCAGACGGTGTCGGGACCGAACGCGTGGCCCTTGGTGGCCATGCGCGCGGAGTAGAGGCGGATCAGCTCGGCGGCGATCTGCTTGACCGCCTTGCGGGCCTGGTTCTTCGTCTTCTGCCAGTCGGCGCCGCCCAGCTTCGACAGCGCGGGCGCCTCGCCGCCGACGTAGCGGGTCAGCTGGTCGAGGGAGTCGGTCGGCACGAACAGCCGGTCCGGCGGCTGGTTCCGCCGGGACGGCGCGTACTCGACGATCAGGTAGTCGCGCTGCCCGCCGTTGACCGTGCGGCTGATCATCTCGATGTAGCGGCCGATGCCGTGCTGCTCGTGCACGACGAGGTCGCCGGGCTGCAGCTGCGCGAGGTCGACGGCGTTGCGCCGGCGCGCGGGCATCTTCGACGCCTCGCGCATGGAGGTGCCCCGCTGCCCGGTGAGGTCGTGCTCGGTGAGCAGCGCCAGGCCGACACCCGGGAAGGCGAACCCGGACTCGAGGTTGCCCTGGGTGACGTGGGCCAGCCCGGCCTCCGGGGCGGCGGCGACGTCGGGCACCAGCCGGACGCCCAGCTCCGCCTCGGTCAGCTGGTCGGCGGCCCGCTGGGCGGGTCCGGGCCCGGCGAAGGTGACCACGACCCGCCAGTTCTCGCGGGTCCAGGACCGCACCTGCTCGACGGCCCGCGGCACGTCGCCGGCGAACCGGTCGACGGTCGTCGCGTCGAGGGTGACCTGATCCTCGTCGTCCTCCGACTGCAGGGTGAAGGCGCCGGTGGTCCACCACGGCAGGCCGCGGACCCGCGCCGCCGTCTCCACCTCGGCGAGGTCGCGGAAGGACGACGCCCCCAGGTCGATCGGGGCCTGCCCCGCCTCCGCGGCGGTCGACCACGACGCCGCCAGGAACTCCTCGGCGGTGCGGACCAGGTCGGCGGCGCGGCTGCGCACCCGCTCGGGGTCGCACACCAGCACGTGCGTGCCGCGGGGCACGAGGTCGGTGAGCAGCTGCATCTCCCCGGCGACGAGCGCGGGGATGAGCGACTCCATCCCCTCGACGGCGATGCCCTGCGCGAGCTTGTCCAGGATCTCCGCGAGCTCGGGGTGCTCCGTCGCCAGGGCGGCGGCCCGCTCGCGGACCTCCGGTGAGAGGAGCAGCTCGCGGCACGGCGGGGCCCACAGCCGCTCGGGCCGCTCGTCGAGGGAGCGCTGGTCGGCGGCGGAGAAGTAGCGCAGCTCGTCGACCTCGTCGCCCCAGAACTCGACGCGCACCGGGTGCGGCTCGGTCGGGGGGAAGACGTCGAGCAGCCCGCCGCGGACGGCGAACTCACCGCGCTTCTCGACCAGCTCCACCCGCGTGTAGGCCGCATCGGCCAGGGCACGGGCGACGTCGTCCAGGTCGGCGGTGTCGCCCGGCGTCAGCTCGACCGGCTCGAGGTCGCCCAGCCCGGGCGCCAGCGGCTGCAGGACGCTGCGCACCGGCGCGACGAGCACGTCCACGGCGCCGTTCCGGCCGGGGTGGGCGAGGTCGCGCAGCACCGCGAGGCGCCGGCCGACGGTGTCCGCGCGCGGGCTGAGCCGCTCGTGCGGCAGCGTCTCCCAGGCGGGGAAGACCTCGACCCGCCGTCCGGGCACGAAGCAGCGCAGCTGGTCGGCCACCTGGTCGGCGTCCCGCTCCCCCGCGGTGACCACCAGGACCGGGACCCCGGCCCCCGGCTGCTGCGCCGCCAGGGCGGCAGCGACCAGCGGCTGGACCGGCGGGGGCGCGGTGACGGCGAGCGACGCACGCCCGGCCGAGGCGACGACGCGCGCCATGCCGGGGTCGGTGAGGACGACGTCGAGCACGCCGCGCAAGGTCACGCTGTCTTCTCCTGGGGTTCGGTGGCCGCGCTCGTGCCGTCGAGTGCAGCAGGGGCCGACCCAAGAGTAGTTCCGGCCACGCGCGGGTGCCGTCGCCGTACTCCGACGGCTCGCAGCTCCCGCGCTCAGCTCCGTGGGTGGACCACGTTCTGAGCCGCCTCGAGTCCCCGGACGAGCAACTCCTCGGTCGCGTCCGCGGCTTCGGCGATCAGCAGGTCGAGCTCCTTGCGCTCGGTGGCGGAGAAGTCCCTGAGGACGAAGTCGGCAGGGTCCTGCCGGCCCGGGGGGCGGCCGATGCCGACGCGCACCCGGAGGTAGTCACGGGTGCCGGTGGAGCGGGAGATCGACCGCAGGCCGTTGTGCCCGCCCTCGCCCCCGCCGCGCTTGAGGCGGACCGACGCGAAGGCGATGTCCAGCTCGTCGTGGACGACCACGAGGTCCTCGACCGGGATGTGGTGGTAGTCGAGCAGGCCCCGCACGGGGCCGCCGGACTCGTTCATGTAGGTGAGCGGCCGGGCCAGGACGACGCGGCGCCCCGCCAGCCTGCCCTCACCGGACACGGCGCGGGAACGGGCGCCCTTGCCCGCCGAGAGCTTGACGCCGGCGCGGTCGGCGAGCTCGTCGAGCACCATCGCGCCGACGTTGTGCCGGTTGCCCGCGTAGCCGGGCCCCGGGTTGCCGAGCCCGATGACCAGGAAGGGGCCCTCGGACGCACGCGGACCGGGGGCGCCGGCAGTGCCGGCGCCCCCGGGGGTCGAACTCTCGGTCAGCGCGGACCTCAGCTGTTCTCGGTGGACTCGACGGACTCGCCGCTGCCCTGGTCCTGCGGCTCCGGGACGACGTCGCCCTCGCCGGCACCCTCGGCCGCCGCGTCGGACTCCTCGCGCTCGATGCCGGCCTCGGCCTCGGCCTCCTCCAGCTCGGCCTCCAGGGCCTCGGCGGTCGGGGCGGCCATCAGGTTGACGACCAGCGCCTCCGCGTCGGTGAGCAGCGTGGCGCCGCGCGGCAGCGTCAGCTCGGCGGCGGTGAAGCCCTCGCCGACGCCGCGGCCGGTGACGTCGACCTCGATCGACTCGGGGATGCTCGTGGCGGCGACCTGCACCGAGACGGTGTTGAGCTCGATGCTCACCAGGGTGTCGGGGCCGGTCTCGCCGACGACGACGACCGGGACGTCGACGGTGACCTTCTCGCCGCGGCGGACGACGACGAGGTCGACGTGCTCGTGGACGCGCTTGATCGGGTCGCGCTGCACGGCCTTGGTCAGGGCCAGCTGCTCCTTGCCGTCGATGACGACGGTGAGCAGGGCGTTCGAGCCGCCGTTGCGCAGCGCCGCGGCGAACTCGCGCGCCGGCAGCGACAGGTGCACGACGTCCTGGCCGTGGCCGTAGAGGACGGCGGGGATGCGGCCGGCGCGGCGGGTGCGACGGGCGCTGCCCTTGCCGAACTCGGTGCGGGTCTCGGCTTCGAGGCGGAAATCGGCCACGGTGGTGTGCTCCTCAGGAGGTGGATCGGGTCTGCGGGCCGGCGCACGAGCGCGGCACACCGCCAGGGCCTTCGACCACCGGAGCATGCACGTCGATCACGGAGCGGGAGCTCCCTCGCCGGGCAACGGGAGCAAGGATACGCGACACGGTCGAGCGTCCGGCCGAGCGGGGGCCCGGAGGGTGCCCCGAGGACGGCCGAGAACGGCTCGGTGCATCAGGGGGGCGCGGCACCTGGCCGCGATGCGATCCGGAGGATCGCGTCAGGAATTGCCGTCGAAGAGGCTGGTGACCGAGCCGTCCTCGAAGACCTCCTTGATCGCCCGCGCGAGCAGCGGGGCGATCGAGAGGACGGTGAGCTTGTCGAACTGGCGCTCGGGCTCGATGGGCAGCGTGTTGGTCACGATGACCTCGCTGACCTTGCTGTTCTTGAGCCGGTCGACCGCCGGGCCGGAGAGGACGCCGTGGGTCGCGGTGACGATGACGTCCGCGGCGCCGGCCTCGAAGAGGGTCTCGGCGGCCTTCACGATCGTGCCGCCGGTGTCGATCATGTCGTCGACCAGGATGCAGACCCGGCCCTCGACCTCGCCGACGACGCGGTTGGCGACGACCTCGTTGGGCCGCAGCGGGTCGCGGGTCTTGTGGATGAAGGCCAGCGGGACGCCGCCGAGCTTGTCGCTCCACCGCTCGGACACGCGCACGCGGCCGGAGTCCGGCGAGACGACGGTGAGCTCGCGGTCGCCCCAGCGCTCGCACACGTGCGAGACGAGGAGGTCGAGCGCGAACAGATGGTCCACGGGACCGTCGAAGAAGCCCTGGATCTGGGCGGTGTGCAGGTCGACCGACATGAGGCGGTCGGCGCCGGCGGTCTTGAACATGTCGGCGACCAGGCGGGCGGAGATGGGCTCGCGGCCGCGGTGCTTCTTGTCCTGCCGCGCGTAGGGGAAGAACGGCGCCACCACGGTGATCCGCTTGGCGGAGGCGCGCTTGAGCGCGTCCACCATGATCAGCTGCTCCATGAGCCAGGTGTTGATCGGCGCCGTGTGGCTCTGCACGACGAAGGCGTCGCAGCCGCGCACCGACTCCTCGAACCGGACGAACAGCTCGCCGTTGGCGAACTCGTACGACGCGGTCGGCGTGGGGGTGACGCCCAGGTGACTGGCGATCTCGTCGGTCAGCGCGGGGTAGGCCCGGCCGGAGAAGAGCATCAGGCTCTTGTTGGTGGTCTGCCGGATCGCGCTCATCGGCTTCGCTGTCCCTACTGGTCGGTGTTCGCCCGGGCGGCCTCGGACCGGCCTCCGTCGGGCGCCGCTGCCCGCCGTTCGGCCGCCTCGGCGGCCTCCGCCGCGGCTGTCCCGGAACGGCGGCGGCGTACCCAGCCTGCCACATTCCGCTGCGCTGCCCGTGCGACGCCTATCGCACCCGGGGGGACGTCCGAGGTGATGACGGACCCGGCCGCCGTGTAGGCGCCGTCCCCCACCGTGACCGGCGCCACGAGCATGGTGTCCGAGCCGATGCGCACGTGGTCGCCGACCGTGGTGTGGTGCTTGGCGACGCCGTCGTAGTTCACGAAGACCGTCGCCGCCCCGATGTTGGCACCGCGGCCGATGGTGGCGTCGCCCACGTAGGAGAGGTGGGGCACCTTCGACCCCTCCCCCACCTCGACGTTCTTCGTCTCGACGAAGGCGCCGACCTTGGCCGCGCGGGCCAGCCGGCTGCCCGGGCGCAGGTAGCTGAACGGGCCGACCATCGCCTCCGGGCCGATCTCGGCGCCCAGGCAGTGGGACCGGACGACGGAGGCGCCGGCGCCGACGACGCAGTCGAGCAGGGTGCTGTCCGGGCCGACGACCGCGCCCGCGCCGACCGTCGTCGTCCCCTGGAGCTGGGTGCCCGGCTGCAGGACCGCGTCGGGCTCGACGCCGCAGGTGACGTCCACCCAGGTGGTCTGCGGGTCGACGACGGTGACCCCGCTGCGCATCAGCTCGTCGAGCACGCGGTCGTTGAGGGTCCGGCGACGGGCCGCGAGCTCGCGCCGGTCGTTGCAGCCCAGCACGTCGTCGGGGTCGTCGGCGCGGTGTCCGCCCACGGGGGCGCCCTCCTCGACGAGCAGGGCGAGGACGTCGGTGACGTACTGCTCGCCCTGGTCGTTGTCGGCCCCCACCCGGGCGAGGGTGCGGCGCAGCGCGGCGGCGTCACCGAGGTAGACGCCGGCGTTGATCTCGCGGATCGCGCGCTGCTCGGGGGTGGCGTCGCGCTCCTCGACGATCGCGCGCACCCCGCCGTCGTCGCCGCGGACGATCCGGCCCAGGCCGGTGGGGTCGTCGACCTCCGCGGTCAGGACGGTGAGGACGCTGCCCGCGGCCCGGTGCGCCTCGACCAGCCCGGCCACGGTGGCCGCCCGGAGCAGCGGGGCGTCGCCGTTGAGGATGAGGACCGGGCCGTCGACCTCGGGGACGGCGTCCAGCGCCACCGCGGCGGCGTGGCCCGAGCCGCGCTGCTCCTCCTGGACGACGGCCAGCGCGTGCGGGGCCACCCGGGACAGGTGCTCCTCGACCTGGTCCCGGCCGGCGCCGACGACGACCACCGTGGCGCCGGCGGCCAGCGGCTCGGCGGCGGCGAGCACGTGGCCGAGCAGGCTGCGGCCGCCGAGGGTGTGCAGGACCTTGGGGGTCGAGGACCGCATGCGGGTGCCCTGCCCCGCGGCGAGGACGACGACGGCGGCGACCCCGGCCGATCGGTCGGACGGTGCGGCGGACTCCTGCGCGATCACGGATCTCCTCGGGCGGACGGCACGGTGCTGCGCTGGGGGACTCGGACTCGAACCGAGACTGCACGGCTCCAAAGGCCGGCGGGCTGCCGATTACCCCATCCCCCACCCGCGGCCGCGCAGGGCTCCGGCCACGGGGGCGCCACGGACCTCGGCACCCGCGCCCGAGCCTAGGGCCCGGCGGGGCCGCGGGGCATCCACGGGGCGGAGCGGCCGACGCGCGGGGCTCCCTACGCTGCCGTAGGTTACGGGCACGTAGCCGCGGCAGCCGATGGTCGATCGACCGCGCCCGGGGCCGACCCCCCACCCCTGTAGGAGACCTCTTGTCCGCTCCCGCTCTCACCCGGCCCACGGCGCCCCCGCTCGCCGACCCGCACGCCGGACTGCCCGCCAACGCCATCGGCCGGCACAAGAGCACCCTCGAGATCGTCACGCTCTACGTGATCGTGGCGGTGCCCTTCCTCGCGCTGGCCGCCGTCGTCCCGGCGGTCTGGGGCTGGGGCCTCTCGTGGCTGGACGTCGGTCTCGCCGTCGGCTTCTACTACCTGACCCTGCTCGGGGTGACCGTCGGCTACCACCGGCACTTCACGCACGGCTCCTTCAAGGCGAAGCGGCCGCTGCGACTGGCCCTGGCCGCGGCCGGCTCGATGGCCATCCAGGGCCCGGTGATCCAGTGGGTGGCCGACCACCGGCGGCACCACGCCTTCGCCGACCGCGCGGGCGACCCGCACTCCCCCTGGCGCTACGGCACCGACCTGCGGTCGCTGCTCAAGGGCATGTTCCACGCACACCTGGGCTGGCTGTTCGACCGCCGCAAGACCAACCAGGCCCGCTACGCGCCCGACCTGCTCAAGGACGGCGCCCTCGTGACCACCAGCAAGCTGTTCGTCGTCTGGGCCGCGCTGAGCCTCTTCCTGCCCGCGGTGATCGGCGGTCTGGTGACCGGCAGCTGGGCCGGCGCGTGGTCGGCGTTCTTCTGGGCCGGCCTGGTGCGGATCGCCCTGCTGCACCACGTGACCTGGTCGATCAACTCCGTCTGCCACGTCGTCGGCAACCGCCCGTTCGTGTCCCGGGACCGGGCCACGAACTTCTGGCCGCTGGCGATCCTCAGCGGCGGCGAGTCCTGGCACAACCTGCACCACGCCGACCCGACCTGCGCGCGGCACGGAGTCCTGCGCGGGCAGATCGACATCAGCGCCCGGGTGATCTGGTTCTTCGAGAAGCTCGGCTGGGCGCGCGACGTGAAGTGGCCCGACCCGGTGCGCCTCGCGGCCAAGCGCGTGCAGGCGACGACCTGATCGGCTCCCGCCGCGCGGACCGCCGGCGATGACCAGCGGCACCGCGCGGCAGCGGGTGCGGATGACCGGCGAGCAGCGGCGCCGGCAGCTGCTCGACATCGGCCGCGAACTGTTCGCCCAGCGCGGCTTCGAGGCGACCTCCGTCGAGGAGGTGGCCGCGCACGCCGGCGTCAGCAAGCCGGTCGTGTACGAGCACTTCGGCGGCAAGGACGGCCTGTACGCCGCGGTGGTCGACCGCGAGATGCAGGCGGTGCTGGGCCGGTTCACCGCGGCGATGGCGCTGCCGGAGCGCCCGCGGGAGATGCTGGAGACGGCCGCGCTGGTGCTCCTCGACTACATCGAGGAGGAGACCGACGGGTTCCGGGTGCTGACCCGGGACGCCCCCGGGGCCGGCGGCGGCGCCTCGTTCTCGTCCCTGCTCGGCGAGGTGGCCCGCCGGGTCGAGCACATCCTCGGCGAGCAGTTCGGCGACCGCGGCTACGACGCCCGCCTGGCGCAGCTCTACAGCCAGGCGCTGGTCGGGATGGTGGGGCTGGTCGGCCAGTGGTGGCTGGACAACCGGACCATCGACAAGCACGTGGTCGCCGCGCACCTGGTCAACCTGTCGTACAACGGGCTGGCCCACCTCGACCCGGCGCCGCGCCTGCGGGCCCGCTGAGGCTCAGACGAGGCGGGCGCCGGGCACCGGCCCCTGCACCGCGCGGACGGTGCGGAACACCCCGGCGCCGGCCAGTTCGGCGGCCAGCCGGACCGCGGCGGACTCGTCGGCGGCCAGGGCCGCGATCGTGGGGCCGGAGCCGCTGACCAGCGCACCGGCGGCGC
>SPQJ01000008.1 GCA_004570425.1 Bacillus sp. AZ43
CGGAGGCGCGGCTGCTGGCCCGCCGCGGCCGCGCCCGGGACTCCGCCGGCCTGTCCGCGGTCGCGCGCCGGGCGAACCTGGCCGGCACGTTCGAGCGGGTGCGACCGGTCCCGCCGGGCGCGCTCGCGGTCGTGGTGGACGACGTCGTCACCACCGGCGCGACGCTCACCGAGGCCGCCGCGGTGCTGGCTCCCGGCGGGTCGGGGGACGCCACGCCGGTGCTCGCCGCGGTCGTCGCGGCGACCCCGCGCAGCGTCCCGGACCCGCCTCCCCGTGCCCACCTGCGGGTTGTCCGGAAGCGGTCCCAGAACGTCCGTGGGCGGCCCGTCGATCGACTGTCGGTACCCGGGTGGAGGGACTAGCGTCGAAGCGACCCGTAACCGGCTCTACCGGGAGGTCCCATTGGAGATCGTGGTCCGTGGTCGCAACGTCGAAGTTCCCGAGCACTACCGCCAGCACGTCGAGGACAAGGTCGGTCAGCTGGAGCGTTTCGACACCAAGCTCTCCCGCATCGACGTCGAGCTGTTCCACGAGAAGAACCCCCGCCAGTCGGCCCAGTGCCAGCGCGTCGAGATCACGCTGCGCGGCAAGGGCCCGGTCGTGCGTGCCGAAGCCAGCGGCCCCGACTTCTACGCCGCCCTCGACCTGGCGTGCGCCAAGCTGGACAACCGGCTGAGGCGCGCGGCCGACCGGCGCCGCGTGCACCACGGCCGCCGGACGCCGCCCAGCGTCCGGGTCTCGGGCAACACCGTCGCCGACGTGGCCGCCCTCGACGCGCTCGAGCTGGACCGCCAGCTCGCCGAGGGCCCGCACGTGACCGATCTCGACGAGCACCTGCCCGGGCGGATCGTGCGGGAGAAGCACCACCCCGCCACGCCCATGACCGTCGACCAGGCGCTGCACGAGATGGAGCTGGTCGGGCACGACTTCTTCCTGTTCCAGTGCGCCGACACCGGTGTGCCGACGGTCGTCTACCGCCGGCACGCCTACGACTACGGCCTCATCCGGCTGACCGAGGTGCCGCAGGACGGCACCGCGGCCCCGGCCCGGTCGCGGCCGGAGGCCGCCGTCACCACCGCCTGACCCCGTCCGCGGGAGGGCGCGCCGCGCGCCCTCCCGCGCCGGTCACTCCCCGGCCAGCCGGCCGAACAGCACCGCGTCGCCGTGGGAGCCGTCGCGGTAGTCCAGGCAGCTGCGGACGACGCCCTCCCGCGTGAACCCGGCCCGGTCCGCCGTCGCCAGGGAAGCGGCGTTGCGGACGTCGACGTACAGGTGCACGCGGTGCGCCCCGCGCGCGATGCCCCAGTCGGCCAGCGCGCGCGCCGCCTCCGCGGCGTACCCGCGCCCCCGGGCCCACGGTGCGACCGTGTAGCCGATCTCGGGCCCCAGCCGGCCGGCGCGCAGGTAGAGACCCGCCGTCCCGGCGAAGCCGTCGTCGTCCTGCAGCACGACGGACAGCCCCGTCCGGTCGCTGCGCTCGCGCATGGCCTGCTCCTCGACGAAGAACCGGGCGTCCTCGCGGGTGTAGGGCACCGGCATCGCGCTGATCCAGCGCTGCGACTCCGGGTCCTGCGACGCCCGGTGGACGGCGTCGACGTCGGCGGGCAGGAACGGCCGCAGGAGGAGACGAGGCGTCTCGATGGTCTCGGTGATCAGGTCGACGCCGCTGAGGTCCACCCGACCATCGTCAGGCGTTGCCCAGCACCCGGTCGACCGAGATCTCGAGGACGACGCGCAGCGGGTTCTCGCGGGGCTGCCGGTAGCGCCGCGCGTAGCGGGCGACGGCGTCGGCGACCGACTCGGCGTCGTCCCGGACCACCGCCGTCCCCTCCAGGGTGAGCCAGCGCCGGCCGTCGACGGAGCAGACGGCGACCCGCCGCTGCCCGGCGCGCACGTGGGCGGCCTTGGCCGAGGTGCCCGACGTGATCACCCGGGCGGTCGCCGTGTCGTGGTCGTAGGTGACGCCGACCGGGACCACGTGCGGCGTCCCGTCGGGCCGCAGGGTGGTGAGCGTCGCCAGGTGCCGCTCGGCGAGGAATGCGCGCGCGCCGGGGCCGAGGTCGTGGGGATCGTGGGGCACGCGGGAAGGCTACGGATCGTCCGGCGGGGTCGTGCTGGCTGATCCGCGGCCGGGAGCCGCCTACGCTGGGGTCGTGGTGTTCCAGAAGCTCCTGCGTGCCGGCGAGGGCAAGCTCGTCCGCCGGCTGTCCAAGATCGCCGACGCGGTCGAGTCCTACGCCGACGAGACCGGCGCGCTCAGCGACGCGGAACTGCGGGCGAAGACCGACGAGTTCAAGGCGCGCTACGCCGACGGCGAGTCGCTCGACGCGATGCTGCCCGAGGCGTTCGCCGTCGTGCGCGAGGCGGCCACCCGCACGCTGGGCCAGCGGCACTACCGGGTCCAGCTCATGGGCGGCGCGGCGCTGCACCTCGGCAACATCGCCGAGATGAAGACCGGTGAGGGCAAGACGCTCACCGGCGTGCTCCCGGCGTACCTGAACGCGCTCGCCGGCAAGGGCGTGCACGTCGTCACCACGAACGACTACCTCGCCTCGCGCGACGCCGAGTGGATGGGCCGGGTGCACCGCTTCCTCGGCCTGACCGTCGGCACGATCGTGTCCGGTCAGCGTCCCGACGTGCGCCGCGAGCAGTACGCCTGCGACATCACCCACGGCACCAACAACGAGTTCGGCTTCGACTACCTGCGCGACAACATGGCGTGGAGCAAGGCCGACCTGGTGCAGCGCGGCCACCACTTCGCGATCGTCGACGAGGTCGACTCGATCCTCATCGACGAGGCCCGCACCCCGCTGATCATCAGCGGCCCGGCCGAGACCAGCGCCAAGTGGTACGGCGAGTTCGCCCGCATCGCGCCGATGCTCAAGCGCGACGTCCACTACGAGGTGGAGGAGGGCAAGCGGACGGTCGCCATCACCGAGGAGGGCGTGGAGTTCGTCGAGGACCAGCTCGGCATCGACAACCTCTACGACGCCGCGAACACCCCGCTGATCAGCTACCTGAACAACTCGCTGAAGGCCAAGGAGCTCTTCCACCGCGACCAGCAGTACATCGTCAGCAACGGCGAGGTGCTCATCGTCGACGAGTTCACCGGCCGCGTGCTGGCCGGCCGCCGCTACAACGAGGGCATGCACCAGGCCATCGAGGCCAAGGAGAAGGTGCAGATCAAGGACGAGAACCAGACCCTCGCCACGATCACGCTGCAGAACTACTTCCGGCTCTACGAGAAGCTGTCGGGGATGACCGGTACGGCCCAGACCGAGGCCGCCGAGCTCAACCAGACCTACAAGCTGGGCGTCGTCCCGATCCCGACCAACCGCCCGATGGTCCGGCAGGACAAGTCCGACGTCATCTACAAGACGGAGAAGGCCAAGTTCGAGGCCGTCGTCGACGACATCGCCGAGCGGCACGAGGCCGGGCAGCCGGTGCTGGCCGGTACGGCCAGCGTCGAGAAGTCCGAGATCCTGTCGAAGTACCTGCTCAAGCGGGGCATCCCGCACGAGGTGCTGAACGCGAAGAACCACGCGCGTGAGGCCGCGATCATCGCGCAGGCCGGGCGGCTGGGCGCGGTCACGGTGGCCACGAACATGGCCGGCCGCGGTACCGACATCGTGCTGGGCGGCAACCCGGAGTTCATCGCCGACGAGAACCTGCGCGCCCGCGGGCTGTCGCCGGCGGAGACGCCGGAGGAGTACGAGGCGGCCTGGGACGACGCGCTCGCCGAGGCCAAGGCGCAGGTCAAGGCCGAGCACGAGCAGGTCGTCGAGGCCGGCGGCCTGTACGTGCTGGGCACCGAGCGGCACGAGAGCCGCCGCATCGACAACCAGCTGCGCGGCCGTTCCGGCCGGCAGGGCGACCCGGGGGAGTCGCGGTTCTACCTCTCCCTGGGCGACGACCTGATGCGCCGGTTCAACGGCCCGATGCTCGAGTCGATGATGAACACCCTGCGGGTGCCCGACGACCAGCCGATCGAGTCGAAGATGGTCAGCCGGGCCATCCTCTCGGCGCAGACGCAGGTCGAGCAGCAGAACTTCGAGGTCCGCAAGGACGTCCTCAAGTACGACGAGGTGCTCAACCGCCAGCGCACCGTCATCTACGACGAGCGGCGCAAGGTGCTCGACGGCGCCGACCTGCACGTGCAGATCCGCTCGATGGTCGACGACGTCATCTCCGCCTACGTCGACGGCGCGACGGAGACCGGGTACGCCGAGGACTGGGACCTCGACCAGCTGTGGACCGGGCTCAAGGCGCTGTACCCGGTCGGCGTCACCGTCGACGAGGTGATCGACTCCGCCGCCGACGGCGACCAGACGAACCTCTCGGCCGGCGACCTCAAGGACGCGCTGCTCGCCGACGTGCACCGCGCCTACGAGGAGCGGGAGGCCGCGCTGGGCTCGGAGGTCATGCGGGAGCTGGAGCGGCGTGTGCTGCTGAGCGTGCTCGACCGCAAGTGGCGCGAGCACCTCTACGAGATGGACTACCTGCGGGCCGGCATCCACCTGCGCGCGATGGCCAACCGCGACCCGGTCGTGGAGTACCAGCGCGAGGGCTACGACATGTTCAACGCGATGCTCGACGGCATCAAGGAGGAGTCGGTCGGCTTCCTGTTCAACCTCGAGGTCAAGACCAAGGAGCAGCAGGACGCCGAGGCGAAGGCCAAGCAGGACGAGGCCGAGGCCGCCGCGCTCGCCGCGGCCCAGGAGGGCACGGCCCGCGTGCTCGCCCGCCAGGCCGCCGAGGCCAAGCTCGCCGCCCAGGGGCAGACGGCGCAGCGGCCGCCCGCCGCCGGGAACGGCACGGCGACGCCGACGGCGCGGCGGTCGAAGCCCGCGGCGCAGCCGGCTGCCGCCCAGGCCGCTCCCGTTCCCGCCCCGGCGCCCTCGGGCACCGGGCCGGAGCTCGACGTGAAGGGCCTGGAGGCGCCGCGGCGCAGCCCGGAGCAGCTGACCTACTCCGCGCCCAGCCTGGACGCCTCCGCCAAGGACGCCGGCAAGTCGAAGGCGGCCAAGTCGGCGACGGTCACCGGCACCAAGGAGACCCCGCGCAACGCGCCGTGCCCCTGCGGCTCGGGCAAGAAGTACAAGCAGTGCCACGGAGCCGCCGGCCGCTGAAAGACGACCCCGTCCCTCTCACCCTTCGCACGCTCGGGGCGAGCCTCCGGACGGGGCCTCAACCGATCTGCAGGGCGGTGCAGCGCCAGCGGCCGTCGATGCCCTCGAGGCGGGCGGCGACGGCGTGCGCCCGGCCGCCCCGGCGGGCGACGGCGCTGATCTCGGCGACGCCGTCCACCGGCTCGCACACGTGCACCCGGCCGATGAGCAGGGGGGCGGTGCCGTCGGCGCACCAGCGGGGGCGCCGTCCGGCGTGCAGGGCGGTGTAGACGCCCGGCGAGGTCATCGCCTGCAACTGGGTGATCGGCCGGCGCCCCGCCAGTGCCTCCAGGGTGCAGGTCACCAGGCGGCGTCCGGCCGCCCGGGGGTCGGGCAGCTCGGCGCGAGGTGACCACGCGGGCCCGAAGTCGTCGTCCGGGCGTCCGAGGGTACGGGGCCGGGGGCCGGGCCGGTGCAGTCGCCGGGGCGCCGGCACCCCCGGGAGGACCAGGCGAAGGGGATGCCGCTCGTCCGCCAGCGGCGGCTGGGGCGGGTGGACCACGACCAGCCGGAGCGGTGGTCGGGTGGCCGTCGGGTCGACGTCGGGTCGGGTGGGTGCGGTCATCGCTGTCTCCCGGGTCGGGGGTGGTCGGTGGAGGAGTGGCGGAGCTCAGCCGCGGCCCGGTGGCCGCAGAACCTGGCCGGGCAGCAGGTGGTCGGGGTCCGGGCCGATGACGGCTGCGTTGGCCGTCCACCACGCGTGCGCCGTCTCGGCCACCTGGCCGTCGGTGGGCGGGAGTCCCGTGTCCTCCCGCAACCGGGCGGCCGCGATGTGCCAGAGGCAGTCGCCGCGGACGACGACGTGCTCGTCGTCCGCGGCCGGGGTCGCCGTGCCGGTGGGCCAGTCCGGGATCGGTGGGGGCGGGACCGGAGGAGCCGCGGTGGGCCAGTCCGGGACGGTCCCGGCCGGGGACGCCATCGCGGGCGGGGCGCCGACGACCACGGCTGCGCCGACGACCGGCGTCACGCCGAGACCGATCCCGAGGAGGAGGGCCGCGGCGCGGCGGGCACCCTCCGGGAGGACCGCGCGGCTGGCGAACTCCGCCGCCGCGCCGAGCAGGCCCGGGAGGGCCGAGGCGGCCGTGAGACACAGACCGACGGCGCCCCAGAGCCAGACCAGCCAGGCGACCAGCCCGGTTGCGGCGACGGCGAGGGCGTCGGTGCCCTCCGTGTCGACGGTCCGCTGCGCCGCGGCGAGCGCGCGGGCCATGTCGCCGAGCGGTGGGCTCAGCGCGGCCAGCGCGATGGCCACCAGGCCCATCGCGGCTGCTGTGAGGGTCGCGCGACGCGTGGACATGCCTGCTCCTCTCGTTGACGGATGCAGACTAAAGCAGGCAAATGCGACCAAACGCAAGAGACGGCGAGGATCTAGGGTCGGGGCATGCGCTGGCAGCAGCTGTTCGAGGACCTGGCGTCGCAGTTCGAGGCGGAACAGGTCGCGGCCGAGGACGCGGAGTCGGCTTCCCGGGCGCGCGCCGAGGTGGGCGCCCTCCGGCTCGTCGACCGGCTCGGTGGGGCGCGCGGCCAGCGGCTCGTCCTGGGTGTGGGTGCGCCGGGGTCGGTCGGGGGGATCCTGACCGGCGTGGGTCCGGACTGGGTCCTGCTCGAGGACGACCAGGGCCGGGATCAGCTGGTGGCGCTGGCGGCCGTGCGGACGGTGTCCGGCCTCGGACGGGTCACCGCCGCGCCGGAACCGCCCGGGGCGGTGCGGGCGCGGCTGGATCTGCGCCGGACGTTGCGCGGGCTGGTGCGCGACCGGTGCTCGGTGCAGGTGCTCCTGGACGACGGCGGCGTGCTGACCGGCACGCTCGACCGCGTCGGCGCCGACCACGTCGAGCTGGCCGAGCACCCGCTGGACACGCCGCGGCGGGCGGAGTCCGTGCGCGGGGTGCGGGCGGTGGTCATCGGCGCGATCGCGGTCGTGCGGGCGACGACACCGGGCTGAGCCGTCCGGGAGTCGGCTGCGTCGTCAGGTGCCGGAGGTCTCCGAGTCGGCGGTCTCCTCGGCCGGCACCGTGCCGGCGCGGGCCTCGGCGTACTTCTGCTGGATGAAGCGCTCGAGCTCGTCCACCTCGACCCGCCACTGCCCGCGCCCGCCGATCTGGATGGCGATGAGCTCCTTGCGGCGGACGAGCGCGTAGGCCTGGGACCACGAGACGTTGAGGATCTCCGCGACGTCGTCGAGGGTCAGGAAGCGAGGGGTGGGCATCGTTGTCGTCTCCGTCCGGTCCCCGTCAGTGTGTCAGCCCGATCGCGGGACAGTAGCCGTCGTCCACACACGAACGTGTGGATGGCGAGTGCGCGTGGATGCATCCATGACGCATCATCTGCATCCATCCGCCGTCATGCCGCCTTCCGGCATCCGACACGCCCGTGTCGTCGGCGTCGTGCGTCACCCGGCGCGGGAGGTGAGGGTGCTGTGACCGCCGTCGGGATGCCGCCTGCCCCGGCGACCGGGCGCGAGCCGCTGCCCGGCCCGGCCCGGCGCGTCCGCCCGCCGCGCTGGCTGGATCTGCGTCTCGTGCTCGGCGTCCTGCTGGTGCTCGGGTCCGTGCTGCTGGGAGCCCGCGTCGTCGGCTCGGCGGACGCGACGGTCCCGGTCTGGGCGGTCAGCGCCGACCTCGCGGCCGGCACCGAGCTCGAGGCCGGTGACCTGGTCGCGGTCGACGTCCGCCTGGACGACACCGCGGACGCCTATCTGTCGACCAGCGTCCGTCCGGAGGGCCGGACCCTGGGGCGGGCGGTCCGGGAGGGGGAGCTGCTCCCGAGGTCGGCCCTGGAGGAGGCCGGCGAGCTGGTGCAGCTGGCCCTGCCGGTGCAGTCCGGCTACGTCCCGCCGGGCCTGGAGCGGGGCCGGCTGGTCGACGTGTACGCCGTCGCCGACCCGGCGGCGGGGGCAACCGCGGTGGCCGACGGCAGCGTGACCCTCGTGGTGCGGCGCGCGCCGGTCGAGGCGGTGTCCGGCCGTTCCGAAGGCGTGCTGTCCACCCCGACGACCGCCGTTCAGGTCGTCGTGGCGGTGGCCGCCGACGACGCGGCAGACGTCCTGGCCGCGATCGCCGGCCGCCCGCTGGTCGTCGTCGCCCACGGATCGGTGGACGGCGACGGCGGAACCGCGGGTGCTCCCGGTGCGCGTGCCCCCCAGCGCGCGGGACCGGCCGGCTGATGGCGCTGCAGGTGTTCACCGCGGTGACCGGCGCGGCGTGGGAGTCGGAGCTGGTCGGAGCGCTGGACCGCGCCGACCACGGGGTCACGGTCGTCCGACGCTGCGTCGACGTCTCGGAGCTGCTCGCGGTGGCCGCGACCGGTACCGGCCAGGCGGCCCTGCTCTCCGCGGAGCTGCGGCGTCTCGACGGTGACGCGGTGGCCCGCCTGGAGGCCGCGGGTGTCGCCGTCGTGGGGCTCGTGGAACCGGGCGACGAGCCCGCCGCCGACCGGCTGCGCAAGCTGGGCGTGCGGCAGGTGCTCCCTGCCGATGCCGACCCCCACACCATCGCTCGGGCGCTGCGCGAGGCGGTCGCCGGCGCTCCGGTCGCCGGCCGCGACGTCGCCGACCCGCGCAGCGCGCTGCCCGTCTTCGGGGTCCCGGAGCAACCGCCGGCGTCGCCCGCGGGCGAGGGCCGGGTGGTGGCGGTCTGGGGCCCGACCGGAGCGCCGGGTCGCACCACCGTCGCCCTCGGTCTCGCCGACGAGCTGTCCCGCCTGGGGGTGTCCGCCCTCCTGGTCGACGCCGACGTGTACGGCGGCGTGATCGCCCAGCTGCTCGGCCTCCTCGACGAGTCCCCGGGGCTCGCGGGTGCCGCCCGCCTCGCCGCGTCGGGGACGCTGGACGCTGCCGGGCTGGTCCGGTTCGCCTGGGCGGTGCGGCCGCACCTGCGCGTGCTCACCGGGCTGGCGCGGGCGGACCGCTGGCCCGAACTGCGGCCCCGGGCGGTGACGGCCGTGCTGGAGGAGGCTCGCCGGCTCGCCGGCGTGACCGTCGTCGACTGCGGCTTCAGCCTGGAGGACGACGAGGAGCTGTCGTTCGACACGGCGGCGCCGCGGCGCAACGGGGCGACGCTGGCGGTGCTCGAGCACGCCGACACGGTGCTGTGCGTGAGCGGTGCGGATCCCGTGGCGCTCCAGCGGAGCATCCGGGCTCTGGGCGAGCTGCGCGACGTGCTGCCCGACGTCGAGCCGGTCGTCGTGGTCAACCAGGTGCGACGCGGACCGGTGCCGGGTGACCCGCGCCGGGAGATCGCCGACGCGCTCGAGCGCTTCGCCGGGCGCGAGGTGCGCTGCTTCCTGCCGGCCGACCGCCGCGCCACCGACGTCGCCCTCGCCTCCGGCCGCACCCTGGCCGAGGTCGCCGCGGGCTCCCCGCTGCGGACGGAGCTGCGGGCACTCGCGGCGGCGCTGGCCGACGTCCCCCTGCCCACCGGCCGGAGGCGCGGCCTCCTGCGCCGGGCGTCCGCGGGATGACGCCGAGGTGTGCGCCGCCCCGGGGCGGCCGTAGTTTGGGCTCCCGATCCCGAGGAGACCGATGGTCGAGCGGCTGAGCAGACTGGATGCCTCGTTCCTGTACCTGGAGGAACCGGACACCCCCATGCACGTGGGCGGAGTGCTCGTCCTCGAGCGCCCGCCCGGCGGCGTGGAGGCCCTGGCCGCGCTCATCGAGGCCCGGCTGCCGCTGGTGCCGCGGTACCGGCAGCGGGTGGCGGAGGTGCCCGGTCACCTGGCCGATCCGGTGTGGGTGGACGACCCCGAGTTCGACATCGCCTACCACGTCCGGCGGTCCGGGCTGCCGCGCCCGGGCACCCAGGCGCAACTCCTCGACCTGGTCTCCCGGCTGACCTCGCGCCCGCTCGACCGGCGGCGGCCGCTGTGGGAGGCGTACCTGGTGGAGGGGCTCTCGGACGACCGCGTCGCGGTGGTGACGAAGACGCACCCCGCGCTGGTCGACGGGCTCAGCGCGCTCGACATCGGCCAGGTGCTGCTCGACGTCGACCCCGACGCGCCCACGCCCCCGGCCGAGGAGTGGCGGCCGCAGCGGCCACCCACCGGCGCGGCCCTGGTGTGGGACGCCCTCGACGGCTACGTCCGCAGGCCCTCGGCGATCGTGGAGGCGGCCTTCGGGGCGGTCACCGACGCGAGGGCGACCGCGGCCCGCGTGGGCGGGGCGCTGGGGGGCCTGCTGCGGACCGCCCGGACGACGCTCATGGCCGCACCGCACAGCCCGCTGAACGCCTCCGTGGGGCGCCAGCGCCGGGTCGCGGTCGCGCGGGCGGAGCTCGACGACCTCAAGAAGATCCGCAAGGCGCACGGCGGGACGGTCAACGACGTGCTGCTCGCCGTCGTCACCGGCGCTCTCCGCGAGTGGCTGCTCTCCCGCGGGGAGCCCGTCGTCGGTGGGACGTCGGTGCGCGCGCTGGTCCCGCTGTCGATGCGGGACGAGGACGCCACGCCGGGCAACCGGGTCTCCTCCTACCTGGTGGACCTCCCGGTCGGCGAACCCAACCCGCGGGTCCGGCTGACCCGGCTCAGCTACGCGATGAGGGGGATCACCTCGCACGGTCAGTCGGTCGGGGCGGACAGCCTCATCGCGCTGACCGGGTTCGCGCCGTCCACGCTGCACGCGCTGGGCGCCCGGGCGGCCCGCGGGCTGTCCCGGCGGTTGTTCAACCTGGTCGTCACCAACGTGCCCGGCCCCCAGCTGCCGCTGTACGCCGCGGGCAGCCGCATGCTCGAGGTGTTCCCCGTGGTCCCGCTGGCCCGCGGCCAGGGCCTCTCCATCGGCATGACGAGCTACGACGGGCGGGTGTACTTCGGGTTCAACGCCGATCGGGACGGCGTCGGGGACGTCGATGTGCTGGCCGACCTGATCGAGCAGGAGGTCGCCGAACTGGTGGAGGCGGCCGGCTGATCCCGCGGCCGGGATACGGTCGCCCTTTCGACGAGGGGAGCCACCCGGGTGCGCGTGTACCTGCCTGCCACCACCACGGTCCTGCGGAGACTGGTGGACGAGGGGAACCTGCCCGGCCCGCACACCGCGTTCGCCGTGACGCCGCAGCTGCGGGACTTCTACGAGCTCAGCGACGCCGAGACCGACGTCGAGGAGCTGGAGTACGCGGCGCTGATGGGCGCGGCGCGTGCCAGCCTGCGGCTCATCGACATCGACCCCGCCGCGGCCCGCCGGCGCGTGGTCGTGGCGGCCGACGTCCCGGACGCCGCCGTGCGGCCGCTCGACGACCCGGACACCGACCGGGGGGCGGTGCGGGTGGAGGCCGACATCGCGATCCGGGACGTCGCGAGTGCGCACATCGACGGCGCCGACGCGGAGGACGACGTCCGGGCGGCGGTGGGCGTGGTGCTCGAGGCCGACCTGGGCAGCGAGGACGCCCAGTTCGTCGTCGACCAGGCGGAGGGTCACGAGCTGGCCTGGTACGCGAGCCAGGAGATGGGCTCGGCGCTGGAACTGCTCTGAGCCGGCGTCGCCGATCCCGTCCCGGGAACCGTCACCCGCCGGGCGACCTGCACGCGTTCCAGGGCGGCGCCCGCGACCAGCCACCCGCTGCCGGGTCGCCGGGGCACCGGGGTGCGCGGGAGCCGGACCCCCAGCAGGTCCGCGTCGCCCGGGCCCGGGCACAGCAGCAGGCCCGTCCGGCTGCGCCGCAGGGCGGCCACCGGCCCCTGGTAGTGCGCCGACAGCTGGCCCGGGTCCCCGGCGGCGAGCAGCACCACCTCCGGCCGGCCCATCCCGGCCGCCAGCCGCGCGACGGCCGGAGCGTCCGCGGGCGCGCCGATGTCGTCGGCGACGACCACTCCGGGCCGGTCACCGACCTCGTGCAGCCACCGGGCGAGCGCGTCGCCGTCCCGTGGATCGACGTGGGGGACGTCCGGCAGCCCCGGCAGGTGCCGGCCGGCGGGGCCGAGGACGAGGACGGCGGCGCCGAGCGCGTGCAGGTGCTGGGCGAAGGCGCTCAGGGCCGCCGTGCGCCCGCTACCGGGCGGACCGGCCACGAGGAGGCCACCGGTGCGGGACAGATCCACCGTGAGCGGCCGGCCCTCGTCACCTCCCGGCCCGACGGGCAGCAGCAGCCCGGGGCCGCCGGCGACCGGCTGCGGGAGGGGCAGGCAGGGCTGCGCAGGTAGCTCGGGGATGGTGAGTGGCCGCCCCTGGCGCACCGGACCACCGCGGGCGCCGGTGAGGGGCCGGGGCAACGCGAGCTGGCACTCGTGGCCTTCTTCCCCCACGAGCGCGCGACCGGGAGGCCGGTGCGCCGGCACGGAGCGGACAGCGACGCCGGCGACGGCGTAGTCGGCGCGATCGGGGAGGGGCAGCACCAGCCGGTGACGCGCGACGGCGGCGATCCGGCCTCCGGGGACGGCGCGGTCGGTGGTCGCCACGCAGGTCAGCCCGGCCGCCGCCCCGTCGCGGAGCACCCGGAGCAGGTGCCCCGAGCCGCGGCCGGGGTCGGAGTCGTCCAGGACGGCGGTGACGGTCTCGAGTCCGTCGACCAGCAGCAGCAGTCTCGGGCGTCGCCCGGGCACTGAGCCGGCTCGCCGCGCGGCCACTTCCTCGGCGAGCCGGTCCACCAGCCGGACCGTCCGCAGCGCGTCCTCGCTGGTCACCACCGTGCCGGTGTGCGGGAGGAGCGCGGCCTCCGGACCCAGCACCCCGGAGCCACCCTCGATGACGTGGACGTGCAGTTCGTCCGCGTCGTACCGGCGCACGGCCTCCGCCAGCACGGTGCGCAACGCGGTGGTCCGGCCGCTGCGCGGCCCCCCGACCGCGAGCCACGTGCCTCCCTCGTCGAGATCGAGCCGCAGCACCGGCTGGCTCTGGTCCTCGGGGCGGTCGAGGAGGCCGAGCGGCAGGCGGCGGTCCGCGTCCGCGCCCGCCTCGTCCAGGGCACCGGGCGGGATCACCTCCGGCAGCGCGGGCCGCCACGGGCGGTGCGGCAGGGGTGTCCCGGTGCTCCGCGCCCGGGCGTCGAGCATCCGGCAGATGGCGGTCAGGTCGCTCTCGGCGACCCCCGGAGGTGCACCATCCGGGGTCGTCTCCCTGACGGGCCAGGACCATGGCCGGACCTGTGGCTCGCGGGTCGCCGGCGTCGGTGCCGGGCCGGTCACCCGCGCGGTCTGCAGCTCGATCGGTGCTCCGCCGCCCGAGCGGAGCAGCGCGCGTCCCGGGACGTCGACCGGGAGGTGTGCCGCCGAGCCGGCGCCCAGCACGTCCCGCGACTCGGACTCGTCGGTGGTACGCAGGCAGATGCGCAGGTTGCAGTTGGCCCTGATCTCCGGCGAGACGACGCCGCTGGGGCGTTGGGTGGCCAGCACCAGGTGCACACCGAGCGACCGGCCCCGCTGGGCGATGGACACCAGCCCGGGCACGAACCCGGGGAGCTCCTCCGACAGGCCGGCGAACTCGTCGACGACGATGACCAGGCGGGCCAGCTCGACCCCCTCCGGCAGGGCGGCCACGTCGGCGACACGGTGGGCCGCCAGCACGCCCTCGCGTCGGGTGAGCTCGGCGCCGAGCGACCGCAACGCGCGCGCGGTGGTCTGTGCGTCGAGGTCGGTCACCACCCCGACGGTGTGCGGCAGCGCCGCCGCCTCGGCGAACGCCGCACCGCCCTTGTAGTCGACGAGCAGGAAGGAGCACCGGTCGGGCGGGTGGTGCAGGGCCAGGCTCGCGATCAGGGTCTGCAGGAGCTCCGACTTGCCCGATCCCGTGGTGCCGGCGACCAGGGCGTGCGGACCGTCCCGGCACAGGTCGACGTGCAGGGGGCCGTCGACCGTGCGCCCGAGGGAGGTGATCAGGCGGTCGCGGGCGCGGGTCCACGATCCGGCCCGGTCGCCGTGCTCCGCAGCGATGTCCAGCAGGCGCACCCGCCGGGGGAGCCGGTCGCCGGCCGACGCCGGCCGCAGGGCCGCCAGGTCGCGGGCCAGCTCGGTCGCCAGAGTGCTCGACAGCCGGTCGATCGTGATGCCTGCCCGGTCGGCGACCCCCTCCTGCTCCAGGCGACCGGTGTCGCCGGTCTCCCCGGTCAGGTGCAGCAGCGCGTCCACCGGCGCGGTCACGGCCGCAGCGGTCTCGGCCGTGGTGACCGCCAGGACGCCAAGGTGGCGCGCCGCCCGGAGGGCGGTCGCGGTCCGGGCGTCCAGCGGGCAGTCGACGACCACCACCAGCTGGCCGCTCGAGGGGCCGGCGCCCCGTGCCCGACGCGCCGCGACGACATCGGCCAGTCGGGCGTGCAGGTGCTCGTCACCGCCCGGAGCGCCGGTCGCGATCAGGACCGCCGAGGCGGGCAGGTGCGGCAGCCAGCGGGCCCATGACCAGTCGGCGAGGCGTTCCGGGGTCACGACCAGCAGGAGGTCGACGGAGCCGGGGGCGTGCAGGGTGCAGAGCTGGGCCAGCACGGCCGCGAGACAACCCGTCGCGCGCTCCCGCGGGCCCACCACCGCCAGTCCTCCGGTCGTGCGCAGATCGACGACCGCAGGGACGTGCGGTGCCGTCTCCCGGGACCGTGCGCCGTCCCCGTCCAGGCGCAGGACCCTGGTCGGCCCGGGCCCCGAGCCGACCCGCACCTGCAGGCCCAGGACGTCCGCCGGGGAGCGCGCCCACAGCTCGGTGCTGCGGCGGCGGGCGGCCGTGGTGAGCGTGGCCAGGTCCGGGTGGGCTCCCTCCGCGGCGCGGACGTCGGCCCGGACCGCAGCTGCGAGGCGCCCCTCGGCCTCGCGGACCGCCTGCCGATGGGCGGCCAGCTCGCGTCGTCCGGTCCGGCGCCCGGACCACCGCTCCGAGAGCCACGTGCCGAGGGCCACCACGGGGCTGAGCAGGGCGAAGAACAGGAAGCTCGGAGTCCGGAGCAGCCAGGCCATGGCGACGCCGCCCACGGCGGGAAGGGCGACGGCCACCCAGGCCAGCCGCCGCGGTGGCGGGGGCGAGGGAGGACGGGGGAACCGGACCTCCACCTCGACCGGCGGCGCGGTGAACCTCGGCACCGGTCGCAACCGCCGCCGGCCGTCGGTTCCCGCCTCCAGGACCGCGGCCGGCGACGACGGCCCGGCGAGCGCCAGGGCGGTGCCGCCGAGCCGGAGCACGGCGCCCACCGCCCAGTCGCGGGGTTCGGCGGAGAGCTCCGTGTCGTCGAGCCGGGTCCCGTTGCTGGAGCCGAGCTCGGCGACGGTGACCGTGCCGTGGCCGACGTCGACCGTGGCGTGTCTGCGGGACACGTCAGGGTCGCGCAGGCGCACCGTGACGCCGGTGCCACGGCCGATGACGTGCCGTCCCTGCCCGACCGGTAGGGCTCGACCGGCGTCGGGCCCGCCCACGACGTGGAGCGCCAGCGCGCTCGACGGCCGGTCGCCGCGGGCGCGCCGCACGGGTCGGTCGACGCCCAGGAGGGCCCCGTGATCGAACGCCGGATCGGTCAGCGGGGTGTCGTCGAGGAGGCGGGTGGACCCCGACCACAGGGCGTCGACCGACCTGCCCAGGGCCCGGGCGACGGCGGGGAGCACGTCGCCGATCCGATGACCCACGGTCGCGGTGACCTCGACGTCGACGGCACCGAGCTCGCCGGACAACGTCCAGCAACGGGTCGCGGTCGTGCCGTACTCGTCGGCCGAGGGGGGAGGGAGCACGTGCGGATCCTGGCCGGTCCGGCCGGTCGCGCGGGGCGGGTCCGGACGATCTGTGGACAGCGGCCCGCCTGTGGACAGCGCCGTCGGGCCGGCCCGCCGACGCCCTAGCGTGGCCCGCCACCGGGAAGGACCCGCGATCGAGGAGGAACCGTGAAGGTCGACATCGCCACCCTGCAGTCCATGGCCGGCCAGTGCCGCGGCGAGGCCGCCGAGACCGCCGGCCGGCACGCCACGCTGTCCAGCAGCATCAACAGCTCGGTGCTCGACGGCTGGACCGACAGCCAGGCCGCCCTGCGGTTCACCGAGCTCTACGAGCAGTGGCGGATGTCCGCCCAGGGGGTCAGCGACGCCCTGACCGGCATGGGCACGCTGCTGAACAACGTGGCCGCCTCCTACCAGCAGCACGAGGCCGACATGGCGGCGCGCATCGGGTCGATGATCTGACCGACGCGGCCCGGGAGGCGCTCCGGAGCGGCGTCCGTAAGATCATCCACCGTCCAGCCGGGGCACCGACGCTCCTCCCGTGGCAGCCGGCCCGCCGATGCGGGCCGGGCCACGCGCGCCGGTGACCGGCTCAGTCGTCGAGGTCGGGAGCGCGCAGATGCAGTTCGGTCGGTACTACGAGGAGTTCGAGGTCGGTGCCGTCTACAAGCACTGGCCCGGGAAGACCGTCACCGAGTACGACGACCACCTGTTCTGCCTGATCACGATGAACCACCACCCGCTGCACATGGACGTGAACTACGCGGAGAAGACGACGGACTTCGGCAGGAACGTCGTCGTCGGCAACTACATCTACTCGCTGCTGCTCGGCATGAGCGTCCCCGACGTCTCGGGCAAGGCGATCGCCAACCTGGAGATCGAGTCGCTCCGCCACGTCGCGCCGACGTTCCACGGCGACACGATCTACGGCGAGACCACCGTCCTCGACAAGACCGAGTCGAAGTCGAAGGACGACCGCGGCGTCGTCTACGTCGAGACCATCGGCTACAAGCAGGACGGCACGGTCGTGTGCATCTTCCGCCGGAAGGTCATGGTGCCCAAGCGTTCCTACGGCGAGGCCCGCGGCGGCGAGCAGCCCGGCCGCCCGGAGCCCACGCCCCGCGGCTGAGCCTGCAGGACTCGACGTGCGGGGGCGCGCGGCCGGCTCAGCCCGGCAGCGCGCCCCACGCGCGCAGCGTCTCCAGCAGCCGCGGAGTGCACGGCAACCGAGCCAGCGTCGCGGGATCGGCGAACACCACGTCGGTCGCGTCGTCGCCGGCGACCGGCTCGGCTGCGGGGTCCACGAGCGTGCAGGCGAGGTCGACGACGTCGTAGACGACGCCGTCCCCCGGGATCGAGACCCGGCCGACCACCCCGCCGGCGCGTACCCGCAGACCCGTCTCCTCGAGCACCTCCCGCTCGACCGCCCGCTCCACGGTCTCGCCCGGCTCCACCCGGCCGCCCGGTACCGACCACAGGCCCGCGCTCGGCGCCTGCCCGCGCCGGATCAGCAGCAGCCGCCCGGCCGCGTCCAGCACCACCCCGCCCACGCAGGGGACGACCGGCTGCTCCACGCACGGCACGCTACGCACCACGGGCCGACGGCCGCAGCGCTCCGCTTGACGAACCCTCCCCGGTCACAGGACGGTGTCTCCCGATGAGCGTCTCGCCGGTCTGCCCCCGCTGCGGCGAGACGCTGGTCGTCCGGCCGGGCTCCGCCGCGCAGGCCTGGTGCCACACGCACGGCGCCGTCACCCCGCTGCACCACACCGTGCTGGTCGCCCACGACGCGATCTCCGCGGTCACCGCGGACGCCCGCGTGCCGGCCTGGGTGCCCGACCCGATGCCGGCCGGCTGGTCGGTCACCGGCCTGGCCTGGGGCGGCGAGCCGGGAGCCCGCGCGATCGTCGTCGACTGTGCCGGTCCCGCGCCGCTCGGTGGGTCCGCCGAGCTGGTCCTTGTCGCCGAGGAGCCCGGCACCGGCGTCGGCTGCGGCTACGCCGGGCTGCCCGGGCTCGACCCCGGCGACGTCATCGAGGGCCCGTCGGCGGTCGACGTCAAGGCAGCCGGCCAGCACGCCCCCTTGTGGACCGTGCCGACCACCGACGACCGCGCCGCCTTCGTGGGGGAGGCCTACGGCGTCTGGCTGTGGCTGGTCATGTGGCCGATGAACGCCGCCTGGCTGCTCGCCGAGCAGCTCGAGCTGCTGGACCTGCGGGAGCGCATCTACCCCGACCTGCCGCTCGGCCCGCCGAGCGAGCACCTGCTGCCCGGCAGCTGAGCGGAACCGCACCGGTCACGTTCATGATCGGCGCGTCGCCCCTGTGGCCGCTGGGTCCTGTGTTACCCATGGGACGAAGCCGTCCGCCTCAGTCCGGTGGACCCTGTACCCGCAGGCTCGCACGCCCCCGGAGCCTGCCCGCCCGAGCGCACCCGTGGAGGTGGCGGTGAACCTCAAGAAGGTCGTCACCTGGTTGGTCGTCGCATTCGTCGTCTTCTACGTCATCCAGGCACCGGAGCAGTCCGCCGAGCTCGTGCGCAACGCCGGTCAGGCGCTCGGCGACGCCGCGTCCTCGCTCGCGGCCTTCGTCGGCTCCCTGGTCTGACGCAGCCGAGCGCGTGGCCGGCCCCGCGCCCCTGGAGGACCTGCCTCCCCGGGCGAGCAAGGACGTCCAGAAGTACCTCCTGCCCGGCGAGAGCGCGGTGGTCGCCACCCGCCGGCACTGGGCGGTGCTGATCGAGCCCACGGTGAAGTTCCTGCCGGTCTTCGTCGCCGGGGGCTGGTTGCTGCTCTACGACCCCGACAACCGGGTGACCAGCTCCGCCGGGTTGATCGTCCTCGTCGCCGCGCTCGTCTACTACGGGCTGCGGGTCGGCGAGTGGTGGATGCGGCACTTCATCGTGAGCACCCGCCGCGTGCTGCTGACCTCCGGCGTCATCGTCCGGACGGTGACCCTGCTGCCGCTCCGCCGGATCACCGACCTCACCTGGAAGGAGACCCTGCTCGGGCAGGTGCTGGGCTACGGCACCTTCCGCTTCGAGTCCGCCGGCCAGCAGCAGGCGCTGTCGGAGATCACCTTCCTGCCCGGGGCCGACGTCCTCTACCGCCGGGTGAGCGCCCTGCTGTTCAGCAGCGACTGGGGCGGCGGCGGTGCCGCCTCGGCCGGCGACGACGAGGGCAACCTCGAACCCCCGCCGTCCACCTCGCCGGGCTGGCCCGGACGCCGCGACACCGAGCCGATCCAGGGCCTGCCGCCGCAGCAGTCGTGAGGAATGCTGGTCGGTGATGCGGATCGACCTGCACACCCACTCGTCGGTGTCCGACGGCACCGAGACGCCGGCGCAGCTCCTGACGACGGCCCGCGCCGCCGGCCTCGACGTGATCGCCCTGACCGACCACGACACCACGGCGGGCTGGACGGTCGCCGAGGCCGCGCGCCCGGCCGGGCTGACCGTGGTCCCCGGCATGGAGCTGTCCTGCCGCTGGTTCCCCGACGACCAGCCGCCGATCAGCGTCCACCTGCTCGCCTACCTGTTCGACCCCGACCACCCGGCGTTCGCCGTCGAGCGGGCGCGGCTGCGCGACGAGCGGCTGGGGCGCGGCGAGCGCATCGTGGCCGGGCTGGTCGCCGCCGGCTACGGGCTGAGCTGGGACCAGATCGTCGAGCGATCGGAGGGCGGCGTGGTGGGCCGCCCGCACATCGCCCGGGCGCTGGTCGAGGCCGGTGCCGCCGAGTCGGTCGACCACGCGTTCGCCACCCTGCTGCACCACCGCAGCCCGTACTACGTGACCAAGGCCGACACCGACGTCCGCGAGGGCATCGCCCTGGTCCGTGCCGCCGGCGGCGTGCCGGTCTTCGCGCACGGCCTGGCCACCAAGCGCGGGCGCGTGGTCGGCGACGACGCCGTCGCGGCCATGGCCGAGGCGGGCCTGCTCGGCCTGGAGGTCGACCACCCCGACCACTCCGCCGAGGAGCGGGAGCACCTGCGCGGGCTGGCCGACGACCTCGGGCTGATCGTGACCGGCTCCAGCGACTACCACGGCACGAACAAGACCACCCCGATCGGCGCCTGCACCACCGCGCCCGACCAGCTCGAGGCGATCCTGGCCGCGGGCACCGGCAGCGCGCCGTTCCGCGACTGAGCCGGGACCGTCGGACCCCCTGGCTACCGTGAGGGGCATGGCGACGCCGGACCGCGGGAGCGGGCAGCTGGAGATGGCCGGGATGCCGCGCCGGCTGTTCTCCGCGACCCCGAGCAAGCTGGCGTCCTTCGCCGACTGCCCGCGCCGCTACCGGTTCGCCTACGTCGACCGGCCGACCCCGCCGCGGGGGCCGGCCTGGGCGCACAACACCGTCGGCGCCGCCGTGCACGCGGCGCTGCGGTCGTGGTGGGACCTGCCGGTGGAGAAGCGGACGACCGGCGCGGCCCGCCAGCTCCTCTACGCGGCCTGGTCGCAGAACGGGTTCCGCGACGCCGAGCAGGCCGACCGCTGGCGGGCGCGCGCGGCGGGCTGGCTGACCGACTACGTGGCCACCCTCGATCCCACCGACGAGCCGGTCGGCAACGAGCGCACGGTCGGCGCCACCACCGAGCGGCTGGCGCTGTCCGGCCGGGTCGACCGCATCGACCAGCGCGGCGACGAGCTGGTGGTCGTCGACTACAAGACCGGCCGCTCGGTCTGCACCGACGACGAGGCCCGCGGGTCACCCGCGCTGGCCGCCTACGTGCTCGGTGTGCGCCGCACGCTGCGCCGTCCCTGCAGCCGGGTCGAGCTGCACCACCTGCCCAGCGGCACGGTGGCCTCCTTCGAGCACACCGAGCGCTCGCTGGCCAACCACGTCCGCCGGGCCGAGGACATCGCGGAGGACATCACCGCCGCCACGGAGCGCGCGGCGGCGGGGGAGGACCCGGACGCCGCCTTCCCGGCGGTTCCCGGTCAGCAGTGCAGCTGGTGCGACTTCCGCCCGAGCTGCCCGACCGGGCAGGCCGCCGTCCCGCCGCGGGAGACCTGGAGCTTCCTCGCCGAGGAGGACACCGGCTGAAGGCCGGTTCGAGCGCCGCTGCCTGTCCGTCGCGGATTCGCCGGACGGCGGCTGCAGGGAGAGCCCGCGTTAGTCCTCTAGACCCTCTTGAACCGACGCGCGGCGGTCGACCCGGCTGATTACTTCCTACAACAGATCCTTCGCGGCGATCACTACGAGGCTCAGAATCTGAATGCTGGTACCCAAGGAGAGTAGGCGCGAGGTTGATCGCTCGTACTTGCTCCGCCGTAGAACTTCGCGCCTAAGTTGACCAACTAGGTCGTTGGTGTACGGAATGAGGCGGCTCCTAAGGTTGTCACTCTCGTTTATGAGGGCCTGTAGTGCGGCGGGGCCCATCGCCGAGGCTTCGTTTCTCGCGCGAAAGAGGTCATCGAGTTCTGGTGTCTTCTCAGGTCCTCCCGTCGAATCGATATTAAGGCCCAATCCGCTCGCAGCGTCAGCGCCAGCCTGGGTGAGCCATGCGACCGTCGTGGAGAAGTGGCTTTCGTAAAAGGCGCCGGGAGCAGCTGGCGGAATGGCTGCGACTGCCCACAGTAAGCACGCCGATCTATGAGTTGCAAGCGATTGGGCCATCGCTGTGTGAGCTCTCTGGATTCGCCCTTGCAGCTCGTCAATCTTCTCGTCGAACGTGGCCTTCACTTGGCCGCGCTTCGCCGCAATGAAGTTCGTGACGATCGCTGCGGTGACCGCCAGTACGACGCCGACAATTATGACGGCAACTTGCGCTGTCGACAAACCGTCTGCCGCCTCCGCAGGTAAGGTGACGTGCACAGTAATTACCCCCAAGCGCTAGCGATGTGGGCTGCGCGAACGGAGAAAGTCTCCTGACTCCGTCATGTTTCGGCACCACCGTCCGACAGACGCGCAGAGGCGGCTACTCATCGTGCCTGTGCGGATCAGCAGATTGGGTCAAGTGGCCCGAGGCACGTCACCCCACTCCGACCTCTCCCTGAGTGGGCCGCGTAGGACGAGTTTCACGGGTTCCCCGGGCCAGATGCCCTGGCTGCATCTCGGGCGGACGCATCCGCGGAGTTTGCCGAATCTGTCATCCACTGTTGCCGTATTCAGCCGCCGCTGAGCCCGCGGACGGCGAGGGAGACGCCCAGCGCCGTCATGACCACGGCGATGACCAGGTCGAGCACCCGCCAGGCGCTGGGACGGGCGAAGACGGGGCGCAGCACCCGCGCGCCGAACCCGAGACCGGCGAACCAGCCGGCGCTGCCGGCCATCGCTCCCGCCGCGAACCACCAGCGGTCGTCCTCGTACGTCGACGACAGCGACCCGAGCAGCACGACGGTGTCCAGGTAGACGTGCGGGTTGAGCCAGGTCAGCGCCAGGCAGGTCGCCACCGTGACCGCGAGGCCGGTGCGTGCGCCGGACGCGTCGGCGGCCAGGGCGGCCGACGGCCGCAGTGCCCTCCGGGCGGCCATCGCGCCGTAGGTGAGCAGGAACGCCGCGCCCGCCAGGCAGACCACGGTCAGCAGGCCCGGCTGGCGCAGCAGCAGCGCCCCCGCGCCGAGCACCCCGGCGCCGATGAGCGCCACGTCGGACACCGTGCAGACCGCCACGACGGCGCCCACGTGCTCCAGGCGCAGCCCCTGCCGCAGGACGAAGGTGTTCTGGGCCCCGATCGCCACGATGAGGGACAGGCCGAGACCCAGACCGGCGAAGAGGGCGGGCCAGGCGGGGGAGGAGAGCACGCGCCCACGCTAGGAAGCCCGGTGACGACAGACCAGCTCAGAATTCTTCACCATCCGTAGCATCTCTTACGTGGATCTCGAACTGGGCCAGCTCCGGGCCCTCGCCGCCGCCGTCCGCGCCGGGACCCTCGACGGCGCGGCCCGTGAACTCCGCATCACCCCGTCGGCGGTCAGCCAGCGGCTCAAGGCGCTGGAGGCGGCGACCGGGCGGGTGCTGCTGGTGCGCTCCAAGCCGGTGCGCGTCACCGACTCCGGCGCGGCCGTGCTCCGGCTGGCCCGCCAGGTCGAACTGCTGGCCGCCGACACCGCCCGCGACCTGGACGACGAGGGCGACGGCGGCCCGGTGCCGGTGCCCATCGCCGTCAACGCCGACTCGCTGGCGACCTGGGTGCTGCCCGCGCTGGCACCGCTGGCCGACGACCACCGTTTCGACCTGCACCGCGCCGACCAGCAGGACACCGGCGACCTCCTGCGGGACGGCACGGTCATGGCCGCGGTGACCGCCGAGGCCGACCCGGTGCCCGGGTGCCGCGTGACCCGGCTGGGCGTCATGCGCTACCGGCCCACGGCGACCCGGGCGTTCGCCCGCCGCTGGTTCCCCGACGGCGTCTCGGCCGGCGCCCTGTCCGCCGCGCCGGTCGTCGTCTTCGACCGCAGCGACGACCTGCAGCACGCCTACCTGCGCCGGTGGGGCGTCGAGGCGCCGCCGACGCACTACGTGCCGTCGTCCGCCGACTACCTGCGGGCGGTCGCCCTGGGCTTCGGGTGGGGAACGCTGCCCGACCTGCAGGTGGCGATGGCCCGCGACACCGAGGTCGCCGAGCTCGTCGAGATCGACCCCGACGGCGCGACCGACGTCGTCCTGTACTGGCAGCAGTGGCGGCTGCGCTCCCCGGCACTCGACCGGGTCGCCGAGGCGGTCCTCGGCGCGGCCCGGCGGCACCTGGACCGCCAGGTCAGGCGCTGAGCGGCTGCTCCGGTGCGACCCGCTCCCAGCCGGCCCACACGATCGGCGATCGCTGCGCCCGCTGCGGGAGGCGCAGCAGCGCCTGGCGGAACGCCTTGAGCGGGGGACCCGCCGCGACGTCGGTCAGCCCGAGACCGGGCAGCGAGTACATCCGCCGGGCCCACTGCGGCAGCAGCGCGACCGCGAGCGTCGCGAGGCCGCCCCACGCGCCCTGCGCCGGGGTCAGGTAGCGCACCCAGGTCGGCATCGGGGGCAGCACGATCAGCCGGTAGGCGTCCCGTGCCGCGGGGGTGAGCGCGAGGGAGGGGCGCATCGCGGTGAAGTAGTCGGCCAGCGCACCGACGGAGTCCGGCACGTCGGCGCGGTCGACACCGATCAGCTCGGCCGCCGTCACCTGCTCGGCGACGTAGCGGTCCGCGTCGTCGTCGGTCAGCGGCAGCCCGGCGCGGCGCGCGACGGTCAGCAGCGAGTCGACCTCGCAGCAGTGCACCCACAGCAGCAGGTCGGGGTCGTCGACCCGGTAGGTGCGCCCGGTCGTCTCCTCGGTGGCGCCCAGGCGTCGGTGGATGGCGCGCACGCGCTCCACCGCGGCGGCGGCCTCGGTGCGGGTGCCGAAGGTGACGGTGTCGACGTAGGCAGCGGTCCGCACCAGTCGGGGCCACGGCTCCTCGCGGAAGCCGCCGGAGAACCGGGCGACGCCGTCCATGGCGACCGGGTGCAGGGCCTGGAGCAGCAGGGCGCGCAACCCGCCGACGGAGAAGGACGGGTCGGTGTGGATCCGCCAGCTCACGCTGTCCGGCCCGAAGAACCCGAGCCGGTCCTCCTCCGGTGTCACGACGCCGCCGAGGCGTCCGCCCAGAAGTCGAGCAGCACCTCCACGGTCCGGCGCGGGTTCTCGACCGCGGGGGAGTGGATCGAGTTCAGGATGACCTCGTGCCGGGCGCCCAGCCGCTCCGCCATGTCGGCCTGCACGTGCGGCAGCCAGGCGTCGTCGGCCTCGCCGTGGGCGACCAGCAGCGGCAGCCCGGCGGCCGCGAGCTCCGCCGTCCGGTCGGGCTCGTTCAGCATCGCGTCGGCCATGCCGCGCAGCCCGGCCGCGGAGTTGCGCAGGAACCGGCGGGAGTAGAACTCCCGGGTCGGCGCGGGGACGGCCTGCGCCTTCGGGTCGGTCATCGCGACCTGCTCGAGGGTCTCGTGCACCAGCTGCACGCCGCCGGCGTCGAGCAGCGGGCCGAGGTGGTCGAGCAGGTCGGCCCGGCGGCCGGTCAGCTTCGAGGGGCCCGAGCCGAGCAGGGTGAAGGAGGTGAACAGGGCCGGCTCGGCCAGCACCGCGGCGCGGGTGACCAGGCCGCCGAAGCTGTGGCCGAGCAGGTGCAGCGGCTCGCCTGACTCCTCCCGCAGGACCCGCGCGACGGCGACGACGTCGCGCCCCAGCTCCTCGACCGAGTACTCGGCCGGGTCGTCGGGGCCGGGCGACTCGTACTGCCCGCGCTGGTCGATCGCGACCACCCGGTAGCCGGCCTCGGCCAGCGGGGCCAGCAGCGGAGCGAAGTCCTCCTTGCTGCCGGTGTAGCCGGCCACCAGCAGGGCCGTCCCGCGCGGCGCCTCGCCGCCGGTGTCCAGCGCGGCCAGGGGGCCGGCCCGGCCGGGGAACGTGCGCGCGCTCGCGTCGTGGTCGGCGAGCTGCCGCAGGTCGTCGGGGGCGATGGCGAGGGGCACGGAGTAGTCGGGACCGCCGGGCAGGACCATGGTCCCCAGTGAACCCCGCCGCGCCGGGCCGTGCAGCGGTGGGTTACCGGTGGCCGGTCACGCGGTCGTCCGAGCGCACCAGCACCACGGGGCCGACGACCGAGACCGAGCCGCCGGGGGCGAGCTCGGCGGTGGTCACCCGGCTGGTCTCGGCGCCGGTCGCGGGGTCGCGGGACACCACGCCGTCCGCGTCGGCGAGCAGCAGCGGCGCGCCGGGCTCGGCCATGACCGTCGAGACCGGGAGCCCGGTCGCCGCGGCCTCCCAGAGCCACGCACCGGACGCGACGTCGGTCGCCGTCACCGTGCCCCCGACCCGCAGCAGCGACACGGTGCCGGCAGTCGCCTGGTCGACGTCCGTGGCGCCCTCGGGCAGGGGGTGCGTCGCGAGCACGGCGCCGTCCGGACCGGAGAGCGTCCGCACCTCGCCGCCGACCCGGACGGTCACCGCGCCGTCGGCCCCCAGCAGCTCGACGTCGTCGGTGGCCGGCAGGTCGTGGTGCCAGTGCTCCGATCCGGCGAACCCGTCCAGCAGCCGCACCTGCACCGGGCCGTCACCCCCACAGCGCTGCAGGACGACGACGCCGGTGCTCCCGGTGTCCGCGCCGAGCAGCCGGCAGCCGGACGGGGCCGCGGAGCGCCACCGGACGTTGTCGTTCACCGGGTCGAGCGTCACGACCCCGCCGGGGTTGCTCGCCAGGACGATCGCGGTGGTGGAGTCGAGGACGGCGTCGCCGGCGAGGCTGAGGTTGCGCGTCCAGGCCCGCACGCCGGTGCCGGCATCGAGCGCGACGGCCTCGTCGCAGCGGTCCTCCGTGGCGAAGACCGCCACCGCGACGCCGTCGGTCGCGGTCAGGCCGCACAGCCGGGCGTTGGACCGCGTGTAGCTCCACGCCTCCTCGCCGGTCTGCAGGTCGAGCCCGCGCACGCCGTGCGCGGACCCCATGACCACCCGGCCCTCCTGCACCGGGTCCTCCGGCACCGGGTCGCCGGTGGCCGACCAGGCCTCGGAGACGGCACCGGCCGGCGCCCCCGAGGGGACGTCGGCCGGTGGCGCGGTGGTGCTGTCGGTGGCGGCGGCGTCCGAGCCGCGCCACAGCAGGGCGGCGACCAGGACCAGCGCCACGGTGGCCGCCGTCCACACCAGGACCCGCAGCGGCGGGCGGGTGAGGGCAGCCATGGGTGTTACGCGGCGGACTCGGAACCGCCGCCGCCGCGGTTGGCGCCGCCCCGGCGACGACGACGGCGCGGCTTGGTGGCCGTGCCCTCCGCCGGAGCCGACTCGGAGCCCGCGGCCGGGGCCGACCCGTCCTGGCCGGCCTCGGAGCCACCGCGGCGGGTGCGGCGCCGCGGGCGGCTCTTGCCGCCGCCGGTGCCCTGCTCGCCGTCACCGGACCGCCCACCGGACGGGCCGCGGGAGTCGCCACGGCCGCCGGAGGCCGGGCGGTTGCGCTTGCCGGTCTCGCCGAGGTCCTCCAGGGTCTCCGCCTCGAGGCCCTCCCGGGTCCGCTGGGACCGCGGTAGGCGGCCGGTCGCCGTCTCGGGGACGTCGAGGTCGGTGTAGACCCACTTCGAGGTCGAGTAGGTCTCCGGCGGGTCGGCGAAGTCGAGGTCGAGCGCCTTGTTGATCAGCTGCCAGCGGGGGATGTCGTCCCAGTCGACCAGGGTGACGGCGACACCGGTGCTGCCGGCGCGGCCGGTGCGGCCGATCCGGTGCACGTAGGTCTTCTCGTCCTCCGGGCACTGGTAGTTGACGACGTGGCTGACGCCGGTGACGTCGATGCCTCGGGCGGCGACGTCGGTGGCGACGAGCACGTCGACCTTGCCGCTGCGGAAGGCGCGCAGCGCCTGCTCGCGGGCGCCCTGGCCGAGGTCACCGTGCACGGCGGCCGCGGCGAACCCGCGGTCGACCAGCTCGTCGGCGACCTTCTGCGCGGTCCGCTTGGTGCGGCAGAAGACCATCACCAGGCCGCGGTCGCGCGCCTGCAGCACGCGGGCGAGCAGCTCGGGCTTGTCGAGGTTGTGCGCCCGGTAGATGAACTGCGTCGTCTGCGGGACGGTCGAGCCCTCGTCGTTGCCGTGCGCGCGGATGTGCGTCGGCTGGGTCATGAACGACCGGGACAGCGTGACGATCGGGCCGGGCATGGTGGCCGAGAACAGCATTGTCTGCCGCTTCTCCGGGACCATCGCGAGAATCCGCTCGATGTCGGGCAGGAAGCCCAGGTCGAGCATCTCGTCGGCCTCGTCGAGGACGAGGACCTTGACCTTGCCGAGGATCAGGTCGCCGCGCTGGGCCAGGTCGAGCAGCCGGCCGGGGGTGCCGACGACGACCTCGACGCCCTTCTGCAGGGACTCGATCTGCGGCTCGAACGCGCGCCCGCCGTAGATGGCCTGCACGCGGATGCCGCGCGTGGCGCCGGCGGTGCCGAGGTCGCGGGCGACCTGCACGCACAGCTCGCGGGTGGGGACGACGACCAGCGCCTGCGGGACGCCGTCGCCGCCCTCGGCGGGCGGGCTGACCCGCTGCAGCAGCGGGACGCCGAAGCCGAGGGTCTTGCCGGTGCCCGTGCGCGCCTGGCCGATGAGGTCGTTGCCGGCCAGCGCCAGCGGGAGGGTCAGCTCCTGGATGGCGAAGGTGCGGGTGATCCCGGCGTCGGCCAGCGCGGCGACGATGTCGGGGTGCACGTCGAAGTCGCTGAACAGCGGGCTGTCGCTGGCGACGGGCGCGCCGCCGAGCTCCTCGACCTGCGCCTCGAGCTCCTCGGGGGCGGGCGCGCCGGACTCGGCGTGGTCGATCGCGGGGGACGTGGGGGTGTTCTCGGTGGAGGTCAGTGCTCTCGCCTCTGGTCTGCTGGGGAACGGGGCCCGCGCCGGGGGCGCGTCGGTCCAGTCCCGGGTCGGTTGTCGCGGGATCGGTTCCAGCGCCGACGCGGCCAGCAGACCGGGCGTCAGGTGCCCGGGAGACAGCCCGGAGGGGCGTCATCCAGCGGTTGTCAGCGCACAGATACACAGCGCACCCGGGGGCACGCCGATTCCCATGGTAGCGCGGCGACCGGTTAGCCTTCCCGCGCCGCGCTGTCGGGGTGACCTGGGCCACCTGCTGCGACCGGCGTCCCGAACCCGCGGACACAGGAGATGTGTGTGACGACCCCGGTCGACAGCAGCGCCGTCGTGGACCTGCTGGGCGCGCTCGCCTACGCCGAGCTCAGCGCCTTCGACCGCCTCGCCGAGGACGCGCGGATGGCGCCGACCCTCGCCGGCCGCGCCGCGCTCGCGAAGATGGCGGCCGCGGAGATCGCCCACCACGGGCAGCTCACCGCCCGGCTGACCGAGCTCGGGGCCGACCCCGCCGAGGCCATGGCCCCCTTCGTGGCCGCGCTGGACGCGTTCCACCGCGCGACCCGGCCGAGCACCTGGCTGGAGGGGCTGGTCAAGGCCTACGTCGGCGACGGGCTCGCCTCCGACTTCTACCGCGAGATCGCCGCGTTCCTGCCCGAGCGCGACCGCGACCTCGTGCTGGAGGTCCTCGCCGACACCGGCCACGCCGACTTCGCCGTCCGCGAGGTGCGCGCGGCGATCAAGGCCGACCGCAAGGTCCCCGGCCGGCTGTCGCTGTGGGGACGGCGGCTGGTCGGCGAGGCGATGAGCCAGTCGCAGGCCGTCATCGCCGAGCACGACCGGCTGGCGGAGCTGATCATCGCGGGGACCGGCGACCTCGCCGGCGTCGCCCGGTTGATCGAGCGGATCACCGCCGCCCACACCAAGCGCATGAAGGCGCTGGGCCTCAACCCATGACGGGAGCCCTCGTGCGGCACCTGCTCGTCGTCGGGGCCGGTCCCGGCATCTCCGCCGCCACCGCCCGTCGCCTCGGCCGGCAGGGGTACGCCGTCGGTCTGATCGGCCGCCGGCAGGAGGCGCTCGCCGACCTCGCCACCGAGCTGCGGGGGTCCGTGCCACGGGTCGAGTGGGCCGCTGCCGACGCCGGGGACGCCGCCGAGCTCAGGGGCGCCGTCGAGGGGCTGGTCGACCGGATCGGGCCGGTCGACGTGCTGCTCTACAACGTGTCCGTCGGCCGCGAGGCGGCCGTGCCGGAGCTGACGCCGGAGGACCTGCTGGCCGACGTCGCCGCCGGCGCGGTCGGGCTGCAGACGGCGGTGCGCGCGGTGCTGCCCGGGATGCGTGAGCGCGGCGCCGGCACGGTGCTGGTGACCGGGGGCGGCTCGGCCGACCGGCCCATCGCGTCGATGGCGAGCCTCGGCGTCCAGAAGGCCGCCCTCCGCGCGCTGGCCGAGGTGCAGGCGCGGGCGCTGGCGCCCGAGGGCATCCACGTGGCGACGGTGACGGTGCGCGGGCTGGTGGGGGAGGACCGGCAGATCACCCCCGACCGGGTGGCGGACCTCTACGCCGAGCTGGTCGCCGAGACCGCCGGCCCGCGCGAGGGCTGGCGGACCACCATCGACCTCACCCCGTGAGCGCCGGAGGGCGCCGTCCGCAGGATGCGGACGACGCCCTCCGGGCGGTGTTCCAGGTGGTGCTTCAGGCTCCGGCGATGAAGCCGACGCGGCGCTGGTCGGCCTGCGCGATCTCCACGTAGGCGATCCGGTCGACGGGGACGACGACGCGACGACCCCGCTCGTCGACCAGGGTCAGCAGACCGTCCTTGGTCGAGCCGGACATGGCCGCGGCGACGTCCGCAGCGATCTCGTCAGGGGTCTTGGGGCTGTCGATGACCAGCTCCCGGGGGGAGTGCTGAACACCGATCTTCACTTCCACGTGGGCGATGCCTCCTCGGTTCGCGCGACTGCCCCCAACGCTAGCCCAGCGGCCGGGGACCCGACCCCCTGTGCGGGTGCGCCGTCAGCGAACGCGGTCAGTCGACGCGCGGGAAGCCGGAGATGCCCCGCCACGCCAGCGCCGACATCAGCGACACCGCTTCGTCGCGGGACACGGTGCCCTTGCGCGGCAGCCACCAGCGGGCGCTGGTCTCGGCCAGCCCGGTCAGGCCCGAGGCGAGCAGCAGGGCCCGCTCCGGGTCCCCGCCGGTGTCCGCGGCGATCACCTCGGCGATCGCCTCCACGCAGACGCCGGTGCCCCGGTCGACGATCGCGCTGACGTCGGGGTCGTTGCGCAGGTCGGACTCGAAGACCAGGCGGAAGGCCTCGCCCTCGGCGTCGATGAAGTCGAAGTAGGCGCCGACGGCGGCGTCCACGCGGGCACGGTTGTCGTGCGTGCGGGCCATCGCCTCGTTGACCCGGTCGGCCAGCTCGGAGACGTGCTCCTCGAGCAGGGCCAGGTAGAGCTCCCGCTTGCCCGGGAAGTGCTGGTAGAGGACCGGCTTGCTCACCCCGGCGCGGTCGGCGATGTCGTCCATCGCGGCGGCGTGGAAACCCTGGGCGACGAACACGTCCTGCGCGGCGCGCAGCAGCTGCAGCCGCCGGGCACCCCGGGGGAGTCGGGACGTGCGCCGGCTGTTGACGGCGGGAGGACGGGGCGGCTGCATGGCAGGGGGGATGTTACCGGCGGGTTCTCGAACCGCCCGTCCGACGTCGGAGGATTACCGTCGAGTGGATGTCCGAAGCACCTCCGCCCGGCGTCGCCGTCGACGACGTCCCGGTCGCGCGCCCGTCGGCCACCCGGCTCCCGCAGCTCACCTCCCTCGTGCCGCCGTGGCCGGGCGAGCAGCTGCCGGTGCGGGGCGGCGAGGTGTACGTGCGCGCGACGCCGTGGACCGGTCCGGTGGACGGGGCCCGGGAGGGGGCGCCGCGTGAGCGGGCGCTCTACGTGCACGGCCTGGGCGGGGCGTCGACCAACTGGACCGACCTGGCGGCGCTGCTCGCCGTCCGGTTCGACGGCTGGGCGCTCGACCTCCCCGGGTTCGGCCGGTCGCAGCCGCCGCCGCGGGGCCGGTACTCGATCCGAGGGCACGTGCGCGCGGTCGTCGACGTCCTCGAGCACGTCGTCGGCCTGCCGGGCGAGGCCCAGGGACGGCCCGTGCACCTGCTGGGCAACTCGCTGGGCGGGCTGGTCAGCCTGCTGGTCGCCTCCCGCCGTCCCGACCTGGTGGCCACGCTGACGCTGGTCTCGCCGGCGATGCCGGTCTACCGCGTGCCGCCGGCGTTCAGCCGGGTGCTGCTGCTCCTGCTCGTGCCGGGGGTCCCGACGCTGGCCGCGAGGCGCATGGGCGGCATCACGCCGGAGGAGAGCGTCCGGGCCATGGTCCGGATGTGCTTCGGCGAACCGGACCGCGTCCCCCGCGAGCGGATCGAGCAGGCGGTGGAGGAGACCCGGGAGCGCGCCGAGCAGCCCTGGGCCGGCAACGCGCTGACCCGCAGCATGCGCGGGCTGATCACCTCCTACCTGCGGGTGGGCGCGGCGAACGCCTGGCGGGCCGCCCGCACGCTGCGGGTGCCGACGCTGGTGCTGTGGGGTGCGCGCGACAAGCTGGTCGATCCCGCGATGGCCCCGCGGCTGGCCTCCGTCGTCCCGGATGCGCGGCTCGAGGTGCTCGAGCGGGTCGGGCACGTGGCGATGCTGGAGGCCCCCGAGGCGACGGCGCGGGCGGTGCTCGGCATGGTCGAGGAGACCGCGGCGTGCCGTGCGGAGCGCACTGCTGTCGACACGCCACCCAGCGTGAGACGCTGAGCGGGCCGAGGACGGGGAGCGACGAGGAGCACAGTGCCGCCAGGTGGAGGACGTCCCGACGGCCGTCCGTCGGGCGGTCGCCCGGCTGACGCGCGCCGGCCCTCCGTCCGCACCGCCGAGCGGCCCGCCCCGCTGGTCGCCCGTCCGGAGCTGCCGGCTCCGCCGCGCCGGCCGGCCCGCCGACCGCCCAGCGGCGTCCGCCGCTTCGTGGAGCGCTACGGCTGGCGCGCCTACGCCATCCCCCTCCTGACGATCGCCACCGTCGCGACCCTCGTCGACCTCGCCGTCGGCACACCGCAGGGGCCGGACTCCGGCGCGACGGCCGCGCCGACGACCGCGGCCGTCGTCAGCGCGCCCGTGGTCGAGGAACCCACCCCCACGGCGCCCGCGGAGGGCGACGCCGACCCGACCGGGGCACCGCCGACCGTGGGCGTGGAGAGCTACGTCGGGCGCGGGGAGGGCACGCTCTCGGTCGTCGACGGGGCGTCGCAGGTGTACGGCAGCGGTCCGCTGCAGCGGTTCATCGTCGAGGTGGAGAACGGCATCGGCGTCGACGGCGGGCAGTTCGCCCGGGCCGTCGAGGCGACCCTGGCCGACCCGCGCTCGTGGGGCAGCGGCGGGCAGATGTCCTTCCAGCGCGTGGGTGCCGCCGAGGCGGCCGCCGGGGGCTTCGAGTTCAAGGTGAGCCTCGTCAGCCCGGGCAGCATGGAGACCTACTGCCCCGGGGTCGGCACCGGCGGGTACACGTCCTGCCGCTACGCCGACCGCGCCGTCATCAACCTGGCCCGCTGGGCCACCGCCGTCCCCGACTACGAGGGCGACGTCGCCACCTACCGGCAGTACGTGGTCAACCACGAGGTCGGCCACGTGTTCGGGCACGGCCACCAGGACTGCCCCGGCCCCGGGCAGGTCGCCCCGGTGATGCAGCAGCAGACCCTCGGCCTCGAGGGGTGCACCAAGAACGCCTGGCCCTACCCCTGAGCCGCGGGCGCTTCCGCGGGAGCGCGCCGAGGTCTACGGTCGGCACCGGTGCGCCGGGAAGCCTGGTCGGCAGTCGTGGTCCCGACTCCGTGGGAAGGCCTCCGCCATGTCCGCACCTGCCGCCGTCCGTGCCCGCGAGCTGACCAAGCGCTTCGGGACCACCGTCGCCGTCGACGGACTGTCCCTCGACGTCCCTGCCGGTGAGGTGTTCGGCTTCCTGGGCCCCAACGGCGCCGGCAAGTCGACCACCATCCGCATGCTGCTGGGACTGCTGCGACCGAGCGCCGGCGCCGCCGAGATCTTCGGCCGGCCGGCCACCGACGTGGAGCAGGCGCACCGCCGGCTCGCTTACGTGCCGGCCGACGTCGCCCTGTGGCCGACGCTGACCGGGCAGGAGTGCCTGGACCTGCTCGCCGGGGTCGGCCCCGGCACCGATCCGGACTACCGCGCGGAACTCGTCGAGCGCTTCGCCCTCCAGCCCGGCAAGCGCGCTCGGGCCTATTCCACGGGCAACCGGCAGAAGGTCGCGCTGGTCGCGGCGTTCGCGACGCGCGCGCCGCTCCTCGTGCTCGACGAGCCCACGAGCGGCCTCGACCCGCTGATGGAGCGGGAGTTCCGGCGCTGCATCGCCGAGGCGGCCGAGCGCGGCCAGACGGTGTTCCTCAGTTCGCACCAGCTGGCGGAGGTCGAGGCCGTCTGCACGCGGGTCGGCATCCTGCGGCAGGGGCGGCTCGTCGAGGTCGCCGGCCTGGAGGAGCTCCGCCGGTTGCGTCGCTCGGAGGTCGTCGTCGACCTGAACCGTCCCGCCCCGCAGCTGCGCGCCCTGGACGGGCTGCCCGGGGTCGCGGACCTGCGCTGGCAGTCGGACACCCGGCTCACGCTGGCACTCACCGGCCCGCCGGGGCCCGCGCTCCGCGCTCTCGGTGACGCCGACGTGGCCCGGATCGACGTCCGCGAGCCGACCCTGGAGGAGATCTTCCTCGACTACTACGGCGAGGTGACGTCGTGACCAGCCGGACGGCGGCACCTCCGCAGGCCCCGCCCGTCCAGCCGGCGCCCGCGCGCGGGCCGGTGCGGCTGGCGGTCCGCCTCGTCCGCCGCGGGACCCTCGTCGTCACCGCGATCTCCGCGGTGCTCCCCGCGTTCGTGGCCGCCGAGTACCGGGACACCTTCCAGGGCGCGATGTCGGCTGACTCCCTGACGGCGCTCGCCGACAACCCGGCGATCCGCACGCTGTTCGGTCCGGCCCGGGCGCTCGACGACGCCGGCGGCTTCACCGTGTGGCGCACCGGGACCGTCCTCGCCGTCCTCGTCGGTGTCTGGGCGGCGCTCACCGCCACCCGGGTGACGCGCGGGGAGGAGGAGGCGGGCCGCTGGGACCTGCTGCTGGCCGGCAGGCTGCGCCCGGTCGCGCTCGTCCGGAGCCAGCTCGCCGTCGTCCTCGCGGCGGCGGCGCTGCCGGGGATCGCGGTGGCCGCCGGGATGCTGCTGACCGGAACGGCGACGACGGGCTCGGCGCTCTTCGGGGCGGTCGTCGTCGGCGCCGGGGTGACCGGCGCGGCCGTCGGCGGTCTGGCCGCCCAGCTCCTCGCCGAGCGGCGGGCCGCGTCGGGCCTCGCGGTCGCGGCGGTCCTCGGCGGGCTGTTGCTGCGCATGGTGGGCGACGGCGTCGATGCGCTGGCCTGGCTCCGCTGGCTCAGCCCCTTCGGCCTGCTGAGCACCGTCGCCCCCTACGCCGACGACCGGGCCGCACCGCTGCTGGAGCTCGCCGTCCTGGCCGCCGTCCCGGCGGTCGCCGCGGTCGCCCTCGCGGGCCGGCGGGACATCGGCGCGGGCGTGCTCCGGGTCCGCGACGTCGACCGCTCGCCGAGCCGGTTGCTCGGCAGCCTCGCCGGTCTGGCGCTGCACCGGGTCCGGCGGCCGGTGCTCACCTGGGGCCTCGGCCTCGGCGCCTACTTCCTGCTCATCGGGCTGCTGGCGACGGCGATGCTCGACTTCCTCCGGGACAACGCGCAGTTCGCCGAGCTCGCGACGCAGGCCGGGTTCGCCGAGCTCGGGTCGGTCCAGGGCTACGCGGCTTCGCTGTTCTCGCTGCTCGCCGTCCCGGTGGGGGCGTTCGCCTCCGGTCGGATCGCGGCGAGCGCCACCGACGAGGCCGCCGGCCGGCTGACGCTGCTCTACTCGCTGCCGGTCGGGCGGACCCGATGGCTGGGTACGGACGCGATCGCGGTGGCCCTGGGCTGCGTCGTCCTGACGCTGGTGGCCGGACTGGCCACCTGGGCCGGCGCGGCGTGGGCCGACGCCGGCCTCACCCTCGGCGAGGCCGTGACCGGCGCGCTGAACGTCGTCCCGGTGGCCCTGCTGTGCCTGGGTGCCGCGGTGCTGGCGCTGGGCTGGGCACCCGGTGCGGTGCTGCCGATCGGACTGCTGCCGGCCGCCGGCGGCTACCTGCTCCTGGTCTTCGCGGACTCGTTCGGCTGGCCGGACGCCGTCCGCTCGCTGTCGCCGTTCGCGCACCTCACCGGGGTTCCTGCCGAGTCGCCGGACTGGACCGGGCTCACGGGGATGGTCGTGGTGGCGGTCCTCCTGGGACTCGCCGGGCTGGCCGGCTACGCCCGGCGGGACCTGCGCGGCTGAGCCGGCGGCGGGGGACCCGTCGAGGGGGAATCCCCACGCCTGTCACGCTGTTGTGGCACCTGTTCGCCGGTCCTCGCGGGCCGCTGTCGATCGAGCCGAGGAGCAAGACGTGTCCCTGCCACCCCTGGTGGAGCCCGCCGCCGACCTGTCCATCGAGGAGGTCCGCCGCTACAGCCGCCACCTGATCATCCCGGACGTCGGGATGGACGGGCAGAAGCGGCTGAAGAACGCCAAGGTGCTCGCCGTCGGCGCCGGCGGCCTCGGCTCGCCGGTGCTCATGTACCTCGCCGCGGCCGGTGTCGGCACGCTGGGCATCGTCGAGTTCGACACCGTCGACGAGTCGAACCTGCAGCGCCAGATCATCCACGGGCAGTCCGACGTGGGCCGGTCCAAGGCCGAGAGCGCGCGCGACTCCATCAAGGAGATCAACCCGCTGATCGACGTCCGCCTGCACGAGACGCGGCTCGACAGCGACAACGTGCTCGACATCTTCGGCCAGTACGACCTGATCGTCGACGGCACCGACAACTTCGCCACGCGCTACCTGGTGAACGACGCGTGCGTGCTGCTGAACAAGCCCTACGTGTGGGGCTCGATCTACCGCTTCGACGGCCAGGTCTCGGTCTTCTGGAACGAGCACGGCCCGAACTACCGCGACCTCTACCCGGTGCCCCCGCCGCCCGGCATGGTCCCGAGCTGCGCCGAGGGCGGCGTGCTCGGCGTCCTCTGCGCCACGATCGGCGCGATCCAGGCCACCGAGGCGGTCAAGCTGATCACCGGCATCGGCGAGACGCTGCTCGGCCGGCTCATGGTCTACGACGCCCTGGAGATGACCTTCCGCACGATCAAGGTGCGCAAGGACCCCGAGGCCGAGCCGATCACCGGGCTCATCGACTACGAGGCCTTCTGCGGTGTCGTGTCCGAGGAGGCGCAGGAGGCGGCCGCCGGCTCGACGATCACCGTCGACGAGCTCAAGGACATGATGGACGCCGGCAAGGACTTCGAGCTGATCGACGTCCGCGAGCCCAACGAGTACGAGATCGTCTCGATCCCGGGCGCGACGCTCATCCCCAAGGACGAGATCCTCTCCGGCCGCGCCCTGGCGCAGCTGCCCAACGACAAGCCGATCGTGCTGCACTGCAAGACCGGAGTGCGCTCGGCCGAGGTCCTCGCCGCGGTGAAGAACGCCGGCTTCAAGGACGCCGTGCACGTCCAGGGCGGCGTGACCGCGTGGGCGACGCGCATCGACAAGGCCCTGCCGACGTACTAGAAGGACCCCCTCGCCCCCCGACCCTCGCTCCGCTCGGGCCGGGACCCTGCGAGCGGGCCGGACGGCCCGGCGCGTTCCCCTCGGGGGGCGTGCCGGGCCGTCGTCGTCTTGACTGACGACATGTCCGACTTCTCCCCGGCGGAGCTGATCGAGCTCTTCCAGCGCGCCCAGAACCAGTTCACCGACCGGGTCGACGCCGTCGAGCCGGGGCAGTGGGACGACGAGTCGCTGCCCGGCTGGACCGTCGCGGACCTGGTCGCCCACCTGGTGAACGAGGCGCTCTGGGTGCCGCCGCTGCTGGCCGGCGAGCCGGTGGACATGATCGAGGGCCGGTTCCCCGACGGCACCGACGACCTGCTCGGCGACGACCCGCTGCTCGGCTGGGAGTCCGCCGCGGACGCAGCGCTGGCCGCGTTCGCCGCGGACGACGCCCTGCGGCACACCGTCCACCTCTCGCGCGGGCCGACGCCGGCGAGCGAGTACATCTTCGAGATGGCCACCGACCTGACCGTGCACGCCTGGGACCTCGCGAGGGCCACCGACGGCGACACCGTGCTGGACGGCGAACTGGTGACCGCGGCCCTCGTCTACGCCGAGCGGCTGCCCGAGGACGGCGTGCCCGGGCTGTTCGACCCGCCCCTGGACGTGCCGCCGACCGCCTCGCCGCAGACCCGGCTCCTGGCGCGGTTCGGCCGCCGCGGCTAGAGCCCCCGGCACGATGGCCCACGGGCAGCCGTTCCGGTCGCACGAATGGCCGCCCCACGGACATCGCTTGCCATGATCGTCGCGTGACCCCCGACCCGGCCGACGTCGACGAGGCGGTGTTCGACGTCGTCGAGCGCATCCCGCCCGGCCGGGTCAGCACGTACGGCGCGATCGGCGAGCTGATCGGCGTCGGGCCGCGGCGCGTGGCCCGCGCGCTGTCCTCCGGCGGTGGCGCCGTCCCCTGGCACCGGGTGGTGCGCGCCGACGGGACCGCGGCGGAGCCGGTCCGCGTGCGCCAGCTGGAGCTGCTCGCCGCCGAGGGCGTGCCGGTGCGCGACGGCCGCGTCGTGATGTCCGCCGTCCGCTGGCCCGACGACTCCAGCACTCCCGGCGATGTGCCGATCAGGAGGGCATGAAAAGCATCGCGTGCAGTGCGGTGGCCCAGGCCGGGCTCGTCGCGACGACGGCGTCCCTCGACGACGAGGCCGCCTGGCCGCTCCTGCAGGTCGCCGGCTGGCTGACCACGGCCGCCGACCTGATGGTCGAGGCCGGGCTGCGCGAGGCCGCGCTGGCCTGATCGCCGGTACCCGGAACTGTCGCCCCCACGTGATTCCATCGGGGGGTGGCACAGGGGGGAGCGGCACCGGTCTACCGGCTCGTCACCGGTGAGGCGCCCCGGCTGTCGGCGCCGCGGCTCGACCCCACCCAGCAGGCGGTCGTCGACCACCCGGGCGGTCCGCTGCTCGTGCTCGCCGGACCCGGCACGGGCAAGACGACGACGATCGTCGAGGCGGTCGCCGCCCGCATCGACGCCGGCGTGGATCCCGAGCAGATCCTCGTCCTGACGTTCAGCCGCAAGGCCGCCGCGGAGCTGCGCACCCGCATCACCGGCCGGGTCGCCCGCACCATCCGCGAGCCGTTGGCCCGGACCTTCCACTCCTACGCCTACGGCGTCCTCCGCCGCGCCGCGCTGCTGCGCGGCGACGCCCCGCCCCGGCTGCTCACCTCCGCCGAGCAGGACGCCGTCGTCGCCGAGCTGCTCCGAGGCGACGTCGAGGAGGAGGGTGCGGTCCGCTGGCCCGAGGCGATGGCGCCGGCCCTGGCCACCGCGGGCTTCCGCGGCGAGCTGCGCGACCTGCTGATGCGCGCCACCGAGCGCGGCGTGGACCCCGGCGTGCTCGCCGCCTGGGGGCGGGAGACCGGCCGCGACCACTGGGTGCTGGCCGCCGCGTTCCAGGAGCAGTACGAGGCGGTCACGGCCTTCTCGACGGCGGGCGGCGGCGACGCCTCCGGCTACGACCCCGCCGAGCTGGTGCGGCAGGCGATCGCCGAGCTGGACGGCGACCCCGAGCTGCTGCGCCAGGAGCGCGAGCGCGCCCGCTGGCTGTTCGTCGACGAGTACCAGGACACCGACCCCGCCCAGGTCGAGCTGCTCGAGCTGCTCGCCGGGCGCGGCGGCAACCTCGTGGCGGTCGGCGACCCCGACCAGTCCATCTACGCCTTCCGCGGCGCCGAGCCGCGCGGCATCGGCGAGTTCCCCGAGCGGTTCCGGCACACCGACGGGCGCCCGGCCGGCCGGGTCTCGCTCGGCGTCTGCCGCCGGTCGGGGGCGGAGCTCCTCCGGGTCACCCGCGCGGTCGCCGAGGGGCTGCCCGGTCCCTGGGAGCACCGCCGGCTCGCGCCCGGCGAGGCCACCGCGCCCGGCACGGCCGAGGTGCACGTCTTCGGCTCGGCGGCGGTCGAGGCCGCGTACGTCGCCGACGTGCTGCGGCGTGCCCACCTGCTCGACGGCGTCCCGTGGTCGCAGATGGCCGTCGTCGTGCGCACCGCCGTCGCGCTCGGGCCGCTGCGCCGGTCGCTCGCGTCGGCCGGCGTCCCGGTCGCGGTGTCCGCCGACGACCTGCCGCTGGCCGCCCAGCCCGCCGTCGCCCCGTTCCTCACCGCGCTGAGCGCCCTGCTGCCGCCCGCCGGTTCGGGGCCCGAGTCCGAGGGCGCCGCCCAGGGGCTCGACGAGCCGGCCGCCGAGGCGCTGCTCGCCTCCCCGCTGGGCGGGGCGACGGTGCTCGACCTGCGCCGGCTCCGGCGGGCGGTGCGCATCGCCCTGGCCAAGCAGGGGGTCGACGTCGCCGAACGCGGGACGCCGCTGGCGCTGGCCCTCGGCGACGACACCCTGCTCGACTCGCTGCCGCCACACGTCTCGGGCCCCGCCCGCCGCGTGGCCGCCGTCCTCTCCGCCGGGCGGCTGGCGCTCGCCCACGACGGCACCGCCGAGGACGTGCTGTGGGCCATGTGGCAGGCCAGCGGCCTCGCCCAGCGCTGGGCCCGCGCGAGCGCCGCCGGAGGCCCGCCGGGCGCGGTGGCCGACCGCGACCTGGACGCCGTCGTCGCGCTCTTCGACGCCGCCGCCGGGTTCGTCGACCGGCTGCCCTCGGCCGACGTGCGCGCCTTCGTCGCCCACCTCTCGGCCCAGGAGCTGCCCGGCGACACCGGCGCGGCGCGCGCGGTCACGGGGGAGACCGTCCGCTTGCTGACCGCGCACGCCTCCAAGGGCCTGGAGTGGGACCTCGTCTGCGTCGCCGGGGTGCAGGAGGGCGTCTGGCCCGACCTCCGCGAGCGGTCGACCCTGCTCGGCACCGAGGAGCTGGTGGAGCGGGCCTCCGGCATCGACGGCACCGCGGTCGACCGGCGCACCCTCGCGCTCGCCGAGGAGCGGCGGCTGTTCTACGTCGCCTGCACCCGCGCCCGGAAGCGGCTCGTCGTCACTGCGGTCGAGGGCGCCCTGGACGGCGCCGACGCCGGGGCGACCGCCTCCCGCTTCCTCGACCTCGTCGTCCCGCCCCCGCCGGACGGCCGGCCGCTCACCGAGCTGCCCCGCTCGCTCACCCTGCCCGCGCTGGTCGCCGACCTGCGCCGCGCGGTGGCCGACCCGCAGACCCCGGCGCACCGGCGGTCGGCCGCCGCCTCGGTGCTGCGCCGGCTCGCCGACGAGGGGGTGCCGGGTGCCGCGCCGTCGTCCTGGTGGGGGCTGGCCCCCCTGTCGGACGACGCCCCGCTCGTGCCGGAGGAGGACGCCGTCCGCGTGCGCCCCTCGGGCATCGAGACCTTCCAGCGCTGCCCCCTGCGCTGGGTGCTCGGCGCCGTCGGCGCCGAGGCCTCGCCCGATACAACCCGCACCGTCGGCACCGCGGTGCACGACGTGGCGCAGCAGGTCGCCGAGGGGCTGCCGCCGGCCGAGGCGCCCGCGGCGCTGGCCGCCGAGCTCGACCAGCTGGACCTGGGGCCGGGCTGGTCCGACCAGCGCCAACGGGTGACGGCGCAGGAGATGCTCGACAAGTTCCTCCGGTGGCACGCGGCCAACGGCCGCGAGCTGCTCGGCGCCGAGGAGGACTTCGACGTGACCGTCGGCCGCGCGCGGATCCGCGGGCAGGTCGACCGGCTGGAGCGGGACGCCGAGGGACGCCTGGTGGTCGTCGACCTCAAGACCGGCAAGACGGCGGCCAAGAACACCGAGGAGCACGGCCAGCTCGCCGCCTACCAGGTGGCGATCGCGGCCGGCGCCTTCGGCGACCACGGCAGCGTCCCCGGCGGCGCCGCGCTGCTGCAGGTCGGCACCGGCGCCAAGGCGAAGGAGCAGCACCAGGAGCCGCTGCCCGCCGACGTGCCCGTGAGCGAGACGTGGGCGGGCCAGCTGCTGGCGCAGGTGGGCGAGGGCATGGGTGCGGCCACCTTCGAGGTGCGCACCGGCACCCACTGCTCGCGGTGCCCGGCCCGCCGCAGCTGCCCGCTGCAGGAGCCCGGCCGGCAGGTGACCGCGTGACGGAGCAACTCTCGTTCGACGATCTCCTGCTCGACGCGGGGCCGGGGACCGCGGCCCCCCGGCGGGTGCTCACCCCGGCCGAGGTCGCGGCCCGCTGCGGGCTGTCCTACGCGCCGTCGCCCGAGCAGGCCCGCGTGGTCGAGGCGCCCGCCGACCGGCCGCTCGTCGTCGTCGCCGGGGCCGGGTCGGGCAAGACCGAGACGATGGCCGCCCGGGTCTCGTGGCTGGTGGCCAACCGGATCGTCGAGCCCGAGGAGATCCTCGGCCTGACCTTCACCCGCAAGGCCGCCAGCGAGCTCAACGAGCGGATCCGCCTGCGGCTCGGGGCGCTGGCCCGGCACCCGGAGACCGAGCCCGAGCTGCGCGAGCGGCTGGAGATCGCCCAGCCGACCGTCTCCACCTACCACGGTTACGCGGCCGCGCTGGTCGCCGAGCACGGGCTGCGGATCGGCGTCGAGCCGGGCGCCGGTGTGCTCGGCCCGGCCATGTGCTGGGGGCAGGCGGCCCAGGTCGTCGGCGCCTACACCGGCGACATGAGCGACGTGCCGCTCACCCTGCTCACCACCGTCGAGGACGTGCTGGCCCTGGCCGCCGACCTCGGCGAGCACGACATCAGCCCGGCCGCCCTGCGGTCCTGGACGGCGCGGCTGGAGTCGCAGATCGCCTCCTACGCCGACGCCCCGCGGAAGAAGGGGCCGTACGCCCCGGTGCTGGAGATGCTCGCCCGGCAGAAGGCGCGGGTCGCGCTGCTGCCGCTCGTCGAGGCCTTCGAGGCGCGCAAGCGGGCCGCGGGGGCCATCGACTACGCCGACCAGGTCGCCTACGCCGCGCGGATCGCCGTCGCCTCGCCCGAGGTGGGCCGCCGCGAGCGCGCCCGGTGGAAGGTCGTGCTGCTCGACGAGTACCAGGACACCAGCGTCGGCCAGCTGCGCATGCTGGAGGCGCTGTTCGGCCGGGCCACCGGCCACCCGGTGCTGGCCGTGGGCGACCCGCGGCAGTCCATCTACGGCTGGCGCGGGGCGTCGGCCGGCACCATCGAGCGCTTCGACCGCACCTTCCCGGGCCTGCCCGGACGGCGGGCCGAGCGGCTGACCCTCGCCACGAGCTGGCGCAACGACGAGGCGGTCCTCTCCGTCGCCAACGCCGTCTCGGCGATGCTGCCGCCGCCCGAGCAGCCGCTGCCCGACCTCGCGCCCGCGCCCACCGCCGGCCGGGGTGCGGTCACCGTCGGGCTCTACGAGACCGTCGCCGACGAGACGGAGGCACTGGCCGACCGGCTGGCCGCGTGCTGGAAGAACGACGACCCGCTGGTCGCCCGCTCCGACGGCAAGCACCCGACCGTCGCGGTTCTGGTGCGCACCCGCAAGCAGCTGCCCGGTATCAGAGCGGCGCTGCGCGAGCGCGGGCTGCCGGTCGAGGTCGTCGGCCTCGGCGGTCTGCTCGAGGTGCCCGAGGTCTCCGACGTCGTCGCCACCCTCACCGTGCTGGTCGACCCCACCGCCGGCGACGCGCTCGGGCGGCTGCTCACCGGGGCGCGCTGGCGGATCGGCCCCCGCGACCTCGCCGCGCTGGAGGCCCGCGCCCGGCTGCTGGTCCGCTCCCGCCGTCCGCAGGCCGCGGAGGGTGAGGCGCCCGCCGTGGAGATGCCGACGGAGCGGGGCAGCATCGTCGAGGCGCTCGACGACCTCGGTGGCCCGGAGGCGTACTCGCAGGCCGGCTACCGGCGGCTGCGGCGGCTCGGCGCGGAGCTCGCGCACCTGCGCACCCGGCTGGGGGAGTCGCTCCCCGACCTGGTCGACGAGGTCGCCCGCACCCTCGGCCTGGAGACCGAGCTGGCCAGCGCGCCCGGCGCCAGCCCGGCCGGTGCCCGCGCCCACCTCGACGCGCTGCACGGGGTGGCCGCGGAATTCACCGAGCTCGCCGAGCTGCCCTCGCTGCCGGCCTTCCTCGGCTACCTGAAGGACGCCGAGGAACGTGAGCGCGGGCTGGAGCCGGGTGAGGTCGCGGTGAACCCCGACGCCGTCCAGCTGCTCACCGGGCACTCGGCGAAGGGCCTGGAGTGGGACGTCGTCGCCGTCCCCGGGCTCACCGTCGACCAGTTCCCGGCGAAGGCCGACACCAGCGACTCCTGGATCCGCGACCCCGGCGCCGTCCCGGCCGACCTGCGGCTCACCGACCGCGAGGAGCTGCCCCGGCTGAGGCTGCCGGTGCCAGGGTCCGGCGACCAGGCCGCGGTCAAGGCTGCGCTCGAGGAGTACGTCCAGGACTGGAAGGACTTCGGCACCGCCGAGGAGATCCGGCTGGGCTACGTCGCCGTCACCCGCGCCCGGCACCTGCTGTTGTGCTCGGGCAGCTGGTGGCGCGACGGCGTCAAGCCGTGCGGTCCCTCGTCGCTGCTGCACACCGCCAAGCAGGCCTGCGAGGACGGCGCCGGCACCGTCGTGCACTGGGCCGACCCACCCGCGGACGACGCCACCAACCCGGCGCTCGCGGAGTGGCCGGTCGGCGTCTGGCCGGCCGACCCGCTGTCGTCGGGACGGCGGCGCGCGCTCACCGCGGCGGCGGAGCTGGTCACCGCCGCGGCGCCGCACCCGCTCGACCCGGAGCAGGCGCTCGAGGGCGGCGACCCGGTGGTCGAGCAGTGGGTGCGCGACGCCGACCTGCTGCTGCGCGAGCGGGCCCGGCACGCCAGCCCGACCGTCGACGTCCCGCTGCCCTCGCACCTGTCGGTGTCCGCGCTCGTGACGCTGCGGCGCGACCCGGCGGAGCTGGCCCGGCGGCTGCGGCGGCCGATGCCGGCGGCTCCGGCTCCGCAGGCCCGGCGGGGGACCGCGTTCCACGCGTGGCTGGAGGAGCGGTTCGGCGCGGCGAAGCTGGTCGACCTCGACGAGCTGCCCGGCTCCGGCGACGAGCTCGCGGCGCCCGACGGGGCGCTGGCCGAGCTGCAGGAGGCGTTCCTCGCCAGCGAGTGGGCCGACCGCCAGCCCGCCGAGGTCGAGGTCCCGTTCGAGACGCCGCTGGGTCCGCTCACCCTGCGCGGCCGCATCGACGCGGTCTACCAGCGGGAGGACGGCGGCTTCGAGGTCATCGACTGGAAGACCGGCCCACCGCCGTCGGGCGCCGAGCTGTCCGCGGCCGCCGTGCAGCTGGCCGCCTACCGGCTGGGCTGGTCGCGACTGACCGGCGTCCCGGTGGAGCGGGTGAGCGCCGGGTTCCACCACGTCGCCGCCAACCTCACCGTGCGCCCCGTCGACCTGCTCGACGAGGCCGGCCTGCTCGCGCTGGTCGCCGGCACCGCCGACGACGAGGCCTGATCCGGCGACGTCAGGGCGTGCGCTCGACCAGACCGGTCTCGTACGCCAGAACGACGGCCTGCACGCGGTCGCGCAGCCCGAGCTTGGTGAGGATGCGGGTGACGTGCGTCTTCACGGTCGCCTCCGCCATGTACAGCTGGGCGCCGATCTCGGCGTTCGACATCCCCCGTGCCACGGCCCGCAGCACCTCCAGCTCACGAGGCGTCAGCTCGGCGAGCGCCGGGACCAGCTGCTCGGGCTCCCGGGGTGGGGGACGGCGCACGTAGGTCTCGACGAGCCGCCGCGTCACGCTGGGCGCGAGCAGCGTCTCCCCAGCGGCGCACGCCAGCACGGCACTGGCCAGGGCGTCGGGGGGTGTCGTCTTGAGCAGGAACCCGGAGGCACCGATGGTGAGGGCCTGGAACACGTAGTCGTCGAGGTCGAACATCGTCAGGATCAGCACCCGCGTCGCCGGGCAGCGGGCGAGGATCTCGGCGGTGGCGGTCAGCCCGTCGCCCCCGGTCATCTCGACGTCCATGAGCACGACGTCCGGTGCCAGGTCCTGAGCCGCCCGCACCGCCGTCGGCCCGTCGGCTGCCTCGCCGACCACCTCCACGCCGTCGTGCGCCTCGAGGATCGCGGTCAGGCCGCCACGGAGCAGGTCGTGGTCGTCGACCACCAGCACGCGCACCGCCCGGTTCACGCCGGTGCCCCCGACGACTCGGCCGTGACGCGCGGGAGGCGGGCGTGCACCCGGAAACCGCCTCCGGCGGCGGGGCCGGTGGCCAGCTCGCCGCCGAACTGCGCCACGCGCTCGGCGATCCCCACCAGCCCGAACCCGCGCCGGGCGGTCCGGGAGGGACCGGGGCCGTCGTCCTCGACGGAGATCTCGACGCCGGTCGGGCCGTAGATCAGGTGCACCCTGACGGAGGCGCCGGGTGCGTGCCGCAGCGCGTTGGTGAGCGACTCCTGCACCACCCGGTAGACCACTCCGGAGAGGGTGTCGTCCAGCCGGCCGGTCTCGACGAGCTCGACGTCGAGGCCGGCAGCCCGCATCCGCTGCACCAGGGCGTCCAGCCGGTCGGCCGCGGGGACGGGGCTGCCCGCCAGCGGGAGTCCCATGGCGCCCTGCTCGATGACCGCGACCAACCGGTCGAGTTCGTCGACGCTGGTGACCGCGGTCTGCCGCACCACGTCGAGCGCCGCACGAGCCCGGTCCCGGTCCACCGCGCGGAGTGCCTGCGCCGCGGCGGCCTGCATGACCATCACGCCGACGCCGTGCGACACGACGTCGTGCAGATCCCGCGCCACGGTGAGGCGCTCCGCGCGGACGGCCGACTCCGCGGCCTGCTCCAGCTCGGCCGTACGCCGCCGCGCCGCTTCCCGGGCCGCCGCCGTGCGCCTCGCCCGGTGGCCCACGAACGCTCCGGCCAGCGCCGGCACCCCCAGGATCACCAGGTCGATCGCCAGGTTGTCGGGGTCACGCCACCTCTGGGCGACGACGACGCAGCCCGCCAACGCCGCGAACCCCAGCCAGTCCGACCGACGGGACCGCGCCGCGGCCGCCCACGCCAGCCCACCCAGCGTCACCAGCACCCACAGCCCGCCGGCCACCGGACGGTCGAGGACGGCCCCCAGCAGATAAGCGATCCCGCAGACCGCGGCGCCCGTCCCCGGGGCCACCCCGCGCAGCCCCAGGGTGGCCGCCGCCAGCGTCGTCAGCGCCCACGCGGTCGGGGAGACGGACCCGGCGGGCACGGCCGGCGGGGCGGCGGACAGCGCCTCGACCAGCCCCAGGACCCCAGCACCTGCCCCCAGGGCCAGGTCGATCCGGCGGCGTGCCGGCGCGGCGCGCGGCGGCACGTCCGGTCCCGCGTCGTCCTCCGCGTCACGGAGCAGTCCCAGCATCCGCCGCAGCTCGTCGGCGGCGCGTCGGCCCTCCTCCTGCACGGCGGTCAACGCCGCCGAGGGGTCGTCGTCCCAGCGACGATCCGCCTCCTCGGCCGCCCCGGACATGCGCACCGTCGAGGACCGGACCATCTCTTCGATGTCGGCGGCCAGCAGCACTCGCTCCTGGACCACGGCCCGGCGCGCCGCCTCGTCCTCGCCGGTCGCGACCAGCTGCTCGGCCGCCCGCCGGGCGGCGTCCTCCCGCCGGACCGCGGCCCGCGCGAGCAGCAGCAGGACGGCCAGGCACTCGAGCAGGATCGCCGTCCACACGAGGTCCAGCGGTCGGTCGGTGCCGTCCAGCGCCACCAGTCCGACCACGGCCGTCGGAGCGGCCAGCAAGGCCAGCACCTGGAGCGGACGTGGCCTGGTCACGACGGCGACCGTAGCGAGGCAGGTGTCCGCGGTCGTCCATCTCAGGTCGTAGTCGTGGTGCGCCTCGGGTCGCATCCGACTCGGTCCCTCTCGGCGGACGACGGCGGCTGGGCGCCGTTCCTAGCGTCCCCGGTGCCCGGGCGGTGGACGGCCGCCGCCCCGATCGAGGAGAGATCAGCATGAGCACGACACTGTCCCGCGGCGCGCTCGCCGCCGCCGTCCTCACCTCGGCGATCGCCCTCGGCGACGCCGTCTGGCAGGCGACGGCCGACGGGCCGGCGCCGTGGGCGCCGCACGAGGGGATCGAGTGGGTGTGGCGGGCCGGCGAGGCGTCGCACGGCATCACGTACGCGCTGCTGGCGGCACTCCTGGCCCACTCCGGTGGGCGCATCGACGCCGGTCGCGCCGTCGTCCGCTGGCTCCGCCGGGTCCTCGCCGTCGTCCTCGGCGTGCTCGGGGCCGGCTACCTGGCCTCGGCGGCGGTCGAGCTGGACACCGCCGGGCCCATGGGCGCGGTGATGGGCGTGGGCTTCCTCGCCCTCTTCCCCCTGGCCGTGGCACTGGGCGCCGTGCTCGTCGCACGACGCGAGACCCGCTACCCCGGCGCGTGGGTGCTCGTCTCCGTGGTGCCGCTGATCGGCCTCACCGCGGTGGCCTCGACCGTGGGGTGGGCGCACCCCGGGTACGTCGAGACGGCGGTCTACCTGGGCCTCGCCCTGCTCGGGGTCCTGCCTCGGGCGGTGGGAGAGCGTGGGGCCGAGCCCGCGCTGAGTGGCTGGTCGCGGTAGCGGGCGTGCCGTCAGGCCGAGGCGATGCGGTCCAGGATGGCGCGGGCCAGCTGCTCCGGTGCCTGCTCCGGGATCCAGTGCGTGATGCCGGCCAGCTCCACGAACCGGTAGTCGCCGGTGACGTGGTTGGCGCACGCCTCGGCCGCGGTGCGGCCGATCGCGACGTCGCCGTCGCTCCACACGTACGTCGTCGGCACCTCCACCGGGTCCACCCGGACGTCGGAGCTCATCGCCCGGTACCAGTTCAGGGCCGCGGTCAGCGCGCCCGGCGCCGACAGCACCGCCACGTACTCGTCGATGGCCTCGGCCGGGACGCCCGTCTCGCCGTCCGCGCCGGCCAGCATCCGCCGGAGCCGCCGCGCGTCGTCGGCCAGCAGCACCTCCTCGGCCTTGCCGGCCTGCCAGAACAGCCGGATGTAGGCCGACCGCTCCTTCTGCTCGGGGTCGGCTCGGAACGCCGCGGTGTAGGCCGCCGGGTGCGGCACCGACACCGCGGTGAGCGAGCGCACCCAGTCGGAGTGCCAGGCGGCCAGCGTCCACGCCACGTTGGCGCCCCAGTCGTGCCCGACGACGTCGGCCACCGGGATCTCCAGCGCCGTCATCAGGTCGGCCGTCACCTGCGCCAGGTTCTGCATCGAGTAGGCCTCGACCTCGCCGGGCCGCGCGCCCGGGGAGTAGCCGAGCTGGTCGGGCGCGTAGGTGCGCAGCCCGGCCTGCGCGAGCAGCGGCGTCACCGCCGCCCACGACGCCGACGTCTCCGGGAAGCCGTGCAGCAGCAGCACCGGCCGCCCGTCCTCGGGGCCGTCGACGCGGACGTCGAAGGTCAGGTCGCCGACGTCGGTGCGCAGCAGCTCTCCGGACATGGCCGCGACGCTATCGGGCCGGATCCGCGGCGTCGCACCTCGCTGCTGACCGGGGCTGGACCTCGCTCACACTTCGCCATACGTTGCTCACCAACCGTGATGTCGATCACGGCCTCGACGAGGAGGACGAGTGAGAGTACGCAGGAGAGCGGTGGCCGGACTGGCGGCCGCGGCCATGGCCGTCCCGGTGCTGCCCGCACTGGCGACGGCGGCGACGGCGGCGCCGGACTCGGGGATCACCGTGGAGGTGCTCTCCACCCGGCCCGACACGATCACCGGCGGCGACGCGCTGGTGCAGGTGAGGGTCCCGGACGACGCGGCAGCGAAGCACCTGCGGCTGGAGGCCGCGGGAACGGACCGCAGCTCCACCCTGGTCGAGGTGGCTCCCCGGACCTTCCAGGCGCTGCTCACCGACCTGCCCGAGGGTGAGAGCACGCTCGTCGCCCGCGCGAACGGCAAGGGGAAGGGCACCCCGGCGGGCCGGTCGGCCACCCTGCAGGTCGAGAACTTCCGCACCACGGGCCCGATCTACTCGGGGCCCCAGCAGCAGCCGTGGGTCTGCGAGAACGCCACGGCCGGGCTCGCGCCGGCCACGGACAGCGCCTGCTCGGCGCCTGTGCAGGTGCAGTACCGCTACCGGACGACGGCGGGCACGTTCGCGCCCCTCACCGACCCCGCCAAGCCTCCGGCGGACGTGGCGACCATCCAGCGCGACGGCACGGCCGTGCCCTACGTCGTCCGCCTCGAGCGCGGCGTCCTCAACCGCGGTCTGTACGAGATCGCCGCCCTCTACGACGGGCAGCAGCCCTCGCCCTTCCGTGCCGAGCGCGGACTCAACGGCGCGATGGCGATGACCTTCGGCGGGGGCTGCAACGTCGGCTACCACATGGGGCCCGCGACGGCCGGGGTCATGGACGACAACTTCCTGAGCCGCGGCTACGTCGTGCTCTCGTCGTCGCTGCTGGTCAACAACACCAACTGCAACCCCGTGACCGCCTCCGAGACCGCGCTGATGGTCAAGGAGCGGGCGATCGAGACGTACGGCGTCGACCGGCACACCATGGGCTGGGGCGGTTCCGGCGGCGCGATCATGCAGTACACGATCCAGCACGCCTACCCCGGGATCCTCGACGGTCTGCTGCCCTCGGTCAGCTACGCCGACTCGGTGAGCAACGCCGGGCCGCCGGACTGCGAGCTGCTGCTGAAGCAGGGGTTCGCCGGCGTCCCGCTGAACGCCGCGCAGCAGGCGGCGATCGCGGGTGCCCCGAACCCGCTCGTCTGCCACGCGTGGTCCGCGACCTTCGCCGACCGGATCGACGCCACCCGCGGCTGCGACCCGGTCGTGCCGAGGCCGCTGTACCACCCGGACACCGCGCCGGACGGGGTGCGCTGCTCCCTGGCCGACCACCTGGTCACCCAGCTCGGGAAGGCCGACGACGGCTTCGCCCGGCCGAGCTTCAGCAACGACGGCGTCCAGTACGGGCTGACGGCGCTGCAGAACGGCACCATCACCGCCGAGCAGTTCCTCCGGGTCAACGAGCAGGTGGGTGGCTACGACCGCGACGGCGTCCGGCAGCCGCAGCGCACGGTCGGTGACCCGGTGGCCTTCCGGCGGGCGTTCGAGACGGGGCTCATCACCTCCGGCCTGGGCGGCATCGGCCAGGTGCCGACCATCGACCTGCGGACCTACACCGACAACGCCATGGACATCCACAACTCCTTCTGGTCGGTGGCGATCCACGAGCGCCTGGTGCGCGACGGCGTCGACCCGCGGGTCCACGCGCGCTGGATCTTCACCGGGAGCCGGGCGGGGGAGGCGATCGACGCGATGGAGCAGTGGCTGACCGCCATCGACGCCGACACCGCGGCCGGGACGGCGGAGGAGAAGGTCGTCCGCAACCGCCCGGCCGCCGCCTCCGACGGCTGCTGGCCGACCCCGACCGGCGGCAAGGTGGAGGACCTGGCGGCCTGCTACTCCGGTGCCTACCCGTACAAGGGTGACTCCCGGACGGCGGCCGGCGGCCCGATCACCACGGACGTCGGCATGTGCCAGCAGAAGCCGCTGGACCGCGCCGCGTACGCGCAGACCTTCACCGACGAGCAGTGGGCGCGGATGGAGAAGCTGTTCCCGAACGGCGTCTGCGACTACAGCGAGCCCGGTGTCGGTCAGGTCCCGCTGACGGGAACCTGGCAGACGTACTGACGTCGACCGGCACCACGGCCGGGCACGGCGGTGAGCGATCACCGGCGTGCCCGGCCTCGTCGTCCCCGGGGCAGCGGGCGCAGCTACCGTCCCCACCGTGAGCAGCGAGCGCGACTACGTCACCGCCCACCTCGACGACCTGCACGCCGACCTCGACGCCTGGCTGCGCATCCCGTCGATCTCCGCCGACCCGGCCCACGCCGGCGACGTCGCCGCCAGCGCCGCCTGGCTGGCCGACGCCCTGCGCCGCGTCGGCTTCCCGACCGTCGAGATCTGGCCGACCCCCGGCGCGCCCGCGGTCTTCGCCGAGTGGCCGAGCGCCGACCCGGGAGCGCCCACCGCGCTCGTCTACGGCCACCACGACGTGCAGCCGGTCGACCCGCTGGAGCTGTGGGAGCACCCGCCGTTCGAGCCCACCCGCGTCGAGACGCCGGACGGTCCCGAGCTGCACGCCCGCGGCGCGATCGACGACAAGGGCAACGTCTCGTTCCACCTGCTCGGCATGCGGGCGCACCTGGCCGCCACCGGCCGCGACACCCCGGCCGTCACGGTCATGCTGCTCATCGAGGGCGAGGAGGAGTCCGGCTCGCCGCACTTCGCCGACCTGCTCCGCGAGCGCCGCGACCGGCTCGACTGCGACGTCGTCGTCGTCAGCGACACCGGCATGGCCGCACCGCACCTGCCCAGCGCCGTGACGTCGATGCGCGGCCTGGCCGAGGTCGAGCTGACCCTGCGCGGCCCCGCCGTCGACCTGCACTCCGGCTCGTTCGGCGGCGGCGTGCCCAACCCGCTGCACGCCATGGCGAAGCTGCTCGCGACCCTGCACGACGAGCACGGCCGGGTGACGCTGCCCGGCTTCTACGACAGGGTGCGGCCGCTCTCCGACCGCGAGCGCGAGCTCATGGGCCGGGCGCCGTTCGACGAGAAGGCGTGGCTGGCCGGGCCGGCGGCGTCGCGGGTCGCCAGCGGCGAGGCCGGCTTCACCACGCAGGAGCGCATCGGCGCCCGCCCGACCGCCGAGGTCAACGGCATGTGGGGCGGCTACCAGGGCCCCGGCCACAAGACGATCATCCCGGCCGAGGCGCACGCCAAGCTCACCTTCCGGCTGGTCGCCGACCAGCGCCCGGAGGAGATCGCCCCGATGGTCCGGGCGTGGGTGGAGGCCAACCTCGTCCCCGGCATCGAGGCCGAGGTGCGCGCCCCGGCGGGCGGCGTCGCGCCGTGCGCCAGCGACCTCGACTCCCCGTGGATGGACGCGCTGCTGTCGGCCATCGGCCAGGCATGGGACGCCGACCCCGGCGACGTCCTCTTCATGAAGGAGGGCGGCAGCGGGCCGGAGGCCGACCTCGTCGAGCAGCTCGGAGCGCCGCTGCTCTTCCTCGGCGCCGGCCTGCCGACCGACCGCATCCACTCGCCCAACGAGCGGGTGCTGCTGCCCATGCTCCACCGGGGCGCGGAGGCGGCGGCCCACCTGTGGCGCGAGCTGGCGGCGATCCGCGCCCGCTAGGCGGAGGTGCCGACGACGACGGTCGCGCCCAGCTCGTCGTCGGCGACCACCCGGGCACGCAGCCCGGCCGCGGTGACCGCGTCCACCGCGGCCGGGACCTGCTCCTCGGCGACCTCGAAGAGCACGGATCCGGCGGGCGCCAGCCACGGCGGCGCACCGGCCAGCACCCGGCGCGCGACGTCGAGCCCGTCGGCGCCGCCGTCCAGCGCGGCGCGGGGCTCGTGGTCGCGCGCCTCGGGCGGCATGAGCGCGACCGCCCCGCTCGGCACGTACGGGACGTTCGCGGCCAGCACGTCCACCCGCCCCCGCAGCCGGGCGGGCAGCGCGTCGAACAGGTCGCCCTGGTGCACCTCGGCGTCCGGCAGGTTCCGCCGGGCCAGGGCGACCGCCTCCGGGCTGATGTCGGCGGCGTGCAGCTCGGTCCCCGGCACCGACGCGATCACCGCCGCACCCACCGCCCCGACGCCGCAGCAGAGGTCCACGACCACCCCGCCCGGCCGCGCCAGCGACACGGCCTGCCGCGCCAGCAGCGCCGTCCGCTGCCGGGGCACGAACGCCCCGGGGCCGACGGCCAGCCGCAGGCCGCAGAACCCCACCCAGCCCAGCAGGTGCTCCAGCGGCTCGCCCTCGACCCGGCGGTCCACCAGGTCCTCGAGCTCGGCGCCCGACGCGGCCGCCGCGACGAGCAGCCGGGCCTCGTCCTCGGCGAAGACGCAGCCGGCCGCGCGCAGTCGCGCGACGACGGTGGACTCCGTCGGATCAGCGGTCACCGGGCCTCCCTCGCAGCGGCGGGGAACCGTACCGGCGTCCTAGGCTGGCGACCGTGACCGGACCCGGCCAGCCGGCCCCGCCGCCCGGCTGGTACCCCGACCCCGACGGCACGCCGGGGATGGTGCGCTGGTGGAACGGCGCGGGCTGGTCCGACGTCGCCACCCCGGCCGGGCCGGGCGTCGCCGTCCAGTCCTCGCCCGTCCTCGCCCCGCCCACGCCGGTGCCCGCGCCGGCCGAGCAGCGGTTCGAGGAGGAGCCACCGTCCGGCGGCGGTTCCCGGACCGCCTGGGTCCTCGGGATCTCGCTGCTGGCGCTCGTCGCTGTCGTCGTCGCCGCCGTGTTCATCGGCCGGCCGGACGGCGACCCGAAGGCCGGACCCGCGCCGTCCACCCTGGTCCCCGTGCCCTCCGGCCCGGAGTTCCCGCCGGGGACCGTGCGGATCATCGACGAGGCCGCCGGCATCTCCTATCCCTACCTCGGCGAGAACTGGTACGAGTTCGACCTCGGCATGCAGGCCGAGGTCACCGCCATCGCCGGCCAGTACTTCGTGACGCAGGACGTCACGCCCGAGGGCACCACGTTCATCGCCCAGTGCACCTCCGGGCCGCTCGCCGACGGGCTCGGGTGGGCCGGGCCCTCGACGCTGCAGACGACCACGCAGACCGTCGCCGACAGCGTCCGCTTCAACTACTACCCCCGGCCGAACGAGCGGACCGTGCTGCGCGACGAGGCGCGCACGGTCGACGGGCACGCCGCGTACCTCTACGAGTTCCAGCTCGCCTGGGACGTCGAGGGCTACGACGCCAGCGGCGAGCGGGCGGCGCTGCTCCTCGTCGACGTCGGCCGCCCCGCCCCGGCGCTGCTCTACATCTCGATCCCCAACACCCACGCCGAGCTCTACGGGGTCATCGACCGCGTCCTCGACGCCGTCGAGGTGTTGTAGGCGCACCCCGATTACTGTCGGGACCGTGACTGCAGCCGGTACCGAACTGACCCTGCGGCACCCGGTGGAGCGCTTCACGCTCGACAACGGCCTGCGCGTCGTCCTCGCCCCCGACCGCAGCGTGCCGGTGGTGGCGGTGAGCGTCTTCTACGACGTGGGCATGCGCAACGAGCCCGAGGGCCGCACGGGCTTCGCCCACCTCTTCGAGCACATGATGTTCCAGGGCTCGGCCAACGTCCCGAAGATGGAGCACGCCCGCCTGGTCCAGGCGGCCGGCGGCACGTTCAACGGCTCCACCCACCAGGACTACACGAACTACTTCGAGGCGCTGCCGGCCGAGGCGCTCGAGCGCGCGCTGTTCCTCGAGGCCGACCGCATGGCGGCGCCGGCGATCACCGAGGAGAACCTCCGCAACCAGATCGACGTGGTGAAGGAGGAGATCCGGGTCAACGTGCTCAACCGGCCCTACGGCGCCTTCCCCTGGTTGCAGCTGCCGCAGGTCGCCTTCGGGAGCTTCGCCAACACCCACGACGGCTACGGCTCGTTCGTCGACCTCGAGTCCTCGACCGTGGACGACGCCGCCGACTTCTTCTCCACCTACTACGCGCCGGGCAACGCCGTCCTGTGCATCGGCGGCGACCTCGACGTCGGGGAGACCGAGCGGCTCGTCCAGCGCTGGTTCGGACCGGTCGCCGCCCGCCCCGTGCCCCCGCTGCCGCCGACCGGTGAGCCGCTGCCGACGACGGTCCGGACCGCGGTCGTCGAGGACGCGCTCGCCCCGGCGCCGGCCCTCGCGATGGGCTGGCGGGTGCCCGACCCGGTCGGCGACTTCGACCGCTACCTGGGCACCGTGCTGCTGGCCGAGCTGCTGAGCGAGGGCGACGCGTCGCGGCTGGAGCGGCGGCTGGTGCACGGCGACCGGATCGCGATCGCCCAGAGCAGCTACGTGGGCCTCTTCGGCGACCCGTTCGACGTCCGCGACGCCACCCTGCTCACCACGCAGGTGCACCACCCCGCCGCCGTCCCGGCCGAGAAGGTGATGGCCGCGATCCACGAGGAGGTCGGGCGGATCGCGGAGGACGGCGTCCCGGCCGACGAGCTGCGCCGCGTGCAGGCGCGCACCGAGGCCCAGCTGCTCCGCCAGGCCGACTCGGTGCTCGGCCGCACCCTCGGCTTCGCCGCCGCCGAGCTGGTGCACGGCCGCGCCGAGCTGGCCGGGGAGCTGGCCGCCCGGCTGGCCGCCGTGACGCCCGAGGCCGTGCAGGCCGCCGCCCGCGACCTGGACCCCGGGACGGTCGCCGTCCTCGAGCTGCGCGCCACGGGAGGCTCGCGATGAGCCTGGACCTGTCCCTGATCCCACCGCTGGGCGAGCCCCGGCCGCAGCCGGCACCCACGGCGGTCGAGTCGGAGCTGCCCAACGGGCTGCGGCTGGTCGTCGTCCCGCGTCCCGGGGTGCCGCTGGTCGAGCTGCGCCTGCGGGTGCCGTTCGCGTCCACCACGGCGGCCGACGCCGCTGCGCACACCGCGCTCGGGTCGGTGCTGTCCGGCGCCGTCCTGCTCGGCACGGAGAGCCACGACCAGACCGGCATCGCCCAGCTCCTGCAGGGGCACGGCGCCGAGCTGTCGGTGTCCACCGATCCCGACCGGCTGCTGTTCGCCACCACGCTGCTCCCGGACGGCCTCGGCCCCGTCCTCGGGGTGCTCGGCGAGCTGCTCACCGCGGCCACCTACCCCGACGACCAGGTCGAGGGCGAGCGCGACCGGGTCGCCGAGCGGATCGTCATCGCCCTCTCGCAGCCGGGCGTCATCGCGCGCGGCGCCCTGGCCGCCCGCCGCTACGGCGACCACCCCTACGCCATCACGCTCCCGGACCCGGCGCTGGTCACCGGCGTCGACGGCGCCGCCCTGCGCGACCTGCACCGGACGCGGGTCCTCCCCGCGGGCAGCACGCTCGTCCTGGTCGGTGACGTCGACCCGGCCCGCGCGGCCGACGCGGTCGCCACCGCGCTCGGCGGGTGGACGGGCAGCGGCCACGCCGTCGAGGCACCGCCGGCGCCCGCGCTGCCCGCCGCCGGCATCGAGCTGGTCGACCGGCCCGGCGCGGTGCAGTCGAACATCCGGCTCGGCGGCCCGGCCCCCGGACGCACCGACCCCGACCTCGCCGCCGTGCGGCTGGCCAGCATGATCTTCGGCGGGTACTTCTCCTCCCGCCTGGTCGAGAACATCCGCGAGCGGCGCGGCTACACCTACAGCCCGCGCAGCTCGGTCGACCACCAGGCCGCCGGCTCCTCGTTCCTGGTCGAGGCCGACGTCGCGACGGAGGTGACCGCGCCCGCCCTCCTGGAGACCTGGTACGAGCTGGGCCGCATGGCGCTGCTGCCGGTGACCGATGCCGAGCTCGACGGCGCCCGCCGCTACATCCTGGGCAGCATGGCCCTGTCGACGGCGACCCACGCCGGGCTGGCCAGCACCGTGTCCGCGCTCGTGGGCGCCGGCCTCCCGCCGAGCTGGCTCACCGAGCACCAGCAGGCGCTCGCCGCGGTCACCGTCGAGCAGGTCCGGGAGGTGTCCCAGCGCTACCTGGCGACGCCGGGGCTCACCGCGGTCGTCGTCGGCGACGCCGCCCGGGTCGCCGGCCCGCTGGGCGCTCTGGCCCCGGTCAGCGTCCGTCGCAGCGCACCGGCATGACGGTGCCCGCCTCGGCCTGGCCCGAAGGCGCCGGACCGTCCTCCGGCGAGGTGCCGGTCCTGTCGCGGGTCGCGCACGACCGCGCGCACCTGGCGCGCTCCCTCCCGGACCCGGCCGGTGGCCGGCCGGTGCGCGTGCTCACCGTCGACGACCGGCGAGCCGTGCCCGTGGCCGAGGGACCGGACGGTCCGGAACTGGTGTGGGACGAGCGGCCGGAGTTCCCGCAGGGCGGGGTGTACCTGGGGGAGGCGGGCGGAGTCCCGTACGCCGCCGTCCGCGGCGAGCGGTCCCTCACCGTCAACGGGCGCGCGGTCGACAGCTGGCTGGGGCTGCGCGAGGTGGGCGCCGACCTCGGTGACCTCGACGCCGGGCTGCTGGTCGAGGCGGTCGGGATCCTGGAGTGGCACGACCGGCACCGGTACAGCCCGCTGACCGGGAACCCCACCACCGTGGAGCAGGCCGGCTGGGTGCAGCGCGATCCGGAGACCGGCACCCCGTTCTTCCCCCGGACCGACCCCGCGGTGATCATGCTCGTGCACGACGGCGCCGACCGCGTCGTCCTCGGCCGGCAGGCGGTGTGGCCGCCGGGGCGGTTCTCGATCCTCGCCGGGTTCGTGGAGCCGGGGGAGTCCGCCGAGGCCGCCGTCGCCCGCGAGGTCGCCGAGGAGGTCGGGCTCGCGGTCACCGACATCCGGTACGTGACCAGTCAGCCCTGGCCCTTCCCGCAGTCGCTGATGCTCGGGTTCGTCGCCCGCGCCGAGAGCGACGTCCTCGAGGTGGACACCACCGAGATCGAGGAGGCGCGCTGGTTCACCCGCGACGAGCTGAACTCCGGCGGGGGACCGGCGGCCCTGCCGCCGCCGCTGTCCATCGCGCGGCACATCCTGGATCGCTGGTTGGCCGGCGACTTCAGCTAGCGAACCTGCCGCCGAGCACGAGCGCCGGGCGGTCGGGGTGGTCGGCCAGGACGACGGCGTCGGCCAGACCCGCGGGGTCGACCTCGTCGTCGTAGCGGTCGAACGCCGGCAGCTCCCACGCCTGCTCCGGCGGGGTCAGCCGGCGCCGTGCCCCGGGTGACATGCGCAGGTGCACGACGACGTCGAACGCCAGCCCGATGCCCTGCAGCAGCGCGCCGGGCACCAGCACCACCCCGGCCGGCGGTGCCGGGCGGCGACGGGCGCGCGCGGCCCGGTCGCGCTCGAGGTCCCACAGCACCGGCAGGTACTCGCCGGAGCCGCCCGGCCCCAGCGGGCCGAGCACCTCGCGGGTGAGCGCCCCTGCGTCCAGCCAGTCGGTGTAGCGGGCGTCGGGGTCGGTGCGGCCGTGCTCGAGGCGGAGGGACGCCGGCCGGTAGAAGCCGGTCGCCGGGACGACGGCGGCACCGCGCCCCAGGCCCGGGAGCGCCTCGGCCAGCGCCGCCGCCAGGGCGTCCGGTCCGGCCGCGTCGGGACCGTCGACGGCGACCCGCAGGGCAGCGGCCCCCGGCTCCGGGGACAGCGGGGCGAGGAGGACGGCGAGGCGACCGGTGAGCGCCTCCGGGGTGAGCGGCTCCGGACGGCTCAGGAAACGCCGTCCGCGGTGGCCACGGGCGGGCGCGCGGGCGTCCGGGGAGCCGGGGCCACCACGGACTGCACGACGGCGCCCTTGCGGCGCAGGCCCGGCGTCGGCACCGAGCGCCCGGGCGGCTTCCGGGCCGACGCGTCGGCCTCCGGATCCGCCGGCGTGTCGGACGGCAGGCCGTCGAGCACCTCGCGGGCGAGCTCGGCGACGGGGCGTCCCTGCGAGCGGGCGTCGCGCCGCAGCGCCTCGAAGGCCGCGCGCGGGCTGGTGCCGGCGCGCTCGGCGAGCACGCCGATCGCGCGCTCGGTGGACACCCGCGCGGCCAGGGCGTGCTCGAGCTGGGCGACCGTGCGCTCGAGCTCGGCGACGCGCGCCACCTCGGGATCCACGGGGTCGGCGGCCGGGCCGTTCTGGCCGCGGGCGGAGCGCCGGGCCGAGCGGTCCGGCTCGACGAGCGCGCCGTACTCCTCGGCGATCAGGTCGGCGAGGGACAGGCCCTCGACCAGGTCGTCGGCGGGCTCGCTGCCGGCGGGGGACTGCACCGCCCAGCCGCGGGCGGTCCGGGTCAGCGCGATCGGGGCCGGCTCGGCACCGGTGCTGTCGGCGTCGGCACCGCGGCCCCCCTGGGGGCGATCGTGCCCCTTCGAGGGCCGGGGACCGGGGATCACCGTCTGCTCACGCCTCCGGACGCGGGCCCAGCTGGGCCTTCACCTGGTCGATGGTCGGGTTGGTCAGCGCGACGCCGTCGGGGAACAGCAGCGTCGGGACCGTGCGGTTGCCGCCGTTGGCCTTCATCACCAGCTCGGCCGCGGCCGCGTCGTGCTCGATGTTGACCTCGGCGAACGGGATCCCCTCGCGCTGCATGAGCTTCTTGAGCCGTACGCAGTACCCGCACCAGTCGGTGGTGTACATCGTCACGGAAGCCGTGGGGGTCGAGGTCATCGAGGGGGATCCTCCCTGGTAGGCGCGAACCGGTCCACCCCCCGGGAGGGTGTCGTCCGGCGTGTGTCCAGGGCAACGCCGCCCTCGGGGTGATGCTTCCCGCCGTCGGTGGCCCGGTCGCCCCGCTAGCGGGAGAAGGAGAAGGACCGGCCGGCAAGGCCGTCGATGTCGAGCGTGTACTCGATGGCGGTGGCGTCCGCCACGCTGTAGCCGTCCTTGAGGGTGAACGACCCCCCGGGAGGAATCTCCTGCGGCCGGCCGATGATGCCGACGACGTCTCCGTCCCTGACCTCCGAGACCTGGTCGTCGGCACCGGTGTCCGCGACGTCGGAGAACACGAAGTCCGTGTCGAACGCCTGGCTGGTCGACAGGTTGCGGACGGTGACGGTGAAGAAGACGGTGGTCGCGTAGAGCTGTCCTTCCCGAACGGCGTACTCGGCCCGCGCGTCGAGGACGGTGGCCGCCTCGCTGGGGGTGAAGGGCACCGGCGCCTCGACGGTGATCTCCAGGGGGATGTCGTTGCTCCCAGCCGTGGACCGGAAGCGGGCCGTCTCACCGAAGGTGAGGTCGCCGTCCCTGGTCTCGTCCCAAGTGGTCTCCGTAGGAGTCGGCTCGGGGGCGGCCGGTGTCCCGACGTCGGCGGGGGGAGAACTCGCGGTGGCGTCGGCCGGCGCGGCGGTGGTGCCCTCGTCGTCGCCGAAGATCGCGCCGAGGGTCAGGCCGCCGACCGCCACGACGGCCAGGCCCGCGAAGGCGGCAGCCGTCGCGCGGCTCATCCTGGGCCGTGGACGGCGGAAGGTGAGGGCGGTGCGGAAGGTCCCCTGGTCCCGGTCGACCAGGTGCCAGCCGTCCGCCTCCCACTTGGCGATGGTCCTGGCCTCCGTGCCGCGAACCGCCTGGACGGTCTTTTCCTCGTCCCTGGTGACGGCCACGATCCGTTCCCCCGCTCCCCGCACGCCTTCCCCGAATGACGTCGAGCATAGGAACGGCCTCGCCGGGGCGCGCCGCCGAAGGTTGGGGATGCGTCCTCGCGGTGTCCCTGCCGGCTGAGAGGATCGGGCGAGCACGTCGGTCGGAACGAGGAAGAGGGGGTCCGGTGCCGCAGATTGCATCCGTCGGCCGGGCCGCGGAACCGGACTCCAGGGCGGAGCACGTCCTGGCCGCCCTGGACGACGAGCAGCGCGCCGCGGCGAGCGCCGTCACCGGCCCGGTCTGCATCCTGGCCGGTGCCGGGACGGGCAAGACCCGCACGATCACCCACCGGATCGCCTACGGCGTCCACTCGGGCGTCTACGTCCCCGAGCAGGTCCTGGCGGTCACCTTCACCGCCCGGGCCGCGGGGGAGCTGCGCGGCCGGCTCGCGGCGCTCGACGTCGGCGGCGTGCAGGCGCGGACCTTCCACGCCGCGGCGATGCGCCAGCTGCGCTACTTCGCCCCCCGCGTGCTCGGCGGCCCGATGCCGGCGCTCATCGAGAACAAGCTCCGCGTGGTGGCCACGGCGGCGGCGCGCAACCGGCTCACCACCGACCGCACCAGCCTGCGCGACCTGGCCAGCGAGATCGAGTGGGCCAAGACCACGCTGGCGACCCCCGACGACTACCCGGCCCGGGCCCGGGCGGCCGGCCGGGAGCCGCCGTTCGACGCCGCCGCGGTCGCCGCCGTGTACGCCAGCTACGAGCAGGCAAAGCAGCGCGACGGGGCACTCGACTTCGAGGACCTGCTGCTGGTCACCGCCTACGCCATCGAGGAGCACCCGGCGGTGGCCCGCGAGGTGCGGGCGCAGTACCGGCACTTCGTCGTCGACGAGTACCAGGACGTCAACCCGCTGCAGCAGCGGCTGCTCGACGCGTGGCTGGGCGGGCGGGCCGAGGTCTGCGTCGTCGGGGACCCGAACCAGACGATCTACTCGTTCACCGGCGCCGACCCCGACTACCTGCTCGGCTTCGCCGACCGCTATCCCGACGCCACCGTGGTCAAGCTCGAGCGCGACTACCGGTCCACGCCGCAGGTGGTGGGCCTGGCCAACCGGCTGATCGGCCAGGCCCCGAAGCGCAAGGGGCTGCCGGGTCTGCGCCTGCTGGGCCAGCGGCCCGATGCCGGCGAGCCGACGTTCGTCGAGCACCCCGACGAGCCGGCCGAGGCGGCGGCGGTCGCCGCGAGGTGCAAGGCGCTGATCGAGTCCGGGATGCCGGCCGCCGAGATCGCCGTCCTGTTCCGGATCAACGCCCAGTCGCAGGTGTACGAGGCCGCGCTCGCCGACGTCGGCGTGCCCTACGTCCTCAAGGGCGGTGAGCGCTTCTTCGAGCGGCCCGAGGTCCGGGAGGCCGTGCTCCTGCTGCGCGGGGCGGCGGCCGGCGGGACCGAGCCCGGTGCCCTCGTGCCCACGGTCCGCGACGTGCTCGCCTCGGTCGGGTGGGCCGAGCACCGCCCGCCCGCCGGCGGCGCGGCCCGCGACCGCTGGCAGTCGCTGGCCGCGCTGGTCGACCTCGCCGTCGACCTGGTGGCGGAGAACCCGTCGCTCGACCTCGCCGGGTTCGTCGACCACCTGGCCGAGCGGGCCAACGCCCAGCACGCCCCGACCGTGCAGGGCGTGACGCTCGCGTCGATGCACGCGGCCAAGGGCCTGGAGTGGGACGTCGTCTTCGTCGTCGGCCTGGTCGACGGGGTCGTCCCGATCGCGCAGTCGCTCTCCCGCCCCGACGCGGTGGAGGAGGAGCGCCGGCTGCTCTACGTCGCGATCACCCGGGCCCGCGAGCAGCTGTCGCTGTCCTGGTCGCTCGGCCGCAACCCGGGGGCCAAGCGCGCCCGGCCGCGCAGCCGCTTCCTCGACGGGCTCGCCCCCGGCTCGGGCCCGACGGCACCGGTCGCCCGACGTCCCGCCAAGCGCCCGAAGGTCGTGCTCGAGGGCGAGGCGGGGGAACTGTTCGAACGGCTGAGGGCGTGGCGCAGCCAGACGGCGCAGTCGGCGTCGGTCCCGGCGTACGTCGTCTTCACCGACGCGACGCTGCAGGCCATCGCCGAGACGCGCCCCTCGACGATGCGCGAGCTCTCCGGGCTGCCCGGCATCGGGGCGCGCAAGCTCGACCTGTACGGCGCCGACGTCCTGGCCGCGATCAACGGCTGACAGCGAACCGACCCCGCGTCCGAACCTCGTGACACGTTCTGAGGAACTCGCGGTTAATTCGATTGACCCCTTCTCCGGGCGGGCCATAGTGTCCTCTCACACACGCGAGACACCCCCGCGTCCCCGGCCGTCCGGCCGGGGTGCGAGACCGAGGAAGGAGGGGGTTCCTGTGATCACCACGAAGCTGACGATGGCCCCCGCCGATCTCCTCGGCCTGGGCCTCGACGTGCGCCCGGCCTACGGCCCGGGCCTGTGCAGCGGCACCGAGTTCACGGCGGTGCACACGGCTGCGCCCACCGCTCCGCTCCAGGGGACCGGTCTGCCCACCGGCGGCACCGCTGTCCGCCTGCGCCCCGCCACCCGTCGGCCCCTCGGCGCCGTCGTCGTGACGAAGACCTTCATCGAGAACAACGGCACCACCCTCGGGATCCACTCCTCGAGGAGACCGCAGAGCTAAGCGCTCGACCGGTCCTCCACGAGGCCGCGGAACCCGAACCCGGGATCCGCGGCCTTTCTCTTTTCTCCGCGAACCCGGCACACCGACCCATCGGTCGGCGGGCCCCCGCCGGCCGTCGCAGAGACGAGAACGAGGAGGAGCGGCAGTGCAGCAGACGATCGACCGCCCGACGTCCCACCGCCGACCCGGGCTCCCCTGGACCGGCGGACTGCCCCCGAGACGACCCACGCCACTGGCCCCCGCGCCGGTGCGGCGCCCCCTGCCGTGCCGGGAGGGGGACTCCGAGCTGTGGTTCGCCGAGAGCCCCGCACAGCTGGAGCAGGCCAAGGCCCTGTGCGGCAGCTGCCCGATCCGCAACGCCTGCCTGGCCGGCGCCCTGGACCGGGGGGAGCCCTGGGGCGTCTGGGGCGGCGAGATCTTCGACCGCGGTGTCGTCATCGCGCGCAAGCGGCCGCGGGGCCGTCCCCGCAAGGTCGTCGCCGCGTGATGACCGAACGCATCCACATCGACCGGTCCCGACTCATCGGAGCGGGACCCACCACTTCCGAAGGACATGCCATGTACATGCTCGAACACGATCTGGCCCGCAGCCGGATGGACGAGATGCACGCCGAGGCCGCCGCGGCCTCCCGTGCCCGTCGGCTGTACCTGGCCCGCCGCGCGGCTCGCCGCGCGGAGCGCGCGGTCCGCCGCGCCGCCCGGGCCAGCGCCGCCGTCTACTAAGAGGACCCCGTCCTCCTCACCCCTCGCTCCGCTCGGGGCGAGCCTCTGGACGGGGCCGCCGCTCCAGCACGTCACCAGGCCGGTTCGGACGCTTCCCGAGGGCGTCCGGACCGGCCTCGTCCCCGTTCAGTCCACGAAGCCGGGGAGCCACTCCTCGAGGACGCTGCGGAAGTCGCCCGCGGCGTCGAGCTGGCAGAGGACACCGATCGACCCGATGGTCACCCGGTGGATGAGCAGGTAGGCGGGGGGCAGGTTCAGCTGCCGGCCGAGCCGGCTGGCGTCGTTGCGGGGGTCGGCGATCCGGGCCGCCTGCTCCTGCATCCAGGCGCGGGTGAAGTGGAAGTGCCGGTCGACCACCGGGTCCAGCAGCGGCCGCAGGTACTCCAGGACGCCCTGGGCGTCGACCTCCACGTTGGGCCGCACGAAGCCCTCGGCGCGCAGGTCGGCGAGCACCTCGTCGGCCTTGCCGGCCAGCGCCCAGCGCAGCAACCGGCCGATCGGCTCGGGGTGCCCGTCGGGCAGCCGTGCCGTCGCCCCGAAGTCGATGACCCCGAGCCGCCCGTCGGCCAGCAGCCGGAAGTTGCCCGGATGGGGGTCGGCGTGCAACATCCCGGCCCGCTGGGGGCCGGAGAAGTGCAGCACCGCCAGCAGCTGCCCCGCGCGGTCCCGCTGCTCGCGGGTGCCGTCGGCGATGATCCGGGACAGCGGCGTCCCCTCCAGCCACTCCGACACGATCACCTTCGGCGCGCTGGCGACCACCCGCGGGACGACGATCTGGTCGTCCCCGGCGTACGCGGCGGCGAACGCGCGCTGCGCGTCGGCCTCCAGGCCGTAGTCGAGCTCCTCGACCACGCGGGCCTTGAGCTCGGCGATCAGCGGCTTGACGTCCATGCCGGGGAAGAGCGCGGCGAACAGCCGGGCGAACCGCGACAGCTGGTTGAGGTCGGCCATCAGGGCCGTGGCCGCGCCCGGGTACTGGATCTTCACGGCGACGTCGCGCCCGTCGCGCCAGGTGGCCCGGTGCACCTGTCCGATGCTGGCCGCCGCGGCCGGCTGGTCGTCGAACTCGGCGAACCGGGTGCGCCAGGTGCCCCCGAGCTGCTGGGCGAGCACCGCGTGCACGGTGCGCACCGGCATCGGCGGCGCCTCCTCCTGGAGCTTCACCAGCGCCTCCCGGTAGGGCGCGGCCACCTCCTCCGGCACCGCCGCCTCGAACACCGACAGCGTCTGGCCGAGCTTCATCGCCCCGCCCTTGAGCTGGCCGAGGACGGCGAACAGCTGCTCGGCGGTGCGCTGCTGGAGCTCGGCGGCGACCGCGTCGGCGGGGCGGCCCGAGAGCCGCTTGCCCAGTCCGAGGGTCGCGCGTCCGGCCGCCCCGAGGGGCAGGGACGCCAGGCGGGCGGTCCGGGAGACCGAGCCTCGCGGCATCACCGGTCCGTCGTCACTCACGCGTTCCTCCTCGCCGGCGGACGCGCCGTGCCGGCGCCGCCGTGTCGTCTCGGTGAGCTCGTGAGCTCGGTCAGCCGCCCATTGTTCCCTGACCGAGGCCCTCCGTGCCCACACCGACCGGTCCCGCGTCGCCCGCTGGGGGTGCCGGGGTTCCCGCGCGGTCGCCGGCGGCGGCCCCGCAGCCGCACCCCGGGTGCGCCGGCCAGGGCCGGATCCGCGGGATCGGATGGGGCGGCGACAGCTCCAGCGTGGCCGACAGGGACGACGGCGCCGCGGAGCCGTCCAGGTAGGCGAGCACCTGGTACGCCGCGGTCGCGGCGGTGAGCAGGCAGGTGACCGTCGAGCCGGTCGGCGGTGCCTCGCTCGCGGTCAGCTGCGCGGCGAGCGCCGGCCAGCGCGGATCGGCGTCCCTCCGCCACAGGTCGGCACAGCGCAGGCAGCTGGTCACCCCGGGCACCACCAGCGGACCGACCACGCCCGTCTGCCCGCGGACCGTCGCGACCAGGTGCGGCACACCGCTGCGGTGGACCCCGGCGGCCAGCGGGTCGGACGCCGCCCACGGCCGGGCGAGCACCACGAGATCCGCCGTGGCGTCGGGGGCGACGGGGCGGAGGTCGGCGAGCGGGTTCGCCCGGCGGACGGCGTCCGCGGCCGCCAGCGATCGCGGCCGTCCCTCGTCGTCCGCGCTGAGCCCGCCGACGACGGCGTCGCCCGCCGCGGTCACGCCGTGGTCGCGCACGCTCACCCTCCCGACGCCGCTCGCGGACAGCATGGCCGCCAGCGGGGTGCCGACGCGGGTCGCGCCCTCCACGACGACGACCGCCTGGCGCCGCGCCCGCCACGCGCCGGGCCGGGTCAGCGCGGCAGGCAGCTCGCTGGCCGCCCGGGCGTCCGCGGCCGGGCCGGCGTCGGAGGCCAGCAGGTCCACCGCGTCGAGGTCGACCAGCAGCCCGAGCGAGCGGAGGCCGTCCAGCACACGGGCCACGGCGTCGGCGTCCATGCCGCGCTCCGCCGCGTCACCGAGGACGGCGCGCTGCGTCCGTCGGCCGTCGAGCCCCCGCAGCAGCGCGGCCATCTCCGCGCCGCCCGGGGCCAGGAGCAGGCCGGCCGCGTCGACACCGCCCACCTGCATCGCCCCGTGGGCGTCGTGCAGCAGGGGAGTGGCGGCGGGGAGCACGGGGTGGACGGTGTCGCTCACCACCGCAGGGTGGCAGCGCCGGACGCCCCCGCGCTGCGACCGTCCACAGGACGACGGACGGCGGCGTCCCCGCAGGGGAACGCCGCCGTCCGGGTCGACCCGTCGGTGCCGGTTCAGGCCTTGCCGAGGATCCGGTTCATCTTGGTGCCGCAGACGGGGCAGGTGCCCTGCGCCATGCGACGGCCGGACTCGCTCACCTTGACCTCGCCGTCGAAGTCGCGCTTCTCCTTGCACTTCACGCAGTAGCCGTTGTAGCTCTCCGCCACGGGATCTCCTCGAACTCGGGGTGCCTCGGCACGCGCGCCGGGCGCCGTTGCGCAGGAACGCTACTCGTGCCGGGGCCCCGCGGCGCCGCAGGCCGTCCGCCCGGCCCGCTCCGACCGCCGGCTTTCCCCACAGCCTGTGGACAAGGCTGTGGAGCGGGTGGGGACCGATCGGCGTGTCCCTGTGCGCGGCGCGGGGACGGGGCGGGGACAACCTCGGCCCGCCGTCTCCCGACGCGCCTCCGACCAGCGCATACGGCCCCGCCGAGGATGTGGAGCGACCACGGAGGGCAACCCTTGTCACCGGGTGGAGCGGTGGTCGTGTCCACCGTCCGTGCGACGTCCGGGCGATGAACGGCTCCGCGGAGGCGCGGGCTCGCCGTGGTGCCTTACGGTGCCTGCGTGCCCGGTACGACCCCCTCCCCGTCCGCGGGGCCCGAGCCTTCCGGCCGGGCCCGTCGGGCGCTGCCCACTGCCCGTCGTGGCCGGGCGGCCGACGAGGGCGCGACGGACCCGGGCGAGCGGCCCGACCTCGCCGGTGGGCCCGCGGCCCTCGGGCAGGTCGAGGTCCGCCGCAGCGCCCGGCGCCGCCGGACGGTGACCGCCTACCGGGAGCAGGGGCGCACGGTCGTCCTCATCCCGGCGGCGTTCAGCCCCGCCGAGGAGCGCCGCTGGGTCGCCCAGATGGTCGCCAAGCTCCAGACCCGCGAGGAGCGTCGCCGCCGCTCGCTGGGCGGGGACGACGAGCTGATGCTGCGGGCCCGCGCGCTGTCGGCCGCCCACCTCGACGGCCTGGCCGAGCCGGCCAGCGTCCGCTGGGTGGACAACCAGAACCGGCGCTGGGGCTCGTGCACCCCGGCCGACGGCAGCATCCGCCTGTCCAGCCGGCTGCGGTCGATGCCGGAGTACGTCGTCGACTACGTGCTGGTCCACGAGCTGGTGCACCTGCTCGAGCCGGGGCACGACGAGCGCTTCTGGGCGCTGGTCGCGCGCTACCCGCGCGCCGAGCGGGCCCGCGGCTTCCTCGAGGGCGTCGAGCTCGGTGCGTCGGGCGGCCCGTCGGGGGACGTCGACTAGGAGAAGGACCCCGTCCTCCTCACCCCTCGCACGCTCGGGGCGAGCCTCCGGACGGGGCCGAGGTCACTCTTCCTCGGGGCGCTCGTCGTCGGTGAGGGCCCGCAGCTCGTCGTCCATGCCCTGCCGGGCCACGAAGTCCAGCGGCTCGTCGAGGTCCTCCGACGTGGGCAGCAGATCGGGGTGCGACCACAGCCGGTCGCGGGCCTCCGCCCCGTGCCGCTGCGCCATCGCCCCCCAGACGGTGGCGGCGTCGCGCAGGCGCCGGGGACGCAGCTCCAGGCCCACCAGGGTGGCGAAGGTCTGCTCCGCGGGCCCGCCGGAAGCGCGCCGGCGGCGCATCGTCTCGGCCAGCGCCGGGTGACCGGGCAGCCGGTCCTTGGCCGCCTCGGCGACCACGGTGTCGACCCAGCCCTCCACGAGGGCGAGCAGGGTCTCCAGCCGGCGCAGGGCCATCTGCTGCTCGGGGGTCTCCTCGGGCTCCAGGACGCCGCTGCCCAGCAGCTGCTGGATGCTCTCGGGGTTGCTCGGGTCGATGCCGCCCTCCATGCCGGACATCGCCTCGCCGAGCTTCTGCTCGATCGCCTCGCGGTCGATGGTGATGCCGCGGGCGTAGGCGTGGACGGCGTCCTGCAGCTGCTGGCGCAGCCACGGCACGTGCGCGAACAGCCGCTGGGAGGCGGCCTCGCGGAGCGCGAGGAAGAGGCGGACCTCGTCGGCGGGCCGGTCCAGGCCCGCCGCGAACGCGGCCACGTTCTGCGGGACGAGCACGCCGGTGCCGGCCGGGGCCAGCGGGAGCCCGACGTCGGTGCTGGTGACCACCTCGTCGGCGAGCTTGCCCAGCGCGGAGCCGATCTGGGCGCCGAACATCAGCCCGCCCATCCGGCCCATGATCCCGGCGATCGGGCCGAAGGACATCGCCGCCTCCTGGGGCAGCGCGCTGGTCATGGCGCCGACCACCTTCTCGGCGAGCGGGTCGATGAGCGCGCCCCAGGCCGGCAGGGTCTGCTCGACCCACTCCACGCGCGACCACGCGGCGGTGCGCTCGATGCCCGACGGCAGCTCGGTGACCTGGTCCAGCCACAGGTCGGCCAGCCGCAGCGCCTCGGCGACGGCGGTCCGCTCGGCGTCCGACGACGGCTGGTGCCCGGCGGCGAGCTGGCTGATCGCGCCCTGCCGCGCCAGGTCCCAGTTGACCGGTCCGCCGGACCAGTTCATGAGCTTCTGCAGCTCGGCGAACAGCGGCATCTTGCCGAGCACGTCCTCGGGCGAGCCGCCTCCGGCGAACCCGCCGAACAGCGCGCCGAGGCCGAACGGGTCACCCGCGGGGTTGCCCTCCCCACGGCGCTCGGGGTCGCGGTCGGGCACTCCGAATCCGAACGGCACATCGCTCATGCATCCACGGTAGACGGGTGATCTTCGGGTCGGCGGCCTCGTCGGGCACCGCGGTTACGCCCAGGGCTGACGGCGCCGCCCTGTCCCGCCGCATAGGCTCGCCCGTCGTGACCCGCCGGATCGCCGTCCTGACCGCCGGTGTCGTGCTGCTGGTGCTCTTCGGGGTGCTGGGGACGACGCTGCCGGTGCCCTACGTCGCGCAGGTGCCGGGGCCCACGGTCAACACGCTCGGCGACATCGACGGCGAGCCGGTGATCGCCGTGGAGGGTCGCGACCGCAACGACGTCGAGGGCAACCTGAACCTGACCACGGTGGGCGTGAGCCGCGGCGGCCTGAGCCTCGTGCAGGCGATCCAGGGCTGGTTCGACGACGAGGTCAGCGTGGTGCCGGAGGAGTCGGTGTACCCGCCGGACCGGTCGGAGGAGGAGACCCGGCGCATCAACCGCGAGGCGTTCCTGACGTCGGAGCAGGCGGCCATGTCCGTGGCGCTGGGGCGGCTCGGGTACCCGGTGAAGGTCGTGGTCCAGGGGCTGGCGGAGGACTCGCCGTCCGAGGGGGCCCTGGAGGAGGGCGACGCCCTGGAGGCCGTGGACGGCGTGCCGACCCCCGACACCGACGCGCTCGACGACGTCCTGAGCGGGATCCCGGGCGGCAGCGAGGTCACCGTGTCCTACACGCGGCTGGGGGAGCCAGGGACGGCGACGGTGACCACGCGGGCGGCCGAGGACGGCGAGGGCTCGCTGCTGGGCATCACGATCCTCGAGCAGCCGTCGGCGCCGTTCGACGTCGACATCCAGGTGGAGGACGTCGGCGGACCCTCGGCCGGGCTGATGCTGACGCTCGGCATCCTCGACCTCGTCGGGGACGAGGACCTGACGGGTGGAGCGGTCGTCGCGGGCACCGGCACCATCGACACCGAGGGCGCCGTCGGGCCGATCGGCGGCATCCCGCTGAAGATGGTCGCGGCCCGGGAGATCGACGCGGAGCTCTTCCTGGTCCCCGAGGGCAACTGCGCGGAGGCCGCCCGCGCCCCCGATCCCGGCTTCCCGCTCGCGCGGGTGGCGACGCTGGACGACGCCCTGGAGGCGCTCGCCGACTTCCGGGCGGGTCGTCCGATCGAGACCTGCTGACCACGCGGGGAACCCCGGCGCGCGCCGAGCGTTGTGCTGGGATGACCGCAGGTCGACGTCCGCCGCACCTGTCCTGAGCCCCGCACCACCTGAACCGCCTGCAAACTGAAGGAGAGCGCTCGTGGCCATGCGGCCCCCCGTGCCGGTGCCGGCCCTGTCGCGCCGCGCGAAGCTGGTCCTCGGCGCCGTCGCCGTGCTGTTGGTCCTGTTCACCGCCATCGGCACGCTGACCAACGTCTACGTCGACTACCTGTGGTTCGACGAGACCAACTTCACCGAGGTCTTCTGGACCGAGCTCCAGACCCGCGCGCTGCTGTTCGCCGTGGCCGGTGTGGCCACCGGTGGCCTGGTCGCCGCGTCGATCCACCTCGCCTACCGCTTCCGGCCGGCCTTCCGGCCGATGTCGCTGGAGCAGCAGAACCTCGAGCGCTACCGGCAGTCGCTGGAGCCGCGCCGCGGCCTGGTGCTCACGGCCATCGCGGTGGTCCTGGGCCTGTTCGCCGGTTTCACCGCGCAGAGCAGCTGGCAGACCTGGCTGACCTTCCGCAACAGCACGGATTTCGGCCGCACCGACCCGCAGTTCGGCATCGACCTGTCGTTCTTCGTCTTCGACTACCCCTTCTACCGGCTGGCGCTGGGCTTCGGCTTCGCGATCGTGCTCCTGGCGCTGATCGGTGCGGTGCTGACGCACTACGTGTTCGGCGGCCTGCGGCTGCAGACGCCGGGCCAGAAGCTGACACCGGCCGCGCGGGTGCAGATCTCGGTGCTGCTGGGCCTGTTCGTCGCGCTCAAGGCGGTCGCCTACTGGCTGGACCGCTACGGGCTGGTCTACTCCGACCGCGGTGACGTCTTCACCGGCGCCAGCTACACCGACGTCAACGCGCTGCTGGTGCCCAAGACGATCCTGGTCTTCGTCGCCGCCGTCTGCGCGCTGGCGTTCTTCGCCAACATCTTCGTGCGCAACTTCCTGCTGCCGGCCGCCGCGCTGGTCCTGCTGCTGATCTCGAGCCTGGTGATCGGCGTCGCCTACCCGGCGATCGTGCAGCAGTTCGTGGTCCGTCCCAGCGCCGACCAGAAGGAGGCGCCCTACATCGAGCGGGCCATCCAGTCGACGCTCGACGGCTACGGGCTCTCCGACGTCCAGTACCAGAACTACGCGACGAACACGACCGACGAGGTCGACCCGGAGGCGGCCCAGGCCGAGCTGCGCAACGACACCGAGACGATCCAGAACGCCCGGCTGCTGGACCCCAACGTCCTCGCCGACACGTTCACCGCGCGTCAGCAGATCCGCAACGTCTACGGCTTCCCCGAGAAGCTCGACATCGACCGGTACACGATCGACGGCGAGACCCGCGACTACGTGGTGGCCGTGCGCGAGCTCAACAGCGCCGGGCTGTCGGAGAACCAGGACACCTGGATCAACCGGCACACCGTCTACACGCACGGCAACGGCTTCGTCGCCGCGCCGGCCAACGAGGTGCTGGTCGGCCAGGAGGGCGGCGAGCCGAACTTCACCACCCGTGACCTGCCCACCATCGGCGACATCGAGGTGGAGCAGTCCCGCGTCTACTACGGCGAGCTGATCCAGCAGAACGGCCAGGACGTGTACTCCGTCGTCGGGGCGCCCGAGGGCGCCTCGCCGCGCGAGTTCGACCGGCCCGAGGACGGCACCGACGAGGGCCAGATCAACAACACCTACGACGGCGAGGGCGGGGTGGAGATCGGCAGCTTCTTCCGCCAGCTCACCTTCGCCATCTACTACCGGGAGCGGAACTTCCTGCTGTCCGGCGCGGTCAACGACGAGTCGAAGGTGCTCTACGTCCGCGACCCCCGCGACCGGGTGGAGAAGGTCGCGCCGTTCCTCGAGGTGGACGGCGACCCGTACCCGGCCGTGATCGACGGCAAGATCACCTGGATCCTCGACGGCTACACGACGTCGGACGCCTACCCGTACTCCGAGCCCCGCGACCTGGGGACGACGGCGCAGGACTCGCTGACCGGGGCCGGCACGACGGCGCTGCCGAACGACCAGTTCAACTACATCCGGAACTCGGTCAAGGCGACCGTCGACGCCTACGACGGGACGGTGACGCTGTACGAGTGGGACGAGGAGGACCCGGTCCTCCAGACCTACATGAAGGCGTTCCCCGGCGCGGTCGAGCAGCGGGAGGACATGCCCGAGGGACTGGTCGAGCACGTCCGGTACCCGGAGGACCTGTTCAAGCTGCAGCGGGACATCCTCACGCGCTACCACGTGGAGGACCCGGGCAACTTCTACAGCCAGAACGACCGCTGGGAGGTGCCGGCCGATCCCACGACGGACACCGACGAGGCGCAGCCGCCGTACTACATCCTGGCCCAGCGGCCGGGTGACGAGCAGGCGTCGTTCCAGCTCACCAGCGCCCTGAACGCGTTCAACCGGGAGAACCTGTCGTCGTTCATCTCGGCGTCGAGCGATCCGGAGACCTACGGGGAGATCCAGATCCTGCGGCTTCCGGGGAACACCCCGTTCCGCGGCCCGCAGCAGGTGCAGCAGTCGTTCAACACCAACGACGACGTCGCGCGCGACCTGAACCTGTTCCGCGGTTCGGACTCCCAGCCGGTGTTCGGCAACCTGCTCACGCTGCCGATCGGCGAGAACGGCCTGCTCTACGTGCAGCCGCTCTACGTCGAGGGCACCGGCCAGAACTCCTTCCCGCTGCTGCGGAAGGTCCTGGTCAACTACGGCGACCGGGTGGGTTACGCCGACGACCTCGAGGGCGCGCTCGACCAGGTCTTCGGTGCCGGCGTGGGAGAGGCGGCCACCGGCGGCGAGGGCACCCCGCCCGCCGAGCAGCCGGAGCCCACCGAGCCCACCGAGCCCACGGAGACGACCTCGCCGCCGGCCGACGGCGGCGGGGGCGACCAGTCGGCCCTGGACGCGGCGGTCGCCGACATCCAGTCGGCCCTGCAGTCGCTCGAGTCCGCCCAGCGCAGCGGTGACTTCGCCGCGCAGGGGCGTGCGCTGGAGGACCTGCAGGCGGCCGTCACCGCCTACCAGGAGGCGCAACGGGCAGGGGGCTGAGCCGAGCCCCGTCGCGACGAGGGGGTGGCCCCGGCCGCCCCCTCGTCCGCTGCTGGTACGGTGGTCCCACCGACGCGGGGTGGAGCAGCTCGGTAGCTCGCTGGGCTCATAACCCAGAGGTCGCAGGTTCGAATCCTGCCCCCGCTACGACGAACGGAAGCCCGGCCCCTCCAGGGGCCGGGCTTCCGGCGTTCCGGGGAGAAAGCCCCCGGCATCAGACCGTGCTGAGGTAGGCCTCGTACTTGTAGAGGTGCCGGTTGGGGCGCGTGGACGGCGCGGGGGACGGCGCGGGCGCGGGGGCCGGCGCCGGCGTGGCCGCGGGGCGGGCCGGTGGGGTCACGGCGTGGCTCGGCTTGGCGGGGCGGCTGCGCGGCCCGGCCAGCAACGGGTTGGGGCGGGTCGCGTCCGCGTCCTCCCAGGATCCCGGGGAGACCGGACGCCGGACGACGGCGGGGAACGGCTCCTTGTGCGGCGGCCGCTGCGGATCGGGCAGGCGGAGGTCGGCGAGGTCCATCCAGGCGGAGTGGCGCAGACCGTCGACCCGGCACCGGACGCGCGCCGACACCCGTCCGCCGCTCTCGTGGCGCCAGCCGATCAGCTCGCCGGAGTACCAGATGCCGCGGTGGTGGATCTCCACCGGCTGAGGCTGCCCGGCGAACATGCTCGCCGCCTCGTCACCCACCACGTAGCGGACTGTAAGCGCGTCGGCACACAGGGGAGGGGAAGGCGCGCGAACGTCTGGGACCGGTGTGACGGGGTGGTTCCAGTGCTCACACGAGCCCGCGCCGTCGTCGTCCCGGCGAGCCCGGTGCCGCCTCGGCCGCGACGCGCAGGGGCCGGTCGCCCCGCCGTGCCGCGCGTGCCTGCATGAGCCCGCTGAGGCGTCGTTCGAGGGGGTTCTTGGTCCGCCGCAGCGCCTGCGCCAGGTACTCGCCGAAGAGCGCGCCGGCCGCCAGCGCCAGGCCGATGGTGATCGCGGTGCCCAGGAGCGCGATCCCGCCCGCCGTGTCCCCCGAGGAGAGGCGGCGCAGGGCGCGGTAGATCGTCAGGCCCGGCAGGAGCGGGATGATGCCCGCCGCGACGTAGACCATCGCCGGCACCCGCTGGTAGAGGGCCACGACGTAGCTGCCGGCGCCGATGACGATCGCGGCGGTGGCCGAGGCGAGCGTGGCCGACAGCTCCAGCCGGTCCAGCCCCACGACGACGGCCCAGCCGAGGGCTCCCGAGCCGCCGGCCACCGGCAACGTGCGGAGCGGTGCGTAGTTCGAGACGGCGAACGAGGTCGAGGCGGCCGCCGCGGCGAGCAGCTGCAGCGGGATGTCGCCGAGGCCGGTGGTCGGCGGGTCCCAGATCGTCACCGGCACCCCGAGCCGGCCGCCCAGCGAGAGGGCGATGGCGATGCCGCTGAGGATGCCGGCCGTCAGCAGGAACGTCTCGAAGGCGCGGGCGCTCGCGGTCACGTAGAACCCGGTGATGGCGTCGTGCACCGCCCCGACCAGGGTGACGCCGGGGAGCAGCAGCACGATCCCGCCGGCGACGACCAGCGACGGGCGTACGCCGACGTCGACGGCCACGAGGACGAGGGCGACCGCCGTCGCGACGAGCCCGCCGGCCGCGTTGAGGAAGAAGGCCGGCAGGCCCTGGCGGCCGAGGGCGACGATTGTGAGATCGACGAGCACGGTCGCCCCGAACGCGGCGGCGGTGACGACCGGTCCCGCGCCGAGCAGCAGCGCCACGGCCGCGGCCAGCGTCGCGCGGGCGGCCGTCACGGTGAGGCGCTGGTAGCGGTGGCGCGCCGCGACGATGCGCGTGAGCCGGTGGTCGGCCTCCGAGGGGGTGATCCGGCCCTCGACGAGGTCCGAGACGACCGCGTGGACCGCGCTGACCTTCGAGTAGTCCAGCTCGCGGGACTGCACCAGGCGCAGGCCGCTCACCGGGGCGCCGTCGACGTCGGCGGCCTGACCGGTGACCGTGATCGAGGTGAAGGTGATGTCGCACTCGACGCGGCGCAGCCCCCCGGCGCGGGCGACGGCCCCGCACGTGGCGGTGACCTCGGCGGCGCTCGCACCCCCCGCCAGCAGGAGCTCGCCGGTGCGCAGCGCCAGGTCCACGACACGGTGGGCGCCGGCGGGGGTGGGGAGGGTCGACACGGCCTCCACCATCCCCGATGGCCGGGGCGGACCGGCGTGGGGCTCCTCACGCCGGGCGGCCGCGGGCGCCGGTGGCGTGTGCGGTATCGTGGTCAGCACCGACGCGGGGTGGAGCAGCTCGGTAGCTCGCTGGGCTCATAACCCAGAGGTCACAGGTTCGAATCCTGTCCCCGCTACGACGAAAGGCCCGGTCACCACGGTGACCGGGCATTTTTCGTGCGCCGTCCCGGGTCGTGTGTTGTGCAGCACCCCGTCGACTCTCTAGCGTCAGCCTGCAGCGCAGTCACCGTTGACCGTTACCGCAGGAGGTCGCCCCATGGCCGTCGACGCCGCCGCCGGACTCGCCGCTCCGCAGGCCCGGCCGCTGGAGGACATCGACCTCTCCGACCGCGACTTCTGGGTCGAGCCGCCGGAGGTGCGCCACGCGGTGTTCGACCGGCTGCGCGCCGAGCGCCCGTTCGCGTTCTTCGCCGAGCCGGAGGTGCCCGGCATGCCGATGGGCCCGGGCTACTGGGCGGTGACCCGACACGCCGACCTGGACGCCATCAGCTCCCAGCCGCAGGTCTTCTGCTCGGGCAAGGGCGCGGTCTCCATCCAGGACATCCCGGCCGACCTCAACGAGTTCTACGGCTCGATGATCAGCATGGACGACCCGCGGCACGCCCGGATCCGGCGGATCGTGTCGAAGACCTTCACGCCACGGATGCTCGAGCAGGTGGTCGACTCCGTCCGCGGCATCGTCGACGAGGTGCTCACCGAGGCGCGCCGGAAGGCCGAGGCCGGCGACGGGACCCTCGACGTGGTGGCCGACATCGCCGCGCCGATCCCGCTGCGGGTCATCTGCGACATGATGGGTGTCCCCGCGGAGGACCGCGAGCAGGTGCTCACGGCGTCCAACATCATCCTGTCCGGCGGCGACCCCGAGCTGATCGAGGACCAGGAGGAGCCGCTCACCGCGCTGTTCGAGGCCGGTATCGCGCTGGCCGGGATCATGGAGCGGCTGGCCGCCGAGCGGCTGGAGCGCCCCACCGCCGATCTGACGACGGCGCTGGTGACGACGGAGGTCGACGGCGAGCGGCTGACCCACCAGGAGATCGCCTCGTTCTTCATCCTCCTGCTGGTGGCGGGCAACGAGACCACCCGCAACGCCATCTCCCAGGGCATCCTCACGCTGTCGGAGCACCCCGACCAGCGGGCCCGGTGGATGGCCGACCCCTCGGTGGACAAGACGGCCGTCGAGGAGGTCGTGCGCTGGACCAGCCCGATCACCTGGATGCGCCGCACGGCCACCCAGGACGGCGAGGTGAACGGCCACCGGTTCTCCGCCGGCGACAAGTTCCTGCTCTTCTACGCCGCGGCCAACCGGGACCCGGAGCTGATCGCGAACCCCCACGTGTTCGACGTGACCCGCGACCCCAACCCGCACGTCGGGTTCGGCGGCCACGGCCCGCACTTCTGCCTGGGCGCGCACCTGGCCCGCCGGGAGCTCGCGGTGACCTTCCGCCGGCTCTTCGAACTGATGCCCGACCTGGAGGTGGCCGGAGAACCCGCCCGCCTGCGGTCGTCGTTCGTCAACGGGCTCAAGCGGCTGCCGGCCCGGCTGACGGGTGCGCGATGACGCGGGTGGAGGTCGACCGGGAGATGTGCGTCGGCTCCGGGGCGTGCGAGGCGCTGGCGCCCGACGTCTTCGAGGTCGACGACGACGGCGTCCTGGTCGTGCACCGGCCCGAGCCCGCCGACGACGAGATCCGGGACGTCGAGGACGCCGTCCGGGCGTGCCCGACGCGGGCCCTCTCGCTGGCCGAGTGATCGAAGCCGGTCGGCCGGGGTAGGGGAGCGCCATGGAGCCCACCGTGCAGGACGTCCCGGACGCGAGCCGCTACGAGATCCGCGAGGGCGAGCAGCTGCTCGGCCACGCCGACTACGAGCGCCGCGGGGACACGACAGTCTTCACCCACACCGAGGTCGACCAGGACTCCGGCCGGAAGGGGCTGGGCAGCACGCTGGTCCGCGCCGCCCTCGACGACGTGCGCGCCAAGGGCGGCTCCGTCGTCCCGAAGTGCTCGTTCGTCCGGGGCTGGATCGAGAAGCACGAGGAGTACGCCGACCTGGTCGCAGCTCCGGGGAGCTGAGGCCTACAGGACGTGGTGGCCGTACATCTCGCCGAGCGGGTCGGCGATGAGCTCGATGCGGGCGCCGTCGGGGTCGCGGAAGTAGACCGACACCCCGCTGTGCACCTCGTGCTCGACGCCGGCCTCGGTGAGCCGCTCGACGAGCGTCGACCAGCGCTCCGGGTCGACGCTGATCGCCATGTGGTGCAGGCCGCCGAGCACCTCGGCGTACGGCCCGACGTCCAGGCCGGGGAAGTCGAAGAAGGCCAGCAGGTTGCCGTGGCCGATGTCGAAGAAGAAGTGCGACGACCCCGGGTAGTCGCGGTTCTCGATCAGCTCGGTCAGCGGGAAGCCCAGTACGTCCTGGTAGAAGCGGATGGTCCGCTCGACGTCGCTGCTGATCAGCGCCGTGTGGTGCAGGCCGCGCGCCGTGGAGGCGGGGCGCACACCGGAGGGCTGCAGGTACGCCTCGCGGAGCCGGGCGCGCTCGGCCTCGAGGGCGGCGAGGTCAGGGGTGGTCTCGGACGCGGTCACGCGGTCATCCTCCTCGTTCGGACTCGTCCTGGCGACAACCGCGGTGGTCGCTGCCCGCTTCCCGGTCCGTACGGTGCCGGGGGTGATCCTCGAGCACGCGCTCCTGTCCGTGCGGCCCGGCGAGCAGCAGGCCTTCGAGCAGGCGTTCGCGGAGGCCCGGCAGATCATCGCGGGGATGCCCGGGTTCGGGAGGCTGACCCTCTCGCGCTGCATCGAGCGGGCCGGGACCTACCTGCTCCTCGTCGAGTGGGCGACGCTGGAGGACCACACGGAGGGCTTCCGCGGATCGCCGGAGTACCAGCGGTGGCGCGAGCTGCTGCACTCCTTCTACGACCCGTTCCCGACCGTCGAGCACTACACGACCGTGCTCACCGCCGACCCGCTCAGGCGCTGAGCGCCTCGCCGGGCGGGAGCGGTCGCCCCGCGGGCGGCGCGCAGCGAGGCGCCTAGGCTTCGCCCGGCCCCGTCCCGAGGCTCTGCCCGAGCCGGCGAGGGGTGAGGAGGAGGGGGCCCCTCCCGTACCGGGATGGTCGTACCGGAAGGTGGAGACATGATCGAACTGCGCACCCCCGGCGAGCTGGACGCCATGCGCGCCGCGGGAGCCGTCGTCGCGGACATGCTGGCGGCCGTCCGGGCCGTGGCCGCGCCGGGCGTGCGGCTGAGCCAGCTCGACGCCGTGGCCCGCGACGTCCTCGCCGACGCCGGCGCCACCTCGCCGTTCCTCGGCTACGCGCCGTTGCCGACGACTCCGCCGTTCCCGGGCGTGGTCTGCCTGTCGGTCAACGACGTCGCGCTGCACGGCATCCCGACCCCCGACGTCCTGGACGAGGGCGACCTGCTCAGCGTGGACGCCGGCGCGACCCTCGACGGCTGGGTGGGCGACAGCGCCATCACCTTCCCGGTGGGCACGCCGCGCCCGGAGGACCTCGAGCTGATCGCCACCACCGAGCGTGCGCTGCAGGCGGGCATCGCCGCGGCGGTCGTCGGCAACCGGGTGGGCGACATCTCGGCGGCCATCGGCGCGGTCGGCCGGGCCGGAGGAGTCGGCATCAACACCGACCAGGGCGGCCACGGCGTCGGTCGGACCATGCACGAGGCGCCGTCCGTGCCCAACGAGGGGCGTCCCGGCCGTGGCGTGCCGCTGCGCCCCGGGCTGGTCATCGCCATCGAGCCGTGGTTCCTGGCCGGCGGGAACGACGACTACAAGGTCGACGCCGACGGCTGGACGCTGCGCAGCGCCGACGGCAGCCGCGCCGCACACGTCGAGCACACCGTCGCCGTCACCGAGGACGGCCCGAGAATTCTGACCCTTCCGCGTTGACCGGCCCTGTCCAGAGTCTCGCCCCGAGCGTGCGAGGGGTGAGGAGGACGGGGTCCTTCTGCTGACGGCGGCCCGGAGCTAGCCGAGCGCCTGCTCGAGGTCGGCGAGGAGGTCGTCGACGTCCTCGATGCCGACCGACAGCCGGACCAGGTCGGCCGGCACCTCCAGCGGCGAACCTGCGGCGCTGGCGTGCGTCATGCGGCCGGGGTGCTCGATGAGCGACTCCACCCCGCCCAGCGACTCGGCCAGCGTGAACAGCCGCGTCCGCTCGCAGACCTTCAGCGCCTGCTCCTCGCCACCGCGCAGCCGGAACGACAGCATCCCCCCGAACCCGGACATCTGCTTCGCGGCGACCTCGTGCCCGGGGTGGTCGGGGAGCCCCGGGTAGAGCACGGAAGCGACGTCGGGGTGCCCGAGCAGGAACTCGGCGATCCGGGCGGCGTTGGCCTGGTGCCGGTCCATCCGGACGCCGAGGGTCTTGAGGCTGCGCAGCACCATCCACGAGTCGAAGGGGCTCGCCACCGCGCCCATCGCGTTGTGGTTGTACGCCAGCTGCTCCCCGAGGGCGGCGTCCCGCGCGACGAGCGCGCCCCCGACGACGTCGGAGTGGCCACCGAGGTACTTCGTGGTCGAGTGCACGACGACGTCGGCGCCCAGGGTCAGCGGCCGCTGCAGGTAGGGCGAGGCGAACGTGTTGTCGACGACGAGCAGGGCGCCCGCCTCGTGGGCCACCGCTGCCGTGCGCTCGATGTCGGTGATGTTCAGCAGCGGGTTGCTCGGTGTCTCGCACCAGACCACCCGCGTCGTCGGCCGGATCGCCGCGCGCAGGGCCTCGGCGTCGTCGAGGTCGACCGGCGTGTGCTCGAGGCCCCACTCCGACAGCACGCGGGAGATGAGCCGGAACGTGCCCCCGTACGCGTCGCCGCCGAGGACGACGTGGTCGCCGGAGCGGCAGGTGGTGCGGAGCAGGGTGTCCTCCGCCGCCAGCCCCGACGCGAACGCCAGCGCCGTCGTCCCCTCCTCGAGGGCGGCGAGCGCGGCGTGCAGCGTGTCGCGGGTGGGGTTGCCGCTGCGGCTGTACTCGTAGCCGCCCCGCAGCCCCCCGACGCCGTCCTGCTTGTAGGTGGTCGTCAGGTGCACCGGCGGGATGACCGCGCCGGTCGCCGGGTCGGGGTCCTGCCCGGCGTGGATGGCCCGGGTGTTGAAACCGCTCATCACGCGACCGTATGCGGCAGGCCGGCGAGGTGCCCGAGCACGTCCTGCCGGGTGACGACTCCGGCGGGCTTGCCGTCGACGTGCACCAGCAGCGCGTCGGCGGAGCCGAGCGCCGCGACCGCCTCGGTGACCGGCTCGCCCGACCCGATGATCGGCAGCGGGGGCGACATGTGCTTCTCCACCCGGTCGGCCAGGCTGGCCGTCCCGGCGAAGAGGGCGTCGAGCAGCGCCTTCTCGTCGACCGAGCCGACCACCTCGCCCGCGGTCACCGGCGGCTCGGCCCGGACGACGGGCAGCTGGCTGACGCCGTACTCGCGCAGGATGTCGATGGCGTCGCGCACGGTCTCGTTCGGGTGGGTGTGCACCAGGGTCGGGGTCTCGCCGCCCTTGGTGTGCAGCAGCTCGCCGACGGTCTCGCCGGACGCCGTGTCGAGGAAGCCGTAGTCGGACATCCAGCTGTCGCTGAAGATCTTGTTGAGGTAGCCGCGACCGCCGTCGGGCAGGAGGACGACGAGGACGTCGTCCTTGGTGAGCTTCTCCGCGGCCCGGAGCGCGGCGACGACGGCCATCCCGCAGGAGCCGCCGACCAGCAGGCCCTCCTCGCGGGCGAGCCGGCGGGTCATCGCGAACGAGTCGCCGTCGGACACGGCGATGATCTCGTCGGCGATCTCCCGGTCGTAGGTGGACGGCCAGAAGTCCTCGCCCACGCCCTCCACGAGGTAGGGCCGCCCGGTCCCGCCCGAGTAGACCGAGCCCTCTGGGTCGGCACCGATGACGCGGACCTTCCCGCCGGAGGCCTCCTTGAGGTAGCGGCCGATGCCGCTGATCGTGCCGCCGGTGCCCATGCCGGTCACGAAGTGCGTGATCCGGCCCTCGGTCTGCGCCCAGATCTCCGGCCCGGTCGTCTCGTAGTGCGACTGCGGGTTGGCCGGGTTGGAGTACTGGTCGGGCTTCCAGCCGCCCGGGGTCTCGCGGGCCAGCCGGTCGCTGACCGAGTAGTACGAGCGGGGGTCGGACGGATCCACCGCGGTGGGGCAGACGACCACCTCGGCGCCGTAGGCCTTGAGGACGTTGATCTTCTCCTGACCCACCTTGTCGGGGCAGATGAAGATGCATCTGTAGCCGCGCTGCTGGGCCACCAGCGCCAGGCCGATGCCGGTGTTGCCGCTGGTCGGCTCCACGATGGTGCCGCCGGGCTGCAGCGCGCCGCTGGCCTCGGCGGCGTCGACCATCCGCACGGCGATGCGGTCCTTCACCGACCCCCCGGGGTTGAGGTACTCGACCTTGGCCAGCACCAGGGGCGCGTCGGGGCCCAGGTCCCGGGTCACCGACGTGAGCCGGACCAGCGGGGTGTTGCCGACCAGGTCGACGACGTTCTCGGCGTACTGCACGGATCCGTCCTCCTCGGGTGCGGGGCCCGGTGGGGCCCGCCGCGGTCCCATCCCACCAGACGCGACCTCGAGCGTGCGCCGCGCCGCCGGCGCGGGGAAGGATGCGGGCATGACCTCTCCCGTGGGAACCCGAACCCTCGGCGGCCTGACCGTCTCCTCCCTCGGCCTGGGCTGCATGGGCATGAGCCAGATGTACGGGGCCGCCGACCGGCAGGAGTCGATCGCGACCATCCACCGCGCGCTCGACCTCGGCGTCACCTTCCTCGACACCTCCGACGTCTACGGCAGCGGCCACAACGAGGAGCTGGTGGGGGAGGCGATCGCCGGGCGCCGGGACGAGGTGCAGCTGGCGACCAAGTTCTCGCTCACCCGCACCCCGGGCGGCGGCATGACCATCGACGGGCGGCCGGAGAACGTGCGGGCCTGCGCCGAGGCCAGCCTCCGGAGGCTGCGGGTCGACGTCATCGACCTCTACTACCAGCACCGGGTCGACCCGCAGGTGCCCATCGAGGACACCGTCGGCGCCATGGCCGAGCTCGTGCAGCAGGGCAAGGTCCGGTACCTGGGGCTGTCGGAGGCGAGCGCCACCTCGATCCGGCGGGCGGTCGCGGTGCACCCGATCGCCGCGCTGCAGAGCGAGTGGTCGCTGTGGACCCGCGATCTCGAGGGGGAGGTCCTCGGCGTCGCCCGCGAGCACGGCATCGGCATCGTCCCCTTCAGCCCGCTGGGCCGCGGCTTCCTCACCGGCGCGATCACCGGCCCCGACGACTTCGCCGAGGACGACTGGCGCCGCAACCACCCGCGGTTCACCGGGGACGCGTTCGCGGCCAACCTGCGGCTGGTCGACGCCGTCCGCGCGCTGGCGGAGGAGAAGGGGGTGACGCCCGGCCAGCTCGCGCTGGCCTGGGTCCTCGCGCAGGGGGACGACGTCGTCCCCATCCCCGGGACGAAGCGGCGCAGCTACCTGGAGGAGAACGTGGCCGCCGCGGCCGTGCGGCTGACCGCCGAGGACCTCGACCGGCTCGACGCCATCGCCCCGCCCGGGGTGGCGGTCGGCGGGCGGTACGTCGACAGCGCCTACGCCTACGGCGACAGCCCGGAGAAGGTGGCGTGACCGACCGGCTGCTGGTCGCCGTGTTCGCCTCACCGGTGTCCGAGGTGCTGGCCCGGTGGGGCACCGAGCTGGGGTTCCGCGTCCACGTCCTGGACCCCGACCCGTCCCGGGGCGCGCAGATCACCGGCTTCGCCCAGGTCGAGGACGATCTCGCGGACGCCGACGTGGTGATCACCGCCCACCACCGGGACGAGCTGGGCGAGGTGCTCCGCGACGCGCTCGCCCGTCCGACCCGGTGGATCGGCGTGATGGGCAACCCGCGGCACGAGGGCCCGCACGTGGCGGCGCTGACCGCGCTCGGGGTGCCCGCGGAGCAGATCGCCCGGGTGCACCGCCCCATCGGCCTGGACATCGGCTCGAAGCAGCCGGCCGAGATCGCGCTCTCCACGCTCGCCGGACTGCTCGCCGACCGCAACGGCCGCTCCGGCGGCTTCGCCCACGGCGGCTGACCGCGACCGTGGCCGACGTGCTGCTCGGCGCCGACCTCGGCACCTCCGGGTTGAAGGTGGTCGCCCTCGCGACGGACGGAACCGTCGTCGCGGAGGCGGAACGCGCCTACGACGTCGACCGGCCCGCCCCGGACCGGGCCGAGACCGACGTCCGGGTCTGGCGGGCGGCCTTCGACGACGCGGTCGGGGAGGTCGCGGACCGACTGCGCGGGGCGGTCATCGCCGCCTCGGGCATCTCCGGCCAGATGCACGGCGCCGTCCTGGTCGACGGCGGCGGCGTGGCCCTGCGGCCGGCGATCCTGTGGCCCGACCGGCGGGCGGCCGGTGAGCTGGCGCGCTGGCGGGAGCTGCCGGAGGCCGACCGCGCCGCGCTGGCGAACCCCCTCGTGGCGGGGATGACCGGACCCGTGCTGGCCTGGCTGGCCCGCCACGAGCCCGAGGCCGTCGGCCGGGCGGCCACCGTCCTCCTGCCGAAGGACGCCCTGCGGACGGCGCTCGGCGGGCGCGCGGGGACCGACCGCAGCGACGCCTCGGCGACCCTGCTCTGGGACGTCCTCGCCGACGGCTGGTCGGCCGGTGCGGTGGCGGCGGCCGGCGTGCCGGGCGACCTGCTGCCCGCGGTGCGGCCGTCCGACGAGGTCGCCGGGACGGTCCGGCTCCCGGGCGGCGAGGTACCCGTGGTCGTGGGCGGCGCCGACACCCCGCTGGCGCTGCTCGCGGCCGGCGCCGAGGGGCTCCTCGTCAACCTCGGGACGGGCGCGCAGGTGCTGGCGCCGCTCGGCGAGCCGCGCCCGGCCGCCGAACCGGTGGTCCACACCTACGCCGACGCCGCCGGTGGCTGGTACGCGATGGCGGCCCTGCAGAACGCTGGATCGGCCTGGGAGTGGGCGCGTGGGGTGCTCGGCCTGTCGTGGACGGAGTTCTTCGACGCGGCCGCGTCGTCGCCGTCCGGAGCCGGTGGGGCGACCTTCGCCCCGTTCCTCACCGGCGAGCGCGGCGGGGTCGCCGGCCCGGACGACCGCGGCGGCTGGACCGGCCTGCACCCGGGCACGACCCGCGCAGACCTGGCGCGGGCCGCCGTCGAGGGGGTCGCGAGAGCCGTGGCCGGATCCACGGCGCTGCTCGACGCGCCGGAGGGCCCGGTCGTCGTCACCGGTGGAGGCGCGCGGCCCGCCGTCGTCCGGCAGGCCCTGGCCGACGCCCTCGGGCGCCCGGTCCGGCACCTGCGGTTGCGCAGCGCCTCGGCGATCGGCGCCGCGGTGCTGGCCGGCCGGGGGACCGGCCTGGACGTCGAGCCCCGGCGCGACGCCGGGCCGCCGGTGGAACCGGCCTGATCAGGAGGGCGGCACCGGCGGGGCCGAGGTGAGGCGGACGGTCTCGGGCAGCCGCAGGTGACCGAGCGCCGCGTCGTGCAGCTTGCCGTTGGTGGCCAGCGCGTGGCCGCCGGCCGGGCCGCGGGCTCCGGTCAGGTCGGTGAAGGAGCCGCCGGCCTCCCGGACGATCACGTCGAGGGCGGCGAGGTCCCAGATCGACACCTCCGGCTCGCAAGCGATGTCGACCGCCCCCTCGGCCACCAGGCAGTAACTCCAGAAGTCGCCGTAGGCGCGGGTCCGCCACACCGAGCGGGTGAGGTCGAGGAAGCCGTCGAGGACCCCGCGCTCCTCCCAGCCGGACAGGCTGGAGTAGGACAGGCTGGCGTCCTCCAGGCCGGACACCTCCGACACCTGGCAGCGGGTGGCCGACTCGAGCCGTCGGCCGGTCCAGGCGCCGACGCCCTTGGCCGCCCACCAGCGCTTGTTCAGCGCCGGCGCGGAGACCAGGCCGACCACCGGCTCGTCGCCGTCGAACAGCGCGATGAGGGTGGCCCACACCGGCACGCCGCGGACGAAGTTCTTGGTGCCGTCGATCGGGTCGAGCACCCAGCGGCGGGAACCGTGGCCGGTGGTGCCGAACTCCTCGCCCATGACGGCGTCCCGGGTGCGCGCGCGGCTCAGGGTGATCCGCAGCTGCTCCTCGACGGCCCGGTCGGCGTCGGTGACCGGCGTCAGGTCGGGCTTGGTGTCGACCGTCAGGTCCTGCGCCTTGAAGCGGTCCAGGCTGATCGAGTCGGCCTGGTCGGCCAGCACGTGTGCCAGCCGCATGTCCTCGGAGAAGCCCCGTCCCGACGTCATGGACACCGAACCTAGTCGGGGATCAGCCGAAGACCGCTGAACTCACCCCGCTCGGACCCTCGTACTCGCGGTCCTCGATCTTCCGGAGCGCGGCGACCACCTCGTCGTCGCCGCCCTGCTGCTCGGCGTGGCGGACGATGTCGTCCTTGCTCGCCGGGTAGTCCATGCCGGACAGGGCCTTCTGGATGTCGATGGGACTGACCATGGCCCGCGACTACCCCGCGGGGCGGTCGGCGATGCGCCGATACCGTGGCCGCGTGGACGCCGCGACGATCGTGGGGCTGCTGGCCGACCCCGCCCGGTTGAAGGTCGTGGCCGCCCTCGCGCTCGGCGCCGGGACCATCGAGGAGGTCGCCGCGGCGTCGGGTCTGGGCCTCAAGGACGTCGCGCTCGCCGCCCGCCGACTGGCCCGCGCCGGTCTCGTGCACCGCGACGGCCACGCACTGGAGCTGCGCGCCGAGCACTTCGGCGCTGCCGCACGGGCGGCCGCGGAGGCGGCGCCGGCGCCCGAACCGCTGTCGGCCGACCCGGCAGAGGACGCCGTCCTCTCCGCGTTCGTGCGCGACGGCCGGCTGGTCTCCATCCCGGCCCAGCACAGCAAGCGGCGGGTGGTCCTCGAGCACCTGGTGCGGGTGTTCGAGCCCGGGGTGCGCTACCCCGAGCGGGAGGTCAACGCGCTGCTCGCCGTCTGGCACCCCGACGTCGCGGCACTGCGCCGCTACCTGGTCGACGAGGCGCTGCTGACCCGCGAGGCCGGCCTCTACTGGCGCAGCGGCGGGTACGTCGACGTGTAGAGCAGTCGACACGTCGACGAGTGGACAGCGGTCAGGCCGGCGGCGGTGCCGCGGCCCGCCGCCGGGCCCGGCGCACCGGCACCAGGACGGCCGCGGTCACGACGGCGGCGACCGCCAGCCACGGCAGGGCGACGCCGAGGACGACGACGGCCGCGCCCAGGGTCGAGACGAGGGCCCGCCAGCCGGTGCCGAGCCCGTCGGTGAACCCGTCCGGCCCGCCCGCCGGCGCGACGCCGAACGGCCGCAGGTGCACGCTGAGCGTGGACAGCTCCACCTGCTCGGCCAGCAGCGCCCGCCGCGACTGCAGAGACTCCAGCTCCTCCTGCCGGTCGGAGAGGGCCTGCTCGGCGGCGAGGAGGTCCTCGGTGCTGGTCGCGGCGTCGATCAGGGCCTGCAGCCGCGCCACCGAGCTGCCGAGCGCCGAGATGCGCGCGTCCAGGTCGACCGCGGTCGCCGTCACGTCCGAGCGGGACACCGACACGTTCTCGACGTCGCCGAGCTCCTCCAGGCCGGCCAGCACGCCGGTCAGCTCGTCCGACGGCACCCGGACGACGAGATCGGCGGAGCCGCCCTCGGTGCCCTCCTCGCCGGACGCCGCCTGCTCGGTGCGCTGGTCGACCCGGCCCCCGACGGACTCGACCAGCTCGCTCACCCGCTGGGCGCTCTCGGCGGGGTCGTCGACGGCCAGGGAGGCGGTGGCGGTGGAGACGACCTGCCGCTCGGCGTCGGACGTCTCGTCCGCCGGGGCCTCCGGGGCGGCGAACCCGGGGGCCGAGGTGCCGCTGTCCGCGCCGCCCGACTCCGCGCCCGGGCCCGTGCAGCCGACCAGCAGGGCCATGGCCACCGCCGTGAGCGCCGAACCGAGGGAGGTCCTCACGGGCGGGACGCTAGGCCGGGACCGCGGCTCGCGACCAGGGACGATGCCGGATCGTGACGGTCAATAGCCGGGGCCGACCTGGCCGACGGCGCCGAGCAGCACCCGGAGCGCGTCGAGCTGCTGCTGCCGCACCGGCGGGCCCGCGGCCGCCCACGCGTCGAGGGCGCAGTCGGGGTCGTCGGCGGTGTGCCCGCACAGCGGCGGGCAGTCGACGGTCGCCTCGGCGATCTCCTCGAACGCCGCGAGGACGTCATCGGCGGTGACGTGCGCGAGGCCGAACGAGCGGATGCCCGGGGTGTCGATGACGGTGCCGCCGCCCGGCAGGTCGAACAGCACCGCCGACGACGACGTGTGCCGGCCCTTGCCGATCTTGCTGACGTCGCCGGTCGCCCGGAAGGCGTCGGGCACGAGCCGGTTGACCAGCGTCGACTTGCCGACCCCGGACTGCCCGACGAACACGCTCATCCGGTCGAACAGACGGTCCAGCAGCGGCTCGAGCGGCAGCTCGCGGGAGAGCGCCACCGTGTCGAGGCCCAGCCCGGCGTAGCGCGCCAGCAGTGGCTCGGGGCTGCCCAGGTCGGTCTTGGTCAGGCACAGCAGCGGCTCGAGGCCCCCGGCGTAGGCGGCCACCAGGCAGCGGTCGAGGAAGCCGATCGCGGGCTCGGGGTCGGTGACGGCGGTGACGACGACCAGCAGGTCGGCGTTGGCCACCACCACCCGCTCGGTGGGGTCGGTGTCGTCGGCGGTGCGGCGCAGCGACGTCGTCCGCTCCTCGATGGTGACGATGCGGGCGAGGGTGTCGGGCCGGCCGCTGGTGTCGCCGACCAGCCGCACCCGGTCGCCCACGACGACGCCGTGCCGGCCGAGCTCGCGGGCCCGCATCGCGGTGACGTCGACCGGGCTCGCGTCCGCTCCCTGGATCCGCACGGTCATCCGGCCGCGGTCGACGGCGACGACCAGCCCGGGGACGGCGTCCTCGTGCGCCGGGCGGGTGCGCGTGCGCGGGCGTGATCCCCGACGGCTCGGCCGGACCCGGATGTCGTCCTCGTCCGAGCGGCTGTCGTGCCGGCGGCTCAGGAGGTCACCTCCGCGCCCAGCAGGCCCTGCCAGCGGTCGACGAAGTCGGGCAGCGTCTTGGTGACCGCGCCCGGGTCGGCGACCCGGACGCCGTCGACGGCGAGACCCAGCACCGCGCCGGCCATGACCATCCGGTGGTCGGCGTAGGAGTCGAGCAGGGCCGGGCGGGGCGGTCCCGGCTCGATCTTTAGGCCGTCGGGCAGCTGGCGCACCCGGGCGCCGACGGCGGTGAGCACCTCGTCGAGCGCCTGGAGCCGGTCGGTCTCGTGCCCGCGCAGGTGGGCGATGCCGGTGAGCCGGGAGGGCCCGTCGGCCAGCGCGCACAGCGCCGCCAGCACGGGGGTCAGCTCGCCGACCTCGCCCAGGTCGGCGACCAGCGGCCGGACGACGCCGGTGCCGGTCACCCGGAGCCCGCCGTCGGGTGTGCGCTCCACCGCCGCGCCCATGTCGGCCAGCAGTCGGTCCAGTTGGGCCCCCGGCTGCGTGGTGACCTCGGGCCAGTCGCGCACCGTCACCCGCCCGCCGGTCACCAGCGCCGCCGCGAGGAAGGGGGCGGCGTTGGAGAGGTCGGGCTCGACGACGCGGTCCAGCGCGGCGACCGGTCCGGGGGACACCCGCCACCCGCGGTCGGTGGCGGTGACGCCGACGCCGTGCTCGCGCAGCGTCGTCACGGTCATCTCGACGTGCGGCATCGAGGGCACCCCGCCGGCGAGCGTCAGGTCGATGCCCTCGTCGAACCGGGCCGCGGCCAGCAGCAGGCCGGAGACGATCTGCGAGGACTCGCTCGCGTCCACGGTCACCGCGCCGCCGCGGACCCTGCCGGTTCCGTGCACGGTGAACGGCGCCCGGCCACGTCCGTCGTCGTCCACGTCGACCCCGAGCTGCCGCAGCGCTGCGATCAGCCCGGCGTTCGGCCGATCGCGCAGTCGCAGATCCCCGTCCACGGTGACGTCGCCGTGGGCCAGCGCGGCGACCGGCGGCAGGAACCGCAGGATCGTCCCGGCCAGGCCGGCGTCCACGGTCACCGGCCCGCGGAGCGGCCCGGGGGTGACCACCAGGTCCTCGCCGTCGGCGTCGAACCGCACGCCGAGGGCGCCCAGCGCACCGGTCATGAGATCGGTGTCGCGCGCCCGCAGCGGGCGCACCAGCCTGCTCGGACCTTCGGCGATCGCGGCCAGGATCAGAGCCCGTGCGGTCAGCGACTTGCTGCCCGGCAGCGCCACGACGGCGTCGACGGGCGCCGGGTGGTGCGGCGCGGACCAGACCTCTGACACGGGGTCAGTCTGCCGGGTCGCGCGCCGCACCCGCTCAACCCGCCTGGGGCCTGTCCGACTTCTTGGCGGGCACCGTGCGCAGCAGCCGCCGGTTGGCGAACTCGAACATGGCCAGCTCGGACAGCTCCCGGCCGTAACCGGACCGCTTGATCCCGCCGAAGGGCAGCTCGGGGGAGGACCCGGTGGGCTGGTTGATCCACACCATCCCGGCCTCGAGCCGGGCGGCGACCGCGCGGGCGCGGTCGAGGTCGCCGCTCATGACGGTGGCGCCCAGGCCGTAGACGGTGTCGTTGGCCAGCGCGATCGCCTCGTCCTCGTCCTTGACCTTGTAGACGACGGCGGCCGGGCCGAACAGCTCCTCGTGGTAGGCGCGCATGTCGGGGGTGACGTCGGCCAGCAGGGTCGGCTCGACGAAGGCACCCGGCAGGTCGGGGCGGCCACCGCCGGCCAGCACCGTGGCGCCCTTGTCGACGGCGTCCTGGATCTGCGCGTGCAGGTCCTTCGCCGCCTGCTCCGACGACAGCGGGGCGAGGGTGGTGCCGGGGTCGGCCGGGTCACCGGGGGCGAAGCCGGCCAGCGCCTGCTGGAGGCCGGCCACGACCGGCTCGTAGACGTCCTCGGTGACGATGATCCGCTTGGCCGCGATGCACGCCTGCCCGGTGTTCTGCATCCGCCCGGTGATCGCCGCCTTGACGGTGGCGGCGAGGTCGTCGGCATCCAGGACGATGAACGGGTCGCTGCCGCCGAGCTCGAGCACCGACTTCTTCAGGTGCTTGCCGGCGAGGGCGCCCACGGCGCTGCCGGCGCGCTCGCTGCCGGTCAGCGTGACGCCCGCGATGCGCGGGTCGGCGATGACCTGCTCGACGTCCTCGATCCGCAGGAAGGTGTTGGTGAAGACGCCCTCGGGGGCGCCGGCGTCGGTGAACAGCTGCTCGATCGCCAGCGCGCACTGCGGCGTGATCTCCGAGTGCTTGAGGATGACCGTGTTGCCCAGCACCAGGTTCGGGCCGGCGACGCGCACGACCTGGTAGTAGGGGTAGTTCCACGGCTCGATGGCGAGCAGCGCCCCGACCGGCTGGGTCTCGACGACGGCCTCGCCGCCGCCGAACAGCGGCTGGACGGTCGTGGGCTGCAGGAAGCCGGGGCCGTTGTCGGCGTAGTACTTGAGGATCATCGAGCAGAGGAACAGCTCGCCGACGGCTTCCTCCGTGCGCTTGCCCATCTCCCGGGTGGTGAGCGCGGCGAGGTCGTGGATGCGCTCGTCCATCAGCTCGGCGGCCCGGCGGACCACGGCCGCGCGGTCCTCGACCGACCGCTGCCGCCACTCCTGGTAGCCGGCGTGCGCGCGCTCGATGATCCCGTCGATGGCCTCGGTCGGGGTGAAGTCGAACTCCCTCTCGGTCTCGCCGGTGAAGGGGTTGACCGTCGCGTACCGCCGGGAACCGGCGGCGCTGGCGGTCTTCGGGTGGTCGGTGGGGGGCGTCTGGGTCGCGGTCACGGGGTGATCCTGGTCTCTCCACGGCGTCGCCCGTCAAGTCCACGGCTCCGACCCGGCGCCCGGCCCGGGCCCCGGCCACCGGCGGCGGGGTGTCGGTGGCCGCACCTAGAGTGCGGGTCGAGCAGCCAGCACCGGGAGGACGCGCGTCATGTGTGGTCGGTACGCCGCCAGCCGCAGTCCCGACGACCTCGTCGTCGAGTTCGAGGCGGTGCGCGCCGAGGGGCTCCAGCCGCTGCCCGCCGACTACAACGTCGCCCCGACCAAGGACGTCCACGTCGTCCGCTGGAAGAAGGAGCGCGACGCCGAGGGTGCGCCCACCGGCGGGGGCCACCGGGAGCTGCGCACCGTCCGCTGGGGGCTGGTGCCCTCGTGGGCCAAGGACGCATCGGTGGGCAACCGGCTGCTCAACGCCCGGGTCGAGTCGCTCACCGAGAAGCCCGCCTTCCGCAAGGCGGCCGCCTCCCGCCGGTGCCTCGTGCCGGCCGACGGCTGGTACGAGTGGGCGAAGCGGCTGGACTCTCCGGGCAAGCAGCCCTACTTCATCACCCCGCGCGACGGATCGGTGCTCGCCTTCGCCGGTCTGTGGGAGGTGTGGGGGCGCGGCGACGACCGGCTCTACACCTGCACGGTCGTGACCGCTCCCGCCGTCGGCGAGCTGACCGAGATCCACGAGCGGATGCCGCTGGTGCTGCCGCCCGACCGCTGGAGCGCCTGGCTGGACCCGGCGCGCGAGGACGTCACCGAGCTGAGCGCGCCCACCCCGCCGGAGGTGGTGGAGGCGCTGGAGCTGCGGCCGGTGAGCACCGCGGTGAACAACGTGGCCAACAACGGCCGGCAGCTGGTCGAGCGGGCCGAGTCCGTCAGCGCCCCGGCCGACCAGCCGGCGCTGTTCTGACGTGGCGGCACCGGCCGACCGGCCCGACGTCGCACCGCCGGCCCGTGCAGCCCTGCCCGGCTGGGTGGCCGCGCTGGTCACGTTCCTCTCCTCCGGCGTCGTGCTCGTCCTGGAGATCGTCGGGCTGCGGCTGATCGCGCCGTACGTCGGCGTCACCCTGCAGACGAGCACCGCCGTCATCGGCTACGCGCTGGCCGCGATCGCCATCGGCGCCTGGTCCGGTGGGCTGGTCGCCGACCGCACCGACCCGCGGCGGCTGATCGCGCCGCTCATGGTCGCCGGCGGGGCGCTCGTCGTCGCCGTCCTCCCGCTGGTGCGGTTCACCGGCTCCCTGCTGACCGGGGCGGATGCCGGCGGGGTCCTGCTGCTGGCCGCGGTCGCGGTCGTCGTCCCGGCGGCGCTGCTGTCCGCCGTGCCCCCGATGGTGGTCAAGCTGCAGCTGGCCAGCCTCGACGAGACCGGCGCGGTGGTCGGGCGGCTGTCGGGCATCGGCACGCTGGGCGGGATCGCGGCGACCTTCGCCACCGGCTTCGTCCTCGTCGCGATCCTGCCCAGCAGCGTCATCCTCGTCGGCGCCGGCGCGGTCACCGCCGCCGTCGGCGTGGCCGTGGGCGTCTTCCTCCGGCGCCGCACCGCCGGTGGTGCCGGCCAGGTGCCGGTCGGGCTGCTGGTGCTGGCGCTGGTCGGGGGAGTGCTCGCGTGGGTCGCCCCGAGCCCGTGCGAGATCGAGACCGGCTACCACTGCGCCCGGGTGGAGGCCGATCCCGAGCGCGCCTCCGGCCGGATCCTCTACCTGGACACCGCCCGGCACTCCTACGTCGACCTCGAGGACCCGACGCACCTGGAGTTCGAGTACGTCCGCGCGATCGCCGCGGTCACCGACGCGCTCGGCGAGCAGGGGGCACCGCTGTCGGCGCTGCACGTCGGCGGGGGAGGGCTGACCCTGCCCCGCTACCTGGCCGAGGTCCGGCCGGGGACCGAGAGCCTGGTGCTGGAGGTGGACCCGGGCGTCGTCGCGATCGACCGCGAGCAGCTGGGCCTGGAAACCTCCCCGGAGCTGCGGGTGCGGGTGACCGACGGACGGGTCGGCCTGGCCGACGAGCCGGCGGGGACGCGCGATCTCGTCGTCGGGGACGCCTTCGGCGGGCTGTCGGTGCCCTGGCAGCTGACCACCCGGGAGGCGGTCGAGCTGATCGACCGGGCGCTGACCGACGACGGCGTCTACGCGATCAACCTCATCGACCACCCGCCGCTGGACTTCGTGCGCGCGGAGCTCGCCACCCTGCGGGCGGTCTTCCCGCACGTGGCCCTGCTCGCCCGCATCCCGGTGCTCGACGGGGAGGACGGCGGCAACGTCGTCGCCGTCGCCTCCCGCTCGCCGATCCCGGCGGACCGCATCGCCGACCGGCTGACCGAGCGCGACCTGGTGTGGCAGGTGGCGCAGGGCGCGGAGCTGGACCGATTCGTCGGCGACGCCGAGGTGCTCACCGACGACCACGCCCCGGTCGACCAGCTGCTCACTCCCTACGGCTGACGACCGGGATCCCGCAGCCCGGCGACCTGGGCAGCGAGGCCGTGGAACCAGCGGGCGAGGTAGGGCGACTGGCCCCGGGCGAGGGCTCGCGCGATGCCGTCGTCGACGAAGTCGACGGTCCAGTGACCTCGGCGGATCAGCTCGGGGACGACGAAGTCGTCCACGCGCCGGCCCGGCTCCGCCTGCTCGTCGCGCTGGGCGAGGGAGGCGCCCCGCGTCCCGTCGACGTCGAAGATGCGCCGGAGGGTGACGTCGATCAGGGGCGGCCGGGCCTCGAGGTAGCGCAGCAGGTCGGGTCCGTCGAACGCCTTCGGCGTGTTCGTGACCAGGAAGAGGACGGCGCCGCGCTCGACCGGCGGGGGGATCAGGCCGTCGCGGACCCAGTCGAAGACCGCGCCGATCCCGCGGAGGCGGTCGTGCGCCTTCGGATCGCGAAGGAACCGCGCGAACCACTCGTGGGCGAAGGCCTCCAGCCGGCCCGGGAACAACGCCCGGGGCAGCTCCTCGGCGTCGGGTGGGTCCAGCGGGTGGTAGGTCACCGCCTGCTCCAGGGTGGAGCAGCCCAGCACGGCGGCCGTGGCTGCCGACCAGTGCGCGGCGGTGAGCTCGCCGGACCAGGTCCCGTCGGGCGAACGTGCCCCGGTCGGCTCCGCGCTCACCGAGCGATCGTGTGCCCGGACCCGCGGCCGCAGCCGCCGACGACGGTCCGGGGGCAGGCCGAGCACCGCCGCGACGACGTCGTCGCGCCTGCCCTCGCGCAGGGCGGACCACAGCCGCGACTCGGTCGCGTCGTCCGTCCGCGGCACGCGGGTCAGCGTCCGATCGGAGCCGTGCGTGCGCGGGTGAGGCGCACGAGCTCGGCGGGCGGCAGCTCGACCTGCAGTCCGCGCTTGCCGGCGCTGACCATCACGGTCGGGAACCCGAGCGCCGACTCGTCGACGACGGTGGGCAGCGCCTTCTTCTGGCCCAGCGGGCTGATGCCGCCCAGCACGTAGCCCGTGGCCCGCTCGGCGTCGGCCGGATCGGCCATCACGGCCTTGCGGCCGCCGGTGGCGGCGGCCAGCGCCTTGAGGTCCAGCGTGCCGGCCACCGGGACGACGGCGACGGTCAGCGCGCCGTCCACCCGCGCCAGCAGCGTCTTGAACACCTGGTGCGGATCAGCCCCGAGCGCGGCGACGGCCGCCTCGCCGTGCCCCTGGTCGGAGGGGTGCTCGGGGTCGTAGGGGTGCAGGGCGTGCGCCACCCCGCTCTTCTCGAGTACCCGCACCGCGGGGGTCGCCGCCACGGCGGGGGAGCGTAGCGAGCGTCTCCCCGCCCGTCGCCGGGTATCCGGGAATCGTGGCCGAGGGTCGCCGGTTGCACCGCCCGTGAGCAGCACCGTCTCCAGCGCCCGCCCGAGGGCCGCGCACCGGCGGCCCCCGGGCCGTCCCGACGCCGCGCGGCTAGGATCGACCGATGCGGCGCCCCGCATCCGGGGGCCCCAGAGAGGACGGTCGGTGCCCGAGCAGACCGCAGATCAGACTCCCGAGGCGAGCGGCCCCGTCGAGACGCCGGAGGCCCGTGCCGACGGCAGCCGGGCCGAGGTGGCAGAGACACGTGCCGAGCGCGACGCCCGTTTCGAGCGGGACGCGCTGCCCTTCCTCGACCAGCTGTACCCGGCGGCCCTGCGGATGACCCGCAACCCGGCCGACGCCGAGGACCTGGTGCAGGAGACGTTCGTGAAGGCCTACTCGGCCTTCCACCAGTTCGCCGAGGGAACGAACCTCAAGGCGTGGCTGTACCGGATCCTGACCAACACCTACATCAACAGCTACCGCAAGAAGCAGCGGCAGCCGCAGCAGTACCCCACCGAGCAGGTGCAGGACTGGCAGCTGTACGCGGCCGAGGAGCACACCTCCAGCGGCCTGCGGTCGGCGGAGATCGAGGCGCTGGACCACCTGCCGGACTCCGACATCAAGGAGGCCCTGCAGCAGCTCCCCGAGGACTTCCGGCTGGCGGTGTACCTCGCCGACGTCGAGGGTTTCGCCTACAAGGAGATCGCCGAGATCATGGGCACCCCGATCGGGACCGTGATGTCGCGACTGCACCGCGGTCGACGGGGACTGCAGAAGCTGCTGGCCGACTACGCCCGTGAGCGCGGCTTCGTCCGCGCCGGAGCCGGTGAGGAGGCGAGCCAGTCATGACCGACGACGTCCATGGCCACGGCAAGCCGATCGAGATCAACTCGTGCGACGACGTGCTCACCCACGTGTTCGAGTTCCTCGACCACGAGACCCGGGACGAGCGCCGCGCCCAGATCGCCGAGCACCTCGAGGACTGTTCCTCGTGCCTGCGGGAGTTCGGCATCGAGCAGGAGTTCAAGGCGCTGGTCCGGCGCCGCTGCGGCGGGGACGCCCCGCCCGCGGGTCTGCGCGAGCGCATCAAGATCCAGCTGACCAGCGTCTCCTTCGAGGAGGACGGCACGCAGGTCAGCGTCGAGCGGATCACCACCGAGCACACCGGTCCGGCCTGATCCCGGAGAGACAGAAGCGCCCCACGTCCGCTGTCGCGGAGGTGGGGCGCTTCTCGCGTTCTCAGGCGTTGGGGCGCTTGCCGTGGTTGGCCTTGTTCCCCTTGCGGGAGCGACGCTTGCGTCCGCGCTTGGACATCGCTGCCCTCCTCTCGCTGCCGGTGGGCCCGCAGACCCTGGTTCTCGCGGGCCGGGACGACGGGGCACGTATCGTGCGCAGCGTCGCCGGAACCGCCAAGCTGACGCCGTACAGCCTCTCACGGCGTGCTCCGGCTGCGTGCCGGGCGGGGGAGTGCTGAGGGGGCAGTGGTGGCGCAACTGGGGATCGAGAGCGTGCTCGTGGCCGGCCGGGGGCCGGTCGCCTGCGCCGTGGTGGCGGCGTGCACCCGCCTGGGCGTCAAGGCCGTGGCGGTGCACTCGGAGTCGGAGCGGTCGGCCAGGCACGTCCGGCTGGCCGACGACGCGGTGCTGCTCGGACCTCCCCCGGCCACCGAGTCCTACCTGGCGGTCGACCGCATCGTGGAGGCCGCCCGGCGCAGCGGCGTGCGCGCGGTCCTGCCCGTGACGCCTGCCCTGGCCGGCAACGCCCGGCTGGCCGCGGCCGTCGTGGCGGCGGGCCTGCTCTGGATCGGCCCCGACGCGGAGGTGCTCGAGCGTCTCGGCGGCGACGGCGTGGAGCCGGCCAGCGAGCGCGGGCTCCTGGCCTGGGTGACGGCCGACGGCCTGCGGTTCGTCACGCCCGTCGCCCGGGACCGGGCCGCCGGCATCGCCCGCGTCAGCTGGACGCCGGAGGACTGGCCCGGGGGCGCCGCGCTGGAGCTCCCGCCCACCGCCCACCGCCTGGCCGACGTCGGCTGGCGCGGGCTGGTCACGGTCGGGATCGCCCCGGACGGCGACCTGGCCGAGGTCGCCGCGGGGTTCTCCCTCGACATGGCGGTGCTGGAGCGGGCGCACGGGGTGGACGCCGTCGAGCTCGCGCTGCGGAGCGCGACCGGCGGGTCGGTGCGGGCGGACGAGCGGGCACCCCGCGCCGCCGTCGCCGCCCAGCTCCGGGCCACCCTGCCGCCGGGGACCGCCGGGCGGGTGACCGGCCGGCTGCCGGGCAGCACGCGGCCCGTGGCGCCGGAGGGGGTGGAGCTGCTCGCGGTCACCGGCTACGAGCCCGGTGACCGGCTGGACGGCTGGTACGACGCGCTGCTGGCCACCGTGAGCGCGGCCGGGCCGGACACGCGCACCGCGGCCGGCGCGGTCTCCGATGCGCTCACCGGGCTGAGCGACGCCGGGGTGCCGCACGACGGCGCGGAGGTGTGCGCGGTGCTGCAGCGACTGACCGCCGGGCGGAGCGTTCCCACCGGCTGAGCGTGCTTGGATGATCACGTCCGGGTCGGTGGACGATCACGAGGAGGCACGGTGGCGGTCGAGGAGATCCACGCGGAGATGGTCTCCAGCGTCTGGAAGGTCCTCGTGCAGCCGGGTGCGCTGGTGGCCGCCGGCGACACGCTGGTGATCCTCGAGTCGATGAAGATGGAGATCCCGGTCCTCACCGAGCGGGCCGGCGTCGTCCGGGAGCTGCACGTCGTCGAGGGCGAGGTGCTCCAGGAGGGCGACCTCATCGCCACCGTCGCGGACGCCTAGAGCGCCAGCGCGTACACCTTGAGGTCGATGCCCGGCACCGGCGTCCAGTCCCGCTCCGGCAGCCGCACGAAGCCCAGCCGCTCGTAGAGCCGCTGCGCCGCCGTCATCCGCGAGCCGGTCGACAGCACCACGCGGCGCTTCCCGGCGGCGCGGGCGCGGTCGATGCACGCGGTCATCAGCGTCGTCCCGATCCCCCGGCCCTGGGCGGCGGGGTCGACGACCAGCATCCGCACGCCGGCGTCGTCCTCGGACTCGGTGACCTCGCCGAAGTCGCCCTGCAGGACCAGCGCCACGCTGCCGACCAGCCGGCCGTCCTCGTCCCGGACCACGAGCAGCTCGGCCCGGTCCGCGCGGCCGGCGACGTCGGCGAGCTCTGCCGCGTACCCCGGCGAGGCGAGGCCGCCACCGACGTAGGTCTCCACGGTGACCGAGGCGATGCGGTCGAAGTCCTCCGGCCGGGCGGGTTCGACGGACAGGGACGCGGAGGAGGTGCTCGGGACCACGGCGCGAGCCTATGCGGCGGCGCGCCCTACCCTCGGAGCACCATGAGCAGCCTCTCCGAGCGCCTCACCCGAGGGGCGGCCTCCAGTCCCTCGCAGGTCGACCACGCCCGCCGGCTGGTGGCCGACTGGCAGTTGCTGGCCGACCTCGCCTTCGCCGACCTGACGCTCTGGGTGCCCCTGGCCGACGGGGCCTGGTGGTGCGTGGCCCAGGTCCGGCCGCTGACCGCGCCCACCAGCCGGCCCGAGGACCTCGTGGGCAGCGAGGTGACCGGCGACGTCGCCGAGCCGTTCCGGACGGCGCACCGCGACGGCCGGCCGGTCACCGAGGGCGAGCCCGACTGGACCGGGCAGGCGCCCCGCCGCCGCGAGGTGATCCCGGTGCGGCACGACGGCGTCGTCGTCGCGGTGCTCGCGAAGGACACGAACCTGGCCGTCACCCGGTCGCCGTCCACGCTCGAGCTCACCTACCTCGACATCGCGGCCGACCTCTGCCTGATGGTGTCGGCGGGGACCTTCCCCCCGCAGAAGCTGCAGGACGCCGAGATGAGCCCGCGCGTGGGCGACGGGCTCGTGCGGCTCGACTCCTCCGGGAGGGCCACCTACGCCAGCCCGAACGCGCTGTCGGCCTACCGCCGCATCGGCGCCCCGGGCGACGTCGTGGGGGCCGATCTGGCCGAGCTGACCCGGACCGCGGCGGCCGACCGGGTCGCCGGCGAGGCCGCGGCCGCCGTGGTCGCGGCGGCCGTCGCCGGCCGCTTCCCCGACCCCGTCGACGTCGAGGGGCCGACCGCCACGATGCTCCTCCGTGCCCTCCCGCTGCAGGCGCCGGGCGGGGAGGCGGGAGCCCTGGTGCTGGTCCGCGACGTCACCGACGTCCGCCGCCGCGACCGGGCGCTGCTCACCAAGGACGCCACCATCCGGGAGATCCACCACCGGGTGAAGAACAACCTGCAGACCGTGGCCGCGCTGCTGCGCCTGCAGGCCCGGCGGATGACCGAGCCCGCCGCCCGGGCAGCGCTCGAGGAGTCGGTGCGGCGGGTCGCGTCGATCGCCGTCGTCCACGAGACCCTCGCCGGCAGCAGGGAGGACGTCGTCGACGTCGACGACGTCCTCGACCAGGTGCTGCCCATGCTGGGCGACCTGACGTCGGTGGGGCCGGCCGCGCGCACCCGCCGGAACGGCACGTTCGGCGAGCTGCCCGCGGCGGCCGCGACGCCGCTGGTCCTCGCGGTGACCGAGCTGCTGCACAACGCGGCGGAGCACGCCTTCCCCGAGGGGGAGCCCGGCGTGATCGAGCTCGTCGCCGAGCGGGACGGCGACGACCTCGTCGTCCGGGTCCGGGACGACGGGCGCGGCCTGCCCGAGGGCTTCGACCCGGCCGGCAGCGACGGGCTGGGCCTGCAGATCGTGCGGACCCTCGTGGTCAGCGAGCTCGGGGGCGAGCTCACGATGGGGGCGCCGGAAGGCCGCGCGGGCACCGAGGCGGTGCTGACGCTCCGCGGAGCGGGCCTGCCGAGGCGCTGAGAAGCGCCGAGGCCGGCCCGGGAGATCCCGGACCGGCCTCGAGGCGATCTGTTGGTCGTGCGGGCGCCGCGGGGGAGTTCCCCCGGGTGCCGGTGGTGCCCCGGTTCAGGCGGTGGTCACCCGGGTGCGAGCCTGACGGCGCTTCAGCGCGCGTCGCTCGTCCTCGGAGAGCCCACCCCAGACGCCGGAGTCCTGACCCGAGCGCAGGGCCCAGTCCAGGCACGACTGCACCACGGGGCAGCGGCGGCACACGGCCTTGGCCTGCTCGATCTGCACGACGGCGGGGCCGGTCGTCCCGATCGGGAAGAACAGCTCCGGATCCTCGTCCCGGCAGAGCGCGCGGTGGCGCCAGTCCATGGCGGTGTACTCCTCGGTGTCGTCTACGGTTGGTACTTCGGTCGCCGGGCCTCGGACCGCGGTGCGGGGCCGACACCGGTTCCCCAGCGCTGGTGGCTCAGCGACCCACTTGCTTTGTTACTGGCAAGTTGCGTTCTGCAGCGATGTTTTCACGAGATGAACGCCTGTCAAGCGGATCGTGGCCGTCGTTCGACCCCGCGTGAGCAACCTCACCACGCGCGTGCTAGGCCCGCCACTCGACGGAACCACACGCCGGTCGAGACCGTTGACAAGCGCTTCCGGACGTGCACAACCGATCGGCCTGATCAGGCCACGACGCGCAGCGCGGCGGGCACGTGCCGGACCCGGAGGCCCGTCGCCGTCCCCAGGTGGTCGCCGTCGACCTGCCAGCCCTGCGGGCGGCTGGCGCTCAGCGACAACTCCTCGAGGTCGTGCCGCCGGTGGATCCCCCGCCCGCGGGCGTCGGGCTCGCGGGCGAGCGTCTGGCGCAGCGTGTGCAGCATGCGCAGCGCGCCCATGCGGCCCATCGCGAAGACGTCCAGGCCGGTGTCGAAGCTGGCCTCCGGCGACGGGTTCACCGGCCGGGCGCCCAGGTAGGTCCACGGGCTGACGTTCGACACCAGGCAGAGGAACAGCTCGTCGAGGTCCGGCTCGCCCGGCAGGTGCAGCGTCATCGCCGGCCGGCGGCGCTCTCGGCCCAGCAGGAAGGCGCTGGTCGCCTCCTTGACGTAGAGCGCGCCGGTGGAGCGGCGTCCGGCGGCCCGCCGGGCCTCGACGCGGGCGATGACCTCGGCGTCGAAGCCGAGCCCCGCGGCGAACACGAACCATCGCGGGTCGGTCCAGCCGTCGTGCGCCGCGGCCTCGGCCTCGGCGGCCCGTTCGGCCGCCTGCGGCGTGGTCCCCCGGACGGCCGCGGTGCTGGTGCCGGTCGCGCTCGCGGTGCCCAGGGAGACCATGCGGGTGCGTCCGGCCCGCAGCGACGCCAGGATCTCCGCCGTCGCCTCCACCGGGTCGCGGGAGCGGCCGAGCGCCCGCGAGAAGACGTTGGTCGACCCGCCGGGGACGACGGCGAGCATGGGCAGGTGCGGCGCCGGGCCGTTCGCCAGCAGCCCGTTGACCACCTCGTTCACCGTGCCGTCGCCACCGACGGACACCACGAGGTCCATGCCCTCGGCGACGGCCTGCTCACCGAGCTCCCGGCCGTGCCCGCGGTGGCCGGTCTCCACGACGTCGAGCTTGAGCTCGCTCGCCAGGGCGCCGACGAGCACGTCGCGCATCTTGGCGCTGGTGGTCGTCGCCGCGGGGTTGACCACCACGAGCGCACGCATGGACGCAAGGCTAACCAGCGCAGCAGCGGATCCGCGTAACCTCGCGTCGTGCCCGAGCCCAGCAGCCCGTCGTCCCAGCCGCCGCGCCGGGTCATGGACCGGCTGTTCGGTGCGGCTGCCGTGCCGTCCGCGCCGCGCCCGGAGCGCGAGCGGACCGAGGCGCCACCGGCGCTGCGCCGCGCCGCGCTCGTGGTGGGCCTCGAAGCGGTGGCCATCGGCGCCGGCGCGCTCGTGTGGCTGTGGCTGACCCTCACCGGCGACCCCGACAGCCTCGCCCGCGCCCTGGCCGAGGTGGTCGTCCTCGCGCTCCTCGCGGCCGGGCTCGGTGCCGCCGCCGCCGGCCTGGCGCGGGCGGCCGGCTGGGCGCGCGGGCCGGTGGTCGCCGCGCAGATCTTCCTCGGCCTGTCGGGCTTCGTCGCCGCCTTCGAGGCGCAGCTGCCGCTGGTCGGCGTCCCGGTCCTGGTCGTCGTCGCGACGGTCCTCTACCTGCTGGCCACCCCGGAGGCGCGGCTGCCGTACCTGGACCGCTGAGGCGGCCTGACTCCTACACCAGGTCGATGACGTCGGCGATCGAGTCGCAGATCCGGCTCGGCCGGAACGGGAAGCGCCCGACGTCGGCCGCGCTCGTGGAGCCCGACAGCACGAGGACCGTCTCGAGTCCCGCCTCGATGCCGGCGACGACGTCGGTGTCCATGCGGTCGCCCACCATGATCGTCGACTCGGAGTGCGCCTCGATCCGGTTCATGGCGCTGCGGAACATCATCGGGTTCGGCTTGCCGACGAAGTAGGGCTCGGCGCCGGTCGCGCGGGTGATCATGGCGGCCACCGACCCGGTGGCCGGCAGCGGCCCCTCGGGCGAGGGGCCGGTGACGTCGGGGTTGGTGGCGATGAAGCGGGCGCCGCGGCCGATCAGCCGGATGGCCCGCGTGATGGCCTCGAACGAGTAGGTGCGCGTCTCGCCGAGGACGACGTAGTCGGGGTCGGAGTCGGTCATCACGTAGCCGACCTCGTGCAGCGCCGTCGTCAGGCCCGCCTCACCGATCACGTAGGCCGAGCCGCCGGGCAGCTGGGTGGTGAGGAAGTCCGCCGTCGCCAGCGCCGAGGTCCAGATGGCCTCCTCCGGCACGTGCAGGCCGGTGCGGGCCAGCCGCGCGGCGAGGTCGCGCGGCGTGAAGATCGAGTTGTTCGTCAGGACCAGGAAGCGGCGGCCCTTGTCCACCAGGCGCTCGAGGAACTCGGCGGCGCCCGGGAGCGCCTTCTCCTCGTGGACGAGGACGCCGTCCATGTCGGTGAGCCAGCACTCGATCGGTCCGCGTTCGGTCGTCACGGCGCACACGCTAGTGCCCGCGGGCGACCCGACCCGTGCTCAGCGCGGTGAACGCGAGGCGGCGAAGCGGGGAAGGGCGTCGTCGGTGAGGCGGAAGACGGTCCACTCGTCCATCGGGACGGCGCCGGCCGCCTCGTAGAACTCGATCGACGGGGTGTTCCAGTCGAGCACCGACCACTCCAGCCGCGAGTAGCCGCGCTCGACGCAGAGCGCGGCCAGCGTGCGCAGCAGCTCCTTGCCCAGGCCGGTGCCGCGGTGGGCGGGGGAGACGTAGAGGTCCTCGAGGTAGATGCCGTGCGTGCCGCGCCAGGTGGAGAAGTTGAGGAACCACAGGGCCATGCCGACGACCTCGCCGCCCACCTCGGCGACGTGACCGAAGAGGGCGGGGGAGTCGCCGAACAGGTGCGCGGTGAGCTGGTCCTCGGTCAGTCGCACCTCGTCGAGCGCCTTCTCGTACTCGGCGAGCTCACGGACGAGCCCGACCACCGCGGGAACGTCGTCGGGCCGGATGGGCCGCACGGTCACGACAGGACCTCCTTGAGGCGGGTGGGCAGCAGCCGGCCCAGCGGGGCGACGATCGGGACGAGGACCGGCGCCAGCAGGTAGCCGTAGGCCAGCGCGATGCCGGTGACCACGGGGACGAACGCGAAGCCGATCACCAGCAGCACCGCGGTCGCGATCAGCCCGTAGGGACGCCCGCTCTTCGGGCTGACCAGCGACCGGAAGGACCGGAAGCGGATGTTGGTGACCATCAGCAGTGCCGGCACCAGGACGATCAGCAGCACCCAGAGCCGGTCGCGGCCCTGCATGGAGTCACCGAACGCGAACACCGACGCCAGGACGACGCCCGCCGCGCCGGGGCTCGGCATGCCGACGAAGTAGCGCTTGTCCGCCGTCGGGTCGACGGTGGTGTTGAACCGGGCGAGCCGGATCGCCGCGCAGGCCACCCACACGAAGCAGACCACCCAGCCCAGCGGGTCCCACTCGTCCTGGCCCTCGGAGAAGAGGGTGAAGGCGAGCAGCGCCGGGGCCAGGCCGAATGACACCAGGTCGGCGAGCGAGTCGAACTGCAGCCCGAACGGGGTGACCGAGCCGACCAGCCGGGCGACGGCGCCGTCGGTGATGTCGAAGAGGACGGAGAGCCCGAGCAGCACCGCGGCGAGCTCGTACTGGCCGCGGATCGACACCAGGATGGCGAAGAACCCGCAGAACATGTTGCCGAGCGTGAACAGGCTCGGGAGCGTGGCCAGCGCGCGGCGGCGCGTGCCCCGCACCGAGCCCCGGACGAACTCCACGGTGGCCGTGCGACGCGTGGGTGGCATGGCGGGGCCTCAGCCCGCGGCGGGCCAGCGCGCGATGACGGTCTCGCCGCCGCGCACCCGCTGCCCCGTGGTCACGGTGATCTGGCACTCGCGGGGGACGAAGACGTCCATCCGGGAGCCGAACTTCATCAGCCCCATCCGCTCACCGGTCGCCAGCCGGTCGCCCACGCCGGTGCGGGTGACGATGCGGCGGGCCAGCACGCCGACGATCTGCCGGAAGACGACGGTCCGGTCGCCTTCGCGCAGCCAGAGCTCGCTGCGCTCGTTCCGGTGCGCGGACTCCTTGCGGTAGGCGGCCAGGAAGCTGCCCTTCCGGTAGGAGCTCTCGACGACCTCGCCGTGGTACGGCGACCGGTTGACGTGCACGTCGACGACGGAGAGGAAGACGCTGACCTGCTGCCAGTCGCCCTCGGGGGCGACCCCGTCCTGCGGCTCCCCGGCGACCATCACCACGCCGTCGGCGGGGGAGAGCACGTCGTCGGGGTGCGGCGGGACGACGTCGCAGCTCCGGTCCGGGTCCCGGAAGAACAGCGCCATGTAGGCCGACAGGCCGAGGAACGGCAGTGCGACCCATCGAGCCGCCCACCAGCGTCCGGCGAGCGCAGCCAGAGCCGCGGGGGCGAGGGGTCCGGTGATGAAAGGCCACCCGGCCCGGTCGATGCGCATGGTGGGCCGAACGTTACCGGCCGGGCCCGGACGGGGTCGGCACGTGCACCCCGGCCCGGGAACGACGGAGCCGCCGCCCGCCGGGGAGGCGGTGCGACGGCTCCGTCGGTGCGGAGGTCAGGCGGCGGCCTTCGTCTCCCAGAAGATCTTGTCGATCTCGGCGATGTAGTCGAGCAGCTTCTGGCCCTCTGCGGGGTCCATGCTGCCCTTGCCACCGGCCGCGCCGGCCTGCTTGGTGGCCTTGTTGAACAGCTCGTGCAGCTGCGGGTACTTCTCGAAGTGCGGGGCCTTGAAGTAGTCGGTCCACAGCACCCACAGGTGGTGCTTGACCAGGTCCGACCGCTGCTCCTTGATCAGGACGGCGCGCTGCCGGAAGACCGGGTCCTCGTTGGCCTGGTACTTCTCCTGGATGGCCTTGACCGACTCGGCCTCGATGCGGGCCTGGGCCGGGTCGTACACGCCGCAGGGGAGGTCGCAGTGCGCGGTGGCCTCCACGGCGGAGAACATGCGGGTGAGACGCATGGAGGTGCCTCCGGATGTCGTGGGGTTGGGTCGTCTGCGACCCTACTCGCGGTGATCCACGACGACAGCGCGGGCGAAGCGGTCGAGGGCCTGCGCAGCGCCTGGGTCCAGGTGCGGGTGACCGGCCCGTCGATGTCGCCGACGGTGCGGCACGGCGACCGGCTGCTGGCCCGCCGGGTCCCTCCCGGCGCGGCCCGCGCTGGTGACGTCGTCCTCGCACGGTTCCCCTCCCGGCCCGAGCTGCTCGTCGTGAAGCGGGTGCGCCGTCGGGTGGACGGCGGGCACTGGGTGGAGGGCGACAACGCGTTCGTCACCGATGACAGCCGGTCGTACGGGCCAGCCGTCGTGGTCGGGCGGGTCGTGGGCCGGCTCTGGCCGCGGCCGGGCCGGCTGCCCGCCCCGCCCTCCGGCTGAGACCGAGCACCTGACCGGCCGACGGCGCCCGGTCCCCGATTACGCTCGGTGTCCATGGGCGGCATCGACGCTTCCGATCAGCAGACCTCCGACCGCTTCGCCGGTGACCCGGCCTTCGCGGTGCACGAGGGCGGCAAGCTCGCGGTGGTCTCCACCCGGCCGATCGAGTCGACCGCCGACCTCGCGCTCACCTACACGCCGGGGGTCGCCAGGGTCTCCAGCGCCATCGCCGCCGAGCCCGACCTCGCGCGCCGGTTCACCTGGTCGCCCCGCGTGGTCGCCGTCGTCTCCGACGGCACCGCGGTGCTCGGCCTCGGCGACATCGGGCCGACGGCGTCGCTGCCGGTGATGGAGGGCAAGGCGTGCCTGTTCAAGGAGTTCGCGGGGCTCTCCGCCGTCCCGGTCGTGCTGTCGACCACCGACGTCGACGCGATCGTGGAGACGGTCGCGGCGATCGCGCCGTCCTTCGGCGGGATCAACCTCGAGGACATCAGCGCCCCCCGCTGCTTCGAGATCGAGGCCCGGCTGCGCGAGCGCCTCGACATCCCGGTCATGCACGACGACCAGCACGGCACGGCGATCGTCGTCCTGGCCGCGCTGCGCAACGCCGCGAAGGTGGTCGGCCGCGAGCTCGCCGACCTGCGGGTGGTCGTCTCCGGGGCCGGGGCCGCGGGCGTGGCCTGCACCAAGATCCTGCTCGAGGCGGGCGTCCGCGAGATCGCCGTCGCCGACTCCCAGGGCATCCTGCACGCCGGCCGCGAGGCGCTGACCGGCACGAAGCAGTGGCTGGTCGAGAACACCAACCAGGCCGGGTTCGCCGGGACGATGGTCTCCGCGCTGGCCGGCGCCGACGTCTACGTCGGGGTCTCGGGCGGTTCGGTCCCGGAGGCGGCGATCGCCTCCATGGCCGAGAACTGCATCGTCTTCTCGCTGGCCAACCCGACGCCCGAGGTGGACCCGGAGATGGCCGCGAAGTACGCCGCCGTCGTCGCCACCGGCCGCAGCGACCTGCCCAACCAGATCAACAACGTGCTCGCGTTCCCCGGAATCTTCCGGGGTGCCATCGACGCCGGCGCCACCAGCATCACCGAGGAGATGAAGCTGGCCGCGGCCACCGCGATCGCCGACGTCGTCGGCGACGAGGTGCGGGCCGACTACATCGTGCCGAGCCCGCTGGACCGCCGGGTCGCGGCCGCCGTGGCCGAGGCCGTGGCCGCCTGCGCCCGGGAGCAGGGCGTCACCGTCTAGGGGCCGGCCGGTAGACCAGGTCGAGGACGCCGGCGAGCAGGCGCTCGGCGACCGCCCGCGGCAGCGCGGCCACCAGGGCGTGCACCGGCGCCATCCGCTCCGGGAGCCGTCCGCCGCCCACCCCGGCGAGTTCGAGCAGCGCGTCGACCTCGGCGACGGTGAGGGCCGCCGGGTCGATGGTCGCGGCCGCGGCGACCAGCTCGGGGTCGGCCACCGGGCGGGGCAGGGCGGCCGCCGCGCCGGCGGCGTCGGCCAGGTCGGCGAGCAGCGCCGGCACCCGGTCGGCCGTCGCCCCGGTGACGGTCAGGTGCAGCGTCGCCGGCAGGTCGCCACCCGGCTGGGCGAACGGCGGCTGGGGCTGGAGCAGCCAGCCCCGGGCGGTCATCTCGTCGGCGAGGTTGAGCACGTCGACGCCGTCGGCACCGTGCTGGGCGACGGCGACCAGCGTGGTCACCGGGTCCCCGACCACCCGCAGACCGTCGATCGCGGCGATGCCGGTCGCGAGGGCGCGGGTGGCGGCGTGCGCCTGCCGGGCCAGGGCGCGGTACCCGTCGGTGCCCAGCCAGCGGTGCACCGCCCAGGCCGCGGCCATGGCACCGGCCGGACGGGTGCCGGCCAGCGTCGGGTTGACGACGGGGTAGCCCGGCCAGCCGGCGGTGGCGAACCAGTGCTCCTGCCGCAGCTCGGGGTCGGCGGTGAGCAGCACCGAGACGCCCTTCGGCGCGTAGCCGTACTTGTGCAGGTCGACCGAGAGCGAGGTGACGCCGGGGACCGACAGGTCGAACGGCTCGGGGACGTCGTCCAGGAAGGGCAGGATCCAGCCGCCGATGCAGGCGTCGACGTGGCAGGGGACGCCGGCCGCGGCGGTGAGCGCGGCGATGTCGGCGACCGGGTCGAGGACGCCGTGCGGGTAGGACGGCGCGCTGACCACGACCAGCGCCGTCCGCTCGTCCAGCAGGCCCGCGACGACCGACGGGTCCGCGCGGCAGGTGGCCGGATCGACCGCGACGTCGACGACCTCGAGGCCGAAGAGGTGGGCGGCCTTGCGGAAGGCGGCGTGCGCGGTGACCGGCAGGAGGAGGCGCGCCCGGCCGGCCCCGGCCGTGCGGCGCCACCGCTCGCGGGCGGCGAGGACGGCCAGCAGGCAGCTCTCGGTGCCGCCGCTGGTCAGCGTGCCCACGGTGGCGGCGTCGCCGCCGAGCAGGCCGACGGCGGCGCCGACCAGGTCGTTCTCGATCCGCGCGACGCTCGGGAAGGCGGTCGGGTCGAGCGCGTTCGTCCACTGGAACGCCGCCTGCGCCGCGGCCGCGAGCTCGTCGATGTCGGCTCGGCCGGAGTCGTAGACGTAGGCCATCGTCGCGCCGCCGTGGGTGGGCAGGTCCCCGGCCTGCATCGCGGTCAGCTCGGCGAGCACGTCCTGCGGGGTCATGCGGCGGCCTCCCGGTCGTCGAGCCGGTACCGGGCGAGGACCGGCAGGCTGAGCAGGACGAACAGCGCCGGGACGACGCTGAACCCCAGGCGCACGGCGAGCACCGCACCGTCGGACTGGGCGACCACCTCGTCCCCGGTCGACGAGACGTACCCCGCCACGGAGAGCAGGAGGCCGAGCAACCCCGGCCCGACGGCCAGGCCGAGCGTCTCCGCCGCGGTCCAGACGCCGGTGAACACCCCGGCGCGCCGCTCCTCGGACGCCGACTCGTCGGCGGCGATGACGTCGGGCAGCATCGCCAGCGGGAACATCTGCATCCCGGCGTAGCCCACCCCGACGAGCACGACGAGCGCGACGGCCGCTCCGGTGCCGCCGGCGGGCACGACGGCCAGCAGCCCGGCGGCGACGGCGAACAGCGCCGACGACGCCAGCAGCCCGGTGCGCTTGCCCAGGCGGCGGCTGACCCGCAGCCACAGCGGCATGACCAGGATCGCCGGGCCCACCAGCGCGGCGAACAGCAGCGTGCCGGCCGCGGCGTCGTCGAGCACCTGCCGGGAGTAGTAGGGGACGCCGGCGAGCATCACGCCGATCCCGAGCGCCTGGACGACGAACCCGACCAGCAGGACGCGGAACGGCCGGGACGCCCACGCCAGCTTGAGCGTGGCCAGCAGCCGCCCCTCGCTGCGCACCCGGGTGAGCGTCGATGCCCGCCGGGTGCCGTGGACCGCGCCGAGCATGCCGAGGGCGAGCAGCGCGGCGACGAACACCGCCATCGCCAGGTAGCCGCCGCGGTCCTCACCGACGGCGTCGACGACGGCGGGCGCGCCGGCCCCGGCCAGCAGGATGCCCAGCGCCAGCGCGGCCACCCGCCACGACATCAGCGTGGCCCGCTCGCCCGGGTCGTCGGTGATCTCGGCGGGCTGGGCGACGTAGGGCACCTGGAAGCAGCCGTACGCGGTCGCCGCCAGCAGGAACGTGACCGCCACCCAGGTCGCCGCGAGGGCCGGGGGAGCGCCGGGCCCGGCGAAGACCAGCACGAACAGCGGCGGCAGGGCCAGGCCACCGGCCAGCATCCACGGCCGGCGGGGGCCCCAGCGGCTCTCGGTGCGGTCCGAGCGGCTGCCGATCCAGGGGTTGAGCAGCACGTCCCACGCCTTGGGGGCGAAGACCACGAGTCCCGCGACCGCGGCGGCCACGCCGAGCACGTCGGTGAGGTAGTAGAGGAGCAACAGCCCGGGCACGGTGCCGAAGGCGGCCGTCCCGATCGAGCCGGCCGCGTAGCCGAGGTGCGTCCCCCGGGTCAGCCGGGGTGCGGGTGAGACGGCCGTCACAAGATCAGCACCGTAGTCGGTTGGTCGCTCGGCACACGCCCCGGCTACCGTCCGCCGGGTGAGCGCTCAGAACCAGGCGGTGACTCGCGCCATCCGTCGCCTCGTACGGCCGCGCCTCGAAGCGGTCGGCTTCGACGACTTCACCGGCCGCAAGGCGTGGCGTCGGGAGGGGGACCGGGTCGACGTCGTCGACTTCCAGGCGGTCGGCGGGTATTCCTCGGTGGGCGTGGGATGCACGCCGTTCTCGTTCGGCGTCTACGCCGGCGTGCGCTACGACGACTGCGAGGAGCAGTGGGACCGATGGACGGCCGGCGAGCCGCGGCCGCACTACTCCACCTGCACGGTCGTGGTGGTCCTGGGCAAGCGACTCCAGCAAACCGGTTCCTTCCGTCCGTGGGGAGACCCCGGGGAGGACCGAGTGGACACGTGGGCGGTGCGGGAGTCCGCGAGCGACGTCGAGGAGGTCGTCCGCGACGCGGCGGACACGCTCGTCGCCACAGGGCTCCCGGTCCTCGCGGACTGGGGTACGCCTGAGCGCGCGTACACGCTCCTGCTGAGCCGCTTCGAGCCGGTGGCCGGCCCGGGGGTGCCCGGCGTCCATGCGGGGGCGCCCGGCTCTCCGCGGTGGACGCACACCGTCCGCTGGCTGGCGGGCCGGCTGGGTCGTGACGCGGAGCAGGACATCGCCGAGGCGGCGGTGCTCCGAGGGCAGGTCAGCCGAGGCTGAGGGCTCGCTCCACCAGCGGGTCGATGGCGCTCCCGGCCTCGGTGTTGAGGTACACGAAGACGAAGATCGCGACGAGGAACGCCGGCACCAGGATCGCCTTCTCGACGAAGGCGCCGGTGCGCAGGTGGATCGGCGCCAGCCTGCTGCGGCGGAACACCCAGAACACCGGCACCGGGATGCCCTCCTTGGTCAGGAAGTCGCCGGCGATGTGGGTCAGCACGCCGACGGCGACCGCCCAGGGCAGCCAGGCCGGGGGAGGGCTGTGCTCCAGCAGGTACCAGGCCCCGCCCCAGGAGAGCAGCAGGTTGCCGACGATGGTGTTCTCGGCGCGGCCGGGGATCACGAAGTGCAGGGCGCGCAGTGCCAGCCCGATCGCCAGCGCGAGCACCAGCAGGCTCGACCAGTAGGCGCCGGAGGCGGCGTGCGCCAGGAGACCCAGGACGAGCGGGCCGAGGATCGCGTCGTGGGTGCCCCAGCGGTGGCCGCGGGCGACCGTGCCGACGAAGCCCGACGGCACGTCGGTGGCCGGCCCCCACATGCGCGAGATCGTCGACCCGCGCTGGTCGAGGTCGGGCAGCATCGCGAAGCCGCCGGCGGCGGAGATCCAGGCGACCTGCGCCACCGTGCCCTGGACCGGTGCCCACGGCAGCGTCGCCGCGCCCGCGGCGAGCCCGGAGAGAGCATGCGAGTGACCGAGCACGCACCCAGCGTCGCCCCCGGCCGGGGCGCAGGGGTGGAGGCGCACCGGAGCTCTCACCGAGATGCGCACGGGCGCGGTATCCAGGCATCCGGATACCGCGCCCGTGCGCATCTGGGCGGCGCCTGCCGCTTTCTCAGTCGTCCAGGTCGTCGTCGTCCGTGCCGCCGCGGGCCAGCCAGGTGGCCAGCCGCTCGACGGGTACCTCGAAGTCGGGGTTCTGGTCGACGAACGCCTGCATCTGGTCGGCCAGCCAGGCGAGGGTCACCTGCTCCTCGCCCCGCCGGTCGGCCAGCTCCTCCAGCCCTCGATCGGTGAAGTACACGTCAGTCCGCGAAGGCCTCGGCGATCAGCTGCCGCTGCTCGACGTCGTGCACCTTGGCCGAGCCGACCGCGGGGCTCGCCGACGCGCGCCGGCTGACCCGGCGGAACGTCCGGCCCTGCGGCAGGTCCTCGGGGAGGTTGACCGCCATGAACTGCCAGGCGCCCATGTTGGCCGGCTCCTCCTGCACCCACACGACGTCGTTCGCGTTCGGGTACTTCTCCAGCTCCGCGCGGATCTGCTCGGCCGGCAGCGGGTAGAGCTGCTCGACCCGCACGATCGCGACGTCGGCGGTGCCGTCGTTCTCCCGCTGCGCCATGAGGTCGTAGGCGACCTTGCCGCTGCAGAGCAGCACCTTGCGGACGGCGGAGGCGTCGAGCGGCTCCCCGCCCACGCCCGTGTCGGGCAGCACCGGGCGGAAACCCTGCTCGGTGAAGTCCTCGATCGGGCTGACCGCCGCCTTGGCCCGCAGCAGCGACTTCGGCGTGAAGACCACCAGCGGGCGGTGCACGTCGGAGAGCGCTTGGCGGCGGAGCAGGTGGAAGTAGTTGCCCGGCGTCGTGCAGTTGGCGACGGTCATGTTGTTCTCCGCCGACAGCTGCAGGAACCGCTCGATGCGACCGCTGGAGTGGTCGGGGCCCTGGCCCTCGAGGCCGTGCGGCAGCAGCATGACCACGCCCGAGCGCTGCCCCCACTTGGCCTCGCCGGAGCTGATGAACTCGTCGATGACCATCTGCGCGCCGTCGACGAAGTCGCCGAACTGCGCCTCCCACAGCACCAGGGCCTTCGGGTTGGCCACCGAGTAGCCGTACTCGAAGCCGAGCGCGGCGTACTCGGACAGCAGCGAGTCGTAGACGAAGAACTTCGCCTGGTCCTCGGTCAGGTTGGCCAGCGGCGTGTACTCGGAGCCGTTCTCCCGGTCGATGAGCACCGAGTGCCGCTGCACGAACGTGCCGCGGCGGGAGTCCTGGCCGGCGAGCCGGACCGGGATGCCCTCCATGAGCAGCGAGCCGAAGGCGATCAGCTCGCCCATCGCCCAGTCGATGCCGCCCTCGCTGGCCATCGCCGCCCGGCGCTCCAGCATCTTCTGCAGCTTCGGGTGCGGCGTGAAGTCCGGCGGGAAGGAGACGTGCGCGTCGCCGATCGTCTTGAGGACCTCGCGGGAGATGGCGGTGGTGACCTGCGACTCCTGCGGCGTGCGCGGGTCCATCACCGGCTCGGGCTTCGAGGACTCCTTCGCGTCGTGCGTCTCGGCGAAGGCCCGCTCGAGCTGCCCGCGGTAGTCCTTGAGCGCCTCCTCGGCCTCCTGCAGCGTGATGTCGCCGCGGCCGACCAGCGCCTCGGTGTAGAGCTTCCGGACCGAGCGCTTGCGGTCGATGATGTCGTACATCAGCGGCTGGGTCATCGACGGGTCGTCGCCCTCGTTGTGGCCGCGACGGCGGTAGCAGACCAGGTCGACGACGACGTCCTTCTTGAACGCCTGGCGGTACTCGACGGCCAGCCGGGCGACCCGCACGCACGCCTCCGGGTCGTCGCCGTTCACGTGGAAGACCGGGGCGCCGATCATCCGGGCGACGTCGGTCGAGTACAGGCTGGACCGGGCCGCCGCCGGGCTCGTGGTGAACCCGACCTGGTTGTTGATGACGACGTGCACGGTGCCGCCGGTGCGGTAGCCGCGCAGCTGGGAGAGGTTCAGCGTCTCGGCGACGACGCCCTGGCCGGCGAACGCGGAGTCGCCGTGCAGCAGGACGGGCAGCACGGTGAAGCCCTGCTCGCCCTTGTCGATCATGTCCTGCTTGGCGCGGACGATGCCCTCGAGGACGGGGTTGACCGTCTCGAGGTGGCTCGGGTTGGAGGCCAGGGAGACGGCGATCTCGGCGTCGGGCTTGAACGGGTTCGCGAACGTCCCGGTGGCGCCGAGGTGGTACTTCACGTCACCGGAGCCCTGGACGGTGCCCGGGTCGATGTTGCCCTCGAACTCGCCGAAGATCTTCGAGTAGCTCTTGCCCAGCACGTTGGCCAGGACGTTGAGCCGGCCGCGGTGGGCCATGCCGATCGCGACCTCGTCCAGGCCGTGGTCGGTGCCTGCGATGAGCACCTCGTCGAGGATCGGGATGACCGACTCGCCGCCCTCGAGCGAGAACCGCTTCTGGCCGACGTACTTCGTCTGCAGGAACGTCTCGAAGGCCTCGGCGGCGTTCAGCCGGCCCAGGATGTGCTTCTGCTTCTCCCGGTCGGGCTGCTCGTGCTTGACCTCGACCCGCTTCTGGAGCCACTCGCGCTCCTCCGGGTCGGTGATGTGCATGTACTCCACGCCGACCGTGCGGCAGTAGGAGTTGCGCAGCACGCCGAGGATGTCGCGCAGCGGCATGAGCTGCTCGCCGGCGAAGCCGCCCACCGGGAACTTGCGGTCGAGGTCCCAGAGGGTCAGCCCGTGCTGGAGGATGTCCAGGTCGGGGTGGGTGCGGACCTTGAACTCGAGCGGGTCGGTGTCGGCCATGAGGTGGCCGTTGCGCCGGTAGGCCTCGATGACCTCGATGACGCGGGCTTCCTTGTCGATCTGCCCCTCGCGCGTGATCCGCACGTCCGGCATCCAGCGCACCGGCTCGTACGGGATCCGCAGCGACCGGAAGACCTCGTCGTAGAAGCCGTCCTCACCCAGGAGCAGGGCGTGCAGCCGGCGGAGGAAGTCGCCGGACTCGGCGCCCTGGATGATCCGGTGGTCGTAGGTCGAGGTCAGGGTGATGATCTTCGACACGGCCATCTCGGTGAGCGCGTCGGGGTTCATCCCCTGGAACTCGGCCGGGTACTCCATGGCACCGACGCCGATGATCGCGCCCTGGCCGGCGGTCAGCCGCGGCACCGAGTGGTTGGTGCCGATCGTGCCCGGGTTGGTGAGGCTGATCGTGGTGCCGGAGAAGTCCTCCATCGTCAGCTTGTTCTGCCGCGCCCGGCGGATGATGTCCTCGTAGGCGGCCCAGAACTGGGCGAAGTCCATCTCCTCGGCCGCCTTGATCGAGGCGACGACGAGGGAACGCGACCCGTCGGGCTTCGGCAGGTCGATCGCCAGGCCGAAGTTGACGTGCTCCGGCTGGACGAGGACCGGCTTGCCGTCGACCTCGGCGTAGGCGTTGTTCATGTTCGGGAACGCGTCGAGCGCCCGCACCAGCGCGTAGCCGATGAGGTGGGTGAACGACACCTTCCCGCCCCGGCCGCGGGCCAGGTGGTTGTTGATGACGATGCGGTTGTCGGCGAGCAGCTTCGCCGGCACCGCGCGCACGCTCGTCGCCGTCGGCACGGTGAGCGAGGTGTTCATGTTCTTGACGACGGCGGCGGCCGCGCCCCGCAGCGGCGACTGGCTGCCCGCGGCGACCGGGGTGGCGGGGGCCTTGGCGGCGGGC
>SPQJ01000062.1 GCA_004570425.1 Bacillus sp. AZ43
CCAGGCCGCGGCGCCGTTGCGGGCGGGCGCGGCCGCCCGCGCACGCGCCGGCGCAGCCGACGCCAGGGGTGACGAGAAGTCGGCGGGCTCGGTGGCCCGGCCGCGCGGGGGGACCGAGGGGCGGAGGGCGGCGTCGCTCTCCGCCACCTCGGCGATGTACCGCTCGGTCGCGAAGAACCCGAGCACCCCGCCGGAGCGGACGCGGCGCACTCCGACGACGCGTGCCTGGGGGCCGAACTGCTCGCGCGCCGCGGCGATCGCGTCGTCGCGCGAAGCGGCCTCAACGGATCGCAACGGCACCGCTCACAACTCCCAGCGATTCGATCTGCGCTGTCCGGGAGACCTCGGCGTAGGAGATCACCGGAAGCCGGGGGAGGACCTGGCGCATCAGGCGCGCGAGTGCGGCGCGCACCTGGGGCGAGCACACCAGGACGGGGGACAGGCCGGAGCGCTCGGCGTCCTCGAGCAGGCCGCTGCAGCCGTTGACGAGGGCGTCGATGCCGCCGGCGTCCAGCGCCAGGACCAGGCCGGCGTCGCTCTGCCGCATCGACTCGAGGAGGCGCTGCTCGAAGCCGGGCTCGAGGGTGAACACGTGCAGGCGCTCGTCGGGCGTCACGTACGGGTGGCTGATCGCCGGGCCGAGCGCCGCCCGGGCCGCCTCGACGAGACCGTCGAGATCGGTGGACGACTTTGCACGTACAGAGAGTGCCTCGAAGATGCGGACCAGGTCCCGGATCGACACACCCTCTTCGAGCAACGCGTGCAACACGCGTTGCACCTCTCCCAGGGTGAGCAGAGCGGGGGTCAGCTCCTCCACGACGACGGGGTGCGTGCGGCGGACCATCTCGACCAGCAGGCGCACGTCCTCCCGGCCGAGGAGGTCCGCGGCGTTCTGCCGCACGACCTCGGCCAGGTGCGTGGTGATGACCGAGGAGCGGTCGACGACGGTCGCGCCGGCCATCTCCGCCTGGCGCTGGAGCTCCACGGGCACCCACTTGGCCGCCAGCCCGAACACCGGCTCGTGCGTGGCCTTGCCCGGGATGCCCTCGAGGTTGTCGCCGATCGCGAGGATGGTGCCGGCCGGCGAGATGCCCTTGGCCGCCGGGACGCCGTTGAGCCAGATGACGTACTGCGAGCCGGGCAGGTCGAGGTTGTCGCGGGTGCGCACGAGCGGGATGACCAGGCCGGTGTCCATGGCGACCTTCCGGCGCAGCGCCTTGACCCGGTCGAGCAGGTCGCCGCCGCGGGCGGGGTCGACGAGGTCGACCAGGTCGAAGGCGACCTCGAGCTCCAGCGGGTCGACCCGCATCTTCTCCGCGATCGCCTCGGGCGAGTCCGGCGCCGGCTCGTTCTGCGCGGCGGCTGCCGCGGCGGCGGCGTCCTCGTCGATCTCGGGCGCGGTGGACATCCGGGAGGCGATGAACAGGCAGAGCGCGCCGACGACCACGAACGGCAGCTTGGGCAGGCCGGGGATCAGGCAGAGCGCGAAGAACGCGCCGCCGGTGATCTGCACCGGCTGCTTGAACCGGCCGAGCTGGGCGAGCAGGTCGCTGCCCATGTCGCCCTCGGTGGCCGACCGGGTCACGATGATGCCGGTCGCCGTCGACATCAGCAGGGCCGGGATCATCGAGACCAGGCCGTCGCCCACGGTCAGCAGCGAGTAGGTGGAGGCGGCCTCGCCCGGCGGCAGGCCGCGCTGCATGACGCCGATGGCCATGCCGCCGATCAGGTTGACCAGCGTGACGATGATGCCGGCGATGGCGTCGCCCTTGACGAACTTCGAGGCACCGTCCATCGAGCCGTAGAAGTCGGCCTCGGCGGTGATCTCCTGGCGCCGCTTGCGGGCCTGGTTCTCGTCGATCAGGCCGGCGTTCAGGTCGGCGTCGATCGCCATCTGCTTGCCGGGCATCGCGTCGAGGGTGAAGCGGGCCCCGACCTCGGCGACGCGGCCGGCACCGTTGGTGATGACCACGAACTGCACGATGGTCAGGATCAGGAAGATCACGAGCCCGACGATCAGCGAGCCGCCGATCACGATGTGGCCGAAGGCCTCGATCACCTTGCCCGCGTAGCCGTCGGTGAGCACCAGCCGCGTCGAGGAGACGTTGAGCGCCAGCCGGAACAGCGTCGCGATGAGCAGCAGCGACGGGAAGACGGCGAAGTCCAGCGGCTTCTTGATCTGCATCGCGACCAGCAGGATCAGCAGCGAGACGGCGATGTTGACGCTGATCAGCATGTCCATCAGGGGGGCCGGCAGCGGCACCACCAGCATGAGGACGATCGCGACGACCCCGACCGGGACCGCCATCTTGCCCATGCCCTTCATGCGCCCGCTCCGGGCGCGACGAACAGGCGTGGGCTCACGCCCTTCTCATCGGCAGCCGCGAGCCCGCCCGGCACCGTCCGGGCTCACGCGGCGACGCGGCGGCGGACCTTCGCGGGGAGGCCCTCGAGCTCGGGCGGCTCGAACCCGGGCCGGTGGAACCCGCCGCGCACGCCCCGGGCGCCGAGGTGCATGACGAAGGCGAGCACCCGCGCCACCGCGGTGAACAGCGCGGCGGGCACCTCCTGGCCCAGCTCGCAGGAGGCGTGCAGGGCGCGGGCCAGCGGGACGTCCTGCACCATCGGGACGCGGGCCTCCTCGGCGATCGCGCGCAGCTTGGCGGCCACCGCGCCCGCGCCCTTGGCGACCACGCGGGGGGCGCCCTTGCTGGGGTCGTACTTCAGCGCGACGGCGACGTGCGTCGGGTTCACCAGCAGGACGTCGGCGTCGGCGACCTCGCTCATCATGCGGTTGCGCGACATCGACATCTGGACGGCGCGGCGCTGGGCCTTCATGTGCGGGTCACCCTCGGCCTGCTTGTGCTCCTGGGTGATCTCGTACTTGCTCATCTTGAGCTGCTTCATCATCTTCTGGCGGACGACGAGGTAGTCCGCGATCGCGATGACCAGGCCGGTGACGGCGACCACCCGGAACATGAGGATCGCCGAGTCGGCGAACGTCGCGGTCACCGCGGAGAGGGGCAGCGACCCGGACGACGACACCAGTTCCTGCGCCCGGTCGCTGGTGAGGATCACCACGACGCCGAGGGCCGACGTCTTGATCAGCGCCTTGCTGGCCTCCCACAGACCCTGGGTGCCGAACATCCGCTTGAGACCGGGCACCGGGTTGAACTTCTTCAGCGTCGGCTTCAGCGGCTTGGACGCGAAGGCGACCCCGCCCTGGGATGCCGAGGCCACCGCGCCCACGACCATCATGCCCAGGGCCATGGGCAGCAGCGTGGTCATGAACGCCGTGAGCGCCTTGCCGAGCAGGATCGACATCGTCTCCGGCCGCGGGTCGTCGGCGACGTCGCGGACGTGGCCGAACAGCTCCTGCACCGACTCGAACGCGTTCTCCACCAGCATCGGGAGCAGGAGGCTCGCCGCCGCCATCCCCAGCCAGGTGCCGAGTTCCTGCGTCCTCGGGATCTGGCCTTCCTTGCGCGCCTTCTTGAGGCGCTGGGGAGTCGGCTTCTCGGTCTTCTCGCCGCCGGGACCGTCCTTAGCCACGGGTCACCTCCTCACCCGCTCCGGAGGGAGACCATGGCGTCGGCCGCGTGCTCGAGCAGCGCGTCGAGGGCCGGCGGCAGCAGCGGGAAGGTCAGGCCGAGCATCGTGAGCGTCAGCAGGATCTTGACCGGGAACCCGAACGAGAAGATGTTCAGCGCCGGTGCGGCCCGGCTGAGCAGGCCGAGGGCGACGTCGGCCAGCAGCAGCACCGCGACCATCGGCCCGGCGATCTGCAGCGCGGCCAGGAACATCATCGAGAACGCGGTCACGAGGACCGAGGCGATCTGGTCGGTGGGCACGTCCCCGCCAACCGGCAGGCCGACGTACGACGTCGCGAAGCCCTTGACGATCAGCAGGTGGCCGCCGCTGGTGAACAGCAGCGTCACCGCCAGCAGGTAGTGCAGCCGGCCGACCGTGGAGTTCTGCGTCATGGCCAGCGGGTCGTACGCCGGCTGCAGCGAGAAGCCGCCGGTGACGTCGAGCAGGTCGCCGGCGAGCTGGACGGCGGTGAACAGCACCTGGACGACGAAGCCCAGCGCCGCCCCGATGATCACCTCGGTCACGGCGGCGACCACGAGGAACCCCGCCGTCGGCTCCGGCAGGGACGGCGCGATCTGGGTGGAGAGCAGCACGGAGAGGGCGAGCGCGAACGCGCCCTTCACCGCCGCCGGGATGGTGCGCGAGTTGAACGGCGGGGCCATCAGCACGAAGCCGGTGGCCCGCGCCGTCCCCAGCAGGAGTGCCGCCAGCGTGACTGCCGGGACCGAGAGGTCCATCGCGGCCTCAGGTCCGGTCGAGTAGCGCCGGCAGCTGGTCGAACAGGGCCTGCGTGAAGCTGACCAGCTCGGCGAGCACCCAGTTGCCGGTGACCAGGAGCGCGATCGCGACGGCGATGATCTTCGGGACGAAGGAGAGGGTCTGCTCCTGGATCTGGGTGGCCGCCTGGAAGATCGAGATCAGGAAGCCCACGAGCAGCGCGGTCAGCAGGACCGGGGCCGCGATCTTGGCGGCCACGAGCATGGTCTGCGTCGCGATGTCGGTGACGTCGGCGTCGCTCACTAGCCGGCCCCCCCGTACGACCCGACCAGCGCGGTGGTGATCAGCGCCCAGCCGTCGACGACCACGAAGAGCAGGAGCTTGAAGGGCAGCGACACGATGGTCGGCGGGACCATCATCATGCCCATCGCCATGAGCGAGGCGCTGACCAGCATGTCCAGCACCAGGAACGGGATGAACACGACCAGCCCGATGATGAATGCGCTCTTCAGCTCCGAGAGCACGAAGGCTGGGATGAGGGTGGTCATGCTGACCTGCTCGGCCGCCGCCGGGGCCTCCTCGCCGGAGAGCCCGATCATCAGCTGCAGCTCGTCGTCGCGGGTGTTGCTGAGCAGGAACTCCCGCAGCGGGACGACGCCGGCGTCGTAGGCCTGGGCCACCGTCATGGTGCCGTCCATGTAGGGCTGGAGCGCGACCTCGTTGATGTCGGAGAAGACCGGCCCCATCACGAACAGGGTGAGGAACAGCGCGATCCCGGTCAGCACCTGGTTCGGGGGCGACATGGGCAGACCCAGGGCGTTCCGGGTGAGCCCGAGGACGACGATGATCTTGGTGAACGACGTCGCGAGCAGCAGCACCGACGGCGCCACGGACAGCACCGTGATGGCCAGGATCAGCGTGATCGAGCTGCTCGGCGAGCCGTCGCCGATCGAGATGTCGATGTTGCCGTCACCGGGCACGGTCGGGGCGACCGGCGCGGTCGGGGCGACCGGGTCGGTCGGCGCCGCGGAGGCCGGGCCGGCGAGCAGCAGGGCGGCCACCGTGCACAGCACCGACAGCACGAGGACCACGGCGGCGCGACGCCGCGTCGACCGGCCCCCCTGCGCCGGGAGCGGGTGCACGGGTGCGGTCATGACCGGCGCACCGTCCGCTCGCGCAACTGGTTGACGAGCGACCCCCAGCCGTTGCGGTCGAACACCGAGCCGGCCAGCGCCGGGCTGGTCGACCGGGCCGCGAGCGCGTGCGTGTGCGGCTCGTCGGACTCCTCGCCCCGGACGGCGACCGGCACGCGCCGCTCGCGCAGGGCGGCGTCCACGGTGTCGGCGTCCACCTCGGCGAGGAGGGTGACCTGCTCCTCGGTCGCGCCGACCACCAGGACGACGTCGGCGATGCGGACGACGTTCACCGTGCTCGTGCGGCCCATGCGCTGCCGGGCGACGACCTCGATCAGGCCGTTGCCCTGACCGAGCCCGCGCTTCTTGGCGATGCGGGCGGCGAACAGCAGGACCGCGGCAATGAACGCCAGCGAGAGGACCAGCCGGATGATCATCCAGGTCATGCGGCACCGATCTCCTGCGCGGCGGCGTCGGTCACGATCTCGCTGATCCGCAGGCCGAAGTCCTCGTCCACGACGACGACCTCGCCGCGGGCGATGAGCGTGCCGTTGACCAGCAGGTCGGCCGGCGCGCTGGCGGCGCGGTCGAGCTCGACGACCTCGCCGGGGTGCAGCGACAGGAGCTCCTGCACGGTCATGCGGGTGCGGCCGATCTCGACGGTGACCTCCATGGCCACGTGGCGGAGGAGATCGAGGCTGCCGCGCGTGGGGGTGGCGGCCGTGGGCAGCGTGACCTGCAGGGCGAAGGTGGCCTGGTGCTCGGTGCCGGCCATGAGCGGCACGGCCACGAACATGCCCTTGTCGCGCATGCCGTCGAGGGCGGCCACCGGCTCCTCGATCCGCTCGGAGGCGATGCGGACGCGGCCGAGCGTAGCGGCCGCCGCCTCGAGGGCCGGCCGCAGGGCGGCGGCGACGTCCATCCGCCCGACGGGGGAGTTGTTCAGGGCCTCGACCACCTCGGCGGAGACGACCAGCACGATGTCGCCGCTGACCTCGCCGGACAGCCCGGCGGCGACGGCGGACGGGGCGCCGGGCGGCAGCGGCACGCTGTCGGGGTCGCTGACCGGCGCGCCGGGGACGAGCTCCACCGTGGCGGGGACCAGAGCGGCGGCGGCGCGGGCGGCGGCCGTGACGACCGCGTTGACGGTCTGGGTGTCCTGGGACGTGTCGGTGCTCATGCGGAGTCCTTCGCGGCGGCATACGGGGTCGGGACGATGGCGGCGGCCAGTCGCCGACGGTGGTTGCTGGCGATCGCGTAGGCGAACACCACGTCGTTGGTGGTCACCTCGAGCGGGGCGTCCGGCGGGTGGCGCAGGAGCAGCACGTCGCCGACGGCCAGGGAGAGCAGGTCGGACGACGAGACGGTGAGCGGCGCGAACCGCACGCTGACGTCGACCGGCACGAGGTTGAGCCGTGCCGCCAGGGCCTCGGCGGCGCGTCGGCGCTTGGCCAGGGCCGTCTCCGACAGCTGCGGGGAGGCGGCGTTGTTCAGCGCCTGCGCGAACGAGGAGAACGGGAGGACGAGGGTGGCCTCGCCCTCGCGCGCCCCGACGGCCATCGAGTAGCTGGCCACCATGACGGTGTCCGACCCCGCCGCGGCCTGCGCCAGCTGCGGGTTGTACTCGAAGCCGCTGAGCGCCGGCTGGATCTCGGTGATCGAGGCGAACGAGGCGGCGAACTCGTCGAGCAGCCGGCCCAGCAGGTGGTTGGTGATGGAGGACTCCATCGCCGTCATCGGCCGGTTGGGCTGCTCGGCGCGACCGGAGCCGCCCAGCATGTGGTCCACGATGGCCATCGCCATGTCCAGCGGGTAGGCCAGCAGGCCCTTGCCGGCGAGCGGCTCGAGGGTGAACGTGGTGATGAAGACCGGGTTGGGCAGCGTCGCCAGGTAGTCGTCGTAGGAGAACTGCTCGATGCTCACCAGCTCCAGGCGCGCACCGGCGCGCAGGAACGTGGTCAGGATCGTCGTCGCCTGGCGGGCGAACGCCTCCTGCGCGATCTGCATGACCCGCACGTGCTCGCGGGAGAGCTTGGTCGGCCGGCGGAAGTCGTAGGTGCGCGGTGCGCCCCGGCGGCTGCGGGCGCCGCTCACACCGGTCCCGGGGGCGGGTGCGGCGGCGGGAGGGGCGGAGGGCGTCGTCGGCTCGGCGGCGGCGGGGGCCTCCGCGCTCGGGGCCGCGGTCGCCTCGGCGTCGGTGTCCGGTGCCGGTGACGCCTCCGGGGACTGGGGACCCGCCTCGGGGGCGTCGGGTCCGGTCGGCGGCTGTGTCACATCAGACCTCATCGGCGGACCGCGGACCGACCCTGACCGGCGGCGGCGAGGACACCCGGCGACCCGGGAGGGATGTGACGCGTGGTGCGCAGTGCGGTGGTGCGTGACGTACTCGGTGCGGTGGCCGGAACGGCGACGGGCCCCGCCGGAGCGGGGCCCGTCGGACGTCACTGGGTGACGTACTCCGTGTAGTAGATGCCCATCACCATCTGCACGCCGTGCTCGTCGGTGTAGGCCTCGATGATCTTCTGCTCGAGGGTCTCCTTGAGCGCGTCCCGGGCGCCGATCACGTCGGCCGGAGCCGCCTGCGAGAACGTCGAGATGATCTGGTCGTAGGCCTTGGCCCCGTCGACGCCGCCGGCTCCGTGACCGCCGCCGGCGGCCTCCGCGGTGTAGTCGAGGGTGATGCCGATCTTCAGGTAGCCGCCGCCGGCGAGGTTCACCGCGATCGGCTCCAGCGCGGTGTACCCGCCGTGCACCGGCTCCGGGGCGGCCTCCGCCTCGCCGGACCCGGCGAAGAGGAAGAAGTACGCCGCTCCGGCGGCCGCGACGACCAGGACGCCGATGATCAGCATCAGCTTCGACTTGCCGCCCTTGGCCTCGACCTCGTCGGTGTCGGCCTTGTCCTTGGTGCTCATGGGGTTGCCTCCTGGTGGGTGGCCTCGATGCCCGGCAGCAGCGCGTTGGCTTCTGCCGAGGCGGTGGACAGGACGACGACGTCGACCCGCCGGTTGGCGTCGAGGGCGCCGGGATCGGTTTCGGGGACGAGCGGCTTGGTGGACGAGTAGGCGCCGGCGTACATGCGCGGCTCCGGGACGCCGTCACCGGCGAGCGCCCGCAGCACGGTCGTCGCGCGCATGGCGGACAGCTCCCAGTTCGAGGCCCACGGTCCCCCGCGTGTCACCGGCAGGTGGTTGGCGTGACCCTCGACGCGCAGCACGTTCGGCAGCTCGGTGAGCGTCGGCGCGACGGCGGCGAGGATGGCCCGTCCCTCGGGGCGCAGCGCCGCCTCCTCGGCGTCGAAGAGGACGGCGTCGGCGACGATGTGCACCACGAGACCGCGCTCGTCGATCTCGAAGCGGGCGGCGTCCGGGTAGCCCGCCGCCTCCAGCGCCGCCTGCAGCTTGGCGCGGGCGGCGGCGAGCTCGTCGTACGCGGACCGCGCCTCGCCGGCGACGCGCTGGGCGCGCTCGGCGGCGGCCACGGCGGCCGCCGCGTCGACCTCGGCCTCGGCGACCGTGGGGTCGGGCGGGATGGCCGAGGCGATGTCGATCGCGCCGGTGAGCCCGTCGAGCACCGAGCCCTCCGGGCTGGGGGAGGTCTGCACGGTGATCGGCCCGCCGAACGCGGCGGAGAGGCCCTTGGCCAGGGCGGCGAACTTGTCCTTGTCGACCTGGCTCATCGCGAACAGCACCACGAACAGCACGAACAGCAGCGTCATCATGTCGAAGGCCGACACCAGCCACCGTTCGTGGTTCTCGTGCTCCTCGTGCTCCTCGTGCTTCTTGCCGCGGCGGCGGCCGTGACCGGTGCTCACGGGGTCACGCCGCTTCCTTGGCCATGGAGCCCGGCGGCACCAGCGAGGTCAGCTTCAGCCGGACGGCGCGCGGGCTGGTGCCGGCCTGGATCTCGGTGATGCCCTCGACCAGCAGCTCCATCTGGGCGGCCTGCAGTTCGCTGACCCGGAGGATCTTGGCGCCCATCGGCAGGAACCAGAAGTTGGCGGCCATGACGCCCCACAAGGTGGCGATGAACGCCGCGGAGACCATCGGGCCGAGCAGTTCCGGGGTGTTCAGGTTGGCCATGACGTTCATCAGGCCGACGATGCAGCCCAGGATGCCGATGGTCGGCGCGTAGCCGCCCATGGCGTTCATGAACTTGGCGGCGACCTTGTCCTCGGCCTTCTTGGCCGCGATCTCGCTCTCCAGGACCGCCCGCAGCTCCTCCGGGTCGGTGCCGTCGATGCCCATCTGCAGCCCGCGGCGCAGGAACGGGTCCTCGATGTTCTTGACCTGGGCCTCGAGCGCGAGCAGGCCCTCCTTGCGGGCCTTCTCGGCGAGGCTGACCAGCGTCTGGATCTGCTCGGTGGGTGGCGGCACCTTGGCCGGCATCACGGCCATCTTGAACCAGGCCGGCAGCTTCTTCAGGTCGTCCATCGTCTGGCTGGCCGCGGCGGCACCCAGGGTCGCGATGATGACCAGCACGATCGCCGGCAGGAAGATCAGCGTCGCAGGAGAGACCCCCTCGAGGGTCATGAAGACGAACAGCGCGACGATGGAGATGGCGAACCCGATCAGGGTGGCGGGATCCACAGGGTCAGCGCTCCTCTCGGCTCGGGAACGGCACGACGGACGGGCCGGCCGCGGCGCCCGCGTCCACGGTTCCGGCGCGGTACTCACCGCGGTCCATCAGGTAGGACGTCGACAGGATCTCGGCGCGGTACTCGCGGATCTCGGCGAGCACCTCGTCGACGCTCTCCTTCACGACGTACTTGGTGCCGTCGACGAGGAAGGCCACCGTGTCGGGGTGGCCCTCGACCCGCTCGATGAGGTCGGGGTTGAGCGCGAACTGCTCACCGTTCAGGCGCGTCACACGGATCACGGTTCGGTCCTCTGGGTCGGTCGGGTGCGCGCAGGGCGCAGGGAACGGCACTCTTCTCATCGGCTCCCGAGGGCCCCTCCTTGAGCCGAACGGCTGGTCAGGACGGCGAAAAAGCCGCGGAACGACGCGGAAAAGCACCCGGCCCGGCCACCCCCTGCGGAGTGACCGGGCCCGGCGACGTGCTGGAGCGGCCTTCCTCCTGGGGAGGAGGAGGGCCCTCGTTCAGCGCTTGAGGTTGACCAGGTCCTGGAGGAGCTCGTCGGACGCGGTGATCACGCGGCTGTTCGCCTGGAAGCCGCGCTGCGCCACGATGAGGCCGGTGAACTCCTCGGCGAGGTCGACGTTCGACATCTCCAGCGCGCCGGAGTTGAGGACGCCGCGGCCGGCGGTGCCCGCCTGGCCGACCATGGCCGCGCCCGAGTTGTCGCCGACGCGGAAGGAGGAGCTCCCGGCCTTCTCGAGCCCGCCCGGGTTGTTGAACGAGGCGAGGGCGAGCTGGCCCAGGGCCTGACGCAGGCCGTTGGAGTAGACGCCCATGATCGTGCCGTCGTTGGCGAGCTGGAACGACTGGAGGGAGCCGAGGGCGAAGCCGTTCTGCTCGGTCGCGGCGACGGTGCCCTTGCCGCCGAACTGGTCGACGCCGCTGACGTCGATGGTCAGCGGGCCGGGCCAGCTCGGGAAGGTGGCCGGGTTCAGCACGATGTCGAAGGTGTCGCCGGAGGTCAGCACACCGGCGCTGGAGAACGTGAGGGTCTGGGCCGGCGTCGTCAGGTCCGTGACGACCGGGGGCGTGACCGACTCGTCGGTGTGCTGGACCATCAGCGACCAGGTGTTCGGGCCGGTGTTGGTGAAGGTGTAGGAGATGTCCTGCGCGACACCCAGGTTGTCGTACATCACGATGGCGGTCTGGATGACGTCGCCGACCTCGGCGTCCGCGGGCAGGTTGCCGGCGAGCACGCCGGCGGTCTCCCCGACGCCACCGGTGGCGCGCGGCGCCACGACCTGGCCGTAGGGCACCGACAGGTCGCCGATCGGGCCGTTCGGGTTGATGACGCCGTTCGCGTCGGCCATCCAGCCCTGCAGGATCGAACCGTCCGGCGTGACCAGCTTCCCGGCACCGTCGAAGTCGAACGAGCCGGCCCGCGTGAACAGCTGCTCGCCGCCGGCGCCGCGGGTCACGAAGAAGCCGTCGCCCTCGATCATGAAGTCCGTCGAGCGGCCGGTGGACTGGGTGGCGCCCTGGGTCCAGTTGGTGGTGATGGCGGCGACCTTGGCGCCGAGCCCCACCTGCGCGGGGTTCGTGCCGCCACGGTCGGCGGCGGGGGCGCCGCCGGCGCGGATGACCTGGGACAGCGTGTCCTGGAAGACGGTCTGCGAGCCCTTGAAGCCGACCGTGTTGACGTTGGCGATGTTGTTGCCGGTGACGTCCATCTTGGTCTGGTGGGCCTTGAGGCCGGAGATGGCCGAGAACATGGAGCGAAGCACGGGGAGGTTCTCCTCTGGTGGGGGCCGGTGCGGGAGCGGGCGGGGTCAGGCGGTCTTCGTGACGGCGATCTCGGTGAGGCGGCCGACGGGCACGTTCTTGCCGCCGATGACGGCGATGGCCTCGCTGTCGCGGCTGGCGAGCTTCACCGAGGAGACGATCCCGCTGACGGACGTGCCGTCCGTGTCGGTGTAGGTGGCGGTCCGTCCGACGAGCGAGCCGGCGGTGGCCGACTCCTGCAGGACGAGCATCGAGGCGTTCTGGGTGACCAGCTGCTCCAGCTTCTCCACCTGGGTGAACGTCGCCGTCTGGGCCATCATCTGGCTGGAGTCGACGGGGTTCGCCGGGTCCTGGTACCGCATCTGGGCGACCAGCAGCTTGAGGAAGGTGTCCTTCCCCATCTGGTCGGGCCGGTCCACGGTGGGGGTGGCCGTGTACGTCGCGGCGCCCGTGGCCCCGCTCACTGCGTCAGGCATGGATCGCTCCTTCTCTCAGGCCATCAGGTCCACGCCCGAGGACGTGGCGCGACGGTTCGGCGGGGTGGGTCCGCTGACTGCGGTATCGGCAGGCGCGCCCCACGGTCGTGACCGCTCGCCGCCGGGGCCGTGGCCGGGCCGGCCGTCGCCGCGGCCGAAGCCCTGCTGATCGGCCTGCTGCTGGGCGGCGTGGCGGGCGAGCCAGGAGCCACCGGTGTCGGGGTCGACCTCCACCCGGGAGGGACTGAGGCCCGCGGCCTCGAGGTCGCGGCGCAGCTCGGGCAGGCCGTCCATCAGCGCCGCGCGGCCCAGCTCGTGGGCGCCGCGGAGGGTGAGGTCGACGACGCCCTTGCTCAGGGTCACCGAGACCTCGACCGGGCCGAGGTTTTCCGGGTTGAGGACCAGCGTCATGGTGTGCGCGCCGTCGGGGCCCCGGCCGAGGACCGCCACCTGCTGGGCGACCTGCGAGCCCACGGGCATGGCCGCCGCGGCACCGGTGGCGCCCGTGGGCGGCGCGACGGGGGCGGTGGCCGCCGAGGCGGTGGCCGCCGGGGCGGGGGTGCCGACCACGAACGGG
>SPQJ01000063.1 GCA_004570425.1 Bacillus sp. AZ43
TGGGAGAGTAGGACGCCGCCGGACAACCATTCACGAAAGGCCCCCAGCCACCAGGCTGGGGGCCTTTCGTCATCCCCGACCAGGAACTCCCCGCACCCGACGTCCCTGCGGCGGTCAGCGCCGGCGGCATCCGCGGGCGTCTGCGGTATCCCCCCGGGCATCTGCCCCGGCGTCGTTCCCGGGGTTGGCCGTGGCCGGCCGCCACCGCAGGCACGACAGAGGCCCCGTTCCGCCACTGTGACGGAACGGGGGCCTCCGGTGGGGATGCTGCGTCAGGGGACGACGCGGCGGACTCCCGGGTACGACACCAGCGCGACGATCAGCGCCAGGACCGCCGGCAGGCCGATGGTCAAGGCGGTGGTCGACTGGTCGCCGAACCAGGCGGCGACGCTCCCCCACGCCTCGAGCCAGGTGATGAGGATGGCCAGCCCGCCGAAGACGACCATGGTGCCGATCATCAGGCCCCAGATCCCGCTCTGCCCCCACCGCTGGTGCACGACGCCCATCCCGACCCCGATGAAGATGAACGCCAGCATCGGCGCGCCGGAGGCGAGGATCTGCAGGAAGAAGTTGTCCACCTCGAACGGTCCGGGCGCCCAGTAGCTGAGCCCCGCGCCCCACCCGCCGGCGGCGTTCTCGATGGCGACGAGTGCAGCCAGCGCGATGCCGTAGTACAGCGACTGCGCGACCGCGAACAGCGCCGTCCCCAGGTAGAAGGTCCGCCGGCTGACGCTCAGGCCCATCGCGAACGGGAGGATGTGAGTCACCGCCTGGACGTAGACGACGAGGACGGTGATGTAGAGGGCCAGCACGCCACCGCTGAAGCCGCCGTCGTCCTCACCGGCCGGCGTCAGGTGCCAGACAGCGACGTTGATCGCGAAGCTGATGGACACCACGAGCCACGGGATGCCGAGACTGATGAGCGGGTTGATCAGGTGCAGCCGTGCGGCCTGCAGGACGCGGGTCATCGGGAGACCTCCTCGAGGTCGGTCGTGGGAGCGGTGTGGAGCGCCGTGCGCTCGGCGGGGCTCTGCAGGCTCATCGCGACGATCAGCTGCTGCAGGTTGGTCGGTTCGACCGTGAGGCCGGAACCGCTGGCCGCCCGGCGGGCGTCGGTGTCGTGGATCCGGACGACGGCACGTGCGTGGCCGCCGAGCGACTCCGAGTGCAGGAGCTCGTACTGCCGCGCGAACGCCAGCACCTTCTCCCCCGGTCCGCTCACCGTCACGGCGCTGTTGCGCAGCGACTCGGCGTCGGCGTCGAGCAGCACCCGCCCCCGGTCGATGAGCAGCACGCGCTCCAGGAGCGGGGCGATCTCCTCGATGAGGTGGGTGGAGAGGACGACGGTCCGCGGGTTCTCCGCGTAGTCGGCGATCAGCCGGTCGTAGAACAGCTGCCGCGCGACGGCGTCCAGGCCCAGGTACGGCTCGTCGAAGACGGTGAGCGGCGCGCGCGAGGCGAGGCCGATGATGATCCCGACGGCGGACGTCATGCCGCGGGAGAGCTTCTTGATGTTCCGCTTCGCCGGCAGGTCGAAGTCCCGCATCAGCGAGGCGGCGAGGTCGGCGTCCCAGCGGGGGAAGAGCATGGCCGCCGCGTCCAGCGCGTCCCTGACCCGGAAGTGGTCGGGGTAGCGCTGCCCCTCCTTGATGAAGCAGATGTCGCGGAGGACGGCGTCGTGCTCGTAGGGGTTCGACCCGAACACCTGGACGGTGCCGCTGGTGGGGACCCGGTGACCGGTGACCAGTTGCATGAGCGTGGTCTTGCCGGCGCCGTTGCGGCCCAGCAGGCCGGTGATCGCGTCCTTCTCGAACGTCGTGGTCACGCGGTCGAGCGCGGTGTGCTCGCGGTAGCGCATCGTGACGTCGTGCACGGTGGCTGCTGCGGTCGTGGAGCCCGTGGTCATCACTGGCCCTCCCATTCGTCGATCATGGCCGCGAGATCGCGGGCGGAGATGCCGAGCTTCTGGGCCTCGGTCATCAGTGGGCGGACGTACTGGTCGGCGAACTCGCTGCGGCGCCGCTTGAGCAGCTGTTCGCGAGCGCCGGTGGCGACGAACATCCCGACTCCTCGTCTCTTGTAGAGAACCCCGTCGTTCACCAGCTCGTTCAGTCCTTTGGCGGCGGTGGCGGGGTTGATCCGGTGGAAGGCGGCCAGCTCGTTGGAGGAGGGCGCCTGGGCTTCCTCGGCGAGGGTGCCGTCGACGATCGCGTTCTCGATCTCGGCGGCCACCTGCCGGAAGATGGGGCCGGCGTCCTCGTTCACGACGCCGTCCGAGGGGCACCAGGGCTGCGCTGGTCCCTGGGTTCGTTACTCATGTAATGAACCATAGGACCAAGGAACCCTGCCGCGCAAGCGCGTACCCCGCCCGGGTCAGGCAACAGAGCCGACACATGCCGGCACTAGCGTCCGGGCTCCGCCGTACTCCGGAGGTCGACCGCGTTGCACCTGTCGCCGCACGAGCAGGAGCGCCTGCTGCTCTCCTACGCTGCCGAGCTCGCGCGCCGGCGGCGCGCCCGGGGGCTGAAGCTCAACCTCCCCGAGGCGACCGCGATCGTCACCGACCACGTGCTCGAGGGCGCCCGGGATGGCGTCCTGGTCGCCGAGCTCATGCAGTCGGGCCGCACGGTCCTCACCCGGGACGACGTCATGGACGGCGTCCCCGAGCTGCTGGAGGAGGTGCAGGTGGAGGCGACCTTCCCGGACGGGACGAAGCTGGTGACCGTCCACCACCCGATCCCGTGATCCCCGGTGAGGTGATCCCGGACGACGGGACGATCGAGACGCTGCCGGACGCCCCGCGCGTCGAGCTGGAGGTCACCAACACCGGCGACCGGCCGGTGCAGGTCGGCTCGCACTTCCACTTCGCCCAGACCAACCGGGCGCTGGAGTTCGACCGGGCGGCGGCGCGCGGCCACCGGCTGGACATCGCCGCCGGCACCGCCGTCCGCTTCGAGCCGGGCATCACCCGGCCGGTGACGCTCGTCCCGCTGGCCGGCGCCCGCGTCGTCCCGGGCCTGACGACCGAGGGGGGCCTGTCCTAGTGGTCCAGCTGTCCCGCGAGCGGTACGCCCAGCTCTACGGCCCGACGACCGGCGACCGCGTCCGCCTGGCCGACACGGACCTGCTCATCGAGGTCGAGGACGACCTCTCCGGCGGGCCCGGCCGGGCCGGCGAGGAGGCGGTCTTCGGCGGCGGCAAGGTGATCCGGGAGTCGATGGGCCAGGGCCGCGCGACGCGGGCCGAGGGCGCCCCCGACCTGGTCATCACCGGCGCCGTCGTGCTCGACCACTGGGGGATCGTCAAGGCCGACGTCGGCATCCGGGACGGGCGGATCGTCGCGCTCGGCAAGGCCGGCAACCCCGACACCATGGACGGCGTCCACCCCGACCTCGTCATCGGCCCGGGCACGGAGGTGCTGGCCGGGAACGGGAAGATCCTGACCGCGGGCGGCATCGACTGCCACGTCCACTTCATCTGCCCGCAGATCGTCCCGACCGCGCTCGGCTCCGGCGTCACGACGCTGATCGGCGGCGGCACGGGCCCGGCCGAGGGCTCGAAGGCCACCACCATCACCCCGGGCGACTGGTACCTGGCCCGCATGCTCGAGGCGATGGACCCGCTGCCGGTCAACGTGGCGCTGCTCGGCAAGGGCAACACCGTCCGCCGCGAGTCGCTGGTCGAGCAGCTGCGGGCGGGAGCGAGCGGGTTCAAGCTGCACGAGGACTGGGGGTCGACGCCGGCGGCGGTCGACGCATGCCTGACGGTGGCGGGCGAGCACGGGGTTCCGGTGGCCCTGCACAGCGACACCCTCAACGAGGCCGGCTTCGTCGAGGACACGCTCGCCGCCATCGCCGGGCGGAGCATCCACGCGTACCACACCGAGGGAGCCGGGGGCGGTCACGCGCCGGACATCATCACCGTCGCCGGCCGGCCCAACGTGCTGCCGAGCAGCACCAACCCGACCCGGCCGCACACCGTGAACACCCTCGACGAGCACCTCGACATGCTCATGGTCTGCCACCACCTGGACAGCTCGGTGCCCGAGGACCTCGCCTTCGCCGAGAGCCGGATCCGCCCCACCACGATCGCCGCCGAGGACCTGCTGCACGACCTCGGCGCCATCTCGATGATCGGCTCCGACGCCCAGGCGATGGGCCGCGTGGGCGAGGTGGTCCTGCGCACCTGGCAGACCGCGCACGTCATGAAGGCCAAGCGCGGCTCGCTCACGGGAGACGGCGCCGCGGACAACCTCCGCGCCCGCCGGTACGTCGCCAAGTACACGATCTGCCCCGCGGTGGCGCACGGGATCGACGGCGAGGTCGGCTCCGTGCAGCCGGGCAAGCTCGCCGACCTGGTGCTCTGGGACCCGAAGACCTTCGGCGTCCGCCCGCACGCCGTGCTCAAGGGCGGGATGATCGCCTGGGCGCAGATGGGCGACGCCAACGCCTCCATCCCGACCCCGCAGCCGGTGCTGCCGCGTCCGATGTTCGGCGCCCACGGCAAGGTGCCGGCGCTGACCAGCGTGCACTTCGTCGCGCCCGCGGCGGTCGAGGCCGGCCTCGCCGACCGGCTGGCGGTCGACCGGCGGCTGGTCGCGGTCGCCGACACCACCCGGCTGACCAAGGCGGACATGCCCGAGAACACCGCGCTGCCCGACATCCGCGTCGATCCCGACACCTTCACCGTGTCGGTCGACGGCGAGGTGTGGGAGCCCGAGCCGGTGCGCGAACTGCCCATGGCGCAGCGCTACTTCCTGTTCTGATGACCGCCGCCCTCCTCACGCTCGCCGACTCGCGGCTGCCGGCCGGCGGGCACACCCACTCCGGGGGCGTGGAGCAGGCGATCGCGACCGGGGTGGTCTCCGATCCGGGGTCCCTCGCCACGTTCCTGCGGCGCCGGCTCGCGACGGCCGGGGCCGTGGCCGCCGGCCTGGCGGCCGCCGCGTGCGCCGGCGGGGAGCCGGCCGTGCTCGACGACGAGGCCGACGCCCGGACGCCGTCGCCGGCGCTGCGGACCGCCTCCCGGCAGCAGGGGCGCGGGCTGGTGCGGGTGGCCCGGCAGGCGTGGCCGTCCGATGTCTGGGACGCGCTGCCCGACCGTCCGCACCACCCGGTCGCGCTCGGGGTGGCCGCCGCGGCGGCCGGGCTCGCCCCCCGCGACGCCGCGCACGCCGCCGCCTACCTCTCGATCAGCGGCCCGGCGACCGCCGCCCAGCGGCTGCTGGCCATGGACCCGCTCGTCGTCGCCGCGATGACCGCCCGGCTCTCGCCGGACGTCGACGCCGTCGCGGAGGCCGCGGTCGCGACCGGGCTGCCCGCCGCCACCGACCCCCTCCTCGACCTGCTGGCCGAGGTGCACGCCGCACGAAGGGACAGGTTCTTCGCCTCATGAACGTCACCGGGAGGACGCATGCCGCCTGACCACAACCTCGACGACTACGTGGACGCGCCGGTCCCCCACCGCCACGGGGGTCCGCTGCGGGTCGGGCTCGGCGGACCCGTCGGCTCGGGCAAGACGGCGCTGGCCGCGGCGCTGTGCCGCACGCTCGGCGCGGAGCACGACCTCGCCGTCGTCACCAACGACATCTACACGACCGAGGACGCCGACTTCCTCCGCCGCAACGCCGTCCTCCCCGACGACCGGATCGAGGCGGTGCAGACCGGGTGCTGCCCGCACACCGCGATCCGCGACGACATCACGGCCAACCTCGACGCCGTGGAGCTGCTGGAGTCGCGGCATCCCGCCCTGGAGCTGGTGCTGGTCGAGAGCGGCGGCGACAACCTGACGGCGAGCTTCAGCTACGGGCTGGTCGACGTGCAGATCTTCGTCATCGACGTCGCCGGTGGGGACAAGGTGCCGCGCAAGGGTGGGCCGGGGGTGACCGCCGCCGACCTGCTGGTGGTGAACAAGACCGACCTCGCGCCGCTCGTGGGTGCCGACCTCGACGTGATGCGCCGCGACTCGGCCGCCGTCCGCGACGGGAAGCCGACGCACCTGATCTCGCTGCGCGAGGACCCGTCCGCGGCGACGGTGGCCGAGTGGGTGCGCGAGCAGCTCCGGGCGCGGGCGATGCAGCACGCGTGAGAACCGTCGTCGAGGTCGTCGCCCGGGCGGGTCCGGGTGGCCGCACGGTGCTGCCGGTCGTCCGGGCGAGCGGGCAGCTGGCCGTCCGGCGGACCGGGCCCTCGTCGGTGCACCTGGTCGCGACCGCGTTCGGCCCGCTGGGTGGGGACGACGCGCGGGTGTCCCTCGTCGTCGAGGAGGGCGCGGCGCTGTCGGTGCGCTCGGTGGCGGCGGCGGTCGCCCTGCCCTCGCGCGGGGACCCGCTGCCGTCGGTGCAGCGCATCACGGCGGAGGTGGCCGGCGTGCTCGACCTCCGGCTCGAGCCGACGGTGGTCGCGGCCGGCGCCCACCACGTCGCGGGGCTGCGCGCGGTGCTGGGCCCGGAGGGCGTGCTCACCGCGACCGAGCAGGTGCTGCTCGGCCGCAGCGGCGAGGAGCCCGGCCGGTGGACCGGGACGACGCGCGTCGAGCGGGCGGGCCGGCCGCTGCTGCACACCACGGTCGGACTGGGGCCGGGCGAGGCCGCCTGGTTGCCACCGGTGGCCCCGCGGGCCTATGCATCCACCGTGCACATCGGGAACGGGGAGGCGGCGGTGGCCACCGGCGAGGACGCCGTCCGGCTGCCCCTGCCCGGCGGCTGGGTGACGACGGCCTGGGGAGCGCAGCTGCACCGCGTGGTGCGCGTGGCCGAGGAGCTCGACGCCTCGGCGACGGTGGCGGCGTGAGCCTCGTCGTCCGCGCCCGCCGGGTGCTGCTGCCCGACGGCGAGCGGGCCGCGGCCGTCCACACGGACGGCGGCCGGATCACCGCCGTCACCGACTTCGACGACGTCGGCGCAGCCGCGGTCACCCTCGCCGACGACGAGGTCCTGCTGCCCGGCCTGGTCGACAGCCACGTGCACGTCAACGAGCCGGGCCGCACCGAGTGGGAGGGCTTCGCCTCCGCGACCCGGGCCGCGCTCGCCGGCGGCATCACCACGATCGTCGACATGCCCCTCAACTCGGTTCCCGCCACCACCACCGTCGAGGCGTTGCACGTGAAACGCCAGGTGGCGAAAGGCCAGGTCAGCGCCGATGTCGCGTTCTGGGGCGGGGTGGTGCCGGGCAACGTCGACCAGCTGCGCCCGCTGCACGAGGCCGGCGTCGTCGGGTTCAAGTGCTTCCTGCTCGACTCCGGGGTCCCCGAGTTCCCGCCACTGGACGAGGCGGGGCTCCGCGCGGCGCTCACCGAACTGGCCCGGTTCGACGGGCTGCTGATCGCCCACGCCGAGGATCCCGATGTCATCGCGGCGGCGCCGGAGCCCAGCGGCCCCAGCTACGCCGGCTTCCTCGCCTCGCGCCCCGGTGCGGCGGAGGAGTCCGCGATCAGCCGGCTGGTGGCCGCCGCCGGCGGCACCGGGGCGCGCGTGCACGTCGTCCACCTGGCCGACGCCGACGCCCTGCCGATCCTTCGGGCCGCCCGCGCCGAGGGCGTGCGGATCACCGTCGAGACCTGCCCGCACTACCTGACCTTCGCCGCCGAGGACGTGCCCGACGGCGACACGGCGTACAAGTGCTGCCCGCCGATCCGCGAGCGCCCCCACCGGGAGGCGCTGTGGGCAGCGCTGGCCGAGGGGGACGTCGACCTGGTGGTGAGCGACCACTCGCCGTGCACGCCAGAGCTCAAGCGGCTCGACGTGGGCGACTTCGGCGCCGCCTGGGGCGGTATCGCGTCGCTGCAGGTCTCGCTGCCCGTGGTGTGGAGCGGGGCGCGGGCCCGTGGCGTCGGGCTGGACCGCGTGGTGCGCTGGATGGCGGAGGCGCCGGCGCGGCTGGCCGGGCTGCCGCGCAAGGGCGCGATCGCGGTGGGGAAGGACGCCGACCTGGTGGCCTTCGCTCCCGAGGAGCCGTGGACGGTCGGCGACCTGGAGCACCGCAACCCCGTCACGCCCTACGCCGGTCGCGAGCTGCACGGCGTCGTCCGCCGGACCTGGCTGCGGGGCGCGCCCGCTGACGGTTCCCCGATCGGGCGGCTGCTCGCCCGCGGCATGCCAGAGTGACGCCGTGAGCGACTTCCGGTCCCTGCCCGACCTGGCCGTCCGTTCCCTGGGCGGGGCCGTGCTGCTGGCCAACGACGAGTTCTTCGCCGCCAAGGAGAACCTCGTCCGGGACGAGGCGCCGGCCGCGCGCGCCGAGTTTGGCCACCGCGGCAAGGAGTACGACGGCTGGGAGACCCGGCGGCGGCGCGCTCCCGGGCACGACTGGGCCGTCGTCCGGCTCGGCGTCCCGGGGATCGTGGCCGGCGTCGTCGTCGACACCGCGTTCTTCACCGGCAACTTCCCCCCGGGTGCCTCGGTCGACGGGGCGGCGATCGAGGGCCATCCGTCCCTGGACGAGCTCGGGAAGGCCGACTGGCAGCCGCTGCTCCCGCTCTCCGAGCTCGCCGGCGACACGGCCAACGCCTTCGCCGTCGCGTCCGACCGCAGGGTCACCCACGTCCGGCTGACCATCCACCCCGACGGCGGCGTCGCCCGGCTGCGGGTCCACGGGACCGCCGTCCCGGACCCCCGGATCCTCGATGCCGGCCCGTTCGACCTCGCCGCGCTGGAGAACGGCGGGCGGGTGACCGGCGTCAGCGACGCGTTCTACGGGCGCCCGGCCCAGCTGATCTCCCGCGGCCTGCCGCGGAACATGGGCGAGGGCTGGGAGACCCGGCGGCGGCGGGGGGAGGGCAACGACTGGGTCGAGGTCGCCCTGGCCTGCGAGGGCGTGGTGACCCTGGCCGAGCTCGACACCACCTGGTTCCTCGGGAACGCGCCCGGCACGGCCTCGCTCACCGGGACCGGTCCCGGCGGCGAGGTGACGCTGCTGCCCCGCACGCGGCTGCAGCCCGACACCCGCCACCGCTTCCTGCTGGAGCCCGTGCCAGGGGTCACCCGGGTACGCCTCGACGTCTTCCCCGACGGCGGGATGGGCCGGCTGCGGCTCTGGGGCCGTCCGACACCGGCCGGCCGGGCGACGCTGGGCCGCCGCTGGTTCGACGCCCTCCCCGACGTGCAGGCCCTCGAGGTGCTCGGGGCGGCCGGCGTGTCACCCCAGGTCGCGGGACGCCTGGTGGGGTCACGGCCGGTGACCGGCGAGCTGCCACCCGAGGTGGCCCGCCTGCTCGACGGCCCCGGGTCCTGAGCACCGCGCGCGAACCGCTGGGGCGGGCGGCTCCGCGCCTCTAGCATCGGCGGCCCCCACCCCTGTCCCGGAGGAGCCGCCCGTGTCCCGCCTGCGCCTGCTGGTCGTCCCCGTCCTCACCCTCGGGCTCGCCGGCTGCGGCAGCTCCCTGGCCGCGGACGACGTCGCGGAAGGGGCGGAGGACGCTCTGGAGAGCGAGGTCGGCGCCCGACCGGACGTCTCCTGCCCCGACGACCTGGAGGCGGAGGTCGGCGCGGAGGCGCGGTGCACGCTCAGCGTGCCGGGCGACTCGGAGGAGTACGGGGTCACGGTCACCGTCACCTCCGTGGAGGGCGACACCGCGAACTTCGACGTGCAGGTCGACGACGAGCCGCTGGACTGACCCGGAACCCGCCCGACACACGGGGTGGGCAGGATGCGGGGCGTGGAGACTCCTGCGCGCGCCGACCTGCTCATCACCGATGCCGAGCTCGTCGCCACCGTCGACGACGCCCGCCGCGAGATCGCCGGCGGCTGGGTGGCGGTGACCGACGGGGCGGTGAGCGGGGTCGGCGGCCCCGCTGACGCCCGGCCGGTCGCCGACCGCACGATCGACGCGCGCGGCTGCCTGGTCACACCGGGGCTGGTCAACACCCACCACCACCTGTACCAGAACCTGACCCGCGCCTTCGCGCCCGCGCTCACCGGCGGGCTGTTCGACTGGCTGGTCACGCTCTACCCGCTGTGGGCGCGGCTGGACGAGGAGGCCGCCTACGTCAGCGCCTACGTCGGGCTCACCGAGCTCGCCCTGAGCGGCTGCACCACCTCGACCGACCACCTCTACGTGCACCCGCGCGGCGCCGGCGACCTGATCTCCGCCGAGGTCGCGGCGGCCCGCGACCTCGGCATGCGGTCGCACGTCACCCGCGGCTCGATGTCCCTGTCGGTGAAGGACGGCGGCCTGCCGCCGGACTCCGTCGTCCAGGACGACGACGAGATCCTCGCGGAGTCCGCCCGGCTGGTCGAGGCGCACCACGACCGCTCGCCGCTGGCCATGACCCGCATCGCGCTGGCGCCGTGCTCGCCGTTCAGCGTCTCCACCGAGCTCATGGCCCGCACCGCCGAGCTCGCCGAGCGGCTCGACGTCCGGCTGCACACGCACCTGGCCGAGACGCAGGACGAGGAGGCATTCTGCCTGCAGACCTTCGGCCGCCGCCCGGTCGACTACCTCGCCGACGTCGGTTGGATGACCGACCGCACCTGGCTCGCGCACGCGGTGTGGCCCTCGCCGGACGAGGTGGCCCGGCTGGGAGCGGCGCGGGTGGGGGCGGCGCACTGCCCGTCGTCGAACATGATCCTGGGCAGCGGGCTGGCCCCGGTCATGGAGCTGCGGGCCGCCGGGTCGCCGGTGGGGCTCGGCGTCGACGGCTCGGCGTCCGCGGACTCGGCGTCGCTGTGGCTCGAGGCCCGCACCGCGATGCTGCAGGGCAAGCTCCGCCACGGCGCCGCCGCCATGACCGCGCGCCACGCCCTGGAGATGGCGACGCGCGGGGGTGCGGCGTGCCTGGGCCGCGCCGGCGAGATCGGCGAGCTGTCGGTCGGCGCCTGCGGCGACCTGGTGGTCTGGCCGCTGGACGGCGTGCGGTTCGCGGGAGCGCTGTCGGACCCGGTGGAGGCGTGGCTGCGTTGCGGCCCGGTGTCGGCGCGGCACACCGTCGTCGGCGGCCGGCTCGTCGTCGAGGACGGCGTGCCGGTGCACCCGGGCCTCGACGAGCAGCTCGCCGTCCACCGCCGCGTGTCGGCCGCCATGCAGTTGAAGGACCCCGCTGCCCCCCACCGCTCGCAGGCTCGCGGCGGGCCCCTGCAGCGGGGCCGTTAGAGGGCGGCGGCGAGGGCCTCGAGGTCGTCGAGGGTGACGTCGACGTGCGGGGAGACCCGGAGCACGGCCCCGGTCATCTCGCCGGGGGCCCGGGCGGTGCCGATCGCGCTGAGCACGATGCCGTGCTCGACCAGCAGGTGGCTGCGCACCGACACGACGTCGACGCCGTCCGGCGGCACCAGGGTGGTCGTCGCGGTCGGCTCGTCCACCGGCTCCACCACCCGCCAGCCGCCGACGCCGTCGAGCAGCTCCCGGGTGGCGCGGCCGATCGAGGCCAGCCGCTCCCGCACCCGGTCCGGGCCGGCGGCGAGGTGGTCGCCCACCGCCACGATCAGGCCGACCCGCCCGGCGACGTGCGCCTCCCCGGACTCGAACGCCCGCATCGGCGGCACGTCCTCCGGCTCGGGCAGCAGCGGGACGAGGCGGTCGGCCAGCGGGCGGCGGACGCACAGCATCCCGACGCCGCGCGGGCCGGCCAGCCACTTGCGCGACGTCCCGTAGACGACGTCGGCGCCGAGGTCGACGTCCACGTGCCCCAGCGACTGGGCGGCGTCGATCACCAGCGGCACCCCGGCCGCCCGGCACAGCGCGGTGATCTCCGCGGCCGGCTGCAGCACGCCGCGGTGGCTGGGTACGTGGGTGAGGTGCACGAACGCGGGTGGGTCCGAGGCCAGCAGCCGCTCCACGCCGTCGACGTCCGCCCGCCCGAGCCCGTCGACCGGCAGCGGTACCGGCTCCAGGCCGTGGAAGCGCAGCAGGGCCAGGTTGGGGGCGTACTCGCCGGGCAGGCAAGCCACCCGGGAGCCCGCCGGGAGGCGCCACCCGGAGAGCAGCGCGGTCAGGGCGGCCTTCGCCGACTCGACGAACGCGACGTCGGCGGCCGCCATGCCGACCAGCCCGCCGATCACCGAGCGCCCCTGCTGCAGCAGGTCCTCGGCGGCGACCTCCGCCACGTAGCCGCCGAGCTCCGCCTCGTGCCGGGCGTGGTGCGCGGCGGCCTCCAGCGCGCGGTGGCTCTGCCGGCTCGACGCCGCGCTGTCCAGATGCCGCCCGGCCGGACGCGGGCGGGCCTTGCGCCAGGAGTCGCCCAGGTCCTCGTGCAGCAGACGCTCCCCGTTCAGCTGTCGATCTCCCCGCGCGCGACCGACATGCCGGAGTGCGTCGGGTCGCCGTCCAGCGGCTCCACCGAGACGTCGACCATCGGGAACTCGCCGAGCTCCAGACCCGCGGGCAGCTCGACGGTCTGGCTGCCGGGCCGGACCACGCCCAGCGGCACCATGCCGACGACGTCGGCGTCGATCAGCCACAGCTCGTAGTACTCGCCCTGCAGCGCGGGCGCGTCCAGCTCGACCTCCACGACCCGCGAGCCGTCGGGCTTCTCCCGGACCTCGGCGCGGCCGGACGCGTCGTTGCCCGCCAGCGGGTCGAGGGCAACGGTGGTGACCGCCCGCGCGCCCCCGTCGTCGTCGCCGCCCTGCACGACCGCGACCGCGCCGGCGCCCACGGCGGCGCCCGCGACGACCGCGGCCGCGACCAGCAGCGCCGG
>SPQJ01000009.1 GCA_004570425.1 Bacillus sp. AZ43
CCCTGGCCGCCGCCGCGGGTCTGCTCGCCGTCCGGGCGCTGGACGCCGACCCCGTGCCGGCCGGCCTCGCGGCCGCGTTCGGCGGCGGCCTGCTGGGTGCCGCGATCGTGCTGGTCATCGCGCTGGCCGTCATGATGGGGGCGGCACGACGCCCGCTGGCCACGGCGTGGCGGGCGCTGCGTGCGGCGGATCGTCCGGCCCCCGCGCCGGACCGACAGGAGGTGCACGGTGGCTGATCGGCCGCCCCTGCAGGGGCGCCGGATCGTCGAGGTGCTCGCGACGAGCGCGGGCGGCGTGGGCAGCCACGTCCGTGCGATCGTCCCGCCCCTGCGCGCCGCCGGCGCCACCGTGCGGGTCTGCGGCGTCCCGGCCACCGAGGAGTTGTTCGGGTTCACCGGCACGGGCGCCGACTTCCGGCCCGTCGGCATCTCGCTCGGCCTGGACCCGGTCGCCGACGGGCGGGCGGTGCTGCAGCTGCGCCGTGCCGCGGCCGACGCCGACCTCCTGCACGCCCACGGGCTGCGCGCGGGCCTGGTCGCCGCCGCGGCCCGCCGGCTCTCGGACCGCCGGGACCGCCCGCTCGTGCTCACCCTGCACAACGCCCTGCAGGAGGGCTCCGGTCCCCGTCACCGGCTGCTGCAGGTGATGGAGGGGACGACGATCCGCGCCGCCGACCTCGTCCTCGCCGTCTCCGGTGACCTCGCCGACAACGCCCGGCGCCTCGGAGCACCGGACGTGCGGGTGGTACCCGCCCTCGCGCCCCCGCTGCCGCCGGCGGCCCGGTCCCGGGACGACGTCCGCGCCGAGCTCGGCCTCGACACCGGCCGCCCCCTGGTGGTCGCCGTCGGCCGGCTGCACCCGCAGAAGGGCTACGACGTCCTGCTCGACGCCGTCGCGCGCTGGGAGGCCGACGGCCGGCTCGATCCCGCCCCGCTCGTCGCGATCGCCGGGGACGGCCCGCTCGAGGCCGAGCTGGCCGCGCGCATCCGGGAGGAGCGGCTGCCCGTGCTGCTGCTGGGCCGCCGCTCCGACGTGGCCGACCTGCTGGGCGCCGCCGACCTGTGCGTGCTGCCGTCCCGGTGGGAGGGCAGCCCGTTCACCGGGCAGGAGGCGCTGCGCGCCGGGATCCCGCTGGTGGCCACCCGCGCCGGGGGGATGCCCGACCTGTTCGGCGACGCCGCCCACCTGGTGCCCGTCGGTGACGCCGCCGCGCTGGCCGACGCCGTCGTCCGCGTGCTCACCGACCCCGCGCATGCCGCGGCGCTGGCCGAGGCCGGCCCTCGGCGCGCGGCGGGCTGGCCGGACGAGGAGGCCGCGGGCCGGCAGATCGCCGCGGTCTACCGCGAGCTGCTGGGGGAGGCCGTCGTCGGCGCCGACGGTCGGCCATGAGGGCCGCCGCCCGCCTGGTCGGCATCCTCACGACGCTGCTCGTGCTGCTGGCCGGCGCCGGTCCCGCGGCCGCCCGGACCGACGGCGCCGAGGAGTTCTCGGCGGGTTCCGTGCTGATCGTCGGCGTCCCCGGCCTCGTCTGGAGCGACGTCGACCCCGAGGGGACGCCCGAGCTGTGGGCGATGGCGGGCGACTCGACGATCGGCTCGCTGTCGGTCCGTGCCGCCCGCGGCACCACCTGCGTGCTCGACGGCTGGGCCACCCTCGGGGCCGGCAACCGGGCCCGGGTCCCCGGCCCGGACGACGGGCTCCCGCCGGTGCCGCTGCCCACGGTGCCCCTGCCCGAGGAGGAGGCGGCGCCGACCACCGAGCCGCCCGCCGAGCCGGAGCCGCGGCTCGACACCTCGCTGTCCTACTGCGGGCTGCAGGAGCGGGCCGCCAGCGTCGCCCTCGCCGATCCGCCGGCGACCGTCACCCGCACCGCCGAGGACGAGGGGACGCGCCGCTTCGGCGCCGAGCCGGGCGCGCTGGCCGACGCGGTCGGTTGCGCGACGGTCTCCGGGCGCGCCGCCACCCTCGCCGCCGCCGTGCCGGGCGTCGACATCGCGCGCGTGGACGACCTGCCGACCGACGCGGCGGGGCTCGCCGGGATCCTCTCCGGCTGCCCGCTCACCCTGGTCTCGCTGGACCAGCTGACCGAGGCCGGGAAGCCGGGGGTGGAGAAGACCGACGACGGCACCGATCCCGAGCCCCGCGAGGCCGCGCTGGAGCGGATCGACCGGGCCGTCGGGCAGCTCCGGGCCGGTGTCGCGGAGCTGGACGAGCCGGTCCTGGTGATGCTGGCCGGCCTCTCCGAGGTCAACGACGGCCGCCCGCAGCTGCACGTGGGCATGGCGTCGGGTCCCGGCTTCGAGGGCACCGGGTGGCTGACGTCGGCCAGCACCGGGCGCGCGCCCTACGCCCAGCTGATCGACCTCGCCCCGACGGCGCTGCGGGCCCTCGACCTCGACCGGCCCGCGTCGATGAACGGGCAGCCGCTGCGCGCCGAGGGGGAGCGGTCCGGCCTGGCCGCCGCGGTCGACCGCCTGGTCCACGAGAACACCGCCGCCACCGTGCACCACCGCAACGTCGGGTCCTTCTTCTGGATCCTGGTCGTGGTGTCGGCCGCCGCCGTGGCCCTCGGCGTCGTCGTCCTCGGCGGCCGGGGGAGCGGACGGGTGGGGCCGTGGGCGCGGCCGCTGCTGCGGGTCCTGTGCCTGGTCGCCGCCGCCGCGCCGGTGGCCACCTACCTCGCGGGGCTGGTCCCCTGGGAGCGCTCGGGCACACCCGTGGCGGCACTGACCGGCGCCGTCGTGGCCGCCGACCTCCTCGTCGTCGCGGTCGCCCTGGCCGGGCCGTGGCGCCGTCGCCCGATCGGCCCGCCGTTCGTCGTCGTCGCCGTCACCCTGGCGACCCTCGTGCTGGACGTCCTCACCGGGTCGACGCTGGAGCTGAACGGGCTGCTCGGGTACGACGCGATCGTCGCCGGCCGGTTCACCGGGTACGGCAACCTGAGCTTCGGGATCCTCGCCGTCAGCGCCCTGCTCGTCACCGCCGCCGTCGCGACGGCGGCGGGGCGCAGGGCGGGGGCGCGCCGGGCCCGCATGGTCACCGGCGCCACCGTGGTCGGGGTGGGCGTGCTCACCGTGGCGGTCGTCGGGGCGCCGTCCCTGGGGCGGGACTTCGGCGGCGTCCTGTCGGCCATGCCCGGCTTCCTGCTGCTGGCGATGCTGCTGACCCGGACGCGGGTGACCGTCGTGCGCCTCGCGGCGATCCTCGGCGTCGCCGTGCTCGCCGTCGGCACGGTCGCCGTCCTGGACTGGGCCGGACCGGCCGACGACCGCAGCCACCTGGGCCGGTTCGTCGAGCAGGTGCTCACCGGCGAGGCGTGGACCGTGGTCAGCCGCAAGGCGCAGGCGAACGTGGACATCCTGCTGGGCAGCCCGCTGGCCTGGATGCTGCCGGTCGCCCTGGTCGCCGCGGTGTGGTTGCTGCGCCCCGGCGGCCTGCTGCGCGGCGGCGCCGGGCTGCTGCCGGAGGACGCCCGGATCCTCCGTGCCGGCCTGCTCGCCGGCGCCCTGAGCCTCACCCTGGGCGCCGCGGTGAACGACTCCGGCGTCGCCCTGCCCGCGGCGGCCGCGGCACTGCTGGTGCCCCTGCTGGTGTGGCTGGCGGCCGGCGTCCGCCGCGGCGATGCCTCGTCGGGGGCGGCGCCGGGAGGAGATCGGCCGTCGGGACCGGCCGAGGGCTCCGATCGTGTTACGGTCGTCTCCCGTGGATCGACCGTCTGGAACGCGTGACCAGTCCTCTCTGCGGAGCCTCCTGCACAACTCCCAGCCGACGAAGTTCGTCTTCGTCACCGGCGGCGTTGTGTCCTCTCTGGGCAAGGGGCTGACCGCCAGTTCCCTCGGTGCCCTGCTGTCCGCCCGTGGCCTCCGGGTCACCATGCAGAAGCTCGACCCGTACCTGAACGTCGACCCCGGCACGATGAACCCGTTCCAGCACGGTGAGGTCTTCGTCACCGAGGACGGCGCGGAGACCGACCTCGACATCGGTCACTACGAGCGCTTCCTCGACACCGACCTCTCCGGCCGCGCGAACGTGACGACCGGGCAGGTGTACTCCGACGTGATCGCCAAGGAGCGGCGCGGCGAGTACCTGGGCGACACCGTGCAGGTCATCCCGCACATCACCAACGAGATCAAGGCGCGGATCCTCGCCGGCGGCGACGGCCCCGACAGCGCCGACGTCGTCATCACCGAGATCGGCGGCACGGTCGGCGACATCGAGTCGCTGCCCTTCCTCGAGGCAGCCCGCCAGGTGCGCCACGAGATCGGCCGCGACAACTGCTTCTTCCTGCACATCTCGCTGGTGCCCTACATCGCGCCGTCCGGCGAGCTGAAGACCAAGCCGACCCAGCACTCGGTCGCCGCGCTGCGCAACATCGGCATCCAGCCCGACGCGCTGGTCTGCCGGTCGGACCGGGAGATCCCCGAGGCGCTCAAGCGCAAGATCAGCCTGATGTGCGACGTCGACGCCGAGGGCGTCATCTCCTGCGCCGACGCGCCGTCGATCTACGACATCCCCAAGGTGCTGCACCGCGAGGCCCTCGACGCCTACGTCGTCCGCCGGCTCGGGCTGCCCTTCCGGGACGTCGACTGGACGGTGTGGGGCGACCTGCTCGACCGGGTGCACGCGCCCAAGGAGACCGTCACGATCGCGCTGGTCGGCAAGTACATCGACCTGCCCGACGCCTACCTGTCGGTGACCGAGGCCCTCCGCGCCGGCGGTTTCGCCCACCGCAGCCGGGTGCAGATCCGCTGGGTGCCGTCGGACGATTGCGAGACCCCGGAGGGCGCCGAGAAGGCGCTGGCGGGCGTCGACGGCGTCTGCATCCCGGGCGGCTTCGGCGTGCGGGGCATCGAGGGCAAGCTCGGCGCGATCAGGTACACCCGCACGAACGGCATCCCGACCCTGGGGCTCTGCCTGGGCCTGCAGTGCATGGTCATCGAGTACGCCCGCAACGTCGCCGGGCTGGAGAAGGCGAACTCCGCGGAGTTCGACCCGGAGACGCCCGACGCGGTCATCGCCACCATGGCCAGCCAGGTCGACGTCATCGCCGGTGAGCGCGACCTGGGCGGCACCATGCGCCTGGGCAGCTACCCGGCCAGCCTGCTGCAGGGCTCGGTCGCGGCGGCGGCCTACGGCTCGACCGACATCACCGAGCGGCACCGGCACCGCTACGAGGTGGCCAACGCCTACCGCGACCGGCTCTCCGAGGCCGGCCTCGTGTTCTCCGGCACCTCGCCCGACGGCCTGCTGGTGGAGTTCGCCGAGCTGCCCCGCGAGTCGCACCCGTTCTTCGTGGGCACCCAGGCGCACCCCGAGCTCAAGAGCCGGCCCACCCGCCCGCACCCGCTGTTCGCGGCGTTCGTCCAGGCGGCGATCGACTACCAGGAGGCCGCCCGCCTGCCGGTGACGTTCGACGACGAGGCGGAGAAGGTCGGCATCTGATGGCCGACGGCGCGGGGGAGGCGGCGCCGCACGAGTACCGCGTGCTGGGCAGCGAGACCGTCTACGACGGGCGGGTCATCTCGCTGCGCCGCGACACCGTGGCCATGCCCGGCGGCGGGGACAGCATGCGGGAGGTCGTCACCCATCCCGGTGCGGTCGCCGTGGTGGCCGTGGACGACGACGACCGGGTGCTGCTGCTGCGCCAGTACCGGCACCCGGTCGGCGACTACCTCTGGGAGCTGCCGGCCGGGCTGCGCGACGCCGACGGCGAGCCCCCGCTGGAGACCGCGAGACGCGAGCTCGCCGAGGAGGCGCTGCTGGCCGCGGACCGCTGGTCGCTGCTGGCCACGGTCTACAACTCGCCGGGCTTCAGCGACGAGCTGGTGCAGGTCTACCTGGCCGAGGGGCTGCGCGACGTCGAGCGGCCCGAGGGTTTCGTCGTCGAGCACGAGGAGGCCGACATGACCCTCGAGCGGGTGCCCCTCGCCGAGGCCGTGCAGCGCGTGTTCGACGGCGACATCCGGAACTCCTCCGCCGTCGTCGGCGTGCTGGCCGCCGCCCAGGTCCGCGCCGGCACCCCGCGGCTGCGCCAGGCCTAGAGCGCCGGATCGGGCAGGCGCAGGCCGAGGCGGTCCAGCTCGAGGGCGGCCAGTGCGCGCACCGCATCCGGATCCCCGGCCTGCCACGCCGCGCCGGTGCCCGGCGGCAGGGCGGCGAGCCGGGGGAGCGGCGCGGTGGCCAGCGCCCGCGCGGCGAGCAGGTGCAGGTCCGGCGTGCCGCGCACCAGGCGGGTGGCTGCGCCGGCCTCCCGTGCCCAGGCCAGCCGCCACGGCAGCCAGCGCAGCAGCAGCCAGCCCACCGGCAGCACCACGAGGACGACGGCGAGCACGGTGGCGAGCGTGCCGACGGCGTCCTGGGCGGCCTGGCCGGCGCCGGTGACCGCACCGCCGGCGTCGGCGAGCGCCTCGAAGGGCGTCGCCAGCTCGTCGCCGACCACCGGGACGTCCTCGGCCACACCGGCGGCGGACGCCATGTTCCCGGCCACGGAGTCGCCGAGGTCCTCGACGGCGCGCCCCGGCTCGGCCAGCGCGAGGACCGCACCGTGCACGGTGCGGGCGACCAGCACCCAGATCAGCAACCAGGTGAGCATGCCGAGATCGGCGGCCAGTTGACGGGTGCGCTGGGCGGACCGCTGGGCGTAGAGCTGCATCGCTGCATCCTCCGGGGCGGGGCAGCAGCCCGCAGGACTCGCCGCCTGCACGGGCTCCGGTCCCTGCCGTGCCTAGACTCCGGCCGAGGCCCGCCCCGACCGGGCGGCCCACCACGCGGTGGGGCTCTCCTCGTCACCCTCGGGGGGCGACCCGCCGAGACCAGGGAGCGGAGCGATGAGGGTCGGGGTTCCCCGAGAGGTGAAGAACCGGGAGTACCGGGTCGCGCTGACCCCCGCCGGTGTCACCGAGCTGGTGCGCGCCGGGCACGAGGTCCTCGTCGAGCGGGAAGCGGGGGAGGGCTCCTCGATCCCCGACGGCGACTTCACCGCGGCCGGCGCCCGCATCGTCGCCGACGCCGACGACGTCTGGGCCGACGCCGACCTGCTGCTCAAGGTCAAGGAGCCCGTCGCCGAGGAGTACGGGCGGCTGCGGGCGGGCCAGACGCTGTTCACCTACCTGCACCTGGCCGCGTCGAAGGAGTGCACCGACGCGCTCGTCGCCTCCGGGACGACGGCCATCGCCTACGAGACCGTGCAGACGGCGGACGGCGCGCTGCCGCTGCTCGCCCCGATGTCGGAGGTCGCCGGGCGGATGGCCCCGCAGGTGGGCGCCCACAGCCTGGAGCGCGCGCACGGGGGCCGCGGTGTCCTGCTGGGCGGGGTCTCGGGGGTCTACGCGGCGAAGGTCGTGGTGATCGGCGCCGGCGTCTCGGGGATGAACGCCGCGGCGATCGCGCTGGGCATGCAGGCGGAGGTCGTCGTCCTCGACCGCGACATCGACAAGCTGCGGGCCGCCGACCGGATCTACCAGGGCCACCTGCAGACCGTGGCCTCGAACGCCTACGAGGTGGAGCGGGCCGTTCTCGACGCCGACCTCGTCATCGGCGCGGTCCTGGTGCCCGGCGCCAAGGCGCCCACCCTGGTCAGCAACGAGCTGGTGTCGCGGATGAAGCCCGGCTCCGTCCTCGTCGACATCGCCGTCGACCAGGGCGGCTGCTTCGAGGACACCCGGCCGACCACCCACGACGATCCGACGTTCCGGGTGCACGACACGGTCTTCTACTGCGTGGCGAACATGCCCGGCGCGGTGCCCAACACCTCGACCCACGCGCTGACCAACGTGACGCTGCCCTACGTGATGGAGCTGGCCAACGAGGGCACGGCGGCGGCGGTCCGCAGCCATGCCGCCCTCGCGCACGGGGTGAACGTGGTCGACGGCCGGGTCGTCCTCCCGGAGGTGGCCGCGGCCCACGGCATGGCCGCCGTCCCGCTCGAGGAGGTCCTGTCCTGACGCTCACCACCGAGACGGCCGCCGGCGCCCCCGCCCTGGAGCGGGTGGTCACCGGCTACCTGGACCACCTCACCGTCGAGCGCGGGCTCGCGGCCAACACCATCGCTTCCTACCGCCGCGACCTGCGGCGCTACACCGAGTACCTCGCCGCGGCCGGCGTGCGCGACCTGCGCGAGGTCGCCGGCTCCGACGTCTCCGGGTTCCTCGCGGCCCTGCGCGAGGGGGACGACGCCCACCCGCCGCTGTCGGCGACGTCGGCGGCGCGGGCCGTCGTCGCGGTCCGGGGGCTGCACCGCTTCGCGCTGCTCGACGGCCTCGTGCCCGACGACGTCGCGCACGAGGTCCGCCCCCCGGCGCCCGCGCGCCGGCTGCCCAAGGCGGTGCCGGTGGAGTCGGTCGTCGCCCTGATCGAGGCGGCCGGCTCGGTGGAGGGCCCGCGCGGGCTGCGCGACCGCGCCCTCCTGGAGCTGCTCTACGGGACCGGGGCCCGCATCTCCGAGGCCGTGGGGCTGGCCGTCGACGACCTCGACCGCGGCCAGTCGGTGGTGCGGCTGGCCGGCAAGGGTGGCAAGGAACGGGTGGTCCCCGTCGGCAGCTACGCGCTGCGCGCCGTCGAGGACTACCTGGTGCGCGCCCGGCCGGCGCTGGCCGCGAACGCCCGCGCCGGGGTCCGCGGCGGGCCGCTGTTCCTCAACGTGCGCGGCGGGGCGCTGTCGCGGCAGAGCGCGTGGGCGATCCTCCGCTCGGCCGCCGAGCGCGCGCACCTCGGCGGGGAGATCTCGCCGCACACGCTGCGGCACTCCTTCGCCACCCACCTGCTCGACGGCGGGGCCGACGTCCGCGTCGTCCAGGAGCTGCTCGGTCACGCGTCGGTGACGACGACGCAGGTCTACACGCTGGTCACCGTCGACCGGCTCCGCGAGGTCTGGGCGACCAGCCATCCGCGTGCGCTGACCTGACACCCGCGGGACCGGGCTCTCGGCAACTTTTGGACCCCGTTCGGCTTGAGCAGTCACAGGCGTTGTCATTTAGCGCCATGTCGACAAGTGGTTCGGCGTGCCGCCTTGGGAACCTCCACCACCCTTCGTAGCGTCCTCATCACCCGAGCGGACAGGACGGCTGACCGCACCCGGACCACCGGGATCGGGCACGAGGTGGAGGCAACAAGACCCATGGCTATCCGAGCGGACGCGGCCTCTGCCGTCGCGCGCCCGCACGACAGCGGTCCCGAGATGGGCGCGGCGTCGCGGCAGGACCCCGCGCGCGCCCGGCAGCGCCCCCTGCCCGAGCCGAAGCCCCTCACGGAGCACGGCCCGGCCCGGATCATCGCGATGTGCAACCAGAAGGGCGGCGTCGGCAAGACGACGTCGACGATCAACCTGGGCGCCGCCCTGGTCGAGTACGGCCGGCGCGTCCTGCTGATCGACCTCGACCCCCAGGGCGCCCTGTCGGTCGGCCTGGGGGTGCCGGCGCAGAACATGGACCGGACGATCTACAACGCGCTGATGGAGCGGAAGACCACGCTCGCCGACGTCATCGTGCACACCGACGTCCCCGGCCTGGACCTGGTCCCGAGCAACATCGACCTGTCCGCGGCCGAGGTGCAGCTGGTCAGCGAGGTCGCCCGCGAGCAGACCCTGCTGCGGGTGCTGGCCGACGTCCGCAAGGACTACGACTACATCCTCATCGACTGCCAGCCGTCCCTGGGCCTGCTCACGGTCAACGCCCTGACCGCCGCGCAGGGCGTGATCATCCCGCTGGAGTGCGAGTTCTTCTCGCTCCGCGGCGTCGCGCTGCTCGTCGACACGATCGACAAGGTCAAGGAGCGGCTCAACCCGGCGCTGGAGATCTCCGGGATCCTGGCGACGATGTACGACTCGCGCACCGTGCACTGCCGCGAGGTGTTCAGCCGGGTCGTCGAGGCCTTCGACGACACCGTCTTCCAGACCGTCATCCAGCGCACCGTGCGGTTCCCGGAGACCACCGTCGCCGGCCAGCCGATCACCACGTGGGCGCCCACGTCGTCGGGCGCCTCGGCGTACCGCGACCTCGCCAAGGAGGTGCTGGCCCTGTGACTCGCCGGCCCGTTCTGCCCGGTGCCTCGGAGCTGTTCCGCCGCACCGACTCGGCCCCCTCGGACACCGAGGTCACCGAGCTGCCCAGCCTGACCACGACCACCAGCTCGCCGGCGCTGCGCAGCGCCGCCGGGCGGCGTGACGAGGGGTCCGAGCAGCCGTCGGCCATGCCGCTCACCCTGGTCCCCGGCGGCGCCGCGGCCGCGGACGACGAGCTCGCCTCGTTCCGCGCCGCCGCCCCGCCCCTGCTCAAGCCCTCGGTGCCGACGCGCGGCCGTCCCGCCCGCCGGACCGAGCGCACCAAGCACGACGAGAAGATCACCGTCTACATCTCGGCCGACGAGCTCCTGGCCCTGGAGAGCGCCCGGCTGACCCTGCGCGGTCAGCACGGCGTGGCCGCCGACCGCGGCCGGATCGTCCGGGAGGCGATCTCGGTCCTGCTCGCCGACCTGGACGAGCGCGGTGACGAATCGATCCTGGTCCGTCGCCTCACGGGCCAGTGACGGAGAGGCGAATACCCTCGCGTCCGTGAGCAGCGAGAACGGCGCGGCACCGGAGGCCCCCCAGGCCGCCGATGCCGCGCCGTCGCGCTTCACCGTCCGGCTCACCAACTTCGAGGGCCCGTTCGACCTCCTGCTGCAGCTCATCGGCAAGCACAAGCTCGACGTCACCGAGATCGCGCTGTCGACGGTCACCGACGAGTTCATCGCCCACCTCAAGGCCCTCGGCGACGAGCTCGACCTCGACCAGGCCAGCGAGTTCCTGGTCGTCGCCTCCACCCTGCTCGACCTCAAGGCCGCCCGGCTCCTGCCGGCCGCCGAGGTGGACGACGAGGAGGACCTCGAGCTGCTCGAGGCGCGCGACCTGCTGTTCGCCCGGCTGCTGCAGTACAAGGCGTACAAGCAGGCCGCTGCGTTCCTGCGCGAACGCGAGGCGCAGGCGGCCCAGCGGTACGGCCGCTCCGCCGGGCTGGAGCCGCGGTTCGCCGACCTGGTGCCCGAGGTCTCCCTCGACCTCACCCCGGAGCAGTTCGCCGCCCTGGCCGCCCGCGCGCTGACCCCCAGGGCGCCGGAGGTCGTGAGCGTCTCGCACCTGCACGCGCCGCCGGTCAGCGTCTCCGAGCAGCTCCTGGCCGTCCGCAACCACCTCATCCGGTCGGGGACGGCGACCTTTCGCGCGCTGACCGCCGACTGCGGGCACACCCTCGAGGTGGTGGCCCGGTTCCTGGCCCTGCTCGAGCTGTACCGGCAGCAGCGGGTGGTCTTCGAGCAGCTGACGCCGCTGGGGGAGCTGCACGTGCGCTGGACCGGCGGCACCGCCCCGGCCGGGCCGCAGGGCGACGACGTGGACGGCCCCGTCGAGGACGCGGCCGCTGATGTGGACGAGGAGTACACGTGACCGAGCGGGGCGACGAGCAGGCGCCGTCGGAGGAGGAGCGCGCGCCCATCTCCTGGGAGGCGCTCGCCGCGGAGCTGGCGGCCACCCGCGAGCTCGCCGAGCGGCAGGGCGACGACGACCCCGCCACCTGGGACGCCGTCGCGGCGGAGCTGGCGACACGGGTCGCCGAGACGCCGGTGGAGGCCCACCCGGAACCCGTCCCCGTGCCACCCACCCCGGACGAGGACGCCGAGCCCGAGGCGCCGCAGGACCCGACCCCGGCCGACGTCCCCGCGGGGGAGCCCCAGCCGGAGGAGCAGCCGGCCGAGCCGCTGGAGCTGCTCGACCCGGTCGAGCTGCAGGGCGGCCTGGAGGCACTGCTGTTCGTGATGGACGACCCGGTCGACGAGCAGACGCTCGCCGGCGCGCTGCGCTGCCCGGTCGACCAGGTGCGGGAGGGCCTGGCCGCCCTCGCCGAGGACTACGACCGGCGCCGGGCCGGCCTGGTCCTGCGCCGGGTGGGGGAGGGGTGGCGGCTCTACACCCGGGAGGAGCACGCGCCCGTCGTCGAGCGGTACCTGGTCGACGGCCAGAAGAGCCGGCTGACCCAGGCGGCGCTGGAGACCCTCGCCGTCATCGCCTACCGGCAACCGGTCACCCGGGCCCGCGTCTCCGCCATCCGCGGCGTCGGGGTGGACGGCGTCATGCGCACGCTGATCACCCGCGGCCTGGTGCACGAGGTCGGTACCGACCCCGACAGCGGCGGCGGTCTCTACGCCACCACGCCGCTGTTCCTCGAGCGGCTCGGCCTGGAGAGCCTGGCGGAGCTGCCCGACCTCGCGCCGTTCCTGCCCGAGACCTCCGCGATGCTCGACGAGCACCCCGACGCCTGAAGAAGGACCCCGTTCTCCCCACCCCTCGCAGGCTCGGAGCGGTGCCCTGAACGGGGCCGGGGTCGTCAGCGGGCGGGGTGGGAGACTGGGCGGCGATGAACACCGCGAACCCGCACGACGAGAGCTCCACCCCGGCCGGCGAGGGCTGGTCCGAGGACATGGAGCTCGCTCCGGTCCACCCCGGCGACCGGCCGTCGGCCGAACCCGACGACGACCGCGGGGGAGAGCGGCTGCAGAAGGTGCTGGCCCGCGCCGGCGTCGGCTCGCGCCGGGTCTGCGAGGACATGATCGAGGCCGGGCGGATCAGCGTGAACGGCGCCGTCGTCCGGGTGCAGGGCATGCGGGTGGACCCGTCCCGCGACAAGATCGCCGTCGACGGCGTGCGGATCGAGGTCCGCGACGACCGGGTGACCTACGCGATGAACAAGCCGCCCGGCGTGATCACCGCGATGAGCGACGACCGCAACCGGCCGACCGTCGGCGACATGGTCGGCGACCTCGCCAAGGGGCTGGTCCACGTCGGCCGGCTCGACCAGGACACCGAGGGCCTCCTGCTGCTCACCAACGACGGCGAGCTCGCCCACCGGCTGGCGCACCCCTCCTACGAGGTCCGCAAGACCTACCTGGCGCAGGTGTCGGGCTCGGTGCCGCGCGACCTGGCCCGGCGGCTGCGCGCCGGCGTCGAGCTCGACGACGGGCCGGTGAAGGTCGACTCCTTCCGGGTGGTCGACACCCACGCCGGCCAGTCGGTCGTCGAGGTCGTCCTGCACGAGGGCCGCAAGCACATCGTGCGCCGGCTGCTCGCGCACGTGGGCCTGCCGGTCTCGCGGCTGACCCGCACCGCCGTCGGCCCGGTCGAGCTGCAACGGATGCGCTCCGGCACGATCCGCAAGCTGTCCAAGGAGGAGCTCGGCTCCCTCCAGGAGCTCGTGGGCCTCTGAAAGGACCCCGTCCTCCCCACCCTTCGCAGGCTCAGGGTGGGCCCCGGGCCGCCCGGTCAGGTCGCCCGGGGAGGAGCGGTCGACGCCCGCACGACGACCGACGTCTCCTGGGTCCGGTGGGGATCGGGGACGTCCTCGCCGGAGATGAGCGCGAGCAGCATCGCCGCCGCCTCCTCGCCCATCCGCCGGATCGGCTGCTGGACGGTGGTCAGCGGGGGGTCGGCGAGCGCGGACTCCGGGATGTTGTCGAAGCCGACCACGGACAGCCGGCCCGGTACGTCCATCCCCAGCTCGGCGGCCACCTCGAGGGTCACCATGGCCGAGAGGTCGTTGGCCGCGAAGACCGCGGTGGGCGGCTCGGGGAGCGAGAGCAGCTGGCGGGCGGCCTCGCGCGCCGGCTCGGTGTCGAAGTCACCGCGCCGCACCAGCGTCTCGTCCACGCGGATCCCCGCCGCGCCGAGCGCCTCGCGGTAGCCCTGCTCGCGCTGCTGGGCGGACAGCAGGTCCGGCCGGCCGGTGATCATGCCGATCCGGGTGTGGCCGAGGGCCAGCAGGTGCTCGACGCCGAGCCGCGCGCCCTGCAGGTTGTCCGCCGCCACCGAGGGGAGGCCCGAGGGCCCGGTGTGCGGGTCGACGGCCACCACCGGCCCGTCGGCCTGCACGTCGGTGACGGTGGGCGTCACCAGGACGGCGCCGTCGACGAGCGAGCCCATCAGCCGGGACAGCGAGCGGCGCTCCCATCCGACGTGCGCCTCGACGTGCCCGCCGGCGGAGTAGGCGATCAGCTCGTAGCCGGAGCCGTGGATGGCGTCCGCGACCCCCTTGAGGACCTCGGTGCTGAAGGGCTCGAAGTCCATGACCAGCACGCCGATGACGTTGGTCCGGCGGTTGCGCAGGCTCCGGGCGACGAGGCTGGCCTCGTACCCGAGCCGGTCGACGACCCGGGTGACGTGGTCGACGGTGTCGGCGGACACGCCGTACCGGCCGTTGAGGACCTTCGAGACGGTGGAGATGGAGACGCCGGCCTCCTCCGCCACCTGCTGCATCGTCACCCGGCCACGCAGGGGCGACGCGACGACGACGTCGTCGCGCGAGGAGTCGAGCGTCATGACGGAACCTCTCGGTGGAAGGCGGACCTCCGCCCGGACTGAACCACACCCGCGGCCGGCCCGCGGGCCGCCCTCCAGGTCATCGGCGTCCCCGGCCGGTTGCTGGAGCCCCCCGGCTCAGCCCTTCACCGCACCCTGGAGCCCGCTCACGATCCGCCGCTGCATGGCCAGGAACAGCATGAGCGCCGGGATCATCGCGATGGTGGTGAAGGCCAGCACCCCGGCCGTGTCGGCCGAGTACTCGGTCGAGTAGTCCGCCACGCCCAGCGGCAGCGTCCGCATGTCCCCCTGGAGCAGGAGGAGCGGCAGCAGGTAGGCGTTCCACGACGCGACGAACGCCAGGACGCCGACCGTGACCAGCCCGGGCATCGACAGGGGCAGGGCGATCCGCCAGAAGATGCCGACGCGCGACGCGCCGTCGAGCAGCGCGGCCTCCTCGAGCTCCCGGGGCAGCGCCATCAGGAACGGCCGGAGGATCACCACGGTGGTCGGCAGGGCGAACGCCGCCTGCGGCAGCGCGACGCCCCACCACGTGTTGCCCAGCTCCAGGTTGCGCGTCACCAGGATGAACAGCGGGATGATCGCCACGGCGGCGGGGAAGAGCAGCCCCAGCACGAAGACCAGGAACAGCGGTTCCCGGAGCTTGAACTGGTAGCGGGCCAGCGGGTAGGCGGCCATCACCCCGGCGAGGACCGCGACCGCCGTCGTGATCACCGCGATCACCGTCGAGTTGAACGCGTACGTCCAGAAGTCGGGATTGGTGAAGACCCGGGTGTAGTTGCTCACCACCCACGGGTCGGGCAGCGCCGCGGGGTCGCGGGCCAGCTGCTCGTTGGTGCGGAAGCCGCCGAGAGCGCCGTAGAGCACCGGTCCGAGCGTCACCGCCACGACGGCCAGGGCCGCCAGGTACACGAACGGACCGGCCTGCCCGGACTTCCTGGACCGCCGTGCCATCAGCGCCGATCTCCCTCGGGTCGTCGGATTCACCGGTCGGCCTGGCTGTCGCGGCGCAGCACCAGCAGCTGGTAGGCCAGCGCCATGGCGAAGCCGATGAGGAACAGCACGACCGAGGCCGCGCCGGCGATGCCGTAGTTGCCGCGCTGCGAGCCCTGGCTGATCAGGTACGTGGCCATCGTCGTCGTGGCGTTCGCCGGACCGCCGCCGGTGAGGATCCAGACCATGTCGAACAGCTGCAGGGAGCCGATCATCGACAGGAAGCACCAGGTCCGGATGGTCGGCGCCAGCAGCGGGATGGCGATGCTCCGCTGGATCTGCCACCAGCTGGCGCCGTCGAGCTGCGCGGCCTCGGAGAGCTCGTCGGGGACACCCTGCAGGCCGGCGAGGAAGAGCAGGACCGCCAGGCCCAGGTACTTCCAGGTGAGGACCACGAACACCGTGGTGAGCGCGAGGTCCGGGGTGCCGAGGAAGCCCTGCTCGGGGACCGGGATGCCGAACGACGACAGCGCGTTCTCGAGCAGGCCGCTGCGCGGCTGCAGGAGCTGGAACCACACGACGCCGGCGATCACCTCGGCCAGGACGTAGGGCACGAAGATGATCGTCCGCAGCAGGCCGCGGCCCCGCATGCGCCGGTTGAGCAGCAGCGCGAGCGCCAGCCCCAGGGGGAGCTGCACGAGGATCGACGCGAAGACGATGACGAAGTTGTGCACGACGGCGTCGGTGAAGACGTCGTCGGACAGGACGCGGGTGTAGTTCTGCAGCCCGACGAAGTCCACCATCGGGCCGAAGCCCTTCCAGCGGTAGAGCGACATCCGGGCCGCCGAGACGACCGGGTAGACGACGAAGACCGCCATCAGCAGCAGGGCCGGCGCCACGAAGAAGAGGATCTCCAGGCGTTGGCGGCGCTTCCCACCACCGGGGCGGCCGGTCACCCGGCGCGCGTCCGCGCGCCGGGTGACCGCTGCGCCGGGGTCCGTCGCCCGCGGCGCAGCGGTCACCGGGGAGGTCATCGACGGATCACTTCTCCTGGTCCGCTGCCTCTTGGGTGGCGTCGACGATGTCCTGCGGCGTCGCCTCACCGGCGAACAGCAGGGCGATCGCGTCGTTCATCGCCCCACCGATCGACGCGCCGAACGCGGTGTCGAAGTAGAGCTGGATGAACGGGGCGGCGTCGCGGACCTCGAGCAGCTGCGCCAGCGCCGGGTCGTTGACCGACCCCGTCGCGGCGGGGTTCGTCGGGAGGCCCATGTCGTTCTCCGCGAAGCCCTGCTGCACCTCGTCGGAGAGCAGGTACTTCACCAGGTCCACCGCGGCGTCGGGGGCCTCCTGGGAAACCGCCCACGCGTCGCCGCCGCCGAGCTGCGCCTCGGGGTCGCCCTGGCCGCCCTCGATCGCCGGGAAGGGGAACCAGCCGGTGCGGTCGCCCAGGCCCTCGCCGTCCTCGGTGAGGCCCTGCATCACGCCCGGCTCCCAGTGGCCGGCGAGCTCCATCGCGACCTGGTCGGTCGCGAGCAGGCCGGACGCCGAGGTGGCACCCTCCTGCGCCGGCGTGGTGAGGAAGCCGGGGTTGAACGGCTCGGTCTCGATGATGGCCTGGACCGCCTCGCCCGCCTCGACGAAGCAGGGGTCGGAGAAGTCGAGGCTCGTGGTGGAGTCCTGGAGCACGTCCTGGGAGCAGCTCCGCAGCACGGCGTAGTACCAGTAGTGGGCCGCCGGCCACTTGTCGCCCGCGCCCACCGAGATGGGCGTGATGCCCGCGCCCTTGAGAGTGCCGATGGCCGCCGTCAGCTCCTCCATGGTGGTCGGAGGCGTGGTGATCCCCGCCTGCGAGAAGAGCTCGGTGTTGTACCAGAAGCCCACGACGCCCACCGAGAACGGCAGGGCGTAGGTCTTGTCGTCGACCTGCCAGCCGGCCAGCGTGCCCGGCTCGATCGTGCCGATCTCCTCCGAGGCGTCCTCGCTGAGGTCGCGGACCAGGCCGGCCTCCACGTGGTCGGCCAGCTCGCCGCCGCCGCGCTCCATGTAGACGTCGGGCAGGTCGCCGCTCTGGAACGCCGCCTCGAGCCGGTCGACCATGTCCTCGTGGGCCATGGCCTCGATCTCGACGTTCACGCCCGGGTTGTCCGCCTCGAAGTCCTCGGCGACCTGCTCGTAGTAGCCCCTCCCGGGCTCGTTGTTGGAGTTGTGCCACCAGGTGATCGTGTTGGCGTCGTCCTCGGAACCGCCGCCGTCACCACCACACGCCGCTACTCCCAGCACCACAGCACTGCTGCACAGCACCGAGAGAGCTGCTCGCCCCGACCGCCGCATGATTGACCCCTTCGTCTCTCCGCACGCCGCGTGGCGTGGGTCACGTTCCGAGAACGTTCCAGGCGGGGGCTTGCGCTGTCAATCGTTGTCGATAACGATTTCGCGCCATGACCCCAGCCGCCGCCGTCGATGCCGCGCGGCGGTCGGAGGTCGTGCTGACCGTGCGCCGTCCCGACGGCTCGCCCTGCTCCGACACCGACGTGGTCGTGCGGCAGGACCGGCACGAGCTCGCCTTCGGCAACATCGGGTTCGACTTCGTGGCGCCACCCGACGACGGGTCCGGCGACGTGTTCGGCGGAGCGGGGCGGGAGGCCGCCGAGCTGCTCGAGGACCTGTGGCTCGACCTGTTCAACACCGCCACCCTGCCGTTCTACTGGGCCGGCTTCGAGCCGGTCGAGGGGCGGCCCGACACCCGGCGCCTGCAGGCCGCGGCGGCGTGGTTCCGCGACCGGGGCGTGGCGGTCAAGGGGCATCCGCTGGTCTGGCACACGCTCGCCCCGGACTGGCTCCGCGCGCACTCCGACGACGAGGTCGAGGAGTCGGTGCGGGCCCGGATCCGCCGGGAGGTCACGTCCTTCGCGGGCCTCGTCGACACGTGGGACGCGATCAACGAGGTCGTCATCATGCCGGTCTTCGCGAACGAGGAGCGGCCGAACGCGATCACCCGGCTGTGCCGCCGCCTCGGCCGCATCCCCACCGTCCGCCTCGCGTTCGAGGAGGCGCGCGGCGCGAACCCCGCCGCCACCCTGGTGCTCAACGACTTCGACCTGTCGACCGCCTACGAGTGCCTCGTCGAGGGCGTCCTCGAGGCCGGCGTACGGGTGGACGCCATCGGGCTGCAGAGCCACATGCACCAGGGCTACTGGGGCGAGGAGCGGACCCAGGAGATCCTCGAGCGCTTCGCGCGCTACGGCCTCCCGCTGCACTGGACCGAGACGACACTGGTCTCCGGGGAGCTGATGCCGCCGGAGATCGAGGACCTCAACGACCACCAGGTCGACGAGTGGCCCTCCACGCCCGAGGGCGAGGAGCGGCAGGCCGACGACGTCGTCCGCCACTACCGGACGCTGCTGGCCCACCCGTCGGTGGCGGCCGTGACCTACTGGGGGATCACCGACCGCGGCGCCTGGCTCGGCGCCCCGGCGGGGCTGGTGCGCTCCGACGGCAGCCGCAAACCGGCATACGACGCCCTGCGTGGCCTCATCAAGGGCGACTGGTGGCTGGCGCCGACGCGGATGCGGACCGACCGCGAGGGCCGCGTGCGCGTGCGCGGCTGGGCCGGCGACTACTCGGTGTCGGCCGGCGGCGGTTCCGCGGCCTGGCGCCTCCGGCCGGACGTGGCCGGGACCGAGGTCACCCTCGCGTGACCGGCACCGACGCACCAGCAACCACGACAGGACGGACTTCCCAGGGCATGGTCACCAACGCCGACGCAGGCTCCGAGATCTGGCGCGACCCGCACGCCCCCACCGAGGAGAGGGTGGCGGACCTGATCGGCCGCATGACCCTCGAGGAGAAGGTGGCCCAGCTCTACGGCGTGTGGGTGGGCATCGACGCCACCGAGGGCGAGGTGGCCCCGCACCAGCACGACATGGCCGCGGCGCCGGTGGACTGGGACGGGCTGATCTCCACCGGCCTGGGGCAGCTGACCCGGCCCTTCGGGACCGCGCCCGTGGACCCGCTGCTCGGTGCCAAGGGGCTGGCCGAGAGCCAGCGGCAGATCATGGCGGCCGGCCGCTTCGGCATCCCGGCCCAGGTGCACGAGGAGTGCCTGACCGGGCTCGCGGCGTGGACGGCCACGGCCTTCCCCTCGCCGCTGTGCTGGGGGGCCAGCTTCGACCCCGAGCTCGTCGAGCGCATGGCCGCGCTCATCGGGCAGGCCATGCGGCGTCTCGGGGTCCACCAGGGACTGGCCCCCGTCCTCGACGTCGCCCGGGACATGCGCTGGGGCCGGGTCGAGGAGACGATCGGCGAGGACCCGTACCTGGTGGGCACGATCGGCAGCGCCTACGTGCGCGGCCTGGAGTCCAGCGGCGTCGTCGTCACCCTGAAGCACTTCGTCGGCTACGCCGCGTCCCGGGCCGGGCGCAACCTCGCGCCGGTGTCGGCCGGCCCGCGGGAGATCGCCGACGTCTTCCTCCCGCCCTTCGAGATGGCGCTGCGCGCCGGTGCCCGCTCGGTCATGAACTCCTACACCGACACCGACGGGGTGCCCGCCGCCGCCGACCCGTCGCTCCTCACCGGCCTGCTGCGGGAGACCTACGGCTTCACCGGCACGGTCGTGGCCGACTACTTCTCCGTCGCGTTCCTGCAGACCCTGCACGGCGTCGCCGGGTCACCGGCCGAGGCGGCCGGTCTCGCGCTGCAGGCGGGCATCGACGTCGAGCTGCCCACCGTGGCCTGCTACGGCGAGCCGCTGGTCGACGCGGTCCGGAGCGGCGCGGTCGAGGAGGCGCTGGTGGACCGGGCGCTGCACCGGGTGCTCCTGCAGAAGTGCGAGCTCGGCCTGCTCGACCCCGGCTGGTCACCGGACTCGCCGGCGGTCCTCGAGGGCACGGTCACCCTGGACCCGGACGAGTCCCGGGCCGTCGCCGGGCAGCTCGCCCGCCGCTCGGTGGTCATGCTCGCCAACGACGGGACGCTGCCCCTGCGCGCCGGCCTGCGCCTCGCGGTGGTGGGACCCCGCGCGGACACCGCCCAGGCGATGCTCGGCTGCTACTCGTTCCCCATGCACGTGGGGGTGCACCACCCGGAGGTGGCGGTCGGGGTCGACATCCCGACGCTCGCCGACGCGCTGAAGGCGGCGCCCGAGGCCTACGACGTCGCCGTCGCGCAGGGCTGCCCGGTGCTGGGGGGTGACGACGACGGGATCGCCGCCGCGGCGCGCGCCGCGGCGGACGCCGACGTGTGCGTCGCCGTCCTCGGCGACCAGGCGGGGCTGTTCGGCAACGGCACCTCGGGGGAGGGCTGCGACGCCGTGGACCTCCGGCTGCCGGGCCGCCAGGAGGAGCTCCTGGAGGCCCTGCTCGCCACGGGGACACCGGTCGTGCTCGTCCTGCTGTCCGGCCGCCCCTACGAACTGTCCCGGCAGGTCGACCGGCTCGCCGCGGTGCTGTGCGGCTTCTTCCCCGGCGAGGAGGGCGGTCCCGCGATCGCCGACGTCCTCAGCGGACGGGTGTCCCCGTCGGGGCGGCTCCCGGTGAGCTTCCCGCGCGAGGGCAGCAGCCAGCCCGCGACCTACCTCGCGGCACCGCTGGGCCGGCGCACCGACGTCAGCACGGTGGACCCGACCCCGCTGTTCCCCTTCGGGCACGGGCTGGGCTACGGCTCGGCGACCTGGGCCGACGTCCGGGCGACGTCCGGCCCGGAGTGGAGCACCGACGGCGCATGCCAGGTCGAGGTGTCGCTCCGCAACGACACCGACCGCGAGGTCACCGAAGTGGTGCAGGTCTACCTGCACGACCCGGTCGCCGAGGTGGTCCGGCCGGTGCAGGCCCTGCTCGCCGCCCGGCGGGTGGACCTCCCCGTGGGGTGCGCCGCGACCGTGCGGTTCACCGTGCACGCCGATCTCACCTCCTTCACCGGGCGGGACGGTGCGCGGATCGTCGAGCCCGGAGAGGTGGAGCTCCGGGTGGGCGCCTCCAGCGCCGACGTGCGCGAGGCGCTGCGGTTCACGCTCACCGGCCCCCGCCGGGCCGTCGGCCCGGACCGCCGGCTGCACCCGGAGACCGTGGTCGAGCACCGGACGAGCGCCGGCTGATGCCCCAGACCGACCTCCCGCTGGAGGAGCTGTGGCGCTACACCCCTGAACTACCGGCGCCCGACGACCTCCAGGAGTTCTGGACCGAGACCCTCGGCGAGGCGGGGGAGCGCCCGCTGGACGTGACAAGCACGCACGTGGACTCCGGGCTGGTGACCGTCGAGACGCACGACGTGATGTTCGCCGGCTTCGGGGGCGACCCGGTCCGGGCGTGGCTGCACCTGCCGGCCGGCGTCCTGCGGGGAGACGGTGCGCTGCCCGGGGTCGTCCAGTTCCAGGGCTACAACGGCGGCCGGGGCCTGCCGCACGAGCACGTCTTCTGGGCGTCGGCCGGGTTCGCCCACCTCGTGGTCGACACGCGCGGGCAGGGCAGCGGCTGGGCCGTGGGCGACACCGGCGACCCGGCGGGGTCCCCGGCCGCGCAGCCCGGGTTCCTCACCCGGGGCGTGCTCGCGCCGCGCGACTACTACTACCGGCGGGTCTACACCGACGCCGTGCGGGCGCTGGAGGTCCTGCGCGGCCGGCCGGAGGTCGACGGCGACCGGGTCGCGGTGACGGGGATCAGCCAGGGCGGCGGCGTCGCGCTGGCCGTCTCGGCGCTGGCGCCGGGCGTGCGCGCGGTGATGGCCGACGTGCCGTTCCTCTGCGACTTCCCGCGGGCCGTGCGGATCGCCGCCGGCGACCCGTACGCCGAGATCGTGCGCTACCTGCGGGCCCACCGGGACCTCGCGGACAGCGTCTTCCGGACGCTGAGCTACGTCGACGCCGCGGTCCTCTGCCGTGCGTCGTCGGCGCCGGCGCTGTTCTCCGTCGCCCTCATGGACCAGACCTGCCCGCCGTCGACGGTCTTCGCGGCCTACCACGCCTACGGCGGCCCGAAGGAGATCGCGGTCTACCCGTACTCCGACCACGAAGGCGGCGAGGCCCACCAGCAACGCCACCAGCTCGGCTGGCTGCGCAGCCGGCTCGGCCTCTCCGCCTGACCGCACCACCCACCGACAGCCCCCACCCGGCAGCGTCGCCGGAGCAGACAGGAGCACGACATGGCAACGGTCACCTACGAGCAGGCCACCCGCGTGTACACCGGCGCGCAGCGGCCGGCGGTGGACGCGCTCGACCTCACGGTGGAGGACGGCGAGTTCCTCGTCCTGGTGGGGCCCTCCGGCTGCGGCAAGTCGACGTCCCTGCGCATGCTCGCCGGGCTGGAGGAGGTCACCGGCGGCCGGATCCTCATCGGCGACCGCGACGTCACCGACGTCGCGCCCAAGGACCGTGACATCGCGATGGTCTTCCAGAACTACGCGCTCTACCCGCACATGAGCGTCGCCGACAACATGGGCTTCGCGCTGAAGATCGCCGGGGTGGGCAAGGAGGAGCGCGCCGCGCGGGTGCGGGAGGCGGCCGAGCTGCTCGACCTCGGGCAGTACCTGGACCGCAAGCCGAAGGCGCTGTCGGGCGGTCAGCGGCAGCGGGTCGCGATGGGCCGGGCGATCGTCCGGCAGCCGCAGGTCTTCCTCATGGACGAGCCGCTGTCCAACCTCGACGCGAAGCTGCGGGTGCAGACCCGTACGCAGATCGCCGCGCTGCAGCGGCGGCTGGGCATCACCACCGTCTACGTCACCCACGACCAGGTCGAGGCCATGACCATGGGCGACCGGGTGGCCGTGCTCAAGGACGGGCTGCTCATGCAGGTGGGCACGCCGCGGGAGCTCTACGACCGCCCGCGCAACGCCTTCGTCGCCGGCTTCATCGGCTCGCCGGCGATGAACCTGCTCACCCTGCCGGTCGTCGACGGCGGCGTGGCCTTCGGCGACGGCGTGCACCCGGTGTCCCGGGACGTCCTGGGGCGGGCGGCCGACGCGACGGTCCTGCTCGGTGTCCGGCCCGAGGACCTGGTCGTCGCCGAGCACGGGCTGGCGGTCGAGATCGACGTGGTCGAGGAGCTCGGCGCGGACGCCTACGTCTACGGACGGGCCCGGCAGAGCGACGGCGAGCACCTGATCACCGTCCGGGTCGACGGGCGCCGCCCGCCGCAGAAGGGCGACGTCGTCCACGTCACCCCGCGCGCCGGCCACGTGCACCTCTTCGACGTCGTCAGCGGCGAACGGCTGGCCGGCTAGCCCGGGGACCAGCGTTCCCGGGGCGGATCCGGGAACGGACGGGAATGCCGCCCCGTGCGGTCGGGAAGGCGGTGCCGCGAGCGTGGTGGCCGCACCGGGAGAGCCCCGGTGGGTCCGACCTCGGAGGTCCTCGTGTCCCGCTCGCCGTCCGCCCCGCTGGCCCTCGCCGGCGGCCTCCTCCTCGCCTCGCTGGTGCCGGCGGTGTCGTTCTTCACCGACTCGCGTCCCTTCAGCGAGATCGCTGGGGGAGGGGTGCACCTGGCGCTCTACTCGCTCACGCTGGCCGCCGTCCTGGCCCTGCTGGTCGCCGTCCCGCGGCTCGGCGCCCTCCGCGCCGCCGACGGCCGGCGGCTGCCCGAGCCCGTGCTGGCCGCGGCCCTCGTCGCCACGGCCCTGTACGGGGCGACCCAGTACGTCCAGGTGTTCGTCGCGACGTTCCTGTCGGAGACCGCGCCGGCCGCGCTCGACGTCTCCGGCGGGATGCTGATGGCCGGCATGGTCGGGTCGTGGGTCGTCTTCCTGGTCGCCTGGGTGGTGCTGGGCGCGGTGGCGCTGGTGCGCCGCGTCCTCCCCAGGCCGACGGCGATCCTGCTCATCGCCGGCGCCGTGGCCCAGCCGGTCGTGGGGCCGCTGGCGGCCCTGCCCCTCGGGATGGCTCTCGTGCTGGCCGCCCGGTCGGCCGCCACCGCGCGGCGGGACGAGCCGTCGGGTGAACTCGTCGCCGCCTGACCGCGGGGCCCCCGCCGCGTGGCCTACGGTGCCCGACGAAACCGCAGGCCACGCGGTCGGTGCGGCGCCGGGAGGAGGGCACGTGGTCGGTCAGGTCACCGGGACGTCGTCGCGGTCGGGAGCTCGCCCGGCGGCGGCGCTCCTGGCGCTCGCGGTCGTCGCCGCGCTGGGCGGTCTGACCGCGGTGCTCCTGCTGCCCACGGCGCGCGCCGGCAGCGGCGCGGACCGGGTCACGGTCGTCCTCTTCCTCGCGGGCATGACGCTGCTCGCCGTCGTCGGGTGGGTGGTGACCCGGCGCCGCCCGGACCAGGCCCGCGTCGGCCTCCTGCTGGCCACCGTCGGTGCGCTGGGCGCCGTCGGACGCGCGGTGATCGGGCTGGCCCTGGCGCTGCCGGACCCGGCCCCCGCGCCGCTGGCCTGGGCCACCAACTGGATCTGGATCCCGGGGACGGCGGCCGTCCTGGTGCTGCTGCTGCGCTTCCCGACCGGCACCCTCCCGGCGGCCGGCTGGCGGTGGGCGGAGCGGCTCGCCCTGGGCTGGGGCGCGGTGGCGATCGGGGTGACCGCCCTGGTGCCCGGCCCGCTGGCGGTCACCCCGCTGGACCGGGACAACCCCGTCGGCGTCGCGGCCGCCGACTGGCTCGAGGCGACGCTGGCCCCGCTGTTCGCGGTCCTGCCCCTGCTCGTCCTCACCGCCACGGCGGCGCTGGTGGTCCGCTACCGGGGGGCGGCTGCGGAGGAGCGGCAGCAGCTGCGCTGGGTGGTCGCCGCCGTGGGCCTGCTCGCCCTCGCGTCGCCGCTCGCGACGCTGGGTGACGACGGCGCCGCCCTGCTCGAGGGCGCGGCGTACCTGGTGCTGCCCGCCGCCGTGGTGGTGGCCGTGCTGCGCCACCGGCTCTGGGACCTCGGGCTCGTCGTCCGCCGCGGGGTGGCCTACGCGGTGGCCTCCGGCGCGCTGCTCGCCGCCTACGTGCTCACCGTGACCGCCACCCAGGACCTGCTGCGCGGGCGGGTGCCGGACGCCCTGGCCACGGCCGTCGTGGCGGTCCTCGCCGTGCCGGTCCTCACCGCGGTGCAGCGCGGCCTGGAGCGCCTGCTCTACGGCGACCGCCGGGAGCCCGACCGGGTGGTGGCGCAGCTCGCCGAGCGGCTGGCGGCGACGCCGGAGGCGCTGCTCCCGCAGGTGGCCGAGCAGGTCGCCACCTCCCTGCGGCTGCCGTACGTCGCCGTCCAGCTGCCCGACGGCACCCCGGCGGCCGCCGCCGGCGCCCCGACCGGCACCGAGCTGCGGCTCCCTCTCCGGCACGGCGGCCGCACCGTGGGCTGGCTCCTGGCCGGCCGCCGGACACCCGCCGAGCCGCTCGACGGGCACTCCCGCCAGCTGCTCGAGCGGGTCGCGGCCCACGCGGGGCTCGCGGTGCACAGCGCGCTGCTGACGGCCGAGCTGCAGCAGGCCACCGACCGGCTGCGGGTGGCGCGCGTGGAGGAGCGGGCACGGCTGCGCGGGGACCTGCACGACGAGCTCGGTCCGGCCCTGGGCGCCATCTCCCTGCGGGCGGAGGCCGCCCGCAACCTGCTGGCGACCGGCGACGTCGCGCGGATCGACGCGGTGCTCTCCGGCATCGAGCAGGCCGCGGAGGCCGCCGTCGGCGAGGTCCGGCGGATCCTCGCCGACCTGCAGCCGCGGGTGCTCGAGGAGGACGGGCTGCACGCCGCACTGCGCCAGGTCGCGGCAGGTGTGCCCGAGGACGTCCGCGTGGAGCTCGACCTGCCCGCCCCCGTCGCGCTGCCGCCGCGGGTGGAGCTGGCGGCGTACCGCGTGGCGGCCGAGGCGCTGCGCAACGCCGTCCGCCACGCGGCGGCCGATGTCGTGAGGCTGGCGGTGCGGACCGAGGGCGACGCCCTGGAGCTCGTCGTCGCCGACGACGGCGTGGGCCTGGCGCCCGGCGCGGTGCCCGGGGTCGGGCTCGAGTCGATGCGCCAGCGGGCGCGAGAGCTGGGCGGCACGCTCGACCTCGCGTCGGGAGCCGGGCGCGGCACCACGGTGCGGCTGCGCCTCCCCCTGGAGGCGGCATGAGCATCCGGGTGCTCCTGGCCGACGACCACCCGCTGTTCCTCGACGGCCTGCGGCTGCTGCTGGAGACCGCCGGGCTGACCGTCGTGGGGGCCGCCGGCACGGGTGCCGAGCTGCTGGCCCTGGCGGCGGAGCACGAGGCCGACGTCGCGGTCGTCGACGTCGACATGCCCGCCGTGGACGGCGTCACGGCGGTGGCCGAGCTCCGCCGGCGGCACCCGCGGATCGGCGTGCTGATGCTGACCATGCACGACGACGCCGCGTCGGTGCGTCGCGCACTGGACGCCGGTGCCCTCGGGTACGTGCTCAAGGGGGCGGGCCACGGTGCCGTGGTGCGGGCGGTCCAGGCGGTGGCCGAGGGCGACACGGTGCTCTCCGGGGGCGTCGGCCCGGCGCTCCTCGGCGGCGGGGACCCCTATCCGCTGCCGCAGCTCACCGCGCGCGAGCGGGAGGTGCTGGAACGGGTCGCCCGCGGGGAGGGCAACGCGGTGATCGCGCGTGCTCTCCACGTGTCGCTGAAGACCGTGCAGAACAACGTGAGCAGCATCTTCGGGAAGCTCGGGGTGAGCACCCGGGCGGAGGCCGTGGCGCGGGCGCGGGACGCCGGGATCGGCGGCTGACCCGGACGGGGGAGGCCGGTGGCGGAGGCTCCCTAGACTCGTCCGAGGTGCCCGGCGATCCGGGCGCTGCGATTCGAACGAGGAGAGTGCATGGCCGTCCGAGCCATCCGGGGCGCGACGCAGGTCGACGCCGACGACCGGGAGCAGGTGCTCGAGGCCACCCGCGAGCTGGTCAGCACGGTCATGGAGCGCAACCAGCTCGACCGTGACGACGTGATCAGCATCCTGTTCACCGCCACCCCCGACCTGGTGTCGGAGTTCCCCGCGCTGGCCGCCCGCGAGCTCGGCTTCGGCGACGTGCCGCTGATGTGCGCCAGCGAGATCGACGTGGCCCACGCGCTGCCGCGGGTGCTGCGGCTCATGGCGCACGTCGAGACCGACAAGCCGCGCAGCGAGATCCAGCACGTGTACCTGCGCGGTGCCGTCGCCCTCCGACGGGACATCGCCCAGTGAGCGCCGGCTTCCGGGGGCAGATCACCCTCGACGGCCCGTCGGGCACCGGCAAGTCCACCGTCGCCCGGGGCGTCGCGGCCCGTCTGGGCGCGGCCTACCTCGACACCGGGGCCATGTACCGGGCCGCGACGGTCGCCGTCCTCGACGCCGCCGTCGACCCCGAGGACGCCGACGCCGTCGCCCGCACGGTCGCCGCGGCGCGCATCGAGGTCGGCACGGAGGCCCGCACCGAGGTCGTCCGCGTGGACGGCGTCGACGTCGCCGAGCGCATCCGCGGCGCCGAGGTGACCCGCGCCGTCTCGGCCGTCTCGGCCGTGCCCGCCGTGCGCCGCCAGCTGGTCGACCAGCAGCGCGCCCTGGTCGCGTCCGCCGACGCCGTCGTCGTCGAGGGCCGGGACATCGGCACCGTCGTCCTGCCCGACGCGACGCTGAAGGTCTACCTGACCGCCGCGCCCGAGGTCCGGGCCCAGCGCCGGGCCGGGCAGCTGGGTCTCAGCACTCCCGAGGAGATCGCCGAGCTGGCCGCCGACCTCCGCCGGCGCGACCAGTACGACAGCAGCCGCGCCGACAGCCCGCTGCGCCCGGCGGACGACGCCGTCGTCGTGGACAGCACGGACCTCGACCGGCAGGGCGTGATCGACCGCATCGTCGAGCTCGCGGAGACGACCGTCGGGGCGGGGGAGAGGGCATGACCGAGCAGCAGGGCGGGCCGCTGCCCGTCGTCGCCATCGTCGGCCGGCCCAACGTGGGCAAGTCGACGCTGGTCAACCGCATCCTCGGCCGGCGGGCCGCCGTCGTGCAGGACACCCCCGGGGTGACCCGCGACCGCATCGCCTACGAGGCGCTGTGGAACGGCAAGAAGTTCACCGTCGTCGACACCGGCGGCTGGGACCCGAAGGCGGCCGGGCTGGGCGCCTCGATCACCCGGCAGGCCGAGTACGCGATGCAGACCGCCGACGTCATCGTCTTCGTCGTCGACAGCCAGGTCGGCGCCACCGACACCGACCTCGCCGCCGCCCGCATCCTGCGGCGCAGCGACCGCCCGGTGATCCTGGTGGCCAACAAGGTCGACGACGAGCGGAGCGAGGCCAACGCCGCCGAGCTGTGGTCCCTCGGCATGGGCGAGCCGCACCCGGTCAGCGCCCTGCACGGCCGGGCCAGCGGCGACCTGCTCGACCTGATCCTCGACGCGATGCCCGAGGCGCCGCGCGAGCAGCTCGAGGAGGGCGGTCCGCGACGGGTGGCGCTGGTCGGCCGGCCCAACGTCGGGAAGTCCAGCCTGATCAACCGGCTGGCCAAGGAGGAGCGCTCCGTCGTCGACTCCGTGGCGGGTACGACGGTCGACCCGGTCGACTCGATCGTGACCCTCGGCGGCGAGGAGTGGCGGTTCGTCGACACCGCGGGGCTGCGCCGCAAGGTCAACACCGCCAGCGGGATGGAGTACTACGCCAGCCTGCGCACCGAGGCCGCGATCCAGGCCGCGGAGGTCGCCGTCGTCCTGCTGGCCGCCGACGAGGTCATCAGCGAGCAGGACCAGCGGGTCATCAGCCAGGTCGTCGAGGCCGGCCGGGCGCTGGTCATCGCGATCAACAAGTGGGACACGCTCGACGAGGACCGCCACTACCAGCTGGAGAAGGAGATCGAGCGCGAGCTCGCCCGGGTGCGGTGGGCCTCGCGGATCAACATCTCCGCCCAGTCCGGTCGCGGCGTCACCAAACTGGCCGACCACCTCCGGGCCGCGCTGGCCTCGTGGGAGTCGCGGGTGCCGACGTCGGAGCTGAACAGCTTCGTGCGCGCGCTGGTCCAGGAGACCCCGCCGCCGGCGCGCGGCGGCCGGGCGCCGAAGATCAAATACGTCACGCAGGCCGACATCCGGCCGCCGCGGTTCGTGGTCTTCTCCACCGGCTTCCTCGAGGCCGGCTACCGGCGGTTCCTGGAGCGCAAGATCCGCGAGCGCTGGGGGTTCGAGGGCACGCCGATCGAGGTGTCGGTCAAGGTCCGCGAGGGCCGGGGGAGCGACCGCGGGAAGAGCTGACGCCGGGCGCTACGGGGCGGCGTGCCGCGGCACGTCGTCCGTGGCCCGGGGGACGGGCAGCTGCACGTCGCCGGCCGACGACTCCGGCTCGTCGCGGCGCTGCGCGAGCCTGCTCGGCCACCACATCCAGCGCCCGACGTCGAGCGTCAGCGACGTGACCAGGACCGACCGCACGACGACCGTGTCGAGCAGCACCCCCAGGGCGACGGCGATGCCCAGCTGGGTGAGGAAGGTCAGCGGCAGCGTGCCCAGGACGGCGAACGTGGCGGCGAGCACCAGGCCCGCCGAGGTGATCACGCCGCCGGTGGCCGACAGCCCGATCAGGGCCGCCCGCCGGGTGCCGTGGTCGTGCGCCTCCTCCCGCACGCGGGTCATCAGGAAGATGTTGTAGTCGATCCCCAGCGCGACGAGGAACACGAAGACGAACAGCGGGAAGGCGCTGTCGGTCGTGCTGACGTCGATCGTCCAGTCGAAGATCAGCGCGCTGATCCCCAGCGCGGCACCGTAGGACAGCACCACCGTGGCCACGAGGACCAGCGGGGCCACCAGCGCCCTCAGCAGGACGCCGAGGACGAGCAGCACCACCAGCATGACCAGCGGGATGATCACCCGGTTGTCCCGCTGCGAGGCGGTCTGGACGTCGAGGTTGATGGCGGTGTTGCCGCCGACCAGCGCCTCGCCGTCACCCACGCCGTCCAGTTCGGCCCGGAGGCCGCGGACGGTGTCGTAGGCGGCGTCGCTGTCGGCCGGGTCGGCCAGCGTCGCCTCGATCAGCGCGGTGTCGCCGACGATCTGCGGCTCGGCGACGTCGCTGACGCCGTCGTTCGCGGCCACCGCCCGCGCCACCTCGTCCGCCGCCGCGGCGGTGGTGAGGACGTGGAGGGGGTTGCCCGCGGCGCCGGGGAAGTGCTCGGCGGCCACCCGGTCGCCGGCGACCGACTCCGGGGTGCCGCGGAACGAGTCGGCCTGCGTGAGGCCCTTCGCGTTCAGGCTGAAGAGGCCCAGGCAGGCGACGAGAAGCAGCGCCGTCGTGCCGATCCACACCGCGCGGGGCCGCGGCTGGATCCGCGCACCGACGCGCGCCCAGATCCCGGTCGCGCTGGGCTCGGCGCTGCCGAGGGTGGGGCGCACCGGCCAGAACACCCAGCGCCCGCAGATGACCAGCAGGGCGGGGAGCAGCGTCATCAGCACCGCGAGGGTGACCGCGACACCGATCGCGGCGACCGGCCCCAGCCCGCGCGTGGAGTTCATGTCGGCGGCGAGCAGGCAGAGCATCCCGAGGACCACCGTGCCGCCGCTGGCCAGCACCGCGGGGCCCGCGCGGTGGACGGCCTCGGTCATCGCCTCGTGCCGGTCGGCGTGCAGCCGGAGCTCCTCGCGGTAGCGGGCGACGAGCAGCAGCGCGTAGTCGGTCCCGGCGCCCACGACGAGGACGGTGAGGATGCTCGCGCTCTGGGCGTTGACGGTGAGGTCGGCGTACCGGGCGAGCAGGTAGATGAGCGCCTGCGAGCAGTACAGCGCGATGACGGCCGAGAAGATGGGCAGGATCCACAGGACCGGGCTGCGGTAGGTGAACAGCAGGATCAGGATCACGACACCCAGCGCGGCGAACAGCAGCGTCGTGTCGAGGCCGGAGAAGGCCTCGGAGGAGTCGGCCGCCTGGCCGGCCGGTCCGGCGACCCAGACGCCGAGGCCGTCCGGCGCGTCCGACGCCTCGTCCCGCAGGTCCTCGGCCAGCGGCGCGATGCCCTCCCAGCCCTCCGGTCCGGCGTCGAGCGGGACGATCAGCTGCGCCGCCTGCCCGTCCTCCGACGGGATCGGGCCCACGACCTCGCCGCCGAGCCCCTCGCTCCGGGCGAACGCCTGCGCGTCCTGCGCGATGGCCTCACGGTCGGCGGCGGTGAGCCCCTCGGCGCGCTCGTAGACGACGACGGCGGGGACGACGTCCGGGTCGGACCCGAGCGCGATCTGCTCCTCGAGCGCGACCGTCGACTCCGCGTCGCCGGGCAGCCACGACGAGATCTCGTTGTCCTGCTGGTCCATCAGGCCGGCGGCCAGGGGAGCGGCCGCCGCGGCCAGCACCAGCCAGAGGACCAGCACGACCCACTTCAGCCGCGGCGAGCTGACCCGGGATGCGAACGACCTGCCCATGACGGGACCTCCGGCACGTGCGGTGCCTGTGCTCGACTGCTCCGAGCCCCCGTGGGGCGGCACGCTAGCGACGATCCCGGGCAGCGTCACCGCCTTTGCGAGCGGTGCGGCGCCGTTCCAGGGGGCGGCGGGCGGCCGGCGGCCGTGCGGTAACCTGCTCAAGCGGTCGTCGAGACGCGCCGGGTCTCCCGGGGAGCGTCGCGGAGGCACGCGGGCTGTAGCGCAGCTTGGTAGCGCACTTGACTGGGGGTCAAGGGGTCGCAGGTTCAAATCCTGTCAGCCCGACACGCGGAAGCGCAGCGGAGGGGCCGTTCCCGATGACGGGAACGGCCCCTCTCTCGTCCTGCCACGACGCGGTGCGTGATTGCGCTCGGTGATCGCCTCCTCACGGTTAGCCTCTGGCGGTTCGTCGACGAGGAGGTTCCGGTGACGGTGTGGGAGTGGGGCGCGTCGGTCGTGGCCCTCGGGGTGACGGTCATGGCGTCGCTGAAGCTGCTGGCCACGGTCATGGCCATCCGGTGGGCGGGCAGGCATGCCGCCGCCTACAGCACGGCCTTCGCCGAACGCCGCCCCGACGACCTGCGCTCGGGCATCGCGCTCCTGCACGAGTTCGGCTCCTGGTTCTTCCCGTTCGGCATCAAGGACTACTGGCTGCGGGAGCACAAGGAGCGCTGCGCGACCGACGGGGTGTTCCGCCGGGAGCTGCGGCGCTGCGGCCGCGGGTTCGCGTCGGTCTTCCGCGCGAAGTGGCTGGTCCTGGGCTCCACCGTGGTCTGCGTCGCCGTGGGCCTCACGCTCGACGGTGGGCAATGGCCGGTCGTGGTGCTGTCGTCCGTGGCGGCACTGCTCAGCACCGCGCTGGTGGTCGAGTCACTGCTCTGGTACATCGCGGCCGGCGGGTACGCCGAGCCCTTCCACCTGGTGCACGTCGCGAAGGGCAGCCGACCGGGCGCGGGCGACCGGACGAACGAGGCCACGACCTTCCTGCGGCTCGGAGTGTTCGCCGGCGTCACCAGCATCGTCGCCGTCTGGACCCTCCACCGTCAGTACGGCGGCTTCGGCGCGGTGGACGCCGGGCAGGGCGTCGGAGCCGAACTCGGCCGGCTGGGCGAGTTCGCGTACTTCGTGCTGAGCAACCTGTCCACGACCGGCGGGTCGGTCGTCCAGCCGGAGAGCGGGTGGGCCAACGCCCTCGGCTCGCTGATCCACGTCCAGACGCTGCTCATCGTCACGTTCGCGCTGGCCATCTTCGTGAACCTGTTCCGCGGCGCGGGACGCGAGGAGCCGGCGGCGCGCGGCGCCGTCCCCGCGCCGCGCGGCGCCGCCGACGACGCGGTGGAGTTCGTCGACGCCCGCTGACCGCCCGACGGCGCGGCGGGTGTCAGGTCCCGGTGAGGCGACGGCACTCCGGGCAGGGGTCGGCGGAGCCGAGGCCCCGGGGGCCGTCCCACTTGCCCTGGACGACGCCGACCGAGGCGCCGCAGATCGCCGCCCACGGCGCCGGCAGGTCCGCGGTGCTGGCGAGGACGGCGTGCGCCCGCCCGGTCTCCTGGTCGCGGCCGGCCGCGTGGTCGCTGCTCATGGGTCCAGCATGCGCGGGCGCGTGCGCGAGTCCGCGAGAGGGGCCACGGGGGAGCCGGTCGTGCCAGGGTGTGCGGCGGTGTCGGCGCACGGGCGCCGTCCGATCCGGGAGGTCAGCGTGAGCAACCACGTGTACCGGCTCAGCGAGATCGTCGGGAGCAGCCCGACCAGCGTCGACGACGCGATCAGGACGGGGATCGCCAAGGCCGCGCAGACGGTGCGCAACATCGAGTGGTTCCAGACCGAGGAGATCCGCGGTCAGGTCGTCGACGGCGGGGTGGCCCACTTCCAGGTGCGCATGAAGATCGGCTTCCGGGTCGACGACTGAGTGGCGCCGGCCGGACGGGGTAGCCGCCCGGCATGACCGGCAATGACGCGATCCCGCACCGACGCCTGCCCTCGCGTGCGTCGGGACTGCTCCACGGCATCGGCCTCGGGGGCTTCGTCGACGGGATCGTGCTGCACCAGATCCTGCAGTGGCACCACATGGTCAGTGCGGTCGAGTCGCCGGGCACGCTGGCCGGCCTGGAGCTGAACACGGTGGCCGACGGGTTCTTCCACCTCGCCACGTGGGTGGCGACGATCGCCGGCATGGTCACCGCGCTCGTCGCGTGGCGGCAGGGGCGCATCGCGCCGAGCTGGAGCTTCCACCTCGGTCTCGTGCTGGCCGGCTGGGGCCTGTTCAACCTCGTCGAGGGCCTGATCGACCACCAGATCCTCGGCGTCCACCACGTCCGCGACGACCTCGGCGCCCCGCTGAGCTGGGACCTCGCCTTCCTCGCCTCCGGGGTGCTCCTCGTCGCCGCCGGCTGGTTGCTGCACCGCCGCGGCGTCCGCGGCCTCGCCGGAACACGCTCGCCGGCTCCCGGGAGCCCGTGATCGGATCGGCGGCATGGAGCACCGGATCCGCATCGACGCCGAGACCGAGCTGTGGGCCGAGGAGCGGGGCGACCCGACGGCGTCCCCGCTGCTGCTCGTCATGGGCGCGAACGCGAGCGGCGTCGCCTGGCCCGAGGCGCTGGTGGACCGGCTGGCGCGGCAGCACCGGGTGATCCGCTACGACCACCGCGACACCGGCCGCTCCACGTGGGCCTTCGACAGCCGGCCGTACGCGATCCGCGACCTCGCCGAGGACGCCGTCGCCGTCCTCGACGCCCTGGGCGCCGAGCGGGCGCACGTCGTCGGCATGTCCATGGGCGGCGTCCTGGTCCAGCTCCTCCTGCTCGACCACCCCGACCGGCTGCTGACCGCCACGGTGTTCGCCACCGCCGCGCTCGGCGTCGGGCTGGCCGGCCCCGGCGGCGGCCCGGCCGAGCTGCCCGGCCCCGACCCCGACCTCCTCGAGTACTGGGGGTCCATGGGCGAGGAGCGCGACGCCGAGGCGGAGCTGGCCTGGCGGGTCGAGCACTGGCGGCGGCTCAACGGCGCCGCCCTGCCGTTCGACCCGGCCGAGTTCCGCGCGCTGGAGGAGGCCGTGGTGGCGCACACGGGCCATGCGCGCGCTCCCGTCGCCCACGCCCTCGCCGACCAGTCGGGGCTCGAGCGCGGACCGGAGCTCGCGGGCAACCGGGTGCCGACGCTCGTCGTCGAGGCGCCCGAGGACCCGATCAACCCTCCGCCGCATGCCGCGAACCTGGCCGCAACCATCGGCAGCGCCCGCCTGGTGACGATCCCGGGCATGGGGCACGCCCTCCCGGCCCGGGTGCTGGGCCCGCTCGCCGACGCGATCCTGCAGCACACCGCGGCCGCGGACGGCTGACCGCTCGGAGGCCCCTTGATCGGTCCCCCCGACCGGGGCAGGCTGTGATGCGCACCACAGCCGAGCCACCGCCGGGAGTCGCCGTGGAAGCTCATGTCGGGGACCGCATCGTCGTGCGCTCCACCCACCAGGGGGAGCCGGACCGGGTCGGCGAGGTGATCGGGTGCTCCGAGCCGGGCGGCGGACCGCCGTACCGGGTGCGCTGGGAGCCCGACGGGCACACCGGGCTCTTCTACCCGGCCGGCACCGCCTCGGTGGTCCGTGCCGAGACCGCGCACGGCTGAGCGCCCGGCCGATGGCGAAGGACACCGGGACGGCGCCGGCCCCGCGGCCGACCGCGAACGTGCGCAACGTGGCTCTCGTCGGCCACGCAGGGGCGGGGAAGACCACGCTCGCCGAGGCGCTCCTCGTCGCCACCGGCGCCCTGCCGCGGGCGGGCCGGGTGGAGGACGGCACCACCGCCCTCGACACCGAGGAGGTGGAGATCCGGCAGCAGCGCTCGGTGTCGCTCGGCGTCGCCACCGTCGAGCACGCCGGACACCGGATCACCCTGCTCGACACCCCCGGCTCGCCCGACTTCGTCGGCGAGCTGCGTGCCGGGCTCCGCGCCGCGGACGCCGCGCTGTTCGTCGTGTCGGCGGTCAACGGCGTCGACGCGGCGACCGTCCAGCTCTGGGAGGAGTGCGCCGCCGTCGGCATGCCGCGGGCCGTCGTCATCACCCAGCTCGACCGCGCGCGGGCCGACGTCGACGACGCGGTCCGGCTCTGCCAGATGCTGCTGGGGGAGGGGGTCTACCCGGTCCACCTCGTCGACCGGGGTCCGGACGGCGCGGTGCGCGGGCTGGTCAACCTGCTCGACCCCGAGGTCGGGGCCCCGGACGCCGACCGCCTCCGGTCGGAGCTGATCGAGGGCATCATCGGCGAGAGCGAGGACGAGGCGCTGATGGAGCGCTACCTCGCCGGCGACCAACTGGTGCAGGACGACCTCATCGCCGACCTCGAGACCGCCGTGGCGCGGGCCCACTTCCACCCGGTCCTCTGCGCCGCCCCGCTGGCCGGCGTGGGCGTCCGCGAGCTGCTGGACCTGCTCGTCAGCGGCTTCCCCTGCCCGATGGAGCACGGCTGCCCACCGGTCACCCGGCCCGACGGCTCGCCGGCGCCACCGCTGGCGTGCGACCCCGAGGGGCCCCTGGTCGCCGAGGTCGTGAAGACGACGACCGACCCGTACGTCGGCCGGGTCAGCCTGGTTCGGGTCTTCTCGGGCACCCTGCGGCCCGACGTCGCCGTGCACGTGTCCGGGCACGGCATGGCCGAGCGCGGCCATCCCGACCACGACGCCGACGAGCGCATCGGCGCACTCACCTCGCCCCTGGGCGCGACGCTCCGCCCCGTGGCCGCCTGCCCGGCGGGGGACATCTGCGCCGTCGCCCGCCTGGCCACCGCCGAGACGGGCGACACGCTGTCCTCGCCGGACGACCCGCGTCTCGTCCCCCCGTGGGAGCTGCCCACCCCGCAGCTGCCGGTGGCGCTGGAGGCCGCCTCCCGGTCCGACGAGGACCGGTTGGCGACGGCCCTCGCCCGCCTCGTGGCCGAGGACCCCACCGTCCGCCTGGAACGGCGGGCCGACACCGGGCAGCTGCTGCTCTGGTGCGTCGGCGAGGCGCACGCCGAGGTCCTGCTCGAGCGGCTGCGCACGCGGCACGGCGTCGCCGTCACGACCGTCCCGGTGCGCGTGCCGATGGTCGAGACGCTGGCCGGCCCCGCGCAGGTGACCGGGCGGCACGTCAAGCAGTCCGGCGGCCACGGGCAGTACGCCGTCGTGGTGATCGAGGGCGAGCCGGGCCCGCCGGGGTCGGGCATCGTCTTCGAGCAGCGCATCGTCGGGGGGACGGTGCCCAGCCAGTTCCACGGCAGCGTGGAGAAGGGCATCCGCGCCCAGGCGCAGCGCGGCATCAGCGGCGACCGGCCGCTCGTCGACGTCCACCTCACGCTGGTCGACGGCAAGGCGCACTCGGTCGACTCCTCCGACGCCGCCTTCCAGGCCGCCGGTGCGCTGGCGCTGCGTGAGCTGGCCGCCGCGGCCGGTACGCGGGTGCTCGAGCCGTGGTGCGAGGTGGAGGTGGTGGTCCCCGGGGAGTACGTCGGCGCGGTCATGAGCGACCTGTCCGGCCGCCGTGCCCGCGTGACCGGGAGCGAGGCCGACGCCGTCCGCGACCGGACGACGGTGCGCGCGGAGATCCCCGAGGTGGAGCTGCTGACCTACCCGGGGGTGCTGCGGTCGGTCACCCACGGCACAGGGAGCTTCTCCCGCCGCGCGCTCGGCTACGAGCCGGCACCGGCGAACCTGGCCGTACCCGCCTAGCCCCCGGGGAGCGGCTCCCGGTCAGAGCCTCGCCGCGAGCAGGCGACGTCCTGGAGCGGCCCCCTGCAGGGACCCGCCGCGAGCAGGTGACGTCCTGGAGCGGCCCCCTGCAGGGACCCGCCGCGAGTATGCGAGTGGTGGGGGGCAGGGGGTCCTTCTACTAGCCTCGTGGGCAGCAGCGTCCGCTGCCGGGAGGGCTGGAGGAGCAGTGACGACGTCGGGCGGGAAGGTCGGCCCCACCGTCCCGTCGGCGGGGCACGGCTCCCCGCCGGTCGCCGACCGCGAGGTGCTGCCCGACCGCATCTGGACCGTGCCCAACGCGCTGTCGGTGCTCCGGCTGCTGGGCGTCCCGCTGTTCCTGTGGCTGCTGCTGGGGCCTCAGGAGGACGGCTGGGCGGTCGGCGTCCTCATGGTCTCCGGCTTCACCGACTGGCTCGACGGCAAGCTGGCCCGCTGGCTGGACCAGGGCAGCAAGCTCGGTGCGCTGCTGGACCCCGCGGCCGACCGGCTGTACATCGTCAGCACCCTCGTCGCCCTCGCCCTGCGCGACGTCGTGCCCGTCTGGGTGGTCGCCGTCCTGCTCGGCCGTGAGGTGGTCCTGGCCGTGATGCTGCTGGTCCTCCGCCTCTACGGCTATCCGCCGCTGCAGGTGCACTACCTGGGCAAGGCGGCCACGCTGCTGCTGCTGTACGCCTTCCCGCTGCTGCTGCTCACCGACGGGGACGGCTGGCTCGCCGCCGCCGCCGCCCCGTTCGCCTGGGCCTTCACGATCTGGGGGACGGCGCTCTACGTCCTCGCCGGCCTCTTCTACGTGGTGCAGGTGATCGGCATCGTGCGCGCCGAACGGGCCGTCGCGGCTCGGGCGGTTCGGTGACCGGAGTCCCTCGGGGCGGGGGCGCGCGTTCGCTGGGCGCGTCGCTGCTCGACGACGTGCTCGCCGAGACCGTCGACCCCGCGTACGCGCAAGCCGCCGCCGCCCGGGCATCGGGTGCGCCCCGCCGCACGGGCCGGGGCCGCGTGCTGGTGGCCCTGACGATGGTCGTCGCCGGCCTGCTGCTGGCGGTCACCTACGAGCAGGCGGCCGCGACCGTCCAGGGGCGGCAGCAGATCCGCGCCGCGCTCGTCGACGACGTGCAGCGGGAGTCGTCCGTCACCGACGAGCTCGCCGCACAGCTCGAGTCCTTGCGCGCGGAGGTCGCCAGCACCCGCGACGAGCTGCTCGACGCGAGCGCTGCCGGTCAGCGGGCCGGCGAGGCGCTCGACGAGGCGGAGGAGGGGGCGGGCGCGGTGCCGGTCACGGGCCCCGGCCTGCTGGTCACGCTGGCGAACGCCGACCCCTCGGCGGACGAGGACCCGGTCGGCGGCGAGACGGACGACGACGACCCCCGCACGAAGGTCCGGGACGGCTACCTGCAGGTCGTGGTGAACGCCCTGTGGGCGGCGGGCGCCGAGGCGGTGAGCGTCAACGGCCAGCGGCTCGGCCCCGCGACCGCCATCCGGTTCGCCGGCGACGCCGTCCTGGTGGACTTCCGCCCGGTGACCAACCCGTACCAGGTGCGGGCCATCGGCGACCCCGACACGCTCTCCACGCGGTTCATCGCCGACCCCGACGTCGTCGCCCTCGCGGGCATCTCCGAGGTCTTCGGCCTGCGGTTCGACTTCTCCCGCGAGGACGAGCTCTCGCTCCCCGCGGGCACCATCCCCGAGCTCCGCCATGCCCGCCCGGAGGGCGAGGAACCGGCGGAGTCCACCCCCGACCCCACGCCTGGAGGCTGACCCGTGATCCCGATCCTCGGACTCGCGGCGGGTGTCCTCCTCGGACTGTTCTTCGACCCGACCGTGCCGCTGTGGTTGCAGCCCTACCTGCCCATCGCGGTCGTCGCCGCGCTGGACGCGGTGTTCGGCGGGTTCCGGGCACGGCTCGACGGCATCTTCGACGCGAAGGTCTTCGTGATCTCGTTCGTCTCCAACGTCGTCGTCGCCGCGCTCATCGTCTTCCTCGGCGACCAGCTCGGCGTCGGCGCCCAGCTGTCGACGGCGGTCGTGGTCGTGCTCGGGATCCGCATCTTCGGCAACGCCGCGGCCATCCGCCGGCACGTGTTCCGGGCATGAGCGAGCAGCAGCGGCCCGGGCAGGATCCCCGGGAGCCGGCGGACGACGACGTGGTGGTGCCGCACCCGTTCGGCCCCGGCGCGCGGGACGAACCGCCGGCAGAGGCGGTGGCCGAAGGTCCCGCGCCGGACGAGCCGGAGCCCGAGGAGGCGGAGGAGGCGGAGGCCGAGGAGCCGGAGACGGAGGCGGAGGAGGCGGAGGCCGAGGAGTCCGAGCCGGAGGAGCCCGAGACCGAGCTCGAGCCGGAGGAGCCCGAGACCGAGCTCGAGGCGGGGGAGCCCGAGCCCGAGGACGAGGGGCAGCCGGCGCGGCGCCGACCCCGTGATCCGCTGGCCGCCGCGCTGATCGGCGTCCTCACGGTCCTGCTCGGGTTCGCCATCGCCGTCCAGGTGCGGACGGTGGGGGAGGACGAGGCGTACGCGGGCGCCCGCGAGGAGGACCTCGTGCGCATCCTCGACGACCTCAACGCCCGCGAGGAGCGGCTGCGCGACCAGATCGCCGACCAGCGCAGCGCCCTCGAGCAGCTGTCGAGCTCCGACAGCCGGTCGGCCGCGGCCCTGGAGGAGGCGCGGGCGCGCGCCGAGGCCATCGGGATCCTCAACGGCACCATCCCGGCCCAGGGCCCGGGCCTGGTCATGACGATCCGCGACCCCGACGACGAGGTCCGCGTCAGCGACATCGTCGACGCGATCCAGGAGCTGCGCGGCGCCGGCGCGGAGACCATGCAGATCGACGACGTCCGGGTGGGCGTCTCGACCGCCGTCACCGGCACGCCCGGCAATCTCATGGTCGACGGCCGGCCGATCACCGCGCCCTACGAGTTCGTCGTCATCGGCTCGCCGCAGGACATGCAGACCGCGCTCAACATCCCCGGCGGCGTCGCCCAGGACCTGACCCGGCAGGGCGCCACGGTCACCATCGAGCCCTCCGAGCAGGTGGTGGTCGACGCGTTGCGACCGCTCGACACGCCTCAATACGCTTCGCCCGACACGGACTAGACAGACCTCCCTCACCCCACCAGGAGACGATCGCCGCATGGCCACCCCAGACGACCGCCGCTACACCGACCAGCACGAGTGGGCGCTGGTGCAGGGCACCGACGGGACGTCGACCGTCGTCCGGGTCGGCATCACCGACCACGCGCAGGACGCACTGGGCGACATCGTCTTCGTGCAGCTGCCCGCCGTGGGCGACGAGGTGACGCCGGGCACCCCGATCGGCGAGGTGGAGTCGACCAAGAGCGTCTCCGACGTCTACGCGCCGGTCGCCGGTGTCGTGGCCGCCGTCAACGAGGCGCTCGCCGACGCGCCGGAGACCATCAACGCCGACCCGTACGGCGCCGGCTGGCTCGTGGAGATCAGCGTCCCCGGCGAGGGCGGCGACCCGATCGGGGCGCTGCTGGACGCCGACGCCTACCAGGCGCTGGTGAACGCGTCCTGACGGCCCCGCCGCCGGGCTGCGGCGGCACACCGATCACTATGATCGCGGAGGGCGCCGCTCCCGGGCGGTGACCAGCACGGAACCCCGGTTCCACACCCTGGACCTCCGGTTGACCCTCGGGCCGACCGGCTGGTTGCATGACCCACGGCCCGCCGCCCCCGCGGCGGCCGACCACGGTGGGCCGCCCGGCCCGTCGTCCGCCGGCCGCTCGCGGCCCGTTCCGAGGGCAGCGGCGAGGCCCCTCGGCACAGGAGGAGACAGACGTGCACTGCACTCGTTGTGGCCACGAGAACCCCGAGGGCAGTCGCTTCTGCGCGCAGTGCGGCTCGCAGCTCTCCCAGGAGCGGGTCGGGGAGTCGACCAGCGTGATCCCCAAGGTCGGCGGGGAGGAGACCGGCGAGGCCGCGGAGGTCGGCGAGGCCGCCGACGCCCACGCGGGCGCCGTGGAGTCCCTCCCGGCGGGCTCGGCCCTGCTGGTGGTGAAGCGCGGCCCGAACGCCGGCAGCCGCTTCCTGCTCGACCAGGACGTCACGACCGCGGGTCGCCACCCCGACAGCGACATCTTCCTCGACGACGTCACGGTCAGCCGCCGGCACGTCGAGTTCCACCGCGAGGGCGGCGGTTTCTCGGTGCACGACGTCGGCAGCCTGAACGGCACCTACGTCAACCGGGAGCCGGTCGACGTCGCCACCCTCGCCGGAGGTGACGAGGTGCAGATCGGCAAGTTCCGCCTCGTCTACCTCACCGGTCCCCGCACCGGCGAGCCGGCCGCTCGCTAGTGGGCGTGCCCGAGCGCGAGAGCGCGCTCGGGGACGCCGCCGACCAGCGCACGCCTCGCCTGACCATCGGCGAGGTGCTGGCTGTTCTTCGCGACGACTTCCCCGACGTGACGATCAGCAAGATCCGGTACCTCGAGTCCGAGGACCTCGTGCACCCCCAGCGGACGCCGTCGGGGTACCGGAAGTTCTCGCGGGCGGACGTCAGCCGCCTGCGGTACGTCCTGGCCGCCCAGCGCGACCAGTACCTGCCGCTGCGGGTCATCAAGGAGCACCTCGAGGCGCTCGACCGCGGCGAGCCGCTGCCCGGTGCGACGGGCGCCGGGGGACCGGTGCCGCCGCCCCCGGCGGTCGACGGCGACGCCGAGTCCGGGGTGCCGCCGCTGACCCCGGAGCAGTTCGCCCGCGCGGCGGGGCTGGAGCCGGGGCAGCTCGCCGACTGCGTGCAGTTCGGCCTGCTCGCCACGGACGCCGACGGGCGCCACCCGGCGTCCGACCTCCCGATCGCCCGGGCGGCGGCCGGCCTGGCCCGGCACGGGATCGAGCCGCGCCACCTGCGGGTCTACCGCACCGGCGTGGAGCGCGAGGCCGGGTTGGTCGAGCAGCTGGTGGCCCCCGTCCTGCGCGCCCGCTCCGAGGAGGCGCGGACCCGGGCCACCGAGAAGCTCCGGGAGCTGGCGACACTGTCCGCGCAGCTCCACACGGCGCTCCTGGAGGCGCGCCTCCGGGACCTGCTGCGCCCCTGACTCCGGCGTACCGTGGACGCCGTCGCGAGCGTCCGCCAGTCGCCCGACGAGACCGACCGCCCGCTACCCCCGGGCCGCATGAGGGAGCCGCAACCGTGCAGGAGCTTCGAGTCGTCGGTGTCCGGGTGGAGCTGCCCGGGAACCAGCCGATCCTGCTGCTCAAGGAGACGCAGGGCGAGCGGTACCTGCCCATCTGGATCGGCGCCGTCGAGGCGGCCGCGATCGCTTTCGAGCAGCAGGGCGTCCGTCCCGCCCGGCCCATGACCCACGACCTGCTGCGCGAGGTGGTCCGCGCCCTCGGCGCCACCCTCGAGGCGGTCAACATCACCGAGATGCGCGACGGCATCTACATCGCCGAGCTGGTGTTCGGCGACGAGCGCGTCGTCAGCGCCCGCCCCTCCGACGCGGTGGCGCTCGCCGTCCGGACCGGCGCCCCCATCTACGGCGCCGACGACCTGCTCGACGAGGTCGGGATCGAGATCCCCGACGAGCAGGAGGACGAGGTCGAGAAGTTCCGCGAGTTCCTCGACCAGATCTCGCCGGAGGACTTCGGCGCGGGGTCGGGCTCGGGCGGCACCCCCTAGCGCGGAGGGCCATCTGTGCTTATCGGCCGGCGGGGTGCCCGACTCCACCCGAAATGATGAGCGAGGCGACACGCCGCCCCGCTCAGTTGACCCACCCCCTGGCCCGGCTTACGGTCGGCGAACAACAACGGTGTGACATCTGAGGTCAGTGGGTGCAACGCCCACCGCGACACGGCCTCCGGTGCGTGACCGTCGACCCGGTCCGCGACAGCGGTACGGGACCGAAGGAGGACGCTGGACGTGAGCGACCAGAGGGACGGCTCCCAGGGTCAGCTGTTCAGCGATGCCGCGGTCGGGGCCCCGCCGTACGACGAGGTCGACACCGACCTCGTCGGCTACCGCGGCCCGACGGCGTGTGCCGCTGCAGGGATCACCTACCGCCAGCTGGACTACTGGGCCCGCACGGGTCTGGTCGCGCCGTCGGTGCGCAGCGCCACCGGCTCGGGCACGCAGCGGCTGTACTCGTTCCGCGACATCCTGGTCCTGAAGGTCGTCAAGCGGCTGCTCGACACCGGGGTGTCCCTGCAGAACATCCGCAAGGCCGTGGACCACCTGCGCACCCGCGGCATCAAGGACCTCGCGAACGTCACCCTCTTCTCCGACGGCGCCACCGTCTACGAGTGCACCTCCGCCGAGGAGGTCGTGGACCTGCTCGCCGGAGGCCAGGGGGTCTTCGGCATCGCGGTCTCCGGCGCGCTGCGCGAGCTCTCCGGTGAGCTCGCCGAGCTGCCGGCCGAGCGGCTCGACGGCGGGCCGGCGCACGCCGCCGACGACGAGCTCGCCATGCGCCGCCGCCGCCGCGCCCAGACCGCGTAGACAGGCCGTCGACCACACTGCTGCGTGGTCGGGCGATCCGCGGTCCCGTGGCGCCCCGCTGGTAGCGTTCGGCCAGTGGCTGACACCCTCCCGCCGCTGTCCGGATCGCTCCCGTCCCTGACGTCCCTGAACCCGGCGGGATCGTTCGCCGCCCGGCACATCGGCCCCCGCGCCGCCGACACCGCCGAGATGCTCGCCGCCGTCGGCCACGAGACGCTCGAGTCGCTCGTCGACGCCGCCGTCCCCGAGGGCGTGCGCGACCGCACGCCGCTGGCCCTTCCCGCGGCCCAGGACGAGGCCGCGGTGCTCGCCGCGCTCCGGGAACGCGCGGAGGCCAACGACGTCTACACCTCGATGATCGGCTTGGGGTACTACGGCACCGTCACGCCGGCGGTCGTCCAGCGCACCGTGCTCGAGAACCCGGCCTGGTACACCGCCTACACGCCCTACCAGCCCGAGATCAGCCAGGGCCGGCTCGAGGCCCTGATCAACTTCCAGACGATGGTCGCCGACCTCACCGGCCTGCCGGTGTCGGGCGCCTCGATGCTCGACGAGGCGACCGCCGCCGCGGAGGCCATGACGCTGGTCCGCCGCGCCGGCCGCGCGAAGGCCGACTCGGTCTTCGTGGTCGACGCCGACACCCTCCCGCAGACCCTCGGGGTGCTGCAGACCCGCGCCGAGCCGCTGGGCATCCGGCTGCACGTCGCCGACCTGTCGCAGGGCTGGCCGACCGACCTGCCGGAGGCCGGCGCGTTCGGCGTCCTGCTGTCCTACCCGGGCGCCAGCGGCGCCGTCCGCGACCACCGCGCGCTGGCCGCGGCCGCCCACGACGCCGGTGCCTCCGTCGTCGTCGCGGCCGATCTGCTCGCCCTCACGCTGCTGGAGGCGCCGGGGGAGTGGGGAGCCGACGTCGCCTGCGGCACCAGCCAGCGCTTCGGCGTGCCGATGGGCTTCGGTGGCCCGCACGCCGGCTACCTGTCCGTGCGGGAGGGCCTGGCCCGCCAGCTGCCCGGCCGCCTCGTCGGCGTCTCGGTCGACGCCGACGGCGACGTCGCCTACCGGCTGGCGCTGCAGACCCGCGAGCAGCACATCCGCCGCGAGAAGGCGACCAGCAACATCTGCACCGCCCAGGTGCTGCTCGCCGTCATGGCCGGGGCGTACGCGGTCTACCACGGCCCCGAGGGCCTGGCCGCGATCGCCGCCCGCGTACACCGCAGCGCCACCGTGCTGGCCGGCTGGCTGCGCCAGGGCGGGCTCGAGCTCCGGCACGAGCACTTCTTCGACACCCTGGAGGTGGCGGTGCCCGGCCGCGCCGCCGAGGTGGTGGCGGCTGCGGCGCGGCGCCGGATCAACCTGCGCCCGGTCGACGCCGACACCGTGGCCGTCGCCTGCGACGAGACGACGACGCCGGCGATCCTGCGGGCGGTCGCGGAGTCCTTCGGCGTCCCCGCCGACGACGCCGCGCTGGACGGCGCGGGCGCCGACGCGCTCCCGGAGCAGCTGCGCCGCCGGACGCCGTTCCTGACCCATCCGGTGTTCTCCGCGCACCGCTCCGAGACGGCGATGCTGCGCTACCTGCGGTCGCTGTCGGACAAGGACCTGGCGCTCGACCGCACGATGATCCCGCTGGGCTCGTGCACGATGAAGCTCAACGCCGCCACCGAGATGGCCGCGATCACCTGGCCGGAGTTCGCGAACCTGCACCCGTTCGTGCCGGCCGAGCAGGCGCGCGGCTACCGGCAGCTGATCGACGAGCTGTGCGACGCGCTGGCCGAGGTCACCGGCTACGCCGCGGTGAGCGTCCAGCCCAACGCCGGCTCCCAGGGCGAGTTCGCCGGCCTGCTGGCCATCCGCGGCTACCACCGCTCGCGCGGCGACGAGCAGCGCGACGTCTGCCTGATCCCGAGCTCGGCCCACGGCACGAACGCGGCCAGCGCGGTCATGGCCGGCATGCGGGTCGTCGTCGTCGCCTGCGACGAGGCCGGCAACGTCGACCTCGCCGACCTGCGGGCCAAGGTCGACCAGCACGCCGATCGGCTGGCGGCCATCATGCTGACCTACCCGTCGACGCACGGCGTGTTCGAGGTCGACATCCAGGAGATCTGCGGCGCCGTGCACGACGCCGGCGGGCAGGTCTACGTCGACGGCGCCAACCTCAACGCGATGGTCGGGCTGGCCAGGCCGGGCCGGTTCGGCTCCGACGTCAGCCACCTCAACCTGCACAAGACGTTCTGCATCCCGCACGGTGGTGGCGGGCCCGGGGTCGGTCCGATCGGCGTCCGGGAGCACCTGGTGCCGTTCCTGCCGGGGCACCCGGTGGTCGGCACCGGAACCGACGGCCCGGTCGTCTCCGGCGCCCCGTGGGGCTCCGCGGGCATCCTGCCGATCTCCTGGGCCTACGTCCGGCTGATGGGTCCCGACGGGCTGCTGCGGGCCACCGAGCACGCCATCCTCGCCGCCAACTACGTCGCGGCGCGGCTGAAGGAGCACTTCCCGGTGCTCTACACGGGGGCGACCGGGCTGGTCGCGCACGAGTGCATCCTCGACATCCGCCCGCTCACCAAGGCCACCGGCGTCACCAACGACGACATCGCCAAGCGGTTGATCGACTTCGGCTTCCACGCGCCGACGATGAGCTTCCCGGTCGCCGGGACCCTGATGGTCGAGCCGACCGAGAGCGAGGACAAGGCCGAGCTCGACCGGTTCGTCGAGGCGATGATCACCATCCGCGGGGAGATCGAGAAGGTCGCCACGGGGGAGTACGACCGCACCGACAACCCGCTGCGCAACGCGCCGCACACCCTGGCCATGCTGGCGGGGGAGTGGGGACGCCCGTACCCGCGGACGACGGCGGTCTACCCGGTGCGCGGGCTGCAGGGGCGCAGCTACCTCAGCCCGGTCCGCCGGATCGACCAGGCCTACGGCGACCGCAACCTGGTCTGCGCCTGCCCGCCGCCGGAGGCGTTCGCCGATCACGACTTCGGCGACACCGCGCCGGCGGAGAACGGGTCGGTGCCCAGCCGGGGGCAGGGCCACCCCGACGACCTCGGGACGGCGGCCGACGTGGTGGGCGCCCAGAACTGACGGCGTCGGGTGGCAGGGTGTCGGCATGGACCAGAAGGCCGACCTCCGGCGCTACCTGCAGGCCGCCCGCGACGCCGTGCTCTGGAAGCTCGACGGGCTCTCGGAGTACGACGCGCGCCGGCCGATGACCCCGACCGGCACCAACCTGCTGGGCCTCGTGAAGCACCTGGCGTATGTCGAGCTCGGCTACTTCGGCGTGACCTTCGGGCGGCCGGTGGAGGAGGCGCGTGCCTGGGTCGAGGACGACGGCGCGATCCCGAACTGGGACATGTGGGCCACCGCCGAGGAGAGCCGGGACGACGTCGTCGCCGGCTACCGCCGGGCCTGGGAGCACGCCGACGCGACCGTCGCGACGCTGCCCCTGGATGCCGTCGGGAGCGTCCCGTGGTGGCGGCCCGGGAGCCGCGAGGTGACGCTCCACCAGGTCCTCGTGCACGTCATCGCCGAGACCGACCGGCATGCCGGTCACGCGGACGTCGTGCGGGAGCTGATCGACGGGTCGGCCGGGGTGCGGGCGGGCGGGAGCAACCTGCCCGACGTCGAGCCGGGCTGGTGGGCCGGCTACCGCGACCGCCTGGAGCAGGTGGCCGGCCGGTTCCGCGGCTAGGCCTGGACGAGCTCGGGGGCCAGCCAGACGTGGTGGTCGCGGACGGCGCTGCCGTCGGGGAGCAGCTCGCCGTCGTCGTCGAACAGGACGACGCCGTTGCACAGCAGGCTCCAGCCCTGCTCGGGGTGGCTGCTGACCACGGCGGCGAGGTCGCGGGCCTCGCTGGTGGCGTCGGGGCAGGGAGTGGCGTGGTGGCACATGGCAGGTCCTCTGGTCCGTGAGCAAGGAGCGCCGGTCCGGGGTTACGTACCGTGCTCGTCTGATCACTCAGTTCGGCAAGTCTGCGCGTCCACTGAAGGACCGGGGAGTGATCTGGATCACCAGATCACCCGAAGGAGTCGGCACTTCCTGCCATGGCCGGGCGCCGTCCGGCGTGTGCGCCCAGGTGGGCGCGGCGTGTCGCGTCAGAGCTTGCGGAGCAGCACCCGGCGCACCGAGTGGTCGGCCGCCTTCTGCAGCACCAGCCGCGCCCGCGACCGGGTCGGGGCGATGTTCTGCCGCAGGTTCGGGCCGTTGACCGCCGACCAGATGCCCATCGCCGTCTCCTGCGCCTGGTCGTCGGTCAGGTCGGCGAACCGGTGGAAGTAGGCGGTGGTGTCCTGGAAGGCGGTGCGGCGCAGGGCCAGGAACCGCTCGACGTACCACCGCTGGATGTCGCCCTCGGCGGCGTCGACGTAGACGGAGAAGTCGAAGAAGTCCGACAGGAAGACCTCGGGCGTCGTGCCGTCGCTGCGGCTGCCGGCCTGCAGGACGTTGAGCCCCTCCAGCACCAGGATGTCGGGGCGGTCCACGGCCTGCCGGGCGCCGGGGACGATGTCGTAGCTCTGGTGGTCGTACACCGGGGCGAACACCTCCTCGCGGCCGGACTTCACGTCGGCGAGGAAACGCACCAGGGCCCGCCGGTCGTAGCTCTCCGGGAAGCCCTTGCGCCCCATCAGCCCCCGGGCCTCGAGGACGGCGTTCGGCAGCAGGAACCCGTCGGTGGTCACCAGGTCCACCCGGGGCGAGCCGGGGGCGGCCGCGAGCAGCCGCTGCAGCAGCCGGGACGTCGTGCTCTTCCCGACGGCGACGCTGCCGGCCACCGCGATGACGAACGGCACCTTGGCCGTGGTGTCGCCGAGGAACTCGCTCTGCGCGGCCCACAGGCGCCGGCTGGCCGCCACGTGCAGGTCCAGCAGCTCGGCCAGCGGGAGGTAGACGCTGGCCACCTCGTCGAGGTCGATCCGGTCGCCGAGCGTGGCCAGCTCGCGCAGCTCGGCCTCGTCGAGCGGCAGCCGCGAGCCCGCCGCGAGCGCACGCCACGAGGCGCGGTCGAACACCGCGTAGGGCGAGATGGAGGTGCGCGTACCGGACGTCACGGCGACCATCGTGCCGTCCGCCGGGTGCGGGCACTCCCTCCGGGTCACCCGGGCGGGTGGGGGAGGGGTCCTCGGCCCCGCACGCGTCTAGGGTCGGCGTGTGCCGACCCGTCCGGGGCTGCTCGAGTGCATCGAGCGCTATCACGCCGCCGCCCCGCTGCCGGACGCCCCGGTCACCGCGGTGGGCGCCCTCGACGTCCCGATCGGCGACCCGGCCTGGCCCTACCCGGCGCGGCCCCGGACCGGCGCCGGCCGCGTGACGACCGACGACGTCCGCGCCGCCGTCGCGCTCCAGCAGGAGGCCGGCCTCCCCGCCGCCCTGGAGTGGGTCCCCGAGTGCTCGCCGGGGACCGCCACCGCCGCCCGCGCCGCCGGTCTCACGGTGGAGGAGCTGCCGCTGCTGGTCGCCGTCGACCCGGTGGAGCTGCTGCTCCCGGCCGGCGTGCGGCTCTACGTCGTCGGTGCCGACGACCCCGAGCTGCCCCGCTACCAGCGGGTGGCCGCCACCGCCTTCGCCCACCCGGGCGGCCCGGCCGACGTCCACGACGTCCCGCTCGACACCTCACCGGAGGCCCGGGCCCGGACCGCCGCGCTCCGGGAGCGGATCGCGTCGGGGCGCACCGTGATGATGGTCGCCGTGGAGGACGGGCGGCCGGTCGCCGTCGGCTCGCACCAGCCGGTCGACATCGGTGGCGCGGAGGTCAGCGAGGTCGTGGGCGTCGCCACGCTGCCCCGGCTGCGCGGCCGCGGGCTCGGCGCCGGCATCGCCTCGGCGCTGGCCGCCCACGCCACCGAGACCGCCGACATGGTGTTCCTCGCGGCGGGGGACGACGACGTCGCCCGGGTGTACGAGCGGGTCGGGTTCGCCCGCCTCGCCACGACGGCGGTCGCCGACCTGCGCCCGGTCGACTGACCCTCCTCAGTGCGGGGGCGGCGGCGGGAGGGCCGCGGCCGCCGCGGTGAGCGCCGCCCGGGCCTGCTCGTAGCCGACCGCCCGCGGCACCTCGCTGAGCAGGACGACGACGCGGCGACCCACCACGCCCACCGAGTGCAGGTGCCGGGCCCCGTCGACGCAGCACATCCAGCCCTGCTTGACCGCCGTCCGCGGGGGAGCGGTGCCGAACAGCCCGAACCGCTGGTCGAACCCGTCGGCGGCGACGCCGTCGGCCGACCGCATCCAGCCCAGCAGCGTCGCGGCGTCGTCGGGGTGCGCGGCCACGGGCAGCAGGGAGAGGAACCGGGCGAGGTCCCGCGCCGTGGTCACCGTCTGGCCCCACTGACCGGGCACGACCGGGGGAGCGGTGCCGGTCAGCCCGTACCGGCGGGCCACGTCGGTCACCATCCGGCCACCGCCGTGGCGGACCCACAGCGCGGAGGCGGCCGGGTCGTCCGACCGGCGGATCATGGCCTCGAGCAGGGCCGGGTCGTCGGGCCGCAGCGCGAGCACCCCCGCGCGGGCGCGCCGCAGGACGTCCTCGGCCACGAAGAGCTTGACCATCGAGGCGGCCGGGAACGCCCGGTCGGCCGCCGCGTTGCCCGCCGTCGCGCGGGCGAGCCGCGCGCTGCGCGCCTCGGCGGCGCGGATCGAGGCCGCGACGACGTCCTGCTGCCGGGCGACCGCGACGGCGAGCGTGCCCACCGGCGGGTACGCCGAGGCCGCGGCCGCGAGCAGCTCGGCCGGCGGCGGGCCGCCCGCGGCGGCCCGCCGGTCCGGAGCGAGGAGCACCTCGGCCAGCAGCAGGGCGAACAGGGTCAGGGGGAGGAGCACCCGCCGGGGGCCGGGAGGGCCGTGCCGGCGGCGGGGCGCGGCCACCGTCGCCATGCGGCCATGGTCCCCCCGGCCCGGCCGCCCTGCAGGGGCCCGCCGCGAGTGGTGGGGGGCAGCGGGTCCTCCCTCAGTCCTCCTCGTAGGTGACGACCAGGGTGGCGCGGGCCAGGGTGTGGAAGAAGAGGTTGAAGCCGAGCACGGCCGGCGTGGTGTCCGCGGTGACGTCGAGGGACTCGGTGTCGACGGCGTGCACCACGACGAAGTAGCGGTGCGGCCCGTGCCCCGACGGGGGAGCCGCGCCGACGTAGCCGGCGAAGCCGCCGTCGTTGCGCAGCTGCACGGCGCCCGGGGGCAGCTGGGGGGCGTCCTTGTCGCCGGCGCCGGAGGGCAGCTCGGTCACCGACGCCGGGATGTTGGCCACCGCCCAGTGCCAGAAGCCGCTGGCCGTGGGGGCGTCCGGGTCGTAGACGGTCACCGCGAAGCTCTTCGTCCCCTCGGGGAAGCCCGACCACGACAGCTGCGGGGAGCGGTCCTCGCCGCCGGCGCCCATGACGCCGCTGACGTGCGGCATCGGCAGCACCTCGCCGTCGGCGACGTCGGTGCTGGTGACGGTGAAGCTCGGCACCTGCGGCAGGTGCTCGTAGGGGTCGTAGGACAGCGGCCGGTCGGCCATCGCGGGCACTCCTCGTCTCGGACGGGCACGGGCGGGAGCGCGGCGGCCCCCGCGCCGACCCTAGGCAGGGCCGGTGCGGGCCGCCCGTCGGTCGCGACACACGACCGCAGCGCGCTCGACACGTGCGGGCGGCTTTCCGCCGGTAGCGTCGGTCCGTGTCAGCACCCGGCCCGCTGGGCCTCCCGGACTCCGTGCGCGCGTGCCTGTTCGACCTCGACGGCGTCCTGACCCGGACGGCGACCGTGCACTTCGCCGCCTGGAAGCGGACCTTCGACGAGTTCCTGCAGCGGTTCGACCCGCAGCAACCCGAGTTCGGCCAGGCCGACTACAACCGGTACGTCGACGGCAAGCACCGCGCCGACGGGGTGCGCGGGTTCCTCGCCAGCCGCGGCATCACGCTGCCCGAGGGCGGGCCGGACGACGCGCCCGACGCCGCCACGGTCGCCGCGATCGCGACGCGCAAGAACGAGATGGTGCTGCGCGAGCTCGACGAGCACGGCGTGGAGGTCTACCCCGGATCGGTCGACTACCTGCGCGCGGTCAAGGAGGCGGGCCTGGCGACGGCCGTCGTCACGGCCTCGGCCAACGGCGAGAAGGTCATGGCGGCCGGCGGATTCGCCGATCTCATCGACGTGCGCATCGACGGTGTGGTGGCGGCCCGGGACGGGCTGCGCGGGAAGCCCGAGCCCGACACGTTCCTGGCGGGGGCCCGCGCGCTGGGGGCGGCGCCCGCGGAGGCCGTCGTCTACGAGGACGCGCTGTCCGGGGTCGCGGCCGGCCGGGCCGGGGGCTTCGGGTACGTCGTGGGCGTCGACCGCGTCGGGCAGGCCGACGCCCTGGCGGCCGCCGGTGCCGACGTCGTCGTCCAGGACCTGTCGGAGCTCCTGGGGGAGCGGGCATGACCGAGGGCCGCGCGACCTTCCCCATCGAGCCGTGGTCCCTGACCGAGATCGGGCTGGACCACGAGTCGCTCGGCGTGCACGAGTCGGTGTTCGCGCTGGCCAACGGCCACATCGGCATGCGCGGGTCGTTCGAGGAGGGGGAGCCGGTCGTCGTTCCCGGCACCTACCTCAACGGCTTCTTCGAGGAGCGGCCGCTGCCCTACGCCGAGGCCGGGTACGGCTTCCCCGAGCAGGGCCAGACGATGGTGAACGTCACCGACGGCAAGCTCATCCGGCTGCTGGTGAAGGACTCACCGCTGGACCTCAACTACGGCGAGATCATCGACCACCGGCGGACGCTCGACCTGCGCGCCGGCGTGCTGCGCCGGTCGACGGAGTGGCGGTCGCCGGGTGGCCGCACGGTGCGGGTCACCAGCACCCGGCTGGTGTCGCTGGCCCGGCGGTCGATCGCGGCCATCGAGTACAACGTCGAGGTCACCGACGACCTGGGCGACCTCTACGTCGCGCTGCAGTCGGACCTCCTGGCCAACGAGGACGTCGACACCGACGAGGGCGACCCGCGCGCGGCGGCGCTCCTGGCCCGGCCGCTGCAGTCGGAGCTGGCTGTAGGCCGCGGCCGGCGCGCGGTGCTGGTGCACCGGACCCGCCGCAGCCACCTGCGGCTGGCCGCCGGCATGGACCACGTCATCGAGATTCCCGACAGCAGCACGGAGGACATCGAGGCCAGCGGTGACCTGGCCCGCTACACGCTGGCCGCCCGCATCCCGCCGGGCGGGTCGCTGAAGCTGGTCAAGTTCCTGGCCTACGGCTGGTCCTCCCGCCGGTCGAGCCCGGCGCTGCGCGACCAGGTGGAGGCGGCGCTGGCCACGGCCAAGCTGGCCGGGTGGGAGCGGCTGCTGCGCGAGCAGCGCGAGCTGCTCGACCAGCACTGGGACGAGGCCGACGTCGAGATCGAGGGCGACGACGAGCTGCAGCAGGCCGTCCGGGTGGGGATGTTCCACGTCCTGCAGGCCGGGCTGCGCGGCGAGCGCCAGCCGATCCCGGCCAAGGGCCTGACCGGGCCCGGGTACGACGGGCACACCTTCTGGGACACCGAGGCCTACGTCCTGCCGGTGCTCACCTACACCGCGCCGCACGCCGTCCGCGACGCGCTGCGGTGGCGGCACTCGACCCTGGAGATGGCGCGCGAGCGGGCGCGGGTGCTGGGCCGCCGGGGCGCGGCGTTCCCGTGGCGGACCATCCGCGGCGAGGAGACGTCGGGCTACTGGCCGGCGGGAACGGCGGCCTTCCACATCAACGCCGACATCGCCGACGCCGTCGTCCGCTACTGGAACGCGACCCTCGACGACGACTTCGACCGGGACTTCGGCGCGGAGCTGCTCATCGAGACCGCGCGCCTCTGGGCGTCGCTGGGGCACTTCGACGCCGAGCACGGGTTCCGCATCGACGGCGTCACCGGGCCGGACGAGTACACCGCCGTCGTCGACAACAACGTCTTCACCAACCTCATGGCGCAGCGCAACCTGCGCGAGGCGGCCGAGGCGGTCAAGCGGCAGCCCGACGTCGCCGGCCGGCTCGACGTCTCCGCCGACGAGGTGGAGACCTGGCTGCGGGCCGCGGCGCTGATGGCCGTGCCGTACGACACCCAGCGCGGCGTGCACATGCAGTCCGACGCGTTCACCCACCACGAGGAGTGGGACTTCGCGAACACGCCCCAGGACAGCTACCCGCTGCTGCTGCACTACCCGTACTTCGAGATCTACCGCAAGCAGGTGATCAAGCAGGCCGACCTGGTGATGGCCCTGCACCTGCGCGGCGACGCCTTCACGCTCGAGGAGAAGATCGCCAACTTCGCGTACTACGAGGCGCGGACCACCCGCGACTCGTCGCTGTCGGCCAGCCAGCAGGCGGTCGTGGCGGCCGAGACCGGGCACCTGCAGCTGGCCTACGACTACTGGGCCGAGGCGGCGCTCACCGACCTGCAGAACCTGCACCACAACTCCGGCCACGGGCTGCACATCGCCTCGCTGGCGGGCGGCTGGACGGTGGCGGTGGCCGGCTTCGGCGGGCTGCGCGACCACAACGGCGAGCTGACCTTCGGCCCGCGGCTGCCGGAGCGGATCACCCGCATGCGCTTCCGCGTCGTCTACCGCGGCCGCAAGCTGACCGTGACCGTCACGCACGAGTGCGCCACCTACCGGCTGGTGGAGGGGGAGCCGCTCGACATCCGCCACCACGGTCGCCAGGTCACCGTCGACCACGAGGACCTGGTGCTCGACATCCCGCCGGCGCCGCAGGTGGAGCCGGTCCGCCAGCCGGTCGGCTGCGAGCCGCGGCGGCGGACCCGTCCGGGCACACCCCCGCAGGAGCACCGGACGGCGAAGGACTCCGAACGGCTCAGGTGAGCAGCCAGCGGGCGCCGAGCACCAGCGCCCCGACGTCGACGACGAGGAACACCCCGACCCAGAACAGCGCCGGGAACGGCGTGAGCCGGGCCAGCTGGTCGGCGTCGGAGTCCGGTGCGCGCCGGGCGCGCCGCGAGCGCTGCAGCTCCAGCACCGTCCGGGGCGCGGCCAGGAGCAGGAACCAGGTCGCGACGGCGGCGAACACGGCCTGCCCCTGCGGCGGCAGCCACCACGTCGCGGCGAACACGATCGCGCCGGTGACCAGCACCGACCACAGGCCGTACCAGTTGCGGATCTGCACGAGCAGCAGCGCGAGCAGGGCCAGCAGCGCCCACAGCAGGCCGATCGCGTGCCCGGCGGACAGCAGCGCCGCCGCGCCGAGCCCGAAGAGCGCCGGGCCGGTGTAGCCCGCGGCGCAGGTGAGCACCATGCCCAGGCCCGTGGGCCTCCCGGCCGACACGGTCAGGCCCGACGTGTCGGAGTGCAGCCGGATGCCCGACAGCCGGCGTCCGGCGGCGAGGGCGACCAGCCCGTGCGCCCCCTCGTGGGCGATCGTCACCGCGTGCCGGGCCGGCCGCCACAGCGCGGGGGAGAGGACGAGGACCGCCGCCGCGAGGGCGCTGGCGAGGAGCAGCTCCAGCGGCAGGTCCGGGTGGGTGGCGGTGACCCGTGCCCAGAACCGGCCGACGACCTCCACGCCCGCGAGTCAACCCCACGGACCCGGCAGCGCCCCGCAGCCGCGGCCGTCAGCGGTTCGTGCGGCGGCGGTAGGCCCAGGCGGCGAACGCGGTGCTGGCGACGAGCAGTCCCGTGCACCAGGCGGTGGCCAGCCAGCCGTTCGACCCGAGCGGGGCCCCGGTGAGCAGTCCGCGCACCGCCTCGATGATGGGCGTGATCGGCTGGTGCTCCGAGATGGTCCGCAGCACGGTGGGCATCGTGTCGGTCGGCACGAAGGCGCTGCTCAGATACGGCACGAACAGCATGAAGAAGGTCAGCCCGTTGGCCGACTGCACGCTCGAGGCCAGCGCCCCGAGCCCGGCGGAGAGCCAGGAGAGCGCCAGCACGTACAGCACGATCAGGCCGATGGCCGCCGCCCACTCGAGCGGGCCGGCGCTCGGGCGGAACCCCAGGGCGATCGCCGCGACGATGACGATGGCCGTCGCGAGGGCGTTGCGGGCCAGGCTGCCGACCACGTGGCCGGTGAGCACGGCGGCGCCGGCGATCGGCATGGAGCGCAGCCGGTCGACCATGCCGCTGGTCATGTCCGCGGCCACCGTGGGAGCGGTCGTGGCGGCGCCGAAGCCGACGCAGAGCAGCACGATGCCCGGGACGACGTAGTCGAGGTAGGGCCCGCCGGTGACGATCGCGCCACCGAAGACGTGCACGAACAGGAGCATCATCAGCAGCGGGAGCGCGATCGCCATGAGCAGGCTCTCGACGTCCCGGCGGGCGAGCCGGATGCTGCGCCCGATCAGGGTCAGGGTCTCGCCGAGGGCCGCGCCGGCGGGGCGGGCGGCCGGGGGAGCGGTGGTCGTCATCGCGGGTCCTCCGGGGGTCGATCAGGCGGGAACGGGCTCGGCGGCCGGGCGGGCGCCGGTGAGCTCGACGAAGACGTCGTCGAGCGTGGGCCGGACGGCGCCGACCCGGGCCACGGGGATCCCGGCCAGGTGCAGCTCGTCGAGCACCCGCCGGACGTGGTCGGCGCCGCCGTCGGAGGGCAGGGCGAGCGCGAGCGCGCCGTCGGGCCGGGCGCCGTCGCGAGCCAGCCGGTCGAGCGCGGCCGCCTGCGCGGCGGTGTCGGCGAACCGCAGGACGAGGCGTTCGCCGCCGACGCGGGCCTTGAGCTCGTCGGTCGTCCCCTCGGCGACCACCCGGCCGCGGGCCAGCAGCACGACCCGGTCGGCGAGGCGGTCGGCCTCATCCAGGTACTGGGTGGTGAGCAGCAGCGTCGTCCCGTCGCGGACCAGGTCGCCGATCGCGGTCCACATGGTCGCGCGGCTCACCGGGTCCAGGCCGGTGGTCGGTTCGTCGAGCACGAGCAGGCGGGGCGCCACGACGAGGCTCATGGCCAGGTCCAGCCGGCGGCGCATGCCGCCGGACCAGGTGCCGACGCGGCGGTCGGCGGCGTCGGTCAGGTCGAACCGCTCGAGCAGCTCGTCGGCGCGCCGGGCGGCACCGGCGCGGCCGAGGTGACGGAGCCGCCCGATCATCGCCAGGTTCTCCCGCCCGGTCTGCTGGTCGTCGACCGCGGCGAACTGGCCGGTGAGGCTCAGCGAGCTGCGGACGGCCACCGGCTCGCCCACGACGTCGTGCCCGCCGACCCGGGCGCTGCCGCCGTCGGGCCGGGTCAGGGTGGCCAGGATGCGGACGGTGGTCGTCTTGCCGGCCCCGTTCGGCCCGAGGAGGGCGAGCACGGTCCCCTCGGCCGCCCCGAGGGTGACGCCGTCGAGGACGCGGCGGTCCCCGTAGGTCTTCACCAGGCCGCCGCGGTGCGGGTCGCCGACGCCGAGGGGCTGGCCGCGGTGTCGATGGCCCGGGTCGCCGCGGAGCTCGGCTGCGCCACCATGGCGCTCTACCGGCACGTCCGCAGCAAGGACGAGCTGCTGCTGCTCATGGCAGACGCGGCGTTCGAGCAACCGCCGGCCGAGCCGGTGGAGGGGGACTGGCGGGCCCGGCTCACCGCCTGGGCTGCCGGCCTCCTCGGCATGTTCCGGCGGCACCCCTGGTTCCGGGAGATCACGATCAGCGGTCCCCCCATGGGCCCAGGCAACCTCGCCTGGCTGGATCGCGCGCTGGCGGCCTTCGACGACACGGGGCTGGACGAGGGGACCAAGCTCGCCGTCGTCATGGGCCTGCTGCCCCTGGTGCACGGGCAGGCGCGGCTGACCATCGACCTCGAGCGCGGATACGCGGCCGACCCGGAGGGCTACGACCGCGGGTACGGCGCGACCCTGGGCTCGCTCATCGACCCGGTCCGCTTCCCGGCGCTGAGCCGCGCGGTCGCCTCCGGCCTGTTCGACGGGCCGGCGTCGGGTGGTCCGGACGGGCTGGGGGAGGAGCTCGACGAGAGCTTCCTGTTCTCGCTGAACTGCTACCTCGACGGTGTCGCGGCGTTCGTCGAGGCAATGCGCTCGACCGGGGAGCCCGCGGACTGACACGATCCCGGCCGTGGAGCTCGCGGTCTCGTTGCCGGCCTTCCTGCTGGCCGTCCTGCTGATCGCCGCGTCGCCCGGACCGGCGATGGCGCTCATCCTCCGGCGGGCCGCGCTCCGGGGGCTGCCCGCCGCCGTCCCGACGGTGCTGGGCCTGGAGGCGGGCCTGTACGCGTGGGCGCTGTTCGCCGGCGCCGGCTTCGCGGCGCTCGTGGCGGCGTCCGAGGTGGCCTACCTCGTCCTGCGGGTCGTCGGCGCAGCCGTGCTGCTGTACCTGGGTGGACGGGCGCTGTGGGCCGCCTGGCGGGACGGCGGGGAGCCGGTCGAGCCGGTGCCCGCGGCTCCCCGGCGCCGCAGCTGGTGGCGGGCGTTCGCCGAGGGCCTGGTCGTGCAGCTGGCCAACCCGAAGGCCGCCGTCTTCATGATCGCGTTCTATCCGCAGTTCGTCCCTGCCGACGGGCCTGTCTTCGCGACCACCGCGCTGCTGGGGCTGCTGCAGGTCACGCTCGAGACCGGGCTCTACCTGGCGCTGGCCGCCGGCGTGGCCCGGGCGGGCGCCTGGTTCCGCCGGCCGCGGATCCGGCGCCGCCTCGAGGCGGTGAGCGGGACCGTGCTCGTCGGGCTCGGCCTGCGCGTGGCGGCGACCAGCCGGTGACTCAGTTCCCGGGCTTCACGGCCTTGCCGCGCTCCCGGTCGGCGTCGTCGGCGTCGTAGGCGCCCGGTACGGCCTTCGCCCTGCCGTCGTCGCCGGGGGCGAGGGGACGGTCGGTCAGGTCGTCCGGCCCGGGGGAGGGCGTGCCGCCGGGCTCGTTCTTCTCGTCGGTGTCGGGGCGCTGCTCGGTCATGAGGTGCCGCTACCCGGGACGCCACCGGCGAACGCCTCGCGTCGCACCAGTCCGGACCCAGCGGTCGACGACTCACCGTTATCCCCAACAGCGCACCACCCGGTCGGGTTGCGCGGCCGGTCCACGGACGACGGTTGCGGAGCGGAGGAGGCGTTCCGGTTGCCGAAGAGGCCACGGGCGACGATGAGTTGACATAATGTCGATTATCGGCGCGAGCACCGGGGCGTCGAGAGGAGCTGCATCCGGCCCCGATCGCCGACGTGGCGGCCGCACCTGCGGGGGACCCCGGGCGTCGGGTTCGTGGCGTTGCGGCCGACTGCGCGGTCGACCGCGCACGTCGCTGCGACACCGCGCGTTCGGGCACGTCCGCCGCGACTCGGTGGCGATCGCCGGCGTCCGGATGCTCCACCGCTGAACCCCCGTCCTCGTCACCGACTCCCCCATGAGTTGATCTTGTTCCGTGTCGATCGAGATACGGGCTCGTCGCGTCGCCACTGGACCCGCCAGGCGCCCCGGATGGTGGTCGGCGCCGCTCCCCCTGGTCCGCCTACCCCTCGTTCATTACGTCACGGTGACGTAATGACGGTGATGTCGGTGGCTCGACGGGCGCCGACGGCTGGGCCTTCGTAGGGTCGGGACATGCAGATCCGACGTCCGATCGCCGCACTGTTCACCGCTCTGGCGCTGTTCGGGGGCGGTGCCACCCTGACCGCGTGCGGCGACCCGACGACGCCGAACGAGGGAACCACGGACGACAGCGAGAACACCGGGGGCAGCGACGTGGACGAGGAGGAATCGGACCGCGAGAACCTGCCGGACAACAGCAACCAGGAGCCGAACGACGAGGACGACAGCGACGACCAGCAGGACCCGGACTGATCCGGCTCAGCCCGCGCTGCGCTCGTTGACCCACAGGCGGTCGAGCCGGCCGGCGGACCGCACGAGCTCGGCGACCTGGCGCTCCAGTTCGGCCTTGGTCGGCTTCTCCGTCAGCAGCGTCTGGGCGTCCTCCAGGGCGCAGCGCAGCTGGTACAGCCGGTCCTGCAGACCGTCGAGCTCGTTGCGCGACACCAGGACGACGTCACCGGGCAGGCCGGCCTTCGCGGTGGCCGACCGCTGCTCGTAGGCCCGCTGCCGGCAGGCCTGCCCGCAGTAGAGCCGGGGCCGCCCCACCGAGCCCGCCGACGGGAGGACACGGCGGCACCAGCCGCACCGCCGCTGCTCGTCGCTCCCCCGGTTGGGGACCGGCGCGACGGGGGTCTGCGTCGCGGTGCCCGCTGCGTGTCGTTCTGCCACGTCTCGGCACGGTAGACGTCCGGGGCGACAGCTTTCGGGGACACGCCACAACGGGAGCAGCGAGGAAGGCCTCACATGACCGATCCGGGGACGGACGACCAGCCGCTCGGCTTCGACGCGCTGTCCGAGGACTCGCTGCGCGCGTCGGGCAGTCTCAAGTGGACCCGCTACGGGCCCGCGATCGGCGCGTTCGTCGCGGAGATGGACTTCGGCACCGCACCGGTGGTCACCGCGGCCCTCCACGGGGCCGTCGACCGCGGCCGCCTCGGCTACCTGACCACGCAGGACGCCGACGACATGGCGCGGGCCTGCGCCGACTGGCAGGCGCGCCGCTACGGCTGGCGGGTGCCCGCGCACTGGATCACGCCCCTCGCCGACGTGGTCGCCGGACTGCAGGTGGCCATCGAGCGGTTCACTCCCCCGGGCAGCCCCGTCGTCCTTCCCACGCCGGCCTACATGCCGTTCCTGAAGGTCCCCGGGGCGCTCGGGCGCGAGCTGATCGAGGTGCCGGTCGTCGAGGAGGGCGGCCGGGTGACCTACGACCTCGACGGCATCGCGCGAGCCTTCGCGGCCGGGGCGCGGCTCCTGGTGCACGTCAACCCGCACAACCCGCTGGGCCGGGTCTTCAGCGTCGAGGAGCAGCTGGCCCTCGCTGGGGTCGTCGAGGCCGCCGGCGCGCGCGTGTTCGCCGACGAGATCCACGCCCCGCTGGTCCACCCCGGCGCGGTCCACCGGCCGTACGCGTCGCTGTCCGAGTCCACCGCCCGGCACACCGTCACGGCGACGTCGGCGTCCAAGGCGTGGAACCTGCCCGGCCTCAAGGCCGCCCAGCTGATCCTCAGCAACGACGTCGACGCCGCCGTGTGGGAGCAGGTCGGTCACCTCTACACGCACGGTGCGTCCACGCCCGGCGTCCTCGCCAGCACCGCCGCCTACGACGCCGGGGAGTCCTGGCTGGACGGCGTCCTCGGTTACCTGGACGGCAACCGGCGGCTGCTGGGCAAGCTCCTGGCGGAGCGGCTCCCCGACGTCCGCTGGACGCCGCCGGAGGGGACCTACCTCGCGTGGCTCGACTGCCGGGACCTGGGACTGCCGGTCTCCCCCGGCGAGTTCTTCCTCGAGCGGGCCGGTGTCGCCCTGGTCGACGGGCCCGAGTGCGGCGCCCCGGGCGCGGGTCACGTGCGGCTGAACTTCGCCACGCCGCGGCCGGTGCTCACCGCGCTGGTCGACCGCATGGCCGACGCAGTCCGCCGTTCCGGCTCCCACTAGCGTGGACGGCGTGCACTACGCCTTCCTCGACGGGCCGACCCCGTTGGCGATGGCGCACCGGGGCGGCGCGATCGAGCACCTCGAGAACACGATGCCGGCCTTCCAGGCCTGCGTGGACCTCGGGTACCGGTACCTGGAGACCGACGTCCAGGTGACGGCGGACGGCGTCCTCGTGGCCTTCCACGACCCGACGCTGGAGCGGGTCACCGACCGCACCGGTCGGCTGGACTCCCTCCCCTGGTCGGAGGTCGCCGGCGCCCGGATCGGCGGGCGGGAGCCGATCGTGAAGCTCGAGGACCTGCTGGGCGCGTGGCCGGACGTGCGGTTCAACCTCGACATCAAGGCCGCCGGGGTGCTGGCGCCGCTGGTGCGCACCGTGCACCGGCTCAAGGTGGCCGACCGGATCTGCCTCGGGTCCTTCTCCGACGCCCGGATCGCCGCGGCCCGGAGGCTCTTCGGCCCGTCGGTCTGCACCTCGCTGGGCCCGCGGGGAGTCGCCGCCCTCCGGCTGTCCTCGTACTCCCCGCGCGCGGCCGGGCTGGTGCGGATCCAGGCCGGCTGCGCGCAGGTGCCGCTGCAGCTGGGCGGCCGCGCGCTGGTCGACGAGCGGTTCCTCGCCGCCGCGCACGCGCGCGGCCTGCAGGTCCACGTCTGGACCGTCGACAGCGAGGCCGAGGCCACCCGCATGCTCGACCTGGGCGTCGACGGGATCATGACCGACCGCCCCGGCATGCTCCGCGAGCTGCTCGAGAAGCGCGGACAGTGGTTCCCGCGGTGACCCTGGTCGACCGCATCCGCACCTGGCACCCCCGCCCGCCGGAGCTCCCCGAGGACCTGGCCCGTCTGGTCACCCCCGACGACCCGGAGTGGTTCGCCCGGGAGATGGCGATCGCCGCGGCGCCCCCGTGGTGGTTCTGGCGGTTCCTGCTCCGCCGCTTCTCCTGGCTGGTGAGCGTCTTCGGTCGCGTCGAGGTCACCGGCAGCATCCCCGAGGAGCTGCGGAAGGGCCCCCTGCTGCTGGCCGCCAACCACATCGGCGACTTCGACCCGTTCGTCGTCGCGGTCGCGCTGCACCGGGTGGGCGTCGTGCCGCGCATCATGGCGACCGGCGGGATCGTCTCCGCGCCGGTCGCCGGGCCGCTGCTCGAGCGCACCGGCGCCATCCGGGTCGAGCGCGGCACCGAGCTGGCCCGTCACGCGGTCCGGGTCACCGAGGTCGCGCTGGTCTCGGGCGGTCACGTCGTCGCCTACCCCGAGGGCCGGATCGGCCTCACCCCGGACGCCTGGCCCGAGCGCGGGCGCACCGGCATGGCGCGCCTCGCCCTCGGGCTGGGCGTGCCGGTGATCCCGGTCAGCCAGTGGGGCGCGCACGAGGTGCTGCAGTACGGCAACGACTGGGGCAAGCTCCGCACCGCCCTGCGCGCGATCGTGCGGCGGCCCGCGCTCAAGGTGCACGTCGGCCCGCCGGTGAAGCTCGACGACCTGCGGATGGGCCGCGTGGGCGACGCCAACCGGGCCCGCTACCGGATCGCCGCCGCCATCACCCGCGGCCTGGTCCCGCTGCGGGCCGACGAGCCCGACCGGCCGGCGTTCGTCGATCCCACCCGGCCGACGACGGCGGTGGCCGCGTACCCCGGCGGCGTGGTTCCCGAGGACATCCCGTGACGACGACGGGCCGGTGCTGGACCGGCGCTGCAGCGGCTGGAACCCTGCGCCCGTGACCACCGCGCCGCCCTCCACCGGAGCCGGACCCGCCGATCCCCCCGTCGACGCCGCCCTGAAGCGGGAGCGCTTCGGCTGGTACTCCTACGACTGGGCCATGTCGGTCTTCAACACCTCGGTGACGACCGTCTTCCTCGGCCCGTACCTGACCGCCATCGCGCGGGACGCCGCGGGCCCCGACGAGCGGCTGTCGTTCCTCGGGCTGTCGGTCGCGGCAGGCAGCTGGTTCTCCTACGTCCTCTCGGCGTCGGTGGTCCTGCAGGTCCTGGTGCTCCCTCTGACCGGCGCCGTCGCCGACCGCACCGGGCGCAAGCGGGAGCTGCTGGCCGGTTTCGCGATCCTGGGGGCGCTGGCCACCACGGCGCTGTTCTTCGCCGGTGACGGCCGGTGGCTGATGGCGGCCGTGCTGTTCGTCGTGGCCAACATCAGCTTCGGCGCGGCCACCGTCGTCTACTACTCGTGGTTGCCCGACCTGTCCGGGCCCGACGAGCGCGACGCGGTGTCCAGCCGCGGCTGGGCGTTCGGCTACGTCGGTGGCGCGCTGCTGCTCGCCGTCCACCTGGGGCTCGTGCTCAGCGCCGAGTCGCTGGGCCTCTCCACCGGCGAGGCGGTGCGGATCTGCCTGGCCACGGCGGGGCTCTGGTGGGGCGCGTTCACGCTCTTCTCGGTGTCGCGGCTGCGCAACCGGCCGGTCACCGCCGCCGCGGCGCACTCGCGCAGCAGCTTCCGGCAGCTGGCGACGACGTTCCGCGAGATGCGCGCCTTCCCGCTCACCCTGTGGTTCCTGGGCGCCTACCTGCTGTTCAACGACGGCGTCCAGACGGTCATCTCGCTGTCGGCGACCTACGCCACCGAGGAGCTCGACCTCGCCCAGGACGTGCTCACCGGCGCGATCCTCATGGTCCAGGTGGTGGCGATCTTGGGCGCCCTGGGCCTGGGGCGGCTCGCCGGCAGGTACGGGGCCAAGCGGGTGGTCCTGGGCGCCCTGGTGGCCTGGATCGGCGTCCTGTTCGCGGCGTTCTTCCTGCAGGCCGGCGCGGTGGCGCAGTTCTACGCGCTGGCCGCGGTCATCGGCCTCGTGCAGGGCGGCACGCAGGCGCTGTCCCGGTCGCTGTTCAGCCAGCTCATCCCGGCGGGCAAGGAGGCCGAGTACTACGGCTTCTACGAGATCAGCGACCGCGGGACCAGCTGGCTGGGCCCGCTGGCCTTCGGCCTGACCTACCAGCTCACCGGCTCCTACCGCCTGGCCATCGTCAGCCTGGTGATCTTCTTCGTGGGCGGGTTCGTCGCCCTGGCGGCGCTGCCCATGCGGCGGGCCGTCCTCGCCGCCGGCAACACTCCCCCGGAGCGTCTGTGACCCTCGAAGCCGCGCCCACCACGGACGACGGGACCACCCCCTCACCCGAGATCCCGGCTCTGGTCTCGGTCCCGGCCTCCGGTGACCGCCGTCGCCATCCCGCACCCGCGCACCTGCGCTTCTTCCACGGCCCGATGGACTGCGGGAAGTCGACCCTGGCGCTGCAGGTGGACCACAACCACAGCAGGCAGGGCCGGCACGGGCTGCTGGTGACGCAGGGCGACCGCTCCGCGGCCCCGCAGATCAGCTCCCGCGTGGGCATGTCCCGCCCGGCCGTCGAGATCGACCCCGACACCGATCTCCGCAGCCTGGTGCGCGACCGGTGGGCGGCCGGCCAGCGGGTGGACTACCTGATCGTCGACGAGGCGCAGTTCCTCACCGCCGCGCAGGTCGACCAGCTCGCCTGGCTGGTCGACGACTGGCACGTCGACGTCTACGCGTTCGGGCTGACCACCGACTTCCGCACCCGGCTGTTCCCCGGCACCCAGCGGCTCCTGGAGATCGCCGACGACGTGCAGCGGGTGCAGGTCGAGGTGCTCTGCTGGTGCGGTCTGCCCGGCGTGCTCAACGCGCGGGTCGTCGACGGCGTCATGGTGCGCTCGGGCGAGACGGTGGTGGTGGCCGACACGGCACCCGCCGATCCCCCCGGCGCGGACACCGGCTCCTCCCCCGCCGTCCGGTACCAGGTGCTCTGCCGGCGGCACCACGTGCGGGGCCAGCTGAGCCCCGCGCCGGTCGGACCGGGGCAGCTGGCGCTCCCCTGAACCAGGGGCTCACCCCTCCGAGGGGCAGCAGGCCCGCGGATCTGACCCCATGCGATGATGAACGACGGATTCGGCGGAATCCTTCTGCGATTTCTGTCGTTCATCCCAGTGACTCCCCGGCGCGTGGGTATGCACCCTGCCGGACCGCGAGTCGCGAACCGACACCACGAACGAGAGGACGGTGTGCCATGGGCGAGCGTTCCCTGCGCGGCAGCCGCTTGGGCAGCGTCAGCTACGAGACCGAGCGGAACACCGCGCCGATCGACCGGCAGTACGCCGAGTACCGGTGCCCGTCTGGCCACCTGTTCACGGTGCCCTTCGCCGACGACGCCGAGCTCCCCGACACGTGGGAGTGCAAGTTCGACGGTTCGGCGGCCAAGCTGGTCGGCGGTGCCGAGCCGGCGCCCAAGAAGGTCAAGCCCCCGCGGACCCACTGGGACATGCTGCTCGAGCGTCGCTCCGTCGAGGACCTCGAGGAGGTCCTGGCCGAGCGCCTCGAGGTGCTCCGCGGCCGGCGGACCCGCGCCAGCTGACACACCCGCACGAACGGAACGGCCCCGGTGGAGGAATCCACCGGGGCCGTTCCGCGTCCGCGCTCAGGTGAGCGGCCGCCCGTCAGGGCCGCGCACGACCTCGCCCTCGATGACCAGGCGGGTGCTGCCGGAACCGGTGGGGCCGACGTCCTGCGTGCCCGGCACCTCGGCGGTCCGGACGCTCTCCACGCGGACCGGCGGGCGCAGCCCCGCCGGGAGGCGGGTGACCACCAGCGCGGTCAGCGCACGCCGCACGAGACCGCGGGTGCCGGGCAGCAGGCAGAGCAGGCCGACGACGTCGCCGATGAATCCTGGCAGCACCATCAGCAGGCCACCGGCCGCGACCAGCCCGGCGTTGCCGAGCTCCGCGCCGGGCGAACGCCGCGACCGGGCGCGCTCGCGCAGGTCGGTCAGCGCGCGGGTGCCCTGACGGGCCAGCAGCAGGATGCCCAGGAAACTGGTGGCCAGGGTGGCGAGGATCGTCCAGCCGATCCCGACCCAGCTCGCCACGAGCACGAACACGACCAGCTCGGCCAGGACCAGCAGCGCGGCGATCGTCCGTACGCGGCGCCCGACGGTGTCAGCCACGGTGGATTCCTTCTCTCGACTCGGGGGACGCCGGCACCGGGCGGCGGATGCGGCCGGGCAGCCAGTCGGCCAGCCGGTCCTGCAGCCCCCACACGGTGACGCGCACCAACGCCTCCCTAACGATCGAGCCGCTCATCTTGCTCCTGCCCGCCACCCGTTCGGTGAACGTGATGGGCACCTCGACCACGCGGGCGCCGGCGCGCACCGCGCGCCAGGCCCAGTCGACCTGGAAGCAGTAGCCGTGGCTGGCGACGTCGTCGAAGGGCAGCCGGTCGATCAGCTCGGCGCGGGCCGCCCGGAAACCACCGGTCGCGTCGGTGAGCGGCAGCCGCAGGGCCCAGCGCGTGTAGCGGTTGCCCAGCCGGGACAGCAGCAGGCGGTGCGCCGGCCAGTCGGTCACCGCTCCCCCGGGCACGTACCGGGAGCCGAGCGCGAGGTCGGCCGAGCCCAGGGCGGCCAGCAGCGCGGGCAGCTGCTCCGGTGCGTGCGAGCCGTCGGCGTCCATCTCGACGAGGACGTCGTAGTCGCGGTCGCGGCCCCAGCGGAATCCGGCGACGTACGCCCGGCCCAGGCCTCGCTTGGCGGCCCGGTGAAGCACGTGCACCCGGTCGTCCCCGGCGGCGCGCACGTCGGCGAGGGCGCCGGTCCCGTCGGGCGACCCGTCGTCCACCACGAGGACGTGCGCCGTGGGGACGCTGGCGTGCAGCCGGTCCAGGATCAGCCCGAGGTTGTCGATCTCGTTGTAGGTGGGCACGACCACGAGCACGCGCCCGCTCACCGGGACGCCCTCCGGCGTCGAAGCCCCGGCCACACGGCCGCCAGCAGGGCGCCGGCGCCGACCGCGGTGAGCACCCACTCGGGGGCCGCGCCCAGGCGCAGCGCCACGGTCGACGTCTCCCGCTGGGCGATCTCCTCGACGAACACGTCGGGCGTGAACAGCTCGGAGGACTCGGCGATGGTGCCGTCGGGCGCCACGATCGCCGAGATGCCGCTGGTGGCGGCCACGACGACGGTGCGACCGAACTCCACCGCGCGCAGCCGGCTCATCGCCAGCTGCTGGGCGCTCTCGTCGGTGTGGCCGAAGGTGGCGTTGTTCGTCTGGACGACGACGATCCCGGCGCCCTCGTCGACCACGTCGTGCACGAGGCCGTCGTACACGACCTCGAAGCAGATCAGGTCGCCGAGACGGACCCCGCCGATGTCGAGCACGCCGATCTCGTCGCCCTTGACGAAGTCGCGGCGGACCAGGTCGACCTTGTCGCTGAAGAAGCGGAAGAAGTCGCGGGCGGGCACGTACTCGGCCAGCGGGACGGGGTGCCGCTTGACGTAGGTGTCGCCGGGGCCGTCGACCGGGTCCCACACGATGGCGGTGTTGCTGACGTTCTCGCCCGGTCCGTCGACCACGGCGCCGACCAGGACGGGGGCGCCGATCGCGGTGGCCGCGCGGTCGATCTGACGGGCGGCGTCGGCGTTCGTGTACGGGTCGATGTCGGAGCTGTTCTCCGGCCAGATGACGACGTCCGGCCGTGGCTCCTCCCCCGCCTCGACCCGCGCGGCGAGCTCGAGGGTCCGCTGCACGTGGTTGTCGAGCACCGCGCGGCGCTGGGCGTTGAAGTCGAGCCCGGCGCGTGGGACGTCGCCCTGGATGACGGCGACGGTCGCCGCCGGCCCGCCGGCGGTCAGCGAGGACCCGGGCAGCGGCTGCCAGGCCAGCAGTCCGGTGAGCGGCACCGCGAGGACGGCGACGACGAGCAGCGCCGCCACCCGGATGGCCGGCCCGCGCTCCCCCGGCACGTCGGCCGCACGCCAGGCGCGGACGAGCGCGAGGACCGCGGCCGCCAGCAGGCCGCCGGTGAGCGCGACGGCGAAGCTGACCAGCGGGACGCCGCCGTAGGCCGCCAGCGCCAGCAGCGGGCCCTCCGTCTGGCTGAAGCCGAGCCGGCCCCACGGGAAGCCGTCGAGCACGAACCGGCCGCGCAGCGCCTCGTCGGCGACCCACAGGGCCGCGCCCCACACCGGCCACAGCCGGAGCCGGGAGGTCACGGCCAGCGCCGACCCGAGCAGCGCGAGGTGGAGCGCCTCCCACACGGCGAGCGCCAGCCACGGGAAGGCCCCGACGTAGATCCCGGTCCACGACAGCAGCGGGACGAAGAACGCCAGCCCGAACACGAGGCCCAGCCACAGGCCGGAGCGGGCGCGCCGGCCCCGGACCGTCAGGGCCAGGGCCGCGGGCGCGACGACGGCGAGGCCGATCAGGTCGTACCCCGGGAAGGCGAGGAAGAGCAGGACGCCGCCGAGCGCGGCGAGCAGCGTGCGCCAGGGGACGCGGAGGGACCCACGGTGCCCCGGGACGTCGTCCACCGGCGGGGCCGGTCGCGCGAGCGTGCCGACCGCCGGCTCACCTGGTCCTGCCGGCACGCACAGCCTCCCGGAACCGCTCGGGCGCCAGGTGGGTGCACCCGGGGCCGCGCTGCCTCCCCGAGCCGATCGGACGGGGTCCGGACCGCCGCGCCGTCGGCCGCGGTCCTGACCCAGCATCCCACCACGGCCGACGGGGTCGGCCGTTCGTTCCCCCATACGGGTCAGCGGCCGGCGGGGGCTCCGGACGGGTGCCGCGTCTTCGGGCCGGACGGCCGGTCGCTGGCGGCGATCGGCTCGACCGTTGTCTGATGACGCGGATCCGAGCGGGCTCCGCCGGGGTGGCCGCTCGGCCCTGCCTCCGGCCGCCCGGGCGCTCCCCGGGGCCTGGCGTCGGCCGGGGGGCGCGTCGGTCGATCCGGAGGAGCGCGTCACGGTGCTCCCGGATGAACTGCAGCGACTGTAAGAACTGACTGCGGCTGCGCCGACACTTACGGTGACTGCGGGAGCTACTGTGACTGAATCGTTACCTGCCGTCAAGGCCCGGGGACGACGAGGGTCGCGGTCGCCTCGACCACCGTCTCGGCCGGCTCGAGGACCCGCGCCGCCGACGGCCCGCGCTCCGGCTCGGCGCGGGCGACCACGCGGGCGGTGCACCGCAGCTCGCGGCTCCGCCGGCCGATCCGCACGACCTCGGCGGTCGCCTCCAGCACGTCGCCGGCCCGCACCGGGCCGAGGAAGCGCACCTCGGAGTAGCCGGCCAGCAGGCCTTCGTCGCCGTCCATGACGATCGCGACCTCGGTGGCGACGTCGCCGAACAGGCCGAGGGTGTAGGCGCCGTCGACCAGCGAGCCGCCGTAGTGGGCGTGCGCGTGGGGCACGTACCGCCGGTGGGTGACGGTGAGGCCGAGCCTCGGGTCCTCGGTCATCGCTGCTCCTTCACCAGTGCGTGCACGAGATAGCTGGCGACCTCGCCGGGCGTCGTCCCCCGGCCGAACACCTTGTCGACCCCCAGGTCGGCCGCCATGGCGGGGTCGAAGCGCGGGCCGCCGACGACCAGGAGGGGGCGCTCCTCCCCCATCGCCTCGCGGAAGGCGGCGGCCAGCTCGCGGGTGTTGCGCAGGTGGGCGTCCTTCTGCGTGACGACCTGCGAGACGAGGACGGCGTCGGCGCGTGCCGATCGCGCGCGTGACACCAGCTCGGGGACGGTGACCTGCGCGCCGAGATTCGTCACGGCCATCTCGCGCAGGTACTCCAGGCCCTTCTCCCCCGCGAAGCCCTTCACGTTGAGGATGGCGTCGATGCCGACGGTGTGCGCGTCGGTGCCGATGCAGGCGCCCAGGACGACCATCTTCCGGTTCATGCCGGTGCGGATCGCCGCGTTGATCTCCGACGACGACAGGAGGGGGTAGGCGCGCTCCTCCACCACGACGGCGTCCAGGTCGACCAGGTGGCGCACGCTGCCGTAGACGACGAAGAAGGTGTAGCCGGCGTCGATGGCGTGGCTGTGCACCACCATCGCCGGCTCGATGCCCATCTTGTTCGCCAGCTGCAGCGCCGCGCCCTCGGCCTTCGGCCCCGCGGGGACGGGCAGGGTGAACGACGTCTGCACCATGCCGTCGCCCGTGGTGTCGCCGTACGGTCGCACGATCGAGCCGTCAGGCATCGCGGCCCTCCAGGAGATCCAGCGCCGGGTTGTACGCGTCCGGACCGGTGGCGACGACGCCGTCGAGGCCCTTGCCGCCGTCCGCGGGGCGCTTGGTGATGCCGAACGTGCCGTCGGCGATCGCCTGGATGAGCCCCTCGGGGTGGTCGGCGATCTTCTCCAGCAGTCCGACCGCCTCGGTGAGGACGGTGTGCGCCCGCCGGTCGATGAACCCGCCTCGGGGCGGGGCGAAGTCCTCGGACAGGTTGCCTGCGGAGTTCAGCACGTACCGGACGTTGCGCAGCGCGAGGTCGCGGTCGGACAGCCAGGGGGTGACGACGGCCTCGGTCATCATCCCGACCAGGAGGATCCCCTGATCGGTGAGCGCCCCGGCGAGGTTGAAGAAGCCGTCGAGCAGGTAGCCGCGGAAGACGTCGCCGGTCATGTGCTTGGTGGGCGGCATCCACTTCAGCGGCGCGTCCGGGAAGAGGCTCCGGGCGAGCAGCGCGTGCGCCAGCTCCAGCCGGAACGACTCGGGCACCTCGGGGTCGATCTCGAAGGCGTGGCCCAGCCCCAGCTGCCAGTCCGCGAGGCCGGCCTCCTTCGCCAGGGTCTCGTTGAGCAGCTGGCTGACGGTGACGGTGTGCGCCTCGTCGACGGCGTCGGCGGTGGTGAGGTAGTTGTCCTCGCCGGTGTTGATGATGATCCCGGCGCGGGCGTGCACCATGCGGCTGAACCGCTGGTCGACGAAGGTGCGCCGCGGGTTGATGTCGCGGAAGAGGATCCCGTACATCGCGTCGTTGAGCATCATGTCCAGCCGCTCCAGGCCGGCCAGGACCGCGATCTCCGGCATGCACAGGCCCGACGCGTAGTTCGTCAGCCGCACGTACCGGCCGAGCTCGGCGCTCACGTCGTCCAGGGCGGCCCGCATGAGCCGGAAGTTCTCCTGGGTGGCGTAGGTGCCGGCGTAGCCGGTGCGGGTGGCGCCCTCGGGCACGTAGTCGAGCAGCGACTGCCCCGTGGAGCGGATGACGGCGATGACGTCGGCGCCGGCCCGTGCCGCGGCCTGCGCCTGCGGGATGTCCTCGTGGATGTCGCCGGTGGCCACGATCAGGTAGATCCACGGCCGGCGGGGCGGGTCGCCGTGCAGCGCCACGAGCTCCTCGCGCCGCCGCCGGTTGGCGTCGATGCGCGCGATGCCCTGCGCCGCCGCGGCCCGGGCGGCGTCCCGGGCGCGATCGGCGTCGGCGCCCGTGGGGATCGCGAAGCGCGCCGTCCCGGCGCCGACCTCCTCCGCGAGGGACTGGAGCGTCCCCCCGGACGCGAGCGCGTGCCAGACCGGCAGCGCGACCCCGGACTCCAGGCCCACCTGCTCGCGGACCGCGTCGACGACGCGGTTGGCCCACGGCACCCGGTCCTCCGGCCTCCCCTCCCCCGTCACCGGGTCGGTCCCGGTCAGGCCGGCCAGCCGCAGCACGGCGCGCTCGACCGACACGGTGGTGTGCCGGTGGGCCAGGTCGACGACCGGCTGGGCCGCCCGGGCGGCGAGCTCCCGGGCGCGGCCCACGAGGGCCGGGTCCAGCTCGAGGCGGGTCATACGGGTTCTCCCTCCACGATCAGGAGGCGGCAGGTGGGCCGCGCACGCTCCGCCAGGACGGCGGAGAGCGTCCTGGCCGTGTCCCAGAGCGCGAGGTGGGCGGGCGCCCCGACGCCCAGGGGGCCGGCCGGGTGCTCGGCGCGCACGGCGTGCCAGCCGCCGTGGGTGGCGGCGTCGAACGCGTCGAAGGGCCGCAGCCCCGAGCCGGGCGTCCGGTGGTCGACCGCGGCGTGCACGCCGCCCCACGGGTCGAGCGGGGTGACGGGTGCGTCGCTGCCCAGCGCCAGCGCGACGCCGGCGTCGGCGAGGTCGGCGAACGGGTTGGTGGCCAGCGCCCGCTCGAGGCCGAGGCGCTCGACGTACATGCCGTGGTCCCCGCCCCAGGCGGCGTCGAAGGCGGGCTGGACGCTGGCGACCATCCCCCACGCCCGCATCCGCGCCATCACCTCGTCGTCGACCATCTCCAGGTGCTCCAGCCGGTGCCGGCAGGCCCGGACGGCGGCGGCACCCAGCTCGTCCACGACCGCACCCACCGCGTCGAGCACCTGGCGCACCGCGGCGTCGCCGATCACGTGGAAGCCGGCCTGGACCTGCGCCGCGGTGCACGCCCGGAGGTGGTGGACCAGGGACGCCGACTCGAAGCGCAGGGCGCCGCTGGTCTCCGGGCGGTCGGCGTACGGCTCGCTCAGCGCGGCGGTGTGCGAGCCGAAGGCGCCGTCGCAGAAGAGGTCTCCCCCGGCGCCGGCCAGGCCGAGCTCCCGGACGACGTCGAGACCGCCGCGCTCGGCGAGCTCGCCCCAGTAGCCGACGACGGCCGGACCGGGCTCGTCCGCCCCCAGGGCGAGCAGCCCGGCGAGGTCGTCGGCGCCGGACACCTCGGGGCCGGCCATCTCGTGCAGGCTGCCGATCCCCAGCGCGGCGGCCGCGGCGCGGGTCGCGCGCTGGGCGTCGCGGCGCTGGTCGGTGCCGACGGCGCCGTAGGCGGCCTGCCGCGCGGCGTGGTGCGCGTCGAGCCGGAGCCGGCCGTCGGCGTCGTAGCCGGGGAGTCCGGCGATCCCCGGGATCGCGTCGAGCAGCGCCGTCGACACGGTGGCGGAGTGGACGTCCACACGGGCCAGGTAGGCCGGCCGGTCGCCGACCACGGCGTCGAGGTCGTGCCGGGTCAGGCCGCGCCCCTCGGGCCAGCCGGTCTCGTCCCAGCCGGTGCCGAGCACGATGCCCCTGGGAGTGCGGTCGACGTGGGCGCGGAGTGCGGCGACGGCGTCGGCAACGCTCGAGCTCGAGTGGAGGTCGAGACCGCTCAGCGCCAGCCCCGTCGCCGTCGCGTGCACGTGGGCGTCCACGAAGGCCGGGGTGAGCAGGGCACCCTCCCCCACCACCGTGCGGTCCGCGGGCGGCGCGTCGGCGGCGTCGCCCAGCCACGCGACCCGGCGGTCGACGACGAGCAGCGCCCGGCCGGACCGGTCGCCGACGGTGACGTCGGTGAGGAGCAGGCTCATGCCGCGACGCGCGGGTCGACGAGGGCGCGGACGCCGGGGTTCCGGCGGTAGAGCTCCAGGGCCAGGGCGGCGTGCCCCGGCGTGTAGCCGTTCCCGATCAGCATCGTCACGTCCGCCGCCATCCCCTCCGCGCCCAGGGCCGCCGCCGGGAAGGACGTGGCCATGGAGAAGAAGATCACGGTGCCCCCGTCCGCCGTCGCCAGGACCGCCCCGTGCTCGGCACGGGGGTACGTCGACGCAGACGACGGTGACGTCGGCGGGGGTGCCCACGGCGGCGGCCACGGCGAGCGGGTCGGTGGCGTCGGCGACGACGACCCGGTCGGCGAGCCCGGCGGCCCGCAGCGCGGCGGCCTCGGCCTCGTCGCGGACGAGGCCGGTCAGCTCGGTGGCGCCCGCGGCGCGGGCGGCCGCCAGGGACAGGCAGCCGGACTTGCCGGCGGCCCCGAGCACGGTGACCGAGCGCGCCCCGCTCCGCTCCACGACGCGCGCGGTCGCGGCCGGGGCGCCGCAGACGTCCAGGAGGGCCAGGGAGACGGGGTCGGGCAGGTCGGCGGGCAGGGCGGCGGCGATCGACCGGGCGAACAGGACCGCCGTGCCGGCCGCGGGGACCTGCTCGCTGCGGCCGTCCCACGCCGCGAGGCCGTCGGTGATGCGGAGCGGGGTGAGGGTGAGCGAGACGAGGGTGGCCACCCGCTGCCCGACGGCGAGGCCCAGGGGCGACTCCGGGCCGACGGCGTCGACCACGCCGATCAGCATGCCGCCGGAGCCGGTCACCGGGTTCTGCATCTTGCCGCGGCCGGCGACGATCTCCAGGACGGTGGCGCGCACCCGGTCGCCGTCGCCCGCGCAGGACTCGGACAGCTGGCGGAAGGACGCCGCGTCGAGGTTCAGCCGCTCGACGGCGATGCGCACCTCGTCGGGGCCGATGGCGGGGTCGGCGTCGAGCCGCAGGGCGGCCTGGGGCAGGGCGCCGCGCGGCTCCAGGACGCGGTGCACCCCGAGGGCCCGCTCGACCGATGCACCCACTCGACTCTCCCGTCTCACCCGTTCGATGCAGGAGAACCTATCGCGCCGGACACATCGAACCGAAGATTCTCCCGTAGGCTCACCCGTGTTGCGGAGACCTGAGGAGGTGGCCCGTGCTCGAGCAGCCCTACGAGTACGTCGCACGCGAGCTCGTCGAGCCCGACTGGCGCCGGCTGCCCGGCTTCGCGGACGTCAGCGAGGAGCAGTGGCGCAGCGCCCAGTGGCAGCGGGTGAACTGCGTGAAGAACGTCCGGCAGCTGCGCGGCGTCTACGGCGACCTGCTGGACGAATCGTTCTACGCCGACGTCGAGGCCGACCAGGCCGGCCGGGCGACCATGTCGCTGCTGCTGCCGCCGCAGATGCTCAACACGATGGTGCCCGGTGAGGTGCCCTCCACCGCGGCGATGCTGGCCGACCCGGTGCGCCGGTACATGCTGCCCGTCGCGTCCGACCGGCTGCCGGGCGCCGAGGCCAGCCACCCGTACGCCGCGCGCGACTCGCTGCACGAGCACGAGATGTGGGCGGTCGAGGGCCTCACCCACCGCTACCCCACCAAGGTGCTGGCGGAGCTGCTCTCGACCTGCCCGCAGTACTGCGGCCACTGCACCCGGATGGACCTGGTGGGCAACTCGACGCCCGCCGTCCCGAAGCTGAAGTTCGAGCTGAAGCCGGTCGACCGCCAGACCGCCATGCTCGACTACCTCCGCCGCACCCCCGGCGTCCGTGACGTCGTCGTCTCCGGTGGCGACGTCGCCAACCTGCCGTTCAAGAACCTCGAGGCGTTCGTCGCCGGGCTGCTGGAGATCGAGTCGGTCCGCGACATCCGGCTCGCCTCCAAGGCCCTCATGGGCCTTCCCCAGCACTGGCTGCAGGACGACGTCGTCGAGGGCATGGCCCGGCTGGCGACGACGGCGCGGGAGCGTGGCGTCTCGCTGGCGGTGCACACGCACGTGAACGCCGCCCAGCAGGTCACCCCGCTGGTGGCCGAGGCCGCGACGGCGATGCTCGCCGCCGGCGTGCGCGACGTCCGCAACCAGGGCGTCCTGCTGCGCGGCGTCAACGCCACCGCGACGCAGCTGCTGGACCTCTGCTTCGCGCTGCAGGACGGCGCCTCGATCACGCCGTACTACTTCTACATGTGCGACATGATCCCGTCGGCGGAGCACTGGCGGGTGTCGCTGGCCGAGGCGCAGACGCTGCAGCACGACATCATGGGCTACCTGCCGGGTTTCGCGACGCCCCGGATCGTGTGCGACGTCCCCTACGTCGGCAAGCGCTGGGTGCACCAGGTCGCCGAGTACGACCGCGAGCGCGGCATCAGCTACTGGACGAAGAACTACCGGACCGGCATCGAGGCCGGCGACGAGGCGGCGCTCGACCGCCGCTACACCTACTACGACCCGATCGCGACGCTGCCGGAGAGCGGCCGGGCGTGGTGGGCGCAGCGGGAGTCCGATCCGGTCGCTGCCGAGGTGCGGGCGGCGTCCTCGCGGGCGGCGTCGGCGGCCGACCTGCCGGCCTGAGCGGGTGTCCGGCGGTCCTCCGCCGGGGTAGTCCCTCCCGGTGGAGGCGACCGGTGCGGCACCCGTGCGGACCGAGCGGCTGCTGCTGCGCGCCTGGACGACGTCCCGGGAGGACCTGGGCCGGCTGGCGGACATCTACGGCCGCGAGGAGATCGCCCGCTGGGTCGGCGGGACGCCGTCGGTTCCGCCCGCGGAGCTCGTGGAGCGCTGGGCCCGGGTGAGCGCCCTGGACGAGCGGCACGGCTGCTGGGCGATCGAGCGGCCCGACGGCGCGGTCGCCGGCACGGTGCTGTTCAAGCCGCTGCCCAACGGCGTCGGCGAGGTCGAGGTGGGCTGGCACCTGCACCCCGACTCGTGGGGGCACGGCTACGCCACGGAGGCCGCCCGCGCGGTGATCGAGCGCGGGTTCGCCGCCGGGGTGCCGGAGGTCTACGCCGTCGTCCGCCCGGGCAACGAGGCCTCGATGGCGGTCTGCGCCCGGTTGGGCATGGAACCGATCGGGCGCTTCCGCCGCTGGTACGACGTGGAGCTCGAGACCTTCCGGCTGATGGCGCCCGTCGTCGTGGAATGAGGGACCCCGTCCTGCTCACCGTTCGCAGGCTCACGGCGAGCCCCTGGACGGGGGCTGATCAGCGGCGGAACCGGCGCAGCAGCCGCTTGGCCGGGTGCGGCCGCTCGGCGGTGACCTGCTTGCCGGCCGCCCGCTCCGAGTCCGTGGTCGCGGCCTCCTCGGGCGTGGGCGCGGTGCCGCCCAGGTGCACCGGCAGCCACCAGCGGTCGTCGTCGCCGGCCGGCTGGTCGGGGTAGCTGCGCTGCGCCTCGTCGAGGAGCGCCTCCATGGCGATCTTCGTCCGGCGGAGCAGCGACTGCGGCTTCTCCCCCGGCTCGGCGTGCAGCGGCTCGCCGAGGACCACCGTCACGGGGACGCCCCGCCGCCACTGCACCTTGTGGCCCTTGGTGGCCACCCGCTGGCCGCCCCACACGGCCGCCGGCACGATCGGCACGCCGGCGTCGACGGCCATGCGGGCCGCCCCGGCCTTGAGCTCCTTCACGGTGAAGCTGCGGCTGATCGTCGCCTCGGGGAAGACGCCGACCACCTCGCCGTCCTTGAGCGCCCGGACGGCGGACTCGAAGGCGGCGGCCCCGGCCTTCCGGTCGACCGGGATGTGCTGCATGGCCCGCATGAAGGGCCCGGCGAACCAGTGGTCGAAGACGGCTGCCTTGGCCATGAAGCGCACGAGCCGGTGCTGCGGCAGCGCGCCGAGGCCCAGGAACGTGAAGTCGAAGAAGCTGACGTGGTTGCTGCAGATGATCGCGCCGCCGGTGGTGGGCACGTTCTCCGAGCCGCGCACGTCGAAGCGGAAACCGAACAGCTTGAAGACGACCAGGCAGGCCCGGATGACGAACCGGTAGGGCCGGTCGCGCCGCGGTGGCATCGTGCCGAACAGGTCGCCGCGCACGACGTCGCGCCAGCTCGCGGTGTACATGGCCGGAATCTAGCCGGTCGTCCTGTGCGCCGCCTGTGCGGAGCTGCCCTCACGGCCCGCCGTGGCCTCCACCGCGGCGCGGACGACGGCGGCGAGGTCACCGGTCTCGCGGTGGACCCGGCGCTGGAGGTCGGCACCGGTCCCCCGCCGCAGCAGGGTGGTCAGGCCGTCGGTGACGCGCCGCTCGTCGCCCGCCTCGGCGAGGGCGGGGCGGATGTGGTCGAGCAGGTCCCCGATGACGTCCGCCGCCGGCGACGGTGTCCCGGTGAGGGGGTGGACGAGGTGCCCGCCGAGGCCGTCGTGGCCCGCGCGCCAGGCCGCGACCCGCAGGACGGCGGCAGGGACGTCGGGTGGGTCGTTGCGATCGCGCGCGGCGGTCTCGACCAGGCCGCGGACGACGCCGGCGAGGGTGACGGCGTCGTCGACGCGCAGGGCGACGTCGGCGGTGCGGACCTCGACGGTGGGCCAGTTCGCCGACAGACGGGCGTCGAAGTAGACCATGCCGGTGTCGAGGACGGTCCCGGTCGCCAGCACCCGGTCGATGAGCCGGTGGTACTCCGCCGCGTCGGCGAAGACCTCGTTGGGGCCGGCCGACGGCCACCGGTGCCAGGCCTGGGACCGGAAGCTGGCGTAGCCGGTGTCCTCGCCGCGCCAGAACGGTGAGTTCGCCGTGAGGGCGGTGAGGACCGGGAGCCAGACGCGGATCCGGTTGAGGACGGCGATGCCCTCGTCGTCGTCAGCGACGGAGACGTGGACGTGGCATCCGCAGGTGAGCATCTCGCGGGCGGTGAGCCCGAAGGCGTCGAGCATGCGGGCGTAGCGCTCGCCCTCCGTCGGGATCGGTTCCACCGGCACCGGCGAGGTGGCCAGGGCCACGACGTGGGCGCCGGTGGCGGCGGCCGCGGACTCGGCCCGGGAGCGCCAGAAGCGCAGCTCGCGATCGACCTCGGCGAGATCGCGGCAGACCGGCGTGCCGAGCTCGAGCTGCTGGGCCTTCAGCTCGGGCATCAGGTGGGCGGCGGACTCCGCGTCGCCCGCTTCGGCGTGCTCGTGCTCCTCGGGGCTCTCCCCCTCACCGCGGCGAGAGGCGACCTCGAGGGCGTCGGGACCGAGCGGGACGGGCCGGCCGTCAGCGTCGACCACGAGCAGTTCTTCCTCGACGCCGACGGTGCGCACGATCTCCATGATCGGCGGCCGCTCGGGCGCCCGCTCCGTGGGAGCGGCACGACCACTCCATCGGGGAGGTTCGCACCGTTATCCCCAACAATATTACGGCTGTCACGGGGACTGCGGTCCCCGTACTCCCTGTGGTCACCCTGGCGCCGCCCCCGCCGATCGCGCGATTGGTGCCACGGCGCCCGGAGGGCGCCGCTCGGTGTCGACGGCAGGTGAGCACGAATTCGGGGCGCATCTTTGTTGGGGATAACGGTAGTGTTCGGTCATGCGAGGTGGGTGGCAGCAGCCGCTGCCCGACATGCCGGCACCTCCCCCGGCGCGCTCCTGGCGCCGGCTGGACGCGCCGCCCGGATACGAGGCGCAGTGGCGCCGCATCGCCGAGGCGGCCCTCGAGCTGGGCCTGGGCCCCGAGCAGCTGGGCGAGACCGGGCTGGAGCCGCTGTCGGCGGCGCGCGGCTGGAAGCCTGCGACGGTGGCGCTGTACAGCAAGGTCGCTCGCTACGGCGGGATCGCGCTGCCCCGGGTGGCGACGCCGGAGCCCGATCCCCCGGAGCTGGACCTGCGGCCGCTCACCACCATCCGCGGCGAGGACCCGGAGCACCTGCGGGCGGTGGCGTGGTGCGCGCTGGCACTGGGCTGGCCCGCGCCCGTGGCCGCGTTCCGGTCGCTGCGCCGGGACCAGGTGCGGGCGACCGCCCGGCGGCTGCTGATCTCCACGGACGACGGTGAGTGGTCGGTGCCGGGCGCGCTGACCGCCTGGCACGCGTGGGAGGCGGTGCGGGCCCGGTTCCCCGCGTTGGCGGCGAGCCCGTGGGTGCTGCCGGCGCTCCGGCGCGGCCCGGGGCTGGACTCCACCGTCGGCGGTCGGCTGTCGAACCAGGCGCTGCAGACCACCTTCGCGAAGCACGCGGGCCGCACGGCGAAGCACCTGCGGGCGACCGCGGGGCCCTCACGCCGGGAGCACGCCGAGGAACTGGCGCTCGCCTACCGGGAGCTGTCGTACGACTCCTACCGTCGTCTGGCCCTGGCCGCGGGTGCGCCGCCGGTGTCCCCGCGCGGTGTGGTCCGCGCGGCCCGCGCCACCGCGCGGTCGTCCCGCCTGGCCGGCTGACCGGCCCTGCGGAGCTCCGGGTCAGGTGAGCCGCTGGGCGAGGTTCACGAGGAGACCCTCGGGCCCGCGCACGGAGGCCATGCGCCAGCTGCCCTCGTACTCGCCGACGCCCCCGACCACGTGGTAGCCGTCCGAGGCGAGACTGTCCAGGACCGCTGGGAGGTCGGCCACCTCGAAGGTCACGTTGCGCAGGCCCAGCTCGTTCGGCGCGGGGTCGGGTGAGCCCGTGCGGTGGTCCGGGCGGAGGAAGCGCGACAGCTCGAGGCCGGTCCCGCCGTCGGGCGGCCTGAGCACGACGACCTCGGTGCGGGCGTTCCGCATGCCGACGACGGTGTCCAGGAACTGGCCCTCCAGGATCGTCCGGCCCTCGATCTCCAAGCCCAGCCCGACGAAGAAGGCCGTGACCGTGTCGAGGTCTCCGACGGTGATGCCGACGTGGTCGAAGCTCCGGAGCAGAGGTCCGGTCATGGGCCGACGTTACGACCGGCCGCGCGTCGCCGGAACCCGACACCGCGCTAGAAGAGTGGCGGTTCGTACGGGGGTGGCGGCGGCGGCAGCAGCGCGCGTTGCTCGAGGGTGCCGCGCAGGCCCGGTGGTCGGGTGGTGCGGGTGATCCCGGAGGGGGTGGTGACCCGCAGCGTGCCGTCGGGCCGCAGTTCGAAGCGCCAGTCGCGGGCGAAGGTCTTGAGCCGGTGGTGGGTGCGGCACAGGCAGCACAGGTTGTCCCAGCCGGTGCGCCCGCCGCAGTCGTACGGCACGCCGTGGTCGGCGTCGGTGCCCCCGGCCGGCTGGGCGCAGCCCGGATGCCGGCAGGTGCGGTCCCGGACCCGGAGGAAGCGGTTCTGCGCCGCCGACGGGTGGTAGCCGGCCACGTCGGCCGGGGGGCCGAGCAGCGGGCAGGAGCAATCGGCGTCGGCGCCGTGGGCGGGGCAGCCGCGGGTGGCCCGCCGGGCCAGCTCACCGGGGCTGGTGGTCGCGAGCAACGCGCCGTCGTCGTCGGTCAGGGCAAGCGTCAGGCTGCCGCCCGCCGGGGCCCGCACCCCCAGGGCATCCAGCTGCGTCAGGAGTTCGCGCAGATGGGCGGCGGTGACCGGGCTGCCGTCCACCGCCGGGCCCAGGTCACCGTCCACCGCGGCCGTGCCGCCGGGGCGCAGCGCGCCCAGGGGGGCCAGCACGGTGACGTGCCCGGTGAACGCCGGATGGCCCGGATCGTCCGGGCGGAGCACCATCGCCGCGTGCGCCTCGGCGCGCAGCACCCCGATCGGCCGATCGTCCCCGGCGGTGCGGGCGAGCTGGGCGGCGGAGTCGATCGCCGACCACATCGCCGCCGCCACCGCCACCGGCGCCTCGGTCGCCAGCACCGACATCCCGTCGGCCGTGGGCCGGACCCGCACCTCCGCCCGCCGCTGCGCCTCGATCCGGCGCCGCTCGGCGAACTCCTCGTCGGCCGCGATCGCCGCGGCCACCAGCCGCCGCCGCAACCGCCCCGACGACAACCCCGCCGCCTGAGGCAGCAACGCCGGCACCACCACCGCGATCACCTCGTCCGACGCGGACCCAGCACGTCGGCGAACACCCGCGCCCGGAACCAGTCCAGCTCCCCCGCCGCGCAGGCGGCGTGCACCGCCGGCAGCCGCTCGGCCAGCAGCCACGCATCGGTCAGCACCCCGACGGCGAACGACCGCGAGCAGTTCAGCACCAGAGCCAGCTCATCGGGCAGGAACTCGCTGGTGCCCGGCACCGGCGACCCCGCACCCCGCCGCCGCGCACCCGGATGCCCTGCGGGCGGATCATCGACATCCGGCCGCTGCCCGGCCAGGGCCATCAACAACTCCGCCTCGTAGGCGGCGTCCATCGCCTTGCGAGCCTGCACCCGCCCCAGTTCAGCGGCCACGTCCTCCGCCGACATGAGCTCCACCGGCAGCCGCTCCACCGACGCCGGCCGGGCCACCAGCACCCCCACCAGCGCACCCTCGAACGCGCTGCGGCGGGACTCGGTGCTGGTCACCACCCGAACATACGTTCGAGGTCTGACGGTTCTCGCGGGTCAGATCAGGGAGAGCTGCTCGCCGCCGACGAGGGCATCGCCGCCGGTGTCGGCGGGAGTGAGATCCCCCTTCGGCCGGACGCCGGGCAGACCGCCGGTCGGCAGGCTGCCCGCCGGGAAGCCGGCTTCCTCGTCGCCGGGCACGCCGCCGGTGTCCGCCTGACGCGCCGTGCCGCCCGACTGCCGGTCCAGGCCGTGCCGGGCGAGGATGGGAGCCACCCGGCCGGAGAGCCAGGCTCGGTACTCGGCCGGCACGTACGCGCGGCGGGCGTACATCCGCTCGTACCGCGGGACCAGCTCGGGGTGCGCTGTGCGCAACCAGGCCATGAACCACTCGCGGGCGCCCGGGCGCAGGTGCAACGGGATGACGGTGACCCCGCTGGCACCTGCCGCGGCGATGGCGCCGATCGCGGCGTCCAGGGTGGCGTCGTCGTCGGTGAGGCCCGGGAGGACCGGCGCGAGGAAGACCCCGCACGGCAGGCCGGCGTCGGCGAGCGCCTTCACGAGGTCCAGGCGCGCCCTGGGCGGGGGCACCCCGGGCTCCAGGGCGTGGTGGAGGTTGTCGTCCCAGATCGCCATCGAGATGCCGAGCCCCAGGGGCACCTCGTGGGCGGCGTCGGCCAGCAGCAGCACGTCGCGCCGGAGCAGCGTGCCCTTGGTGAGGATCGAGAACGGCGTTCCGGAGTCGGCGAGGGCGCGGATGACGCCGGGCATGAGCTTGTAGCGGCCCTCGGCCCGCTGGTAGGGGTCAGTGTTGGTACCGAGGGCGACGTGCTCCCGCGCCCACGACGGCCGCCCGAGCTCGCGGCGCAGCACCTCGACGAGGTTGGTCTTGACGACGACCTGGCTGTCGAAGTCCCGCCCCGAGTCCAGTTCGAGCCATTCGTGCGTCTTCCGGGCGAAGCAGTTGTGGCTGATGACCCCGTTGGCGACGAAGTCGCCCGTGCCGGTCGCGATGTCGAACATCGGTATCTCGACGTCGAGGGGCTTCACCGAGCTGACGCGGAGGTCTCCGGCAGTCGTCACCACTGATCCCACGACGACAGCAGCGACGTCGGCGCCCAAGCCGAGCATCTCGTCCTCGGCGGTCAGCGACGGATGTGGGTCCGCTCCGCCCATGGTGTCGACGACGTGCGTCCAGCCTCGCTGCGTGAGGAAGCGGTGCTCCCCGCTGGCCACGAGCTCCGTCCCGTCGGCCAGCGCGACACGGTAAGCCGGCTTGATGGTCGACCAGTGCGCGAGTATCTCGGTCTCGACGTAGTGCCGGTAGGAGCCGCGGCGCTCGGTGCCGATGATCCGGTCGCCCACTCGCAGATCCGCGATCGCGCGCTGCCGGCCGTCCGCCATCAGCACCTGCGTGTCCCCCGCCAGGCAGTAGACGCACGAATGGCTGCAGCCGCGGTACGGGTTGATCGTCCAGGGGAACGGCATCGCCGATGCACCGGGCACGTGGTTGAGAGCGCTCTTCGCCCGCACCTCGTGGAACGTCAGCCCGGGGAACTCGGGCACCTGCACGCTGCGCAGCAGCCCGCGGATGCTCGGCATCCCGGGCAGGGTCGACGGCTCCTCGAGGTCGAGCCGCTGGGCATCCCATCGCACACCGTTCATACGAACACACGTTCGATCGCCTGTCCAGGCGGTCAGCCAGGGGCACGCCGGTCCCACACCCGGAGCGGGCCCAGGACCTCGAACCCGGCGCGCAGAGCGGCGGCCAGATCGTTCCCCCGCTCGTACCCGACCTGGAGGCGTTCCGGGAACTCCTCGTCCATCATGGCGGCGACCCCGGCCCACACCTGGTCCTCGTCCGCCCCTGCGGCCACGACGTTGGAGATCCCCACGACGTCGTCGCTCGTGTTCAGCGCCGCCACCGCTCCCCCGCCTCGGAGATGCAGCAGCCGGACCGAGTCGTCCGCCAGCAGCGCCGGCCCGAAACCGCCCGGGCTGCCCACGGCGTCGGCCCATGCGGCCAGCTCCTCGGCGGTACGGATCACCGACCACGTCAGGCCGGTCGGCCGCCCACCCCGCGGCCGGCGAGCGATCCACGAGGCCTCGAACAGCCGCGTGAAGCCGGCCAGGTCCAGGTCGCCGAAGCTGTCCTTGACCGCGCACGCGGCGTCCTCCGGAACGCCCTCGAGGACGACGGCCGCCGACAGGCCGCGCGCCAGCGTGATCCGGTCCGGGTAGAACGGTGGCGGCGGGCCGCCGGCCTCCCAGGTGCCCGGACGCCGGCGCGCGGGCAGGCCGAGGCTCCGGCAGACGGCGTCGCACCAGGACGCGTTGTTCCTGGCCGCTGCGGTGACCACGTCCATGGATGCCTCAGATCGGTGGGCGGTCCTCGTAGAAGGTCGAGAGCACGACCGTCGTCCGGGTGGTCACGTTGGCCGCCGCCCGGATCTCCTGCAGCAGGTGCTCCAGCGCGTCCGGCGAGGCCACCCGCACCTTGAGGATGTAGCTCTCCACGCCGGCCACCGAGTGGCACTCCTCGATGGCCGAGAGGTGCGCCAGCCGCGCCGGCGCGTCGTCGGGCTGGGCGACGTCGATCGGCGTGATCGAGACGAACGCCGTCAGCGGCAGGCCGAGGGCCTTCGCGTCCACGGCGGCGCGGTAGCCCGTGATGAGCCCCCGCTGCTCCAGCCGGCGCACGCGCTGGTGCACCGCGGAGACCGACAGGCCCACCTTCTCGGCGAGGTCGGTGTAGCTCGCACGCCCGTCCCGGGCCAGGGCGGCCAGCAGCGCCCGGTCGACGTCGACCGGGGCCGCCGCCCCCGGCTCAGCCGGGGAGTTCGACGAGCTCACGGGGACCGTTGTTCAGGACGCGGACGCCGTCCTCGGTGCAGACGACGATGTCCTCGATGCGGGCACCGCACCGGCCGGCCAGGTAGATGCCCGGCTCGACGGAGAACGCCATGCCCGGCACGAGGGGCAGGTCGTTGCCCTCGACGATGTAGGGCGCCTCGTGGGTGTCCAGGCCGATGCCGTGGCCGGTGCGGTGGATGAAGTGCTCGCCCCAGCCGGCGTCGGCGATGACCGCCCGGGCGGCCGCGTCGATCTGCTCGGCGGTCACCCCGGGCCGGACGGCGGCGGTGGCGGCCTGCTGGGCCGCGTGCAGCACGCCGTACCACTCGGCGACCTCGGCCGACGCCGGCCCGCCGACGACGTAGGTGCGCGTGCAGTCCGACCGGTAGCCGGTCACCGTCTCCCCGCCGATGTCGACGACGACGAGGTCCCCGGCCTCGATCCGGCGGCCGGAGAGCTCGTGGTGCGGGCTGGCGCCGTTCGGCCCCGATCCGACGATGGTGAAGTCGACGCCGGTGTGCCCCTCGGCGAGGATCGCCGCCGCGATGTCCGCGCCGACCTCCGCCTCGGTGCGGCCCACCCGCAGCCACTCCCCCATCCGCGCGTGCACCCGGTCGATGGCCGCGCCGGCGAGCGCCAGCTCCTCGACCTCGGCGGGCGACTTCACCATCCGCAGCCGGTCGATGACCGGGCTCGCGATCTCCAGCGACGAGCCGCGCAGCGCCCGCTGGACGCCCAGCGCGTGCTCGGCCCAGGTGCGCGACCCGACGGCGACGCGAGCCGGGGCCGAACCGAGCCGCGCGCCGGCCTCCCGGGCCAGCAGGGCGAACGCGTCGTCCGTCTCGTCCCAGGCCAGCAGGTCCAGGCCGAGCGTCCCGGCGGGGCTGGCGTCGACCATCGGCGCCTCCAGGCGCGGCACCAGCAGGATCGGCTCACCCCGGCGGGGCACCACGAGAGCCGTCAGCCGCTCCATCGCGTGCGCGTCGTAGCCGCAGAGGTAGCGCAGGTCCGAGCCGGGCGTGACCACGATCAGGTCGACACCTGTCTCGTCCGCGATGTCGCGCGCGGCGCGCACCCGGTCGGTCGTCACGAGGCCGGTTCCGGCCGATGCTGTCGCGCTACCCACCAGCGCAGACTAGCCAGCGACCCTGCTGATCTCCGCAATCGTTGCCGGACCGCTACCGTCCGCGGACGTGACGACGATGCTCCTGGACGCGGCCAGCCTCTACTTCCGGGCCTTCTACGGCGTGCCGACCAGCGTGACCACGCCCGACGGCCGGCCGATCAACGCCGTCCGGGGCTTCCTCGACATGACCGCCCGGCTGATCACCACGCACGTCCCCGACCGGCTGGTCGCCTGCTGGGACGACGACTGGCGGCCGGCCTTCCGCGTCGAGGCGCTCCCCTCCTACAAGGCGCACCGGGTCGCTCCCGAGGGCGGCGAGGAGGTGCCCGACGAGCTGAGCCCGCAGGTCCCGGTGCTGGTGGACGTGCTCGCCGCCGCCGGCATCGACCGCGTGGGTGCGCCCGGCTACGAGGCCGACGACGTGATCGGCACCCTGGCCACCCGCGCGCAGGAGCCGGTCGACGTCGTCACCGGTGACCGCGACCTCTTCCAGCTGGTCGACGACGCCCGTGGCATCCGGGTGCTCTACACCGCGCGCGGCATCTCCGACCTCGAGTTCGTCGACGAGGCGGGGGTCGCCGCCAAGTACGGCATCCCCGGCCGCGCCTACGCCGACTTCGCCGTCCTCCGGGGCGACCCCAGCGACGGGCTGCCCGGCGTCGCCGGGGTCGGGGCCAAGACGGCGGCCGCGCTGATCAACGAGTTCGGCGACCTCGCCGGCATCCGCGCCGCCGCCGCGCGCACCGTCGTCCCGAAGCCGCCGCTGACCGCCGCCGTCCTCAAGAAGCTGCACGCGGCGGCGGACTACCTCGACGCCGCGCCGGTCGTGGTCGCCGTGGCCCGCACCATCGACCTGCCGCCGGTGGACGGCACCCTGCCGAAGGCCCCGGCCGACCCCGACGCCCTCGCCGAGCTCGCCGAGCGGCACGGGCTGGAGAGCTCGGTCAGGCGGCTGGGCGCGGCGCTGGACTGGCAGCTCGGCTGAGGATCAGGGCTCGGTCCAGGTGTAGGCGGCGTCCGCCTCGTCGGTGATCACGATCCGCAGCGTCACGTCCTCGCCGTCGGCCGTGGTGCCGGTGCACTCGTAGGTCGCTCCCCGCCGCACCTCCATCTCCTCTGCGCAGTCGAGGTCGACGGCGACGCCCTCGATCTCCTCGAACTGGGCGGCGACGTCCCGCTCCACGGCGTTGCGGTCCAGGACCGTCGAGGAGAGGTTCACCGCCAGCACGACCCCGAGGGCGGCCAGCGCGACCACGGCCGCGAGGATGCCGACGACCAGCCCGGTCCGGGACTTCCGCGGCGGCGCCGGGGGCGACCCGTACCCCGGCGGGGGGCCGTAGGGCGGCTGGCCGTAGGACGGCGGCCCGTACTGCGGCGGAGGTCCGTAGGGAGGCGCGCCGTACGGCGGCTGACCGGACGGCTCCTGACCGGACGGCGGCCACGGCGGCTGCTGCGGTTGCTGCGGCTGCGGTGGGTTGGTCATGGTCGCTCCCCGGTCGGCGTCACGAGACGAACGGATCCTGCCCCAGGACGGGCCTCCGCGGTGACGCTTCAGGCGCCGACGGCCACCGCCACCACGCCGCGCCGCACCCGCCCCACGGCGGCCCGGGCGACGGCGGCGACCGGCTCCTCCGCGACCTTCGCCAGCTGGTCGAGCAGGTCGATCAGCTGCCGCATCCAGCGCACGAAGTCCCCGCCGGAGAGCTCGGTGCCCGCCTGCTCGGCACCGGCGAGCACCCGGTCCAGGCTCTGCCCGTCGGCCCACCGGTAGGCCGCCCACGCGAACCCGAGATCGAGGTCGCGGGTCACCCGCACGCCGTGGTGGGCCTCGACGTCGCGCAGCCGCTCCCGGATCCGGCGCATCTCGCCGAGCGCCGACGCCACCTTCCCCGCGGGGACGGCCGGCAGCGACGGGAGGTCCCGCCGGGCCTCGAAGACGACGGCCGAGACGACCGCGGCCAGCTCGGCGGCGTTGAGCCCGCGCCAGGCGCCCTCGCGCAGGCACTCCGCGACGAGCAGGTCGGCCTCCGACCAGATGCGCGCCAGCCGCCGCCCCTCGTCGGTGACCACCGGGACGTCGTCGGCCGCGCCGAGCACCGCGGTGTCCGCGGGCACCAGCGGCACCACCTCCGGCACGAGGTAGCCCAGCTCCTCCAGGACGTCGCAGGTGGCGTCGAACTGCCGGGTGAGGGACCCCGTCCGCTCGGCCATCTTCCGCTGCAGCGCGTCGGCCTCGCGGACCGACCGCAGCCACCGCTCCGCCACCCGCACCCGCTCCTCGCGGTCGGGCAGCTGGTGCACCGGGTGGTTGCGCAGCGCCTGGCGGAGATCGGCGAGGACCGGGTCGTCGGCCGCCGCCGACCGGTTCTTGATCCGGCGGGCGCCCAGGTCGTTCTCGACGCGCGCGTTGCGCAACGTGGAGGCGAGGTCGCGGCGGGCGTGCGGGCTGCGGTGGTTGAAGTTCTTCGGCACCTTCACCCGGGCCAGCGCGGTGACCGGCGTCGGGAAGTCGACCGACCCCAGCCGGCCCGCCCACTTGTCCTCGGTGACCACCAGCGGCCGCGGGTCGGCGAGGTCGGTGACCCCGGGGTCGACGACGACGGCCAGCCCCTGCCGCCGTCCCGACGGCACCCGGATGACGTCGCCGGGGCGCAGCGCACCCAGCGCCTCGGCGGCCTCCATGCGCCGCTTGGCCTGCGAGTCGCGGGAGAGCTCCTTCTCGCGGTCGGAGATCTCCCGGCGCAGCTGGGCGTAGGCGCCGACGTCGCCGCGGTCGGAGTGCATCTCCCGGGCGAACCGCTCGGCGTCCTGCTCGTGGCGGGCGGCGGCGCGGGCCAGGCCGACCACCGAGCGGTCGGCCTGGAACTGGGCGAACGACGACGCCAGCAGCTCCCGGGCCCGCGCCCGGCCGAACGACCCGACCAGGTTGACCGCCATGTTGTAGCTGGGCCGGAACGACGACCGCAGCGGGAAGGTGCGGGTGCTGGCCAGCCCGGCGACGACCGACGGGTCCATGCCCGGCGCCCACACCACGACGGCGTGGCCCTCGACGTCGATGCCCCGGCGCCCGGCCCGGCCGGTGAGCTGGGTGTACTCCCCCGGCGTGACGTCGACGTGCGCCTCGCCGTTCCACTTCACCAGCCGCTCGAGGACGACGCTGCGCGCGGGCATGTTGATGCCCAGGGCGAGCGTCTCGGTGGCGAACACGGCCTTCACCAGGCCGCGCACGAAGCACTCCTCCACGGTCTCCTTGAACGCCGGCACCAGGCCCGCGTGGTGCGCGGCGATGCCCGCGAGCAGGCCCTCGCGCCACTCCCAGAAGCCCAGGACGTGCAGGTCCTCCTCCGGCAGGGAGCCGGTGCGCCGGTCGATGATCTCCGCGATCTCGGCGCGCTCCGCCTCGTCGGTGAGCCGCAGCCCGGCGAGCAGGCACTGGTGGACGGCGGCGTCGCAGCCGTTGCGGCTGAACACGAAGGTGATCGCCGGCAGCAGCCCCGCGGCGTCGAGCCGGCTGATGACGTCGGGGCGGGCGGGCGGCCGGTACCGCGGCCGGTGCGCGCCGTTGTCGCGACGCGAGCCGCCCCCGCCGCCGTGCCACGAGTCGATCCGCCGTTCCTGCTCGCGCACGTAGCGGACCAGCTCGGGGTCGACCACCGACGCGCCGCGCTCGCGGGTGGACAGCTCGCGCGGGTTCTCCCCCTGCTCGGCGGCGTGCGCGGCGGGGCGCAGCGAGAACAGGTCGAACACCCGGTTGCCGACCAGCATGTGCTGCCACAGCGGCACCGGCCGCACCTCGCTGACGACGACCTTCGTGTGCCCCCGGACGGTTACCAGCCAGTCGCCGAACTCCTCGGCGTTGCTCACCGTCGCCGACAGCGAGACGAGGGTGACCCATTCCGGGAGGTGGATGATCACCTCCTCCCAGACCGCGCCGCGGAACCGGTCGGCGAGGTAGTGCACCTCGTCCATGACCACGTAGCCGAGGCCGTCGATCGCCGGGGACTCCGCGTAGAGCATGTTGCGCAGCACCTCGGTGGTCATCACGACCACGGGCGCGTCGCCGTTGACGGCGTTGTCACCGGTGAGCAGGCCGACCTGCTCCGCGCCGTACCGCTCGACGAGGTCGGCGTACTTCTGGTTGGACAGCGCCTTGATCGGCGTCGTGTAGAACGCCTTGCGCCCCTCGGCGAGCGCCTTGTGGATGGCGAACTCGCCGACGACCGTCTTCCCGGCCCCGGTGGGCGCGCAGACCAGGACGCCGGAGCCCTCGTCGAGGGCCTCGCACGCCTCCACCTGGAACGGGTCGAGGGAGAACCCCAGCTCGGCGGTGAAGTCGGCCAGGGTCGGGTGGGCGGTCCTCCGGCGGGCAGCCGCGTACCGCTCCGCGGGGCTGGACATGCCCCCACGTTAGGCGCTGCCGTCAGGAGCGGCTGGTCCCCACGACGGTCAGCGCGCCGGGCACGCACTCCGCCACGGCCGGCAGCGGGGCGACCGGCTCGCCGTCGGCGTACGTGGTCACGCCGGGCGCGGACAGCTCCACCCGCGATGCCCGGAACACCGTGACCAGCGGGTGGTCCACGTGGGTGCCGTCGGTCAGCATCGGCCGGGCCCGGATCAGCTCCAGGCGGGTCGTGGGGCCGACGACCGTGACGTCGAACAGGCCGTCCGCCGGGTCGGCGGCCGGGCAGACGCGCATCCCGCCGCCGTACCAGCCGGTGTTGCCGACGGCGACCATCGTCACCGGCAGGGTGCGCGCCTCGCCGTCCAGGACGAGGGTGAGCTCCCGGGGCCGCAGCCGGGCGAGCTCGGCCAGGACGGCGACGTCGTAGCGGCGCCGGCCGCGAGGCCAGCGCATCCGGTTCGCCCGGTCGCTGACCGCGGAGTCGAACCCGCAGCAGAGGACCGTCGCCCACCAGCGGTCCCCCACCCGGCCGGCGTCCACGGTCCGGACGACGCCGGCCGCCAGGTCCTCCGCCGCCGCACGGGCGGCGGCCAGCGGGTCGGCGGGCGCGCCGAGCGCGCGGACCAGGTCGTTGCCCGTGCCGGCGGGGACCAGCGCGAGCGGCGTCGTCGTCCCGGCCACCGCCTGCAGGGCGGCGTGCACGGTGCCGTCACCGCCGACGGCGACCACCGCGCGGGCTCCGGCGGCCACCGCCTCCGCGGCCTGCCGCGCCGCCTCGGCCCCGGTGGTCGCCGGCAGCACCTCGGGGCGGAAGCCGGTCTCGCGGAAGGCCGCGAGGACCCCGGCGGCCAGCTGCCGGCCGCGCCCGCGACCGGCGGACGGGCTGACGACGACGGCGACGTCGGCGGTCATCACCCGCGAGAGGCCGACGGGGCGTCGTCCAGGGACGACGGCCGGGCGTCCAGCGGGGAGGCATCGTCGTCACCGAGATCGTGGAAGTGCTCGACGGCCTCGCGCCTGGCCCGGCGCTTGTCGACGACGCGGGCCACCTGGATGGCGCCCTCGAACAGCACGATCATCGGCACGGCCATCGCCAGCATGGTGAACGGGTCCTGCGTGGGCGTGACGAACGCGGCGAAGACGATCGTGAGGAAGAAGATCCAGCGGCGGGACCGCTTCAGCGCGTCGTAGCTCAGGACCCCGACGAGGTTGAGCGCGACGGCGATCAGCGGCAGCTCGAGCGACAGCCCGAACGCCACGAGCAGGCTGATGACGAACCCGAGGTAGTCGGGGGCGGTGAGCTGGAAGGCCACCTCGTCGCCGGCCAGGGACAGGAGCAGCTCCAGGCCCTTGCGCAGCGTGAGCCAGGCGAGGAAGGCCCCGGCGGCGAACAGCAGGGTCGACGCCGCGACGAAGCCGACCGTGTACCGCTTCTCGTTGCGCTTGAGCCCCGGCGTGACGAACGCCCACAGCTGGTAGAGCCAGAACGGCGCGGAGAGGACGGCGCCGGCGATGAGGCCGATCTTGAGCCGCAGCAGCACGCCGCCGAACACGTCGAGGACGACGAGCGTGCAGTCCTCGTCGCCCTGGAACCGGAAGTCCGACGGCAGCGCGCAGTACGGCTCGCTGAGGAACGTCAGCAGCCCGTGGTCGTACCAGAGGAAGCCGGCGACCGTGCCGAGGGCCAGGGCGAGCAGGGCCTTCGCGATGCGGTTGCGCAGTTCGGTGAGGTGCCCGACCAGGCTCATCGTCGCCTCGGCGTCGCGGGGTGCGCGGCGCCGACGCAGCCGGGGACCGCTCACCGTCGTCCGTGCCTGGTGCGGGTGGGTCAGCGGGTGCCGTCGGCCGCGCGGGCCTGCTCCGCGCGGGCGCGCAGCTCCGCCGCACGCGCCTCCGCGGCGCGGGCCTCCTCGTGCAGCTGGGCGCTGACGTCGCTCCCCGCCGGGGCGACGATCTCGCCGCGGACCGGGGACGTCTGGGCGGCGTCCTTCGCGCGGACGTCGTCGTCCTTCATGCCCTTCATCTCGCCCTTGAAGATCCGCAGCGAGCGGCCGAGCGAGCGCGAGGCGTCCGGCAGCTTCTTGTAGCCGAACAGCAGCAGGATGGCCAGGACGATCAGGCCGATCTCCAGCGGGCCGAGATTCACTGGTCCTCCAGGGGTGTGGTCCTCCGGGCGATGCTACGCCGCGGGGTGCCCGGTTCCGGTGCTGCGCACGGCTGTTCCCGGCCTGGACGTGTCCCGTTCACCCGTCCGGTCGGCCCGCGCGGCGGCCTCCCGGGCCTGCTCGAGGAGCGGCCGGACGTCGCGCTCCGCCGCCGCGAGCTCCCGGTTCAGCCGCCCGAAGGCGCCCAGGACGCCGTAGCCGACCACCCCGAGGACGACCAGCGCCAGCACCACGACGACGGCCAGCACGATCCAGAACACCACGGCCGCGACCCTAGCCGGTGGGGGCGACGCCGTAGCGGGCCAGCGCGGCCCTGGCCTCGGCGGCCACCTGCGCCGCCAGCTCGGCCGGCTCGTCGACCAGTGCCTCCCCGCCCAGCGAGGCGACCAGCCGGCGGGCCCAGGCGAGGTCCTCCGTGCGGACCGTCACCGCGAGCCCGCCCGGCGGGTCGTCGACCGGCGTGACGCGGTCGACCGGGTAGTAGTCGGCGACCCAGCGGGCGCTGCGCGACAGCCTCAGCCGCACCTCCGGGGAGCCGGGGTCGGGCTGGTAGATGCCGTTGTCGACGTCCCGCTCGTGGGCCTGCGGCGGCGGGGCGGCGGGCTCGTCCAGGACGGCGACGTCGTCGACCCGGTCGAGGCGGAACAGCCGCACGCCCTCGGCGCGGCGGCACCAGGCCTCCAGGTACCACTTGCCGTCGACGTAGTGCAGCTTCATCGGGTCGACGGTGCGCTCGGTCCGCTCGTCCCGGGTGGGCACGTAGTAGGTCAGGTGCAGCGCCCGCCTGCGCTCGAGGCCGTCCCGGACGACGGCGAGCGCCTCCTCCCGGGCGTCGACGCTGACCACCACGGGGGTGACCCGGTCGGCAGCGTGGCCGGCGGCCGCCGAGACCTTGGCCAGCGCCGTGCTGACCGCCTCCCGCTCGGCGAGGCCGGGCAGTTCCAGCAGGGTGCGCAGCGCGACGACCAGCGCGACGGCCTCGTCGGTGGTCAGGCGCAGCGGGCGGACCATGCCGGCGGTGAAGGTGACCCGCACGCGGTCGCCCTCGAACGAGAGGTCGATGAGATCGCCGGGGCCGTGACCGGGCAGGCCGCACACCCAGAGCAGCTCGAGGTCCTTCCGCAGCTGCCGCTCGGGGACGCCGAAGTCGCGGGCGGCCTCGGCCAGCGAGACGCCGTCCCCGCGGGCGGTGAGGTACGGGACGAGCGCGAGCAGCCGCGTCATCCGGTCGGTGGTGCCGCCGCTGGTCACGCCGCCCCTCCCATGGCCGCGAGGCGGGTGAGCCGGGCGATCACCGCGTCGCGGACCTCGGCCGGCCCCTCGACGACGACGTCGGAGCCGTAGGCCACCAGCTGGTCGGCCAGCCGGCCGGGCTCCGTGGTGCGCAGCTGGAGCCGGTCGTCCCCGTCGTCGGCGGGGCCCAGCGGGGTGGCGTGCCGGCGCAGCCCGATCGCCGTGCCCGGGCGGGCGCGGACGACGACGAGCTGCTCGTCGCCGCCGACCTGCCCGGCGACGACCTCCGAGAGGTCGAGGCCGGCCGGGGGCTCGAAGGCGTCGGCCGGGCCGGTCGCCTTGGGGGTGCCGACGACGCGGGAGAGCCGGAACACCCGCTCGGCACCGCGGTCGAGGTCGAGACCGACCAGGTACCAGCGGCCGTGCCAGGCGACGACCCCCCACGGCTGCACCCGCCGGCGGGCCGGGACGTCCTCGTCGGGGCGCTGGTAGTCGAACTCGAGCTGCCGGCGGTCGCGGGCGGCGGCGTAGCACGGTTCGAACGCCGGCTCCCCGGCGTCCAGGCGCGGCTGGAGCGGGATGGCCCGCGAGCTGTCGACGTCGATGCCCGCCGCCTTGAGCTTGACCTGGGCGCTGTGCGCGGCACCGGCGAGCTGGGCGGACTCCCACAGGCGCAGCGCGAGGCCGACGGCGGCCGCCTCCTCGCCGGTGAGGTGGATGTCGGGCAGCTCGTAGTCGGCGCGGGCGATCCGGTAGCCGTCCTCGGTGTCGAAGACGCTGGTCCGGCCCGTCTCCAGCGGCACGCCCATCTCGCGCAGCTCGGCCTTGTCCCGCTCGAACATCCGCTTGAAGGCCTCGTCGGCCCGCTCGGTGCCGTCGTCGGCCTCGTAGCCGGGGACGGTGGCGCGGATCCGGGCGGCGGTGACGTACTGCCGGGTGCTGAGCAGGGCGATGACCAGGTTCACCAGTCGTTCCGCCCGCTTGGCCGCCATGGCGCTCAGGCTAGTCAGGTCCGGCCCCGGTGCAGGGGCCCGGGCCGAGCCTGCGAGGCACGGGGGGCACCGGGGTCCTTACGCTGCCTGCATGCCCTTCTCCGCCTCGCCGCCCCCGCCCACGCGCATCCGCTGGCGGCGCGGCACGGTGACGGCGACCGGCCGGCGGGGTCGCGACAGCCTGCAGCTGACCGTCGAGGTCGCCGACGAGGGGCAGCTCCCGGCGCTCGCCTACCCGTCGATGGTCGGCATCCCGCAGGTCGGCGACGAGGTGCTGCTCAACACCACGGCGCTCGCGCAGGGCCTGGGCACCGGTGGGGTGGCGCTCGTCGTCGCGGTGCCCGACCGCCTTCCGCCGGACCCGGCGGGCCCCGGGCACCTGGTGAAGGCGCGCTACACGCCGCTGCAGGTGACGGTCAGCGGCGTCGACGAGCAGGAGACCGAGCACCACGAGCTGATGGCCGAGGCCGACTCGCTCGACGGCATGCCGGTCGTCGTCGCCGACCTGCACTCGGCGCTGCCGGCCATCCTCATCGGGATGCTGGCCACCGACCCCGACCTCAAGGTCGCCTACGTCATGACCGACGGCGGGGCGCTGCCTGCGGCGTTCTCGCGCACGCTGGACACGCTGGCCTCGTCGCTGGCCGGCGTCATCACGGTCGGGCAGGCGTTCGGCGGCGACCTGGAAGCGGTCACCCTGCACACCGGTCTGCTCGCCGCCAGGCACGTGCTCGGGGCCGACCTGGCGATCGTCACGCAGGGGCCGGGCAACCTGGGCACCGGGACGCCGTGGGGCTTCTCCGGGGTCGCGGCGGGCGAGGCGTGCAACGCCGTGACCGTGCTCGGCGGCGAGCCGATCGGGGCGCTGCGGATCTCCGACGCCGACCCGCGGACCCGCCACCGCGGCGTCTCCCACCACTCGCTGACGGCGTTCGGCCGGGTGGCGCTGGGCGGCGTCACGCTGATCGCGCCGCGCGGGCTCTCCTCCGAGCTCGGTGGGCAGATCGACGAGGACCTGGCGGGCCAGCCGGAGCGCAACGTCGTCGTCTGGGTCGACACCGACGGGCTCGACGACGCCCTCGTCCTCTCCCCCGTGCCCCTGCGCACGATGGGGCGCGGCTACCCCGAGGAGCGCGCCTACTTCCTCGCCGCCGCCGCGGCCGGGCGGTACGCCGCCCTGCTGGTCCCCGCGCCCGACGTCGCCGGAGCGGAGACGGCGTCGGGCGACCAGTGAGCCGCCGCCGCACTACATGCTGGCGATGAGCTTGTCGACGCGGTCGTCGACGGCCTTGAAGGGGTCCTTGCACAGCACGGTGCGCTGCGCCTGGTCGTTGAGCTTGAGGTGCACCCAGTCGACGGTGAAGTCGCGGCGCTTCTCCTGCGCCCGGCGGATGAACTCGCCGCGGAGCTTGGCCCGGGTGGTCTGCGGGGGCACGTTCTTCGCCTCGAAGACTCGGGGCTCGTGGGCGACCCGCTCGACCTGCCCCGCCTTCTCCAGCAGGTAGTACAGGCCCCGCCGGCGGCTGATGTCGTGGTAGGCGAGGTCCATCTGCGCGATCCGCGGGGAACTGAGCGGCAGGTCGCGCTTCGCCCGGTAGCGCTCGAGCAGGCTGTACTTGATCGCCCAGTCGATCTCGCGGTCGATCAGGCTGAGGTCCTCGGTGTCGACCGCCTTGAGCACCCGCCCCCAGAGCTCCAGCATCTGCCGGTGCTCGGGGCTGCACCCCTCGCGGTCGACGAACTCCATGGCGCGGGAGTGGTACTCGGACTGGATCTCCAGCGCCGACATCTCCTTGCCGTTGGACAGCCGCACCTTGCGCCGGCCGGTCATGTCGTGGCTGATCTCGCGGATGGCGCGGATCGGGTTCTCCAGCGTCATGTCCTTCACCGGGGTGCCGGCCTCGATCATGCGCAGGACGAGGTCGGTCATCGTGACCTTGAGCAGCGTCGTCGTCTCGCTCATGTTCGAGTCGCCGACGATGACGTGCAGGCGGCGGTAGCGCTCGGCGTCGGCGTGCGGCTCGTCGCGGGTGTTGATGATCGGGCGGCTCCTCGTCGTGGCCGACGAGACGCCCTCCCAGATGTGCTCGGCCCGCTGGCTGACGCAGTAGATCGCCCCGCGCGGGGTCTGCAGCACCTTGCCGGCACCGACGACGATCTGCCGGCTGACCAGGAACGGGATCAGGACGTCGGCCAGGCGGCTGAACTCGCCGTGCCGGCCGACGAGGTAGTTCTCGTGGCAGCCGTAGCTGTTGCCGGCGGAGTCGGTGTTGTTCTTGAACAGGTAGATGTCGCCGGTGACGCCCTCCTCGGCGAGCCGCTGCTCGGCGTCGACCAGGAGGCCCTCGAGGATCCGCTCCCCCGCCTTGTCGTGGACGACGAGCTCGGTGAGGTCGTCGCACTCGGCCGTGGCGTACTCGGGGTGGCTGCCGACGTCCAGGTACAGACGCGAGCCGTTGCGCAGGAAGACGTTCGAGCTGCGACCCCAGGAGACCACCCGCCGGAACAGGTAGCGCGCGACCTCGTCCGGGGAGAGCCGGCGCTGCCCCTTGAAGGTGCACGTGACGCCGTACTCGGTCTCGATGCCGAAGATCCGTCGGTCCACGGTCCGAGACTAGGCCGCGGGAGCGACAGAGGGCGCCTCTACGACCGTTTCGCGTCCAGGTGCTCGAGGAGGTCGTCGAAGGCCTTCTCGATCTCGTCGTGGTCGTTCTGGGCGGCGCGCTGCTTGCCGTGGATCAGCGCTGCGCGGTTGACCTGCCGGAAGTCGCCGTACGGGAACCGGTAGCGGCCCTTCGTCTCCTCCGAGGCGTCCTCGTCGACGGCGAGGTGCCAGCGGCCGTAGCCGTCGTAGCCGTGCTCCTCGATCTCCGCGTTGCCGTCGTCGGCGGACGGCGCGGCGTCGGACCACTCGGTGTCGACGTCGACCTTCCCGTCGTCGATGAGCTTCCGGGCGTGCCGGACGGCGTCGTCGTTGACGCGGTAGCTCGGCACGGTCAGTCCTCCGTGGGGGCGCTGCCGCCGGCGGTGTCGGGGTTCGCCGGGTCGCCCAGGCCGGCCGGGGTGCCGGGCTCGGACACGCTCGGTGCGTGGGCGGCGGTGGCCGGGGCGTCGTCGGTCGCGTCGGGCGTCGCCTCGTCGCCGAGGAGGGTGCGCAGCGCCGAACCGGTGATCCGGCGGAAGGCCCGCTTCGGGCGGCGGCGGTCGAGGACCGCCACCTCGAGCTGGGCGCCGGTGAGCCGGCTCTGGGTGCCGTTGCCGGCGCCCGCGGTGACCGGGCTGACCGCCGACAGCGCCCGGACGCCGACGGCGAGGGCGTCCGAGAGGCCCATGCCCGAGTGGAAGTGCTCGCGCAGGTGGCCGGTGACCGCGTCGGCCTGGCCGCCCATGACGACGAAGTCGGGCTCGTCGACGACCGAGCCGTCGAAGGTGAGCCGGTAGAGCTGGTCCTGCTCGGGCCGCTCGCCGACCTCCGCGACGCAGAGCTCCACCTCGTAGGGCTTCATCTGCTCGGTGAAGATGGCGCCGAGCGTCTGGGCGTAGGCGTTGGCGATGACCCGGCCGGTGACGTCACGCCGGTTGTACGAGTAGCCGCGGACGTCGGCGAGCCGGACGCCGGCCACGCGCAGGCTCTCGAACTCGCTGTAGCGGCCCACTGCGGCGAAGCCGATACGGTCGTAGATCTCGCCGACCTTGTGCAGGGTGGTGCTGGGGTTCTCGGCGATGAACAGGACGCCGTCGGCGTAGGTGAGGACGGCGACGCTGCGGCCGCGGGAGATGCCCTTGCGGGCGTACTCCGAGCGGTCGCGCATGACCTGCTCGGCGGAGGCGTAGTACGGCATGGTCATGGTGCTCAGGCCTCCCGGTCCATGTTCCGGCGGTCGGCGTCGGCGCGCTCGGTGACGATCGAGTCGGCGACCGCGGCGACCTCGGCGTCGGTCAGCCGGATCGCGCCCTCGGCGTCGACCCGGTAGACGATCGGGTAGAGCCGGCGCACCGGGTCGGGGCCGCCGGTGGCGGAGTCGTCGTCAGCGGCGTCGTAGAGCGCCTCGACCACCGTGCGGGTGGCCTCGTCGGCGGCCAGGCCGCTGCGCCAGGTCTTCTTCAGCGAGTTCTTGGCGAAGAGCGAGCCGGAGCCGACGGCGGCGTAGCCACGCTCCTCGTAGTTCCCGCCGGTGACGTCGTAGCTGAAGATCCGGCCGGGGCTGGTGCCCGGGCCCGCGTCGAGGTCGAAACCGGCGAACAGCGGGACGACGGCGAGGCCCTGCATGGCGGCGCCGAGGTTGCCGCGGATCATCTGGGCGAGGCGGTTGGCCTTGCCGTCGAGGCTCATGGTGAGCCCCTCGATCTTCTCGTAGTGCTCGAGCTCGACCTGGTAGAGCTTCACCATCTCGATGGCGATGCCCGCGGCCCCGGCGATGCCGATGACGCTGTACGAGTCGGCCGGGTAGACCTTCTCGATGTCGCGGCTGGAGATCAGGTTGCCCATGGTGGCCCGCCGGTCGCCGCCCATGAGGACGCCGCCCTCGTAGGTGGCGGCGACGATCGTCGTGCCGTGCGGCGCGAGGTCGCCCACGGGCGTGGTCGGCACGGGGCGGCGGCCCGGCAGGAGGTCAGGCGCGGCGGCCGAGAGGAAGTCGGTGAACGAGGAGCCCACCCGGTCCAGGTACGCGGGCGGGAACCCGCTCCGGCCAGCCGACGACTCGCTCACGCATCCGCCTCTCCCGCCCGCTCGCGCCGGCGTCCACCGCTGTTCCGCCCGGTGCCCCGCGTGCTGGTGCCGCGGGCGCCTGGGCGTCGTTGCGACCCTACCGGCGGCTCCCCCGGCCGGCTGCCTGCCTCCGGCACGTCGGGCCCGGGTGCGTCACGGACCTCCAGCGCATGGGTCTCGCGGTGTCCCTCGATGTAGAGCGCCGCCATGCGCAGCAGGAAGGGATCGTCGCGGAAGAGGCCGAGTCCCTGGTTGCACCTCTGGCAGAGGAGTCGCCGGACGCGGCCGCTGGAATGATCATGGTCGAGGTGCTCGGGGCCCGGCGCGTCGCAGATAGCGCACAGATCGCTCTGCCGTGCACGCAGGTCGTCGATCTCCGAGCGCGTCAGCCCGTACATGCGGGAGAAGTAGGCGTCGCTGTTCGCAGCGTTGTTGCACGCCTTGCACCGGCTACCGAACCCAGAACTCGTTCCAGCGTTCCGGACGTAGTTCTCGTGCGCCACCGCCTGCTCGCACGACGGGCACCAGCGAAAGCCTTCAGGAACCCAGGACAGGTCGCGCACTTCCTTGCCGAGTGATCTGCGGCGCTTCCGATACCACGCGTTGTTGCGCGCGCGGTTGCAGGAGAGGCAGTAGAACGAGAGCCCGTCCGGCAATGCCTTGTTCCGCCCGAACGCTGCCGTCGGCAATGCTTCTCCGCACGACGGGCAGGTCTTCGTCATTGCGGAGCGTAGTCAGAGGGTCACTGACCGCCCTTCTGCACATAGGCCCGAACGAAGTCTTCCGCGTTCTCCTCGAGCACCTCGTCGATCTCGTCCAGGAGGGCGTCGACGTCCTCGGTCATCTCCTTGTGGCGCTCGGCGACCTCGGTGTCGACCGAGGCCTCGACCTCGTCGGTCTCCTCGCGCGACCGCGTCGCCTTCTGCTGTCCGCCGGTGTCCCTGGTGGCCATGGCTTGCCCTCCGGTTCTACGGAACTGCTGCTGCGCTGAAAGTACCCGTCACCGCTGACTTTTCGAGTCACACGGACAGGCTGTGGATCACGATCCGGTGATGGTGTCGACCAGCTCCTGTGCGGTCGACGTCGCCTCGAACAGCGCGCCCACGTGCTCGCGGGTCCCGCGCAACGGCTCCATGGTGGGGATGCGCACGAGGTTCTCCCGGCCGAGGTCGAACACGACCGAGTCCCAGGACGCCGCGGCCACCTGGGCCGGGTACCGGCGCAGGCACTCGCCGCGGAAGAACGCGCGGGTGTCCGCCGGCGGGGTCAGCATCGCGCGGGCGACCTCGTCGTCGGTGAGCAGCCGCTGCATCGAGCCGCGCGCCACCAGCCGGTTGTAGAGCCCCTTGTCGGGCCGGATGTCGGAGTACTGCAGGTCCACGAGGTGCAGCCGCGAGTCGCCCCACCCGAGCCCGTCGCGGGTCCGGTAGCCCTCGAGCAGGCGCAGCTTGGCCGGCCAGTCCAGCCGGTCGGCGCAGCGCATCGGGTCGACCGCCAAGTCCTCGAGCACCTCCGCCCAGCGGCGCAGCACGTCGGCGGTCTGCTCGTCGCCCTCCCCCCGGCTCTGCACGAACTTCTCCGCCTGCTCCAGGTACAGCCGCTGGACGTCGACGGCGGTCATCCGCCGGCCGTCGCGCAGCCGCACCCGGTGGGTGAGCGAGGGGTCGTGGCTGACCGCCTGCAGCGCCTCGACAGGCTCCTCCAGCGCGAGGTCGGTCGACAGCGCGCGCGCCTCGATCATCGCCAGCACGAGCGACGTCGTCCCGACCTTCAGGTACGTCGAGAGCTCCGCGAGGTTGGCATCGCCGATGATCACGTGCAGCCGCCGGTATTTGTCGGCGTCGGCGTGCGGCTCGTCGCGGGTGTTGATGATCGGCCGCTTCAGCGTCGTCTCCAGCCCGACCTCGACCTCGAAGAAGTCGGCCCGCTGCGACAGCTGGAAGCCCTGCGTCCGGCCCTCGGTGCCGATGCCGACCCGGCCGGCGCCGGCGAACACCTGACGGGTCACGAAGAACGGCACGAGGCCGCGGATGATCTCGATGAACGGCGTCCGCCGGTCCATCAGGTAGTTCTCGTGCGCGCCGTACGACGCGCCCTTGCCGTCGGTGTTGTTCTTGTAGAGCTGGATGCTCGGCTGGCCCGGGATGCGGGCGGCCCGCCGGGCCGCCTCCGCCATCACCTGCTCCCCCGCCTTGTCCCAGAGGACGACGTCGCGCGGGTTGGTGACCTCCGGGGTCGAGTACTCCGGGTGCGCGTGGTCGACGTACAGCCGCGCCCCGTTGGTGAGGATGACGTTGGCCATCCCGGTGTCCTCGTCGAGGTCGTTGTGGTCGAGCGCCTGCGCCGGGGACAGGTCGAACCCGCGGGCGTCGCGCAGCGGTGACTCCTCCTCGAAGTCCCACCGCGGACGCCGAGGTGTCGGCGCCTCGGCCACCGCCCAGGCGTTCACGACCTGGCTCGACAGCGTGGTGGGGTTCGCCGTCGGCTGCCCCGGCACCGAGATGCCGTACTCGACCTCGGTGCCCATGACCCGCCGCACGCTCATGCGCCAACCCTAGGCGCCGCCCGGCTCGGGAGCCGCGAGACGGCCGGTTCGCCCGTCGCCCGACGGCGGCAAATACTTGCCACTATGGAAAGTACGTGCTCGACTGTCGGCACCGGAGATCCAGGAGGAGAGCAGTGAGCATCGAACGACCCACCCTCACGCCGGAGCAGGCGCGTCAGCAGCTCGCGGACGTCGAGTCGCGGGTGCTCGGCTGCCCCCGCGACCGACGGCTCCACGCGATCGGCACCGCGGTCTTCGGCGTGAGCATCGCCCTGGGCCTGGTCACGCAGAACGTCCTGAGCGGCACCGCACGGCTCGCGCTCTCGTGCGTCCTCCTGGCGGTCATGGTCGGCGAGGGGATCGGGGTGGAACGTGCCGCGCGCACGGTGCCCCGCCGTGCCCGGCTGTGGTCACGCGTCGGCATCGGCGCCTCGTTCGCGGTGGGCCTCGGGTTCGTGATGCCGTGGCTGAACCTCGAGGACCAGTCGAGCCCCAACACGTGGCCGATGGTGGCTGCCGCGGCCTGCCTCGTCGCCCTGCCGAGCCTGGCCGCGGCCGTGGTGATCAGCCGGGACCGCCGGTGACGGCCGCGGCCGGCCGGCATGCCCGGCACCAGCTCGACGCCGTCATCCACGCCCCCGTGCGGCTCAGCATCGTCGCCGCGCTCGCGGGGGTCGACGAAGCGGAGTTCGGGCACCTCCGCGACGCCGTCGAGGTCTCCGACTCGGTCCTGTCCAAGCAGGCCGCGCAGCTCGAGACGGCCGGCTACGTGAAGGTGCGCAAGGGTCACGTCGGCAAGCGCCCCCGGACCTGGCTCTCGCTCACCGCCACGGGCCGGGCCGCGTACGCCCGGCACCTGCAGGCGCTGCGCGCCATCGCGGGCGACACCCCTTGAGCCGCGACGGCCCGGTCCCGCAACGGGACCGGGCCGTCGGGCGCAGCAGGCGCTACAGGTACTGGCCGGTGTTCGTGGCCGTGTCGATGGCGCGGCCGGACTCGTTGCCCTTGCCGCTGATGAGCGTGCGGATGTAGACGATCCGCTCGCCCTTCTTGCCCGAGATTCGCGCCCAGTCGTCGGGATTGGTCGTGTTGGGCAGGTCCTCGTTCTCCTTGAACTCGTCGAGGCAGGCGGCCATCAGGTGGCTGACCCGCAGACCGGCGTTCCCGGTCTCGAGGTGCTCCTTGATCGCCATCTTCTTCGCGCGGTCGACGATGTTCTGCAGCATGGCGCCGGAGTTGAAGTCCTTGAAGTACAGGACCTCCTTGTCACCGTTGGCGTAGGTGACCTCGAGGAAGCGGTTCTCCTCGCTCTCGGTGTACATGCGCTCGACGGTGCGCTGGATCATCCCGGCGATCGTGGCCTCACGGCTGCCGCCGTGCTCGGCCAGGTCGTCGGGGTGGATCGGCAGGGACGTCGTCAGGTACTTGCTGAAGATGTCGCGCGCCGCCTCGGCGTCCGGGCGCTCGATCTTGATCTTCACGTCGAGCCGGCCCGGCCGCAGGATCGCCGGGTCGATCATGTCCTCGCGGTTGGACGCGCCGATGACGATGACGTTCTCCAGGCCCTCCACGCCGTCGATCTCGCTGAGCAGCTGCGGCACGATCGTCGACTCGACGTCGGAGGACACGCCCGAGCCGCGGGTGCGGAAGATCGAGTCCATCTCGTCGAAGAACACGATGACCGGCGTGCCCTCGCTGGCCTTCTCGCGCGCCCGCTGGAACACCAGGCGGATGTGCCGCTCGGTCTCGCCGACGTACTTGTTGAGCAGCTCTGGGCCCTTGATGTTGAGGAAGTAGGACTTCCCCTGGCTGGTGTCGCCGTCGCCGCGGACGGCGGCCACCTTCTTGGCCAGCGAGTTGGCGACCGCCTTGGCGATCAGCGTCTTCCCACAGCCGGGCGGGCCGTACAGCAGGATGCCCTTGGGCGGCCGCAGCTCGTACTCGCGGAACAGCTCGGCGTGCAGGAACGGCAGCTCCACCGCGTCGCGGATCTGCTCGATCTGCCGCGCCAGCCCGCCGATGTCCTCGTAGTCGATGTCGGGGACCTCTTCGAGGACGAGCTCCTCGACCTCGCTCTTCGGGATGCGCTCGTAGGCGTAGCCCGACCGCGACTCCAGCAGCAGCGAGTCGCCCACCCGCAGCGGCTGGCCGCTCAGCGAGTCGGCGAGGAAGACCACCCGCTCCTCGTCGGTGTGCCCGATGACCAGCGCGCGCGGTGTGACCCCGTCGATGGGCTCGAGCAGCTCCTTGAGCATGACGACGTCGCCCTGCCGCTCGAAGCCGCGCGCCTCGACGACGTTCATGGCCTCGTTGAGCATGACCTCCTGGCCGGGGCGCAGGTCGTCGAGCTCGACGTTGGGCGAGACGGAGACGCGCAGTTTGCGGCCGCCGGTGAAGACGTCGACCGTGCCGTCGTCGAACCGGGTCAGGAAGACGCCGTAGCCCGACGGCGGCTGGCCGAGCCGGTCGACCTCCTCCTTGAGCGTGACCAGCTGCTCGCGGGCCTCACGGAGGGTGCCCGCCAGCTTGTCGTTGCGCTCGGACAGGAACGCCGCACGCCCCTCGGCCTCGGCGATCCGCTCCTCCAGCTGGCGCACCTGGCGGGGGCTGTCGGCCACCTTCCGGCGGAGGAGGCCGATCTCTTCCTCGAGGTAGGAGATCTGGCTGAGCAGTGCCGCGACGTCTCGCTCACGCCGCGCTCGAATCTCGTCCGGACCCAGACTCATCGCGCACCTCCACACTCATCGAGGGAGTCGAGACGCAAATCTATACACGCGGCCGGACACTTCGCCGTGGGCTCGCGGGCGGGCGTGACCAGCTGGTCACACAGACACCAACGGGGCTCAGTACTTCTGGGCGCGGCGCTGGCGGATCGGCGCGACGGCGCCCTCGGCCAGCCGTCGGCAGGTGACCAGGAAAGCGGTGTGCGCCACCATCCGGTGCTCCGGGCGCACCGCCAGGCCCACCGCGTGCCACGGGCGCAGCAGCGACTCCCAGGCGTGCGGCTCGGTCCAGACGCCCTGCTCCCGGAGCGCCTCCACGTAGGTGGACAGCTGCGTCGTGGTGGCCACGTACCCGACCAGCACTCCCCCGGGCCGCAGGGCCGCGGCCACGGTCGGCAGCACCGCCCACGGCTCGAGCATGTCGAGGACGACGCGGTCCACGACCTCGTCGGCGGGGTGATCGGCGAGATCCCCGAGGCGCAGCGACCAGTTGGCCGGCACCTCGCCGAAGAACGCCTCGACGTTGCCGCGGGCGACGTCGGCGAAGTCCTCGCGGCGCTCGTAGCTGGTCAGCGACCCGGCCGATCCGACGGCGCGCAGCAGCGAGCAGCTCAGCGCGCCGGACCCGGCGCCGGCCTCCAGCACCCGCATGCCGGGCCCCACGTCGCCGAAGCCGACGATCTGGGCGGCGTCCTTCGGGTAGATCACCTGCGCGCCGCGCGGCATGGACAGCACGAAGTCGGCCAGCAGCGGCCGCAGTGCCAGGTAGCCGGTGTTCGCCGTCGAGTGGACGACGGAGCCCTCCGGCGCACCGATCAGGTCGTCGTGCGCGATCGCCCCCCGGTGCGTGTGGAACTGCTTGCCCGGCTCCAGGACGACGGTGTGGTGCCGGCCCTTGGGGTCGGTCAGCTGCACCCGGTCGCCGGCGACGAACGCCCCCGGCACTGTCTCCTGCTCGGTGTCCACGGGCGCCCAGGCTACGGGGGGTGCCGGTGTGACCCGTGTCCCCAGTGCGGCGCGGGCACTCGGAACTGTCGGTGGGGCGACCTAGCCTCGGGTGCATGACGGCGATGGTGGAGACGGATCCGCAGGCAACGGACGCGCAGGCTCCGCGCCGCCCCTCGCTGTCGCCGAGCCGTGCGGCCGACTTCAAGACCTGCCCGCTGCTCTACCGCTTCCGCACGATCGACCGGCTGCCCGAGCGCAAGAGCCTGGCCGCCGTCCGCGGCACGCTCGTGCACTCGGTGCTCGAGAAGTTGTACGACCTGCCGCCCGCCGGCCGGACGGTCCAGGCCGCCCAGGAGCTGATCGAGCCGGCGTGGGCGGAGCTGCGCGACGAGCCCGGCATCGCCGAGCTGTTCGAGACGGCGCAGGACGACGGCGCCGAGACCGACCCCAACGCCCCCGAGTCGGTGGAGGCATGGCTCGCCTCGGCCGGGAAGCTGGTGGAGAAGTACTTCGCGCTGGAGGACCCGACCCGCATCCAGCCCGACGGCCGGGAGCAACTGGTCGAGGTGACCCTGCCCGACGGGCTGCTCCTGCGCGGGTTCGTCGACCGCATCGACGTCGCGCCCACCGGCGCGCTGCGGGTCGTCGACTACAAGACCGGCTCCATGCCGCGCGAGGCCTTCGAGGCCAAGGCGCTGTTCCAGATGAAGTTCTACGCGCTCGTCCTCTGGCGCACCCGCGGCGTCGTGGCCGCCCAGCTGAAGCTGATCTACCTCGGGGACGGCGACACGCTCACCTACGCCCCCGACGAGGCGGAGCTCCTGCGCTTCGAGCGCACGCTGCTCGCCATCTGGGCCGCCATCGAGCGGGCGGTGTCCACCGGCGACTTCCGGCCGAACAGGACGCGGCTCTGCGGCTGGTGCGACCACCAGGCGCTGTGCCCCGCCTTCGGGGGCACTCCCCCGCCGTTCCCCGCCGAGGCCGCGGCCGCGGCCGGGTGGCAGACCTTGCCGGTCGTCGAGCGCGACTGACCGGTCGCGCGGTCAGGCCGCCGCGTGCGTCCGCAGGAGGCCGGCCAGCGCGTCGACGTCGACGCCCACCAGCCCGTCCCGCAGGGTGAGGCCCTGTGCCGGCTCGATCGCCTGGACGGTCGGCACACCCAGCACCGCGGCACCGGCGGCCAGCCCCGCGGCGACGCCCGACTCCGAGTCCTCGACGACGACGCACCCCGCGGGCTCGACGTCCAGGGCCGCCATCGCCTGCCGGTAGGGCGCGGGATCGGGCTTGCGCGCCGGCACCTCGTCGCCGCAGACCGTGACGTCGAAGGGGTCGCCGCCGAGATCCGCCCGGATCGTGGCCAGCACGATGTCGGCCACCCGGCGCGGCGTCGTCGTCACCAGCGCCGTCGGCAGGCCGGCCGCCCGGACGCCGAGGAGCAGCTCGCGGGCGCCCGGGCACCAGGTGATGCCCGCGGCCATGAGCTCCGCCGTCCGGTCCTCCACCCACCGGGCGTCGGCGAGCAGCTGCTCCTCGGACCGGATCACGCCGAGGTCGGCGTGCAGGATCGTCATCGACCGGCGCATCGTCGACCCGACGGTGGCCGCGCGGGCCTCCGCCGACATCCGCCCGCCGAGCCGAGCGGCGAGCTCGAACATCGCCTCGCCCCAGTACTGCTCGGTCTCGACGAGCGTGCCGTCCATGTCGAAGAGGACGGCCTGCAGGTCCTGGCGATCGACCGGGCTCACCCGCGGTAGTTCACGTGGACGTGGTCCATGTGGTTCGCGGTCGCGCCGCCCCGGTCCTCCATCGTCGACCAGGAGCCGCCGGGCGACTGGAGGATCCGCTGCTCCCAGATGATGTACTCCACGCCCAGCTCGTCCCAGTGCGCGATGTGGTACTCCGCGATCGCGTCGCCGAGCGCCCCGGTGCACATGTAGTCCAGGGCGAGGCCGGACGGGTGGCCGCCCGGGTCCGCGGCGCTGGCGCGGGTGCCGCCGATGGTGATGCCGGCGGCGCCGGGCACGTTGGAGACGACCTTGTTGGCGGCCTCCTGGGCGACGGCCTTGATGGGCCCGGCGCTGTTGCTGATCCTGGCGATCATCGTCACCGCGGTGGCGGCGGCCGCGCGGGCTTCCTCCTCGGCCTTCGCGGCGGCCTCCGCGGCCGCGGCGGCCTCGGCCGCGGCCTTGGCCTCCGCCTCGGCCTTCGCCCGGGCGGCGGCCTCCTCGGCCTGCGCCTGCGAGGCG